>UQNW01000008.1 GCA_900542495.1 uncultured Roseburia sp.
GCTGATTATTATGCAGAACATATAGAGGATATACTGCAGATGGTGATATGATTTTAGGATAGTCATAGTGATAGAGGTAATCCACTTTCCTAACCCCATCTGTACAGTAAAGTTCTCAAGTCCAGTTGTACAAAGCGCTACTGCACGGGGAACCAGATGGAATGCATCTCCACTTCCTAAAAGAACTGCCATAATTCCAAACATGATAAACTGTCGGTTTCCTTTGCCTTTGCGGATCATTTATAGATTTTACTGTGGAAGATTTTGCATAAAGTGTTTTCCGTGCTTGTGTGTACCATTATCTGATATCAAAGCAGTACAGGGTGATTCCGGCCATGCACAGGTCAATATGGTTACGGATGCGTACTCTCATATTCCGGATGATGACCAAAGGAAAAATGCAGAGCTTTTTAAAGAAGCATTTTATGAGAAAAAGAATCTGAATCCAGAGAGGCGGGCGTTGCTCAATTCGTTGGCGAAAACGATGAAGTAATGAAAAATAGTGAAAAAATAGTGTAATTTTAATGAAAAAACAATCCACAAAACGATATAATATATGGATGAAATGAGGATATTTATTGTGTATATGGATATTCTATCTCCATCAAATCTATTGAGATCTTCATCATTTGATGATAGAATGATGGAGATAAATTGAAAACACTCTTAGAAGTTGCATTGATTCAGAGTACGGGAGCATCCAACCGAATCGAAGGCATATTTACAAGCGATAAGCGTTTGAAAGAATTGGTAAGTCAAAAAGCAGAACCCCGCAACCGATCTGAGCAGGATATTGCTGGTTATCGTGAAGTACTTTCCACAATTCACGAAGGCTATGAATATATCAACCCAAGACCGAACATTATTTTGCAGTTACATCGAGATCTGTACTCCTATTCACAGGGGGGTGCTGGTGGAAGTTATAAGAATTCCGATAATGTAATTGCAGAAACAGATGCCGAGGGTCATCAGAAGGCACGTTTTATTCCAGTTCCCGCATTTCAGACTGCTGAAGCGATGGAAGAACTTTGCGCTCGCTTCCTTGAAGCGTGGGAAGCTGACCGCATTGATAAACTGATTCTGATTCCCATATTCATTCTGGACTTTCTGTGCATCCATCCTTTCAATGACGGAAATGGTAGGATGAGCCGTTTGCTCACTTTACTGCTTTTTTACAAGGCGGGATACATCGTTGGAAAATATGTCAGTATGGAAATGCTGATTGAAAAGACAAAAGAAACATATTATGAAGCCCTTCAAGCAAGTTCTACTGGCTGGCATGAGGGCGAAAACAGCTATGAGCCTTTTGTTAAATATTATCTGGGTATCATGCTGAAAGCATACAATGAATTTGAAAGTCGTGTAGAGCATTTGAAACATCGCAGTCTTTCTAAGCCTGATAGAATTAAAGCAGTTATTGATAACAAGGTTGGCAAGATTACAAAAAAGGAAATCATGGAGTTTTGTCCTGATATAAGCAAGGTTACCGTGGAAAGGACTTTGACGGATCTGGTTAAGAGTGGATATATCGTAAAAGTTGGTGCAGGTCCATCTACCGGCTATGTTCGTATTTAATATAATATCTCCATCATTACAAGCAAAATGATGGAGATATTTTTATGCTTTTTCAAGATGATAATCTGATACATTCATAAAATTATCTAAAGCTTTGTGTGATTTGACTTCAATTGGAATAATGGGTACATCGACATTATAAACAGGTAGAGCTGCACCTGCATCCTTTAGCCATAAAATGCCCCGGTTTTTTTACAATAGATTTTTAGAAAGAATGAATCAATTAGTGAAGATACAGTATTTTAAAACATGGATGACAAGAATCCTCATCAACAAATGCTATGATATCAGAAAGAAAAATCAGAATCTCATTTGTCTGGATGAGTACGAGGAACCAGCAGCATATCAAAAGCTGGTAGACGGAGTGGTTATCACCTGTACTGCGAATTATAAAGACGGCACAAAAAAAGGAGTAAAAATTAATGTTGGAGCTGCGGCACTGACTTATGAAGAAATCGGAATGAACGTGGACGGAATGACTTTGCAAATAGAAGGGAAAGAGACAGTGCAACTTCAGCCGACAGACAAAGTAGCAGTTTTTACGTTTAAATTGCAGCCATGACAGATATTTTTGGGATAAAAAAGAGAACTTAATCACAAAAATGAAAAAATCATAGTTTTTCACACAAAAAATGCCTTTAGAATATAAAATAGACAAAGAAATGTTAAGATTGATTGCAGAAGCAAATGTAAAATATGGTGAATATAAATCTTTGTTAAATACATTGGAATTTGATGCAGGATTTTTTCTGGATTCGATTATTTTGAATGAGAGTTACAAATCAACCCAGATTGAAGGAACGCAGATTTCTCAGGATGAAATGTATTACTTAAAGTATATGAAAAAAACAGATGATAATCAGGAAATACAAAATCTGAAAAGAACGATAGAATATGCTGGAGCATATTTAAAGTCAGGAAAACAAATATGTTATGAACTTGTGAATGAAATGCATAAGATCATATTGGACAGTGTACGGGGATCACAGAAAACACCTGGAAAGATAAGAACTATCCAGAACTGGATTGGACCAAGAGGGTGTACAATGCAAAACGCAACATTTATTCCACCTATACCGGAAGAAGTTTATGGATTGCTTATGAATTTATATGAGTATATGAATGATGAATTTATAGATCCCTTATTGGTAAATGTGGCTTTATCACATATGCAGTTTGAAACAATACATGCATATAAAGATGGAAATGGACGTCTGGGAAGAGCCTTGATTCCGGTGCAAATGTCAATGTTGTATCTAGTATCATAAATCAGTTAGTAGATTTAAAAGTAATTGTGCAAGACCCGACAATGATAAAAAAAGGATATCGATATCAAAAAATATATGACGTATTTGTCGGAACATATGGAGGCGCAGAAGATGAACATTAGAAGAGCAAATGAAAAAGACATTCCAAGATTAATGGAATTATTAGAGCAGGTGCTTCAGATCCATGCAGATATAAGACCTGATATTTTTATTCCGGGAACGACAAAGTATACAAATGATGAATTTACCATTTACATCACTTTTTATCGATGATCTGTGTGTTGATGCCAAAACCAGAGGACAGCATGTAGGCGAAAGCCTGTTTGAATATGTCAAGAGTGAAGCGGAACGTCTGGGCTGCTATGAAGTGACACTTAATGTGTGGTCAGGAAATACTTCAGCAGAAAAATTTTATGAAAAAATGGGATTGAAAACCAAAGAGAGACAGATGGAATATATCCTGTAAAAAGGACGTTTTAAAGGATGCATACAATTATTGCCGGAAAATGATAATGGCTTGCATATACTATAAGAAGACTTTGGAATAGAAAAATGTGAAAAGTAGCAAAAATTTATTTCAAAAGTGATTCTGTATCTTGTTTTTCCCTATTCCTGCGGCTATAATAGAATAGAAAAATGTTAAAAGTTGAAAAAATCTATTCCAAGGAGGCTTGCTACATGGAAATTAGCAGAGATTTCTATTTGGACAAACTGATAAAAAGAAAGCATAATGGCTTAATTAAGGTGATTACCGGTATTCGCAGATGTGGCAAATCTTATTTACTGAATAATCTTTTTTACCATCATTTGTTGAATAATGGTGTGAATGCTGATCATATCATCCGTTTCGCTTTTGACTCTGCAGATGACCTTTACCTGATTGGTGAAAGTCTGATACAGATTCAAAAAGAAAAGCGTGGGATTGATCCGGAAAAGTTCATGGCTTATATCCGTTCCAAAGTCGCTGATGACGGAATGTACTACTTGCTTCTTGATGAGATTCAGATGCTTGATTGCTTTGAAGCGGTTCTGAATGGGTATTTGCGAAAAGATAATATGGATGTATTTGTAACCGGGAGCAATGCAAAGCTCCTGTCAAAAGACATCGCTACCGAATTTGCCGGTCGTGGTGATGAGATTCATATGTACCCTTTGAGCTTTGCAGAGTTTATGAATGTTTACAATGGCGACAAATACATGGGGCTTTCTGAGTATATGTTATATGGAGGTATTCCTCTGGTAGTCCTTCGTGAAGGTGCAAATGATAAGGCAGCTGCATTGCAGAATTTATTCAACGAAATTTATATTCGGGATATTGCCAAGAGAAATCGTGTTAAAAATATTGGGGAGTTGGAGGATCTGTTGAATATCCTCTCATCTGCGATTGGCTCATTGACTAATCCTGAAAAGCTGAAAAATACCTTTAAGACCGTAAAAAAATCCAGAATTACTTCTGCAACCATAAAAAAATATCTTGATTGCTTTGAGGATTCTTTTTTGATTGAATCTGCACAGCGTTATGATATCAAGGGTAAGGCATACATTGAAACTCCAAAGAAATACTATTTCTCTGATCTTGGACTTCGCAACGCAAGAATTAACTTTCGTCAGTTTGAGCAGACTCATTCTATGGAGAATGTAATTTACAATGAACTGCGTATGAGAGGCTACAGCGTCGATGTAGGTGTTATCCCGATTGCAGAAAAAGATAAGGCAGGGAAAGTGACCCGTAAGCAGCTAGAAGTTGATTTTGTTTGTAATATGGGTTCGGTCAGATACTATATTCAGTCGGCATATTCGCTGCCAGATGAAACAAAGCGCATT
The DNA here is from genome assembly GCA_900542495.1 of uncultured Roseburia sp. Lineage (GTDB taxonomy): Bacteria > Bacillota > Clostridia > Lachnospirales > Lachnospiraceae > Roseburia. Next base: position 4,668 of record UQNW01000008.1, read on the forward strand.
CAGGAAATCAGACCGTTTAGAAGGATTGACGACTCTTTCAAGAAAATCGTTATTACCAAAGATATTGTTCAGCCGCATTACGATGAATATGGAATTCTTACAATCAATATTTACGATTTTCTTCTCGATCCGCATTGCCTTGAAAAGTAATGTATTACGATACATTGGTAAAAGTAGTACATTCAGAAGTAGTAGATACAAATGGAAGCGGACATGGTGCATTAGCAGCAGAAAATATTTGAATGGAAAGAATATGTAAAGGGAAAATATTATGGAATATTCAGCAATTTATCATGACATGGACAAAAGATTCTGTTACGCAATCGATAAGGATCTGTTTGTGATACGTGTGCAGGTAAAAAAAGATGATATGAAGGAGATTATCCTTCACTGTGAAGATAAGTATATACCAATGGAGCGCAAGGATACGAAAAAGACCATTCGGATGAAGAAGATTGCCACTTCACAGTTTCATGATTATTATGAAGCACAGCTCCAGATGCATCTGATATGTCTCAGATATTATTTTGAATTTACGGACACGCAGGGTGAAAAAATATATTACGGCAATTATGAGTTTTATAAGGAAAGCATCACAAACAGGGACAGAATGTTTGATTGCCCGCAGAATCTTCGGGAAGAGGAAATGTTTGAGGTGCCGGACTGGGCAGCAAATAAGGTCGTGTATCAGATTTTTCCGGCCCGTTTTGCAGCATCACAACAGGTAGATAAGGAACAATGGTATAAAGCACCAATTTCGTCTATGGATGATCTGCATGGTGACCTCAGAGGAATTATTGAACATCTGGATCACGTTCAGAATCTGGGAATCGATGTTTTGTATATGACACCTATCTTCAAATCATATTCAAGTCATAAGTACGATATCATCGATTATTATCAGATCGATCCTTCATTTGGAACGACAGAGGATCTGAGGGAACTGGTGCAGGAAGCTCATAAACGTGGAATGAAAATCGTCATGGATGCAGTGTTCAACCATACAGGAAGAGAATTTTTTGCATTTGAGGATATCATGGAAAAGGGAGAAAAATCAAAATATCTGGATTGGTATTATATTGAGAAATTTCCACTTGAAAGTGAAAGAGGAGAGATTCCAAACTACAAATGTTTTGGCTACTATGGGGGAATGCCTAAGCTAAATCTGAAAAATCCGGAAGTTGAGAAATTCTTTACGGATGTTGCGTGCTATTGGATTAAGGAATGTGATATTGACGGATGGCGGATGGATGTAGGAGACGAGATCAGTCATTATTTCTGGAAGAATTTTAGAAGAGCGGTCAAGGCTGTAAAAAAGGATATGCTGATCATTGGAGAAATCTGGCATTATGCAGGAGATTTTCTTGAGGGAGATGAATGGGATACAGTCATGAACTATCCGTTTTATCTGAATCTGATCGATCTGCTGGCAGATGAGAAGATCCATGTCAGTCAGTTTGTACAGAATCTGGGATATTTGAAGGGACGTTTAAATAAAAAATGTTATCCTCTTATGTGGAATCTGATTGACAGCCATGATACAGCAAGATTTTTACATCTCTGTAATGGCAATAAGAAAAAACAGCATTTGGCAGCGGCTTTTCAGCTGTTATTGCCGGGAATGCCTATGATTTATTATGGAGATGAGTTTGCGATGCCGGGGGCAAACGATCCGGATTGCAGGCGGGGCATGTACTGGGATGAAGAATATCAGGACAAAGAGATGTATGAATGGTATAAACAGCTGCTTGGGATCCGAAAAAAACATGCGTGTATTTCAGAAGGCGAACTGATCGGGTCAATTACAAAGGATGAGGAAGGAACAATTGTCCTGATCAGGAAAAATGTCGAAGAGACAATTGCCTTGATTTTTAATTGCAGCAGTAATGCAAAAAACTTTAGTGAGTATGAGGGAAAATATAATTTACTTAGAGATGAGCCGTTTGATGGAAAAGTTGAGGGGCTTGATGCTGCAGTGATCGTGCTTTAAGAATGATTCCTGCCTGCGTATATGATTGCTTCAAAACTTTAAATAAAAGCAGGTTTAGATACATTGAAAAAAAATTTCAGTGTATCTGAACCTGCTTTCTTTTTTTAATGAACATAGAGGCAGCCTGTGAGAAGAATAAATGATACATAGCTGCAGGATCGTATGTAGAAAAAAACGAATATAATATATTTAGACAAACTTTATTTTTTATTTATATATAAACCTGAAAAAGATGGTATTATTGAATATATAAGGGAACTGTCAAAATATACTATATACAGAGGTAGGCGTATGGGTAGATTAGTAGAGTTTCAGAATGTGAAAAAAACCTATCATATGGGAGAAGTCGAAATTCATGCTGTAGATGGCGTGGATTTTGAAATAAACGAAGGCGAATTTGTGGTCATTGTCGGACCAAGTGGTGCCGGAAAAACAACCGTATTGAATATTCTTGGGGGAATGGACAAGGCTACAAGCGGACATGTTATCGTTGACGGTGTTGATATCAGCTCGTTTAATAGCAGGCAGCTTACATCATACAGAAGAGATGACATAGGATTTGTATTTCAGTTTTATAATCTTGTTCAAAATCTGACTGCACTTGAGAATGTTGAGCTGGCATTGCAGATATGCAAAGATCCGCTGGATGCGAGAGAAGTTTTAACGGATGTCGGATTACAAGACAGAATGTTGAATTTCCCTGCACAGTTATCAGGAGGGGAACAGCAGCGTGTTGCTATTGCAAGGGCACTTGCAAAGAATCCGAAACTTCTTTTGTGTGATGAACCGACAGGAGCATTGGACTATCAGACAGGTAAAGCCATTTTAAAATTACTTCAGGATACATGCAGACAAAAAGGGATGACAGTTGTTGTAATTACTCATAATATGGCAATTGCACCGATGGCAGATCAGGTAATCCGCTTTAAAAATGGACAGGTAAGGAATATTACACGAAACAGTGAGCCAACACCGGTTGAACAGATTGAATGGTAGGTGATCGCTATGAAAAAGAAAGCACTGGCCAAAGATTTTTTTATGTCCATAAAAAAGACATATAATCGATTCATATCTATTTGCCTGATCGTTATGCTGGGGACGGCTTTTTTTGCAGGTGTGAAAGCAGCAGAACCGGATATGCAGGAATCAGCGGACATCTTTTTTGACGACAGCAAGTTAATGGATATCAGAGTGCTGTCTACATTAGGATTAACGGAAGATGATGTTAATGCAATTTCTGCAATTGCAGGTATAGAATCTGCGATACCTGCATATACATATGATGTTTTGACGGAGAAAGATGAAAAACAGCATGTGATCAAGCTAATGTCAGAAACAACGGATATGAATAAAATCACTGTGACAGAAGGCAGGATGCCGCAGAAATCCGGTGAATGTCTGGCAGACTGGCTTTTGGAACAAAATTATGGGTATAAAATCGGAGATAAGATCACAATCAGCTCCGGAGATGACAAGGCAATTGAAGACATTGTCAATACGCAGACATATACGATCACCGGATTCGGAAAATCGTCATATTATCTTGATCTGACAAGGGATTCCAGCACGATTGGTAATGGTTCCATGTCAGGATTTCTGATTATTCCGGAAGATAATTTTACGCTAGAAGCATTTACGGAAATCGACGTTCTTGTTGATGGTGCGATAGCATTGGATTGTTATAGTGATGCTTATGAAGATGCTGTTGATGAAGTAACACAGAAAATCAAAGATATTGCAGGGAATCGATGCGAAATACGATATGCCGAAGTTGTACGTGAGGCACAGGATGCGATAGCTGAAGCTGAGACAGAGGTTTCTGATGGTGAACAAGAACTTGCAGATGCAAAAGAGGAATTAGAGGCTGGATGGAAACAGCTGGCAGATGCAAAGAAGGAAGTTGCAGAAGGCCAGACGGAGCTTGCAGATGCGAAAACGCAGGTCAGTGATGGGGAAAAGGAGCTTGATGCAGCTAAGGATAAAGTTGCTGACGGTGAAAAGGAACTGGCAGACGCAAAAACACAGCTTGCAGATGGACAGAATCAGATCAATCAGGCGAAGCAGCAGATTTCAGATGGTGAGGCTTCTATCGCAGCGTATGATACAGAATTAGACAATGGAAGAAAGCAGCTTGAGAGTGCTGCAGGGCAGCTTGCAGATGCGAAAACCGGATTAGAAACATTAAAATCAGGGATTGAGCAGATGGAAAATGCTTTAAATGCCAGTCAGACGGAACTGGATGCTTCCGGTGAGGATTTAAAACAGGCAAGAACAGAACTTGAAGCGAACCGTGGGCAGATCGATGGTTACAGAACACTTGTCGCAACAATGGATTCACAAATAACGGCACTTCAGGCACAGATGGACCTTCTTGCAGGGGGGAGCAAAGAATGGCAGACACTAAATACTCAGATACAGGAACTGATCACGCAAAGAGATGCGATGCAGACCGGTATTGCTGAATTTGATCAAAACGAAGCATTGCTTTTACAAAATGAAGCGGCTTATGAAGAAGGAAAAAAGGCATTAGATGCGAAATGGACAGAGCTTGCTACATTGAAAAAAACATATGACAGCGGCATGGCAGACTACACGGCAGGTATGTCAGCATATGAAGATAATCTGTCAGAATTAAATGCAAATCAGGCGAAGCTTAATGCACAAAAACAGGTATTAACCGAGTCAAAACAAACCATTGCGGCGAAAGAGCAGGAATTAGCTTCTGCACAAAACACTATTGCAGAAAATGAAGCCTCCTTAGATTCAGCGAAAGCCGAAATCGCAGAAAATGAGAAAAAATTAAATGATGCACAGTCAGAGATAAATAAAAATGAGAAGAAACTGGCAGATGCAAAAAATGAAATCAAAGAAAATGAACAAAAGCTGACAGATGGCCAGGCTGAATATGATGCCGAATATGAAGAAAATCATCAAAAGCTTGAAGATGCGAAGGCTGACATTATCCAGGCGAAAGCAGATCTTGCTGATGTTGATGTACCGGAGTGGTATGTACTCGACCGTAATTATATCACTACCTGTATTGCATATGCCCAGGATTCAGAACGTATAGGAAATATTGGAAATGTTTTTCCGGTTATATTTTTCCTTGTGGCAGCACTCGTCAGTCTGACAACGATGACGAGAATGGTGGAAGAAGAACGTGTTCAGATCGGTACACTGAAAGCGTTGGGATATAGGAAATCCAGTATTGCAGCTAAATACGTCATGTATGCATTTCTTGCTACGATGTTAGGCGGCACGATCGGTACTTTGATCGGACAGATTATTTTTCCGGCAGTCATTATGAATGCCTATAAGATCGCATATGTTACATTGACAGATTTTGTAACACCGATCCATTTAAAATATTCTCTGATTTCAATGATCGCTGCGGTTGTCAGTACCACGGCTGCCACGCTTGCGGCATGCTATAAAGAACTTCTTGCTGCACCGGCGGAATTGATGAGACCGGCTGCACCTAAAATCGGAAAACGGGTTTTTCTGGAAAGAATTACATTTATATGGAAACATCTTAATTTTTCCAATAAAGCGGCAGTGAGAAATCTGTTCCGATACAAGAAACGTTTGTTTATGACTGTACTTGGCATTGGCGGTTGTATGGGATTACTGCTTGTTGGATTTGGTGTAAAAGATTCCATCATGATGATCGGAGACAGGCAATATAATTTCATTCATACATACCAGGTTAAGATGACACTGGCCGATGCGGATACGGATGAAGAGAAACAGGAAGTTTTAGACAGTGTTCTTAAGGAGTCGACGACAAAGGCAGCTATGCTCAGTCATGAATCTACGATTGATGCATGTTGTGGAGCCAATGGAGAAAAGAAGCAAAGCACGTATTTGTTCATCCCATCCGACGCGGATGAGTTAGATGAATTTGTATCTTTGCAGAATCGTATATCCGGGCAAAAATACACGTTAGATGATGAAGGTGTGATCATTTCAGAAAAGCTGGCAACTTTGCTGGATGTATCCGAGGGTGACGATATTTATCTTGAGGTTTCAAGCTTAAATTATAAACCTGTTAAGGTAATGCACATTGCGGAAAATTATTATTACCATTATGTTTATATGACACCGGAATGCTACCAGTCATTATTTGGGAAAGATATTGCGTATGATGAAATATTTGTCGTAAATAAAGACCCGGAAGATATTTCTTATGAAAATGATTTTTCGGCAAAATATCTTGATAACAATGCAGTGTCAGGAATCACATTTACGCGTACAATATCAGACCGGATAGAATCAATGATCACAAGTATGAATATTGTTACCTATGTACTTGTTGTGTCTGCAGGACTGCTTGCATTTATTGTTTTATACAATTTAAATAACATTAACATCAGTGAGCGTCAGAGGGAGCTGGCGACGCTGAAAGTGCTTGGCTTTTATGATGGGGAAATATCAATGTATGTATTCAGGGAAAATATTATGCTGACAGTGCTCGGTACAATTTTTGGTATTTTCTTTGGAATATGGCTGCACCGGTTTGTCATCTTAACAGCAGAACTTGATATTATGATGTTTGGCCGGCAGATTTATACAAAAAGTTATATCTATAGTATTTTACTTACAATCGGTTTTTCTATTATTGTGAATATCGTGATGCATTGGAAAATGAAAAAAATAGATATGATCGAATCATTAAAGAGCGTCGAATAACTTCTGCTTGCGTATATTATTTGCAGACAGTATAATCGTGTGGTCAGTCAATTGACATATATTAATACTAAGAACTAAGGAAGAACTACTGTATGTTAAATAAAAAAGATTTCTTAAAATATGCATCGACACTAGCATTTCCGATTATGCTCCAAAATCTGATCGGAACATTGGTAAACATTGCCGACACGGTAATGCTTGGATACGTGAGCCAGACTGCCATGTCGGCTTCATCGCTTGCTAACCAGTATACGTTTATTCTTTTCTGTTTATATTATGGTATGGCAACAGGTACTTCGGTTTTATGTGCCCAGTACTGGGGAAAAGGTGATAAAAAGACGGTAGAGAAGATTCTGGGTCTCGCAGAACGGATCTCCCTGATTATCTCTCTTATATTTTTTGTTATCTCCTTCACTATGCCAACGGCAATTATGAAGATTTTTACAAACAGTCCTGAGACGATCGCTGCAGGAAGTGAGTATCTGAAGGTGATTTCATTTTCATTTGTATTCATGGGATTCTCACAGATTTTTATGAGTGCGCTCCGAAGCATCGGAAAAATCATGCTGCCGTCGGTTACGTATATTGTTTCGCTTTGTGTCAATGTACTTTGTAATGCAACCTTTATTTTTGGATTGTTTGGCCTTCCAAAGCTCGGTGTTACCGGTGTTGCACTTGGTACTGTGATCGCCAGAATCTCAGAAGTGCTGATCTGTCTGATTTACTCATTGCGCAGTTCAGACGTCAGATTCAGAATAAAATATTTTTTTGCAAAATCAGATATTTTATTACAGGACTTTATAAAAATTGCCACTCCGGCGGTGATAAATGACGTTGTCTGGAGCTTTGCCAATTCAGCGTTTGCAGCAATTCTTGGACATATTGGAGATGATATGGTTGCAGCAAATGCCGTTGCTGTTATGGTGGTAAATATCGGTGCTATCGCCTGTCGTGGTTTTGCCAACGCTACTACGATCATTGTCAGCCAGGAGCTTGGGAAAGACCGCATTGATACAGCCAGAGAGTACGGGAAACGAATGCTTACAATAACATTTATTGTCAGCCTGATCGGATGTGCCGTTATTCTGGCGATCCGCCCTGTGATACTGAATTTCTACCGGGATAAATTAACAGAGACTGCTATTTATTATCTTGGCATTTTTATCATTATGACAACCTGGCGTTTTGTGGGCGAAGGCGTTAATACCTGTCTTATATGCGGCTGCTTCAGGGGTGGCGGTGATGCCAGATTTGGAATGATCGTAGATGCCATATTTATGTGGCTTGTTGCAGTCCCACTTACCTTCCTTGCAGCATATGTTTTCAAACTGCCGCCTGTCTGGGTATACTTTGTCATGACACTGGACGAGTTTGAAAAAATGCCTGTGGTATTTATTCACTATTTCAGAAATAAATGGCTTACGAATATTACCAGAGATTTTGAGTGATGGGCAATCACTGTAATGCTTTCTAAAATTGACAAAAACAACATGCTTGTATATAATAATAAACATTAGCAAGATGGAGAATGAAGATGAAGAAGGCTGCGTATAATATATTACCAGGAACAGAAGAGATACTAACAACTATGGGTGAACAAATTAAGCTTGCAAGACTCAGAAGAAGTTTATCCGCTGAGCTGGTAGCAGAACGTGCTGGAATCAGCCGATCTTCTCTTTGGAAAGTTGAAAAGGGAGATCCGTCGGTTGCTATGGGTATTTATGCAGCTGTTTTACATGCTTTAAACAACCTGGATAAGGATTTACTTTTTGTTGCCAGGGATGATGAGTTGGGAAGACAATTGCAGGATTTGAATCTGATCACAAAAAAACGTGCACCGAGGAGGTCGGAATAATGGCGATAAATCAGAAAAACATTTTCGTCTATGATGATTTTAGTGCAGATCGGCCTATTCTTATGGGGATCCTTTATGTGAATGTTATAAAAGGAGGCGAAGCGTATTCTTTTGAGTATGATAGGGGTTGGCTGAAAAAAAACAGACTTGCGTTGACTTTGGATCCAGAACTCATGCCGTATCCTGGCAGACAGTATCCGTCTGGAAAAAATATTTTCGGCTTATTTGCAGATGCTTCTCCAGATCGGTGGGGTAGAATTCTTATGAATAAACGTGAAAGAATCCTTGCCGAGAAAGAAGGACGAAAACCTTCTAAACTTTATGATAGTGATTATCTGCTTGGGGTATATGACGAAACAAGAATGGGAGGCATTCGTTTTAAGTCAAATCTGGATGGAGAGTTCCTTTCTGACGACAGGGAGACGGCAGCGCCACCATGGGCTTCACTTCGTACACTGGAAGAAGCATCCAGAAACTTTGAAAATGATGAAACTGGTTTATCTGAAAGATGGTTGAATCAATTGATCAAACCGGGTTCATCTCTTGGTGGAGCCAGACCGAAGGCAACGGTTGTGGATACAAAGAATCAGCTTTGGATTGCAAAGTTTCCGTCAAAAAATGATGAAAATGATACCGGAGCATGGGAAATGGTGGCACATGAGTTGGCAGCACTCTGCGGTTTGAATGTTCCAGAAGCAAGGTTGGAGAAGTTTTCGCCTCTTGGAAGTACTTTTTTGATAAAGCGGTTTGATCGTCTGGAAAATAAGCGAGTACATTTTGCCTCTGCTATGACGCTTCTTGAAAAAACAGATGGTGCATCCGCTGCTGATGGAAGCAGCTATCTTGATATTGCCGCTTTTATCAAGTCCTGTGGAGCTCAGCCTAAGAAGGATTTAGTGGAGCTTTGGAAGCGTATTGTTTTCAACATGGCCGTTACTAATACGGATGATCATCTGAGAAATCACGCATTTATTTTTACAGATAAAGGATGGGTTCTATCTCCTCTGTATGATGTGAATCCGGTTCCTTACGGAGATGAGTTATCTCTAAATGTAGATAATGAGGATAATAGCATCAGTATTGAACTGGCTGTGCAAACTTCAGTAAAATTCGGTATTTCAAAACCGGATGCTGAAACGTATGCAGAAGATATATTGAAGATTGTCAGAGATAACTGGGAAAAATCAGCTAATGAATATGGTCTGTCACGTAGAAAAATTGAAGAAATGAGACCAGCATTCAGTGCCTGTTATGAATAATATATATTGCAACACCGGGTGTCTGGAATTAAGAAAGAACAGTTGGGAGAATTAATCATTGCTTTTGAAGTAATTATGTACAGAGTTGCAAATTGTCATAGCAGAAGTAAATACTCAGAAAAAAATGATTGACAGATCAACATGAACAGTGTTCAGATATGAAAAATAAAAGAAATGCCGGGATGTCAAAGGGGGAAAATACGAATCGTCTTGCTACTTCAAAAGAAGATATATTGGCTGCCAGCAGGGAGCTGATCGAAGAAAACGGATGGGCAGCTGTAAGCATAAGATCTGTTGCGGCGAAATGTTCCGTTTCAGCCGGTACGATTTATAATTACTATGAATCCAAGGCAGAGCTGCTTGGTGCAACCATCGAGAGTGTCTGGCAGGAAATCTTTTTTCATCCGGAAGATGAGCAGGTATTTCATGATGTTACAACTTGTATGGCATGGATTTATGAACGGTTCAAATATGGCAATAAGCGGTTTCTGGGATTTTTCTCTTTACATTCCTTTGGTTTCATGAAGGAAGGGAAGGATGACGGAAAGAAAAGGATGATGCGTACATGGGGACATATTTTAAATGGGCTAGGTGAAGTTTTAAAAAATGACCCTGAGATTCGTCTGGGCGTATTCGATGAGAATTTTACGGAAAGGCAGTTTGCAGAAATCCTGTTTTCCCTCATGCTGGTATCAGTGATCCGCGAGGATTATGATCCATCCTCTGTATTGATGCTTATCAACAAAACATTATATTAAAATCAGTTATTGTTCACATTGTGTGTAATCAGTAACGGAAATTCTCCCACTTTGAAAGTGGGAAAATGGATCACATCTGTCACGATGACAATCTTTTACGTTGTACTTTATCACATCTGGCGTGAACGCTATCAGATCAAAGGTCATAATGCAGCGACAGCAGCTGTTTATGGTCTTGCAGGATTAAGAATTATTTTATGTATGATGCCACAGAATAACTGGCTCAGTGCATCAGCTCCGTTTTCCTGGGGTATTTACCGTAATATTCCATTTGCACTGATGGGAATTTTGATCATTGTTTTATTCTATAAAAGTGCAAAAGAGAACAATGACAAGTCTTTCCGCTTTATGTGGCTGACAATCGTTTTAAGCTTTGTATTCTATATCCCGGTTGTGCTGTGGACGGATGTCATTCCAATGATCGGTATGCTGATGATCCCTAAGACATGTGCATATGTCTGGACAGTCGTGATCGGTTACAATGCGATGAAAAAAGAGATCGCTTAAGAGAAAAACTTCCTATTGAGTGAGCGAGAAAAGGTAATTCTGTTTATAAGATAATTTAAACTGTACAAAAATATGGTAAGATAATAAGCAAGATGAGGATATAATATGCAAAATTATAAACTACCCTTTACCATTACAAACAAAATGCTTGACTATGTATCGTCCATATCTGAAAAAAGTAGGGAAAATAAAGAGCCACAGCCAGCTTGATACAAGACCACATCTTAGAAGAAATAATCGGATTAAGTCCATACATTCATCGTTAAAGATAGAGGCTAATTCATTATCTCTGTCTGAGGTAAGAGATGTTATAAATGGCAGGACTGTATTGGGAGATATGCAGGAAATTCAGGAAGTAAAAAATGCTTATACGGCATATGAACAAATGGAAAAAATTTCAAAGTGAATATTATGACGCAATTTCTAAATGTCATGTAAATGGTGATTCTGATTTGTTTATTGAATTTATGTTAGAGCAGATAGATAAAATTCTGGATGAAGTAACACAGCAGCTTGAGACATCTAATTTAGATATCAGTGAGTATGTGAAAAGGATGCTTTCTGTAATGGAATATGATATTCCGTATACAACTGTAGCAATAATGGAAAAATTAGGGATTAAATCCAGAGAAACATTTCGAAAGAATTATATGAATCTGGCAATAAAAGCAGGGGTGGTTGAAATGACAATGCCAGATAAGCCAAACAGCAGAAACCAGAGATATATAAAACGGTAAAAAAATGTCGCCATTTATAATTTTATATGCCTTATTCATATCTGCGAGATTCAGTGGCATTCCAATCTCCTATAGTTGTTATGTTTTAGAAATAAAAAAAGAAATGAGCAAGTAAAAAGCTACGTATACTTGCAGTCGGCTGTCTTGTGAAATATAAATTACATATGTAGTGAAAAATATGGTCGATTCAATACATTTTACGGTCGATTCATGACAATCCGCCCATTTGGAAAGAAATTCGTTGTACATTAGAAACAAGTAATCATGTACAACGAATTTTTTACATTAAAAAGCAAAGGAGAAAAAGGAATGAAAAAGTTGAACAAATGGATAGCAGGATTGCTGTGTATGATGCTTGTCATAACCATGGTTGCAGGACTGGGTGTGACGGAGGTGAAGGCAGATGATGCGGTAACGCAGCATGTGAGTACGTGGACTGAGTTAAAAAAAGCAATAAGTAATGGTGGCGACATTCAATTGACGAGTAATATTACAGCTGGAACGGGTGATTATAGTTTTAATGTAACTCGGGACGTGACCATTGATTTGAATGGATATACGATTGATCGTAACTTAAATGTACAACAAGACAATGTATTTAGTGTGATGACAGATGGAACTTTAATAATAAAAGATACGAGTGAAGGACAAAATGGAAAAATTACTGGTGGATGGGCAAATGAAGACTATGCTGGATGCATTAATGTCAGCGGAGGAACGTTAATATTAGAATCCGGCAATATTGTTGGAAATCGTAGCAATAGTACTTTTACAAAACGCGGTGGTGGAGTTGCACTTTTTTATAATGGAACTTTTATCATGAGAGGAGGTAAGATTTCAGAAAATAAGGCAGGATACGGCGCTGGAGTGGTTGTTCTTGATAATTGTAAATTTATAATGACTGGTGGAGAAATCACAGAAAATATTTGTGATTTTGGTGACTATCAAGATCAGGATGGAGCAGGTGTATTTGCATACCAGGGAGCGGATGTAACAATCGGAGGAAGTGCAAAAATTTACGGAAATAAAAACTCAAATGGAGAAAATAGTAACTTATATATTTATCGTTACAATAGTAGTGAAAAAATTAATCTGAGCACAACTGATCCACTGACATCGGGTGCTAAAATAGGTGTAGGTTATTATCAGCCATATGCAAAAAGCGAAATACCGCTTGCAGATTCAGGAAAACAGTTCAAAGATGCATTTTTTACTGACGATGATGAAAACTATGAAATTACAACAAAAGATGGAGAAGATGGTATTTTTTATTCTCCAAAAAATTCTTCTGGTGGCAGTTCCACACCATCTACGCCAACCCCTTACAATCTAAGGGTAGGCGGAGTTGAGGTTACCAGTGCCAATACTTTCGGCACAGGCTGGAGTTATGATAATCAGACAAATACACTGACCTTAGATGGATTTAATTATGAAGGTAATGGAAGCGGAATCGAAACCTCAAAAGACTTGAATATAATAATTAAAAATGAAAATAGAATAAAAAATATAAGCAGTTCTTACAGTGATAGTACAAATGGATGGAGTTGCGGAATATATGCTTTTGGAAATTTAACCATAACAGGAGATGGGACACTTGATGTAACAGGTGGAACAGCAGATACCAGTCATGGTATTAGTGTGCTAGGAAAACTGGAAATTGATAGTCAGGGTACAATTATTGCAAATGCACAGGCAACAGCTGGTACAAGTGGCATATATGCATATGATGGTATTGTTATTAAAAATGGTAATATTACAGCATATGCTGCAGAAGCAGCTTACAGTAGCCGTGGTATTGAATGTGATGGCGATATAACGATTAGTGGAGGAACTGTGGTAGCTAAGGCAGAAAAAGGAGAGATTTCCAGCTATGGATTAGAAAGTGGTAAAAAAATAACAATATCTTCAAATGCAGTTGTCACAGCATCTGGAGTTACCGCAGCATTAAATAAAAAACCAGAAGGATATACTGGTGAGATTGGTACAACTTTCGTAAGTAATAATACCAATCCAAATCCAACACCGACACCAGAACCAACACCGACACCAAGTGAACCGTCAACAACGCAGGGTGAATCTACAACAACATCAACACCGGCTTCGGCATCAACGGCAAGCACACAGGGCAGTCAGCAGGTTATACCAACCATCATTGAAGGTGCAGGCAGCAGCTATACGCAGGGAAGTGGAAATACAATTTATTTCCGTTCCAGCGATGCATTTGCAAACTTCCAGAAAGTTATGGTAGATAATGTAGAAATCAATGCAGATTGCTATACGGCAACAGAAGGAAGTATCATTATCACTTTGAAACCGGAGTATTTAAGCACATTGGCAGCCGGAGCACACAGTATTAGCATTGTTTCTGCAAATGGAGTTGCAACAGCAAACTTTGAAGTTCAGACAGCAGATACAACAGCAGTTTCACCGAAAACCGGAGATAACGGTCAGGCAGCTTTGTGGATCACACTTCTCCTTCTTTCTTGTGGAGCATTGACCGCAGTTGGAATCAGAAAAAAAGTAAGATAAGCAAAAAAATTAAAGTGAAATGAACGACAACATGAGCTATAAGAAAAACCTAGTACTCAGCTGTTAATCAGCATGGTGAACTCAAAGATATTATCAATCTCTTTTTCTGCCAGGTACAGTGCATCGAGATTGGTTAAACCGATTAATTTTATAATTATTTTGATCCGGATATGAAAAGTTCGGTAATAGGTGTGAAACACTGATTGTAAAGCTGTAAAAATCTACGTTGAATTTTACAGCTTTTTGCGTATAATAGAAGTAGAAGAAACAATTTAAAATCAAAGGAAGGTGTTGAAAGAATATGGCAAATATTTTACCGGTATCTGATTTGAGAAATTATAATGAAGTCCTGAAAAACTGTCATAAAGGCGAACCGGTATATCTGACCAAGAATGGCAGAGGACGTTTTGTAGTCATGGATATTGAAGATTATGAGCGTGATCGCGCAGAGAAAAAGCTTCTGATAAAGCTACAGGAAGCCGAAGGAGCAGTGAAAGACGGAGAAGGTTGGCTGAATCTGGATGAACTGAAGACACTTGTGGGGGAATAAGATGTTAAAATTGCGGATCAATCCGATTGTTGCAAAGGATTTGAAAAATATCCGGGATTACATTGCAGAAGACAACGAGGAATATGCTGTGAAGACGGTAAAAGAGATTTATGTTAAATTTGAAAATCTTCAGATGTTTCCAGGAATGGGATCGGATCTCTCAAAAAGAGTTAGCTTTCGGACAGATTATAAATATGCGATATGGGAAGATTATGTGATTATCTACAAGGTCAATAATGAATATATAGAGGTTTATCGTGTAGTCAACCGATATCAGGACATTACAAGAATCTTTGATTGATAGCACCATAATACCAATACTAAAAAATATAGTGTATAGCGAATAAAAAACATCTCTTGACAACACCGTTATAGAACCATATAATTACCAATGGTAATTAACAAAAGCAATTATATAGCACAATGCAAAAAAGGAACCGATAGAATGAACGAAGAAAAAATAAAAAGAATGTTAGATGCCTGTTATCTTGCAAAAAGGACGAGGGAACTGCTCCCGGAACTGCCGGAAGGAGTCACACCAGCGTATATCCAGTACATGGATGTGATCCACAAGTTACAGGAGAAGAAAGAGAGAGTAAAAGTCTCCGATATCAGTGATACATTAAAGCTTCCAAGACCGGGTGTGACAAGAACGGTCAAGGAAATGGAAAAAAAGGGCTATCTCACGAAATATGCGTCTGAGGAGGATGGTCGGATCACATATGTTTCCATTACAGAAAAAGGCGAAGAATTATCGGATAAGTACGATAAAAATTATTACAGCCGGCTTTTGAAATATATGGATCATATTTCCGAAGAAGAAGCAGACTGTATGATTTCGACCATAGAAAAATTTTATAAAGTCATGAGCGAAAGGAGAGTTGACATTGAATAGTTCAAAATCAGATTTTACACAGGGAAGTATTTTAGGAAAGTTGCTGCCATTTATGCTGCCAATCTTAGGCGCATTAGTATTGCAGGCGGCTTACGGTGCAGTTGACCTTCTGGTCGTTGGAAGGTTTGGAACAACATCGGGGCTTTCAGCCGTATCAACAGGAAGCCAGGTGTTAAACTTAGTCACTTTTGTTATTACGCAGTTTGCAATGGGTATCACTGTTTTGATCGCACGGTATATCGGGGAGAAAAAACCGCAGTATATCGGAGCTTTGATCGGTGGAGCAACAATTATTTTTGCAATTGTTTCTGCGGTACTTTTTGTAGTTATGATCGGATTTGCGCAGCCGATCGCCGTGCTGATGCAGGCACCACAGGAGGCTGTGGAACTGACATCGTCTTATGTGCGTATCTGCGGTGGCGGAATTTTTTTCATTGTGGCGTACAATCTGCTTGCAGCTATTTTCAGAGGCTTAGGTGACAGCAAATCTCCATTATTATTTGTTGCGGTTGCCTGCGTGGTGAATATTGCAGGAGACCTGATTTTAGTGGCAGGACTGCATTTAGACGCAGCCGGAGCTGCAATCGCAACTGTAACAGCACAGGCGGTCAGCGTCGTTTTTGCATTATTTTTACTGGTAAAAAGAGAACTTCCATTTAAAATCACCAGACAGGATTTTAAGATCAACACACATTGTATAAAAGCATTAAAAGTCGGTCTGCCACTCGCTATGCAGGAGTTTTTGACACAGATCTCATTTCTTGCACTCTGCGCATTTGTTAACCGGCTTGGACTTGAAGCTTCCTCCGGATATGGCGTTGCCTGCAAGATTGTAAACTTTGTGTTACTGATTCCAAGCTCTCTGATGCAGTCCATGGCATCCTTTGTATCGCAGAACGTAGGCGCCGGAAACGAAAAAAGAGCGAAAAAAGCAATGTTTACCGGCATGGGCGTTGGAATTGTGATCGGCTGCATTGTATTTGCATTTGTTATGTTTAAGGGAGATCTTCTGACCGGAATCTTCACAACAGACGCAGCCGTTGTGCAGAATGGTTATGATTATCTGAAAGGTTTTGCGTTGGAAACGATCGTGACAGCCGTTCTATTCAGTATGGTCGGTTATTTCAACGGACATGATAAAACGGTCTGGGTTATGGTTCAGGGACTCGTCCAGACGCTTCTTGTGCGTCTGCCGCTGGCATATTATATGAGTATCCAGCCGGATGCGAGCCTCACCAAGATCGGTTTTGCGGCTCCGGCAGCAACGATCTTCGGAATTGTGCTGAATGTGATCTTCTATTTGTGGATGAACCGGAAACGGGATAATTTATAAGCAAAAGCCCTGAAGTTGCAGCTTCAGGGCTTTTGCGATGTAGCGTTATCATCATAACATATAATGCGTATGTTAATACTTTTTATGGTATACTTCAGATATAAATTTAGGAAAGAAAAGAGGAACCAATAAATGAAAATTGTGATTATTAACGGAAGTGCAAGAAAAGGCAACACGTTAACTGCAATTAATGCATTTATAAAAGGTGCATCTGGAAAAAATGAGATCGAAGTGATTCAGCCGGACAAGTTACATATCAGCCCATGCAAAGGATGTGGTGTCTGTCAGTGCAATAGAGGCTGCGTTGATCAGGATGATACCAATCCTTCGATTGACAAAATTGTGGCAGCAGACATGATCCTTTTTACAACACCAGTGTATTGGTGGGGAATGTCCGCACAGTTGAAGCTGGTTATAGACAAATGTTATTGCAGAGGATTACAGATAAAAGGGAAAAAGGTTGGTGTTATTGTCGTAGGCGGATCACCGGTAGACAGTATACAATATGAACTGATTCAGAAACAGTTTGACTGCATGGCTCACTACCTGTCATGGGATATGCTTTTCCAGAAATCCTATTATGCAACTGCAAAAGATGAATTATCAAAAAATGCGGGCGCAATGGACGAATTGGAAAAATTAGGAACAGAGCTGGCATAGGAAAAAACAGTTTATCATGAGATTGCAAAAAGGAGAGCAGGAAAAATGACAGAAAAAGAGAAAATGACGGCAGGAAAAATTTACGATCCTTCCGATGAAGAACTTGTAAAATTAAGAACAAAAGCCCATAGATTAAGTAAAGAATATAATGAACTTCTTGAAACAGACGAGAAACGTTCCGAGATTCTGAAAGAAATGGGAATCATAGGTGATTCGTTTTACTTGCAGGGACCAGTACAGTTTGATTATGGCTGTCTGACATCTATCGGTGCAAATTCGTATGCGAACTTTAACTTTACGTGTGTGGATTGCTGTCCGGTTACAATTGGTGCAAATGTATTTATGGGACCAAATGTGTCACTTCTTACCCCGATGCATCCGCTCCGCTGGCAGGATCGCAACCAATATCAGAAACAGAATGGAACACTTACCGATAAGGAATACGCCAGACCGATTACCATTGGCGATAACTGCTGGATCGCAGGAAATGTTACAATCTGTGGTGGTGTTACGATCGGCGAGGGCTGTGTGATCGGTGCTGGAAGCGTCGTTACCAGAGATATTCCGGCAAATTCACTTGCAGTTGGTGTTCCATGCCGCGTGATCCGCGAGATTACGGAAGAAGATGCGCTGGAAAATCACCCGGAGTTGTTCTAAAAAAAATCAGCTATAATCAAAACCTATAACAAACCCAAGGAATCTTCTATAACAAAAACAATTGACAAAATAATATCAGATGATTATAATTCCCCATATAAAGTAATTCCTACATAACATATCAAATAAGTAGGAAATAAGAAAGGGGAAAATCATATGAAGACAAATACAATCGTAATGAACAAAAACCAGATGTGTTGCTGTTGTATGTGCTGTATGGATGAATACGGTTTTATTTTCATATGATTTATACACCTGAGTGTTTTGGAGAAAAGAAGAAGCAGGCAGTTGTGATAACCATATGACAACGACCTGCTTCTTCTTTTTATAAAAAACTTTTTAGAATTAACGTGTAAAAGTATATGAAAAAGAGGAAATGATCAATAAAAAAGAAAGAATGAGGAAAAAGATTATGAAAGCAAACAATGTAAAAAGAGTATTAACAACAATTTTAGCAGCAACATTAGTTGCAACATCCGTAACAGCATGCGGATCAGGAAGCAGCAATACATCAGCAGATGCAGCAGGAAACTCAAATGATAATGCAAATGCAGCAGCAACAGAGGCAGACGGTGCAGCAGCTTCCGGAGAAGTAACAGTGATCAAAGCGGCAACAGGCGGAAGTCCAAAACCATACATCACAGTAGATGAGAATGATCAGTTAACCGGATATGACATCGAAGTGTTAAAAGCTGCATTCGACCTGCTTCCAGAGTATGAACTTCAGATTGAGACAACAGACTTTGCATCTATTTTTACCGGATTGACCGCAGGAAACTATCAGATCGGTGTGAACAACTTCTCTTACAATGCTGAGAGAGCAGAGAACTATCTCTACAGTGTTCCATATGATGAGATCAGTTATGTATTTGTATACAAGAACGGAGCAACACCGATCACATCATTTGCTGATGCAGCAGGAAAGAAATTTGAAAATGGCGCTGGTGTCAGTGTAACAAATGCAGTAGAGCAGTGGAATGAGAAAAATCCAGATCAGACGATTGACATTACTTACTCCGATGCAGATACAGCCGTATGGCTTCAGCATGTGGAAGATGGTTCCGCCGATTTCAGTATCATTGACGGACCAATGTATACAGCTTACATCGATGAATACGGATTTGATCTTGGAAAAGCAGAAATCCCAGAAGAGGAAGCAAGCCTGATTTCCGATAACCTCTATGCATACTTCATCCTTCCAAAAGATCAGACCGAACTTCGTGATAAATTAGACGGAGCAATCTTAGAGTTAAAACAGAACGGAACATTAAAAGAACTCAGTGAAAAATTCTTTGGTGGAGCAGACCAGTCACCAGCAGAAGATGTTCTTCAGACACCATTAAATTAAGTATAAAAAGGCTTTCATGAAAATGGCAGCCACAATCATATCAAAGCAGTTGAGAGGAAAAATCATGGAAGCAAAAGATTTATTTGACATCCAGCAGGTATTTACAAACATACCGGATATTTTAAGATATTTACCAGTCACAATGGAGTTAGCCATTGGATCAATGATCGTCAGTCTGATCTTAGGATTGGGCATTGCGCTGATAAAAATAAAAAAGATCCCGTTATTAACCCCGATCGCTACGTTATTCATCTCAGTGATCCGTGGAACGCCGGTACTTGTTCAGTTGTATGTCACCTATTATGGAATTCCGTTAATTTTAAAATACATCAATTACAAAAATGGAACCAACTATAATCTGAACGGAATCCCTTCCATATTGTATGCATTTGTCGCATTAGCTATCAACGAAGCGGCTTACAATGCAGAGATCATCAGAGCCTCTCTTCTGTCGGTGGATAAAGGTCAGGTTGAGGCGGCAAGTTCACTCGGAATGACATATTTTCAGATATTAAGAAGAATTATTCTTCCGGAAGCGATCGTAGTTGCACTTCCGTCTCTTGGAAATTCATTTATCGGTTTGATCAAGGGGACATCTCTTGCATTTACCTGTGCGGTAGTCGAAATGACAGCACAAGGACGAATCATCGGAGGAAGAACCTTCCGCTACTTTGAGGTATACATCTCACTTGCGTTGATTTATTGGGCAATCACAATTGTTGTGGAACGCATCATTAAGTTCTTAGAGAAAAAACTTGCGGTTCCAGAGCAGGTAAAAACTCCTCAGAGAAAGGAAGTACAGGCATGATAGAAGTAAAAAATGTCAAGAAAAAATTTGGCGAAAACGTCGTGTTAGACGGTATCGACCTTACAATCAATAAAGGAGATGTCATTGCGATCATCGGACCTTCCGGTACAGGAAAATCAACTTTATTAAGATGTATCGACCGCCTGGAAAAGCCGGAAGAAGGAGAACTCATCATTGATGACCTGAAAGTAAATCTGGCGCAGGCAAGTAAAAAAGAACTGATCGACATCCGCAAGAGAACCGCAATGGTTTTTCAGAACTGGAATCTTTTTTCCAAGAAAACAGCATTGGAAAATGTAATGGAAGGCTTAACTGTTGTCAAAAAAATGGATAAGGCGACTGCAAAAAAAATCGCCGAAGAACAGTTACAGAATGTAGGACTTTTAGACTGGTCCAACCACTATCCAAGACATTTATCCGGCGGACAGCAGCAGCGAGTTGCAATTGCCAGAGCGCTTGCAATGGAGCCACAGTTACTTTTATTAGATGAACCGACTTCCGCACTTGATCCGGAGTTGGTTGGAGAAGTATTAGATACGATCAAAAAAGCCGCAAACGAGGGCTATACAATGCTTCTTGTTTCCCACGAAATGAATTTTGTACGAAATGTAGCAACAAAAGTTATTTTCATGGAAAATGGAAAAATTTTAGAACAGGGAACTCCAAAAGAGTTATTCTACGCACCAAAAAGTGAACGTGTACGTGAATTTATTTCCAGACTGGAACGAATTGAAGGTCCGGATGACTATACAATTTAAAGATAATATGCAGGTTACGAGAAAGGCAAGGTTGTTATGGAAAGAAAATATGACAGTGTAAAACAGTTAATGGAAGAGACCTCTTTATCAGAGTTACGAAGATTAGAAGAAAAAACAGGGAAAAAGATCACAATCGTGGTGAGTGATTCAGATGAACCATTCTTATCAAGAGAGATCGTACATGAGGAAAATCCGATTGAAAAAGCAGCCAGAGAGCGCGGTGTAAAACCAAGACCTTCTGAGACAAATTCAGAGATCGACGACAGAGGTGCATTTATTCGCCAGCCAAACAGCTTCCGGACACCTTTCGGAGACGGAGAGGGCGAGTTAAAGGCAGCAGCCGGAAAATACAGACTTTTCTGGGCAAAAGGATGCCACTGGTCAAACCGTGCTTCAATCGTCAGAGAACTCTTAGGACTTGATAAAGCGATCAGTGTGAATATTGTAGAACCAACAGGTTTACATAATAAATATGGCTGGGGATTTCCGAAAGAGGAAAACGGAGAAGATCCAGTGACCGGATTTAAATTTTTAAGTGAAGCATATTTCAATGCAGATCCGGAATACAGTGGACGTGCAACAGTTCCGTCTCTTGTAGATATTGAGACAAAGAAGATTGTGAATAACGATTATCACAGACTGACCAACTATTTTGAGGTTCAGTTCCGTCCATTTCAGGACAAAGATGCACCGGATCTTTATCCGGTGGAACTCCGCAGGGAGATTGATGTGCTTAACGACTGGCTGTTCCCGAATATCAACAATGCGCATTACCGCATGGCATTCTGCCAGTCTTTAGAGGCATACAAAGAAGCTTTTGACGATTTCACAAGTGCAATGGAAAAACTGGATAACAGACTGGAAAACAACCGTTTCTTATTTGGAGATTATGTAACCGATTCCGATGTCCGTTTCTTTGTGACACTTGCGAGGTGGGATTCCCACTATTACAGAAATTTAGGACCACAGAGAAGAAGAATCTCAGATTACAAGAATGTATGGGCGTATGCAAGAGATCTTTATGAGATCCCGGCATTCCGTAACAATACTTATTTCCGTGATTTCTCAAGAGAAGCGAAAAAAGGATTATTCAGTTCCTTCCCGGCGAGATTCAATGATGTGATCCCTTATGAAAAAATCTGGTCTGCACCTCAGAACCGGAAGGTATTGAGCAGAACACCGGAGGAAAAATTCTTAAGACACAAGGAGGGAGAATAATGTCATACTTGGTACCGTTTCAGAGCGTTGCTTTATTTGAAAATACATTTCGTCATCAGATCAACAAGAAAACAGGAAAAATTGATGAGAGAAAATTTGTTTTTGATAAACATTTTGGGGACGGAAAAGATGATCTTCCAGTCGTTCCTGACCACTACAGACTAATCTGGATGCCGGGATGCCCTCATTCTAATAAAGCAGTTATCACACTCAGACTGTTAGGTCTGGATAAAAGGGAGATCCTGATTTTGTGGGAAGGTCGACTGTACCGGCAATTTCCTGAAATTGCAAACTCAATTCAGATTCAGGAGGAAAAAGAAAAGGCGTATGAGGAATTAGATGATGCAAGAAATCCGTATCATCTGATTTTCAGAGGACCGGAGGAAGCATCATGGAAATAAAAAGAATTGAAAAAAACAATATTGCCGGACAGGCAGCAGCTTTTTATGTGAGAATCCAGGCAATGAATGTGGAAGAATTTGGAATCCCGGTTCAGTTTGAGATTGACGAAAAAGAGCCTATTGAGTATATCGTAGCATTTGATGATGTGCATCCGATCGCAACCTGCCGTGTGCATGTGACAGAGGAAGGTTATGCGAAGATCGAGCGAGTTGTCACCCTGAAAAAATACCGTGGAACCGGTGTCGGAAGGGCAATTATCACGGAAGCCGAAAACTGGATCAAAGAAAAAGGTATTTCCAAAATCGTGATCACAAGCAGGGATGAGGCAGTTGGATTTTACGAAAGGCTTGGATATACGGCAGATTATGATAAAATTAAAAATGAGGATGACGCTATTTTTAAGTGTGTATACACGGAGAAAATCCTGTAACGCTTGTAGCGTATAATAAATAATTGCGAAACTCATAACATGAATCTGAGTTTCGCAATTATCTTGTATCATATAATAGAAAGAGGTGCCCATTATGGTATGGAAACAGAACATCATAGAAGATTTTGAACAACTGGTATCGTTTGATTCCATTAGTTTTTACGAGCGGAAAACTGCGGACTGGCTCATTGAGCGGCTGCAGAAAATGGGATTTTCAGTAGAAGAAGATGACGCAGGTTCGTATTACGGTGGTGATACCGGAAATCTGTATGCCGTATTAGACGGAACATTGCCAGGAGAACCGGTTATTTTCTGCGCACATATGGATGTCGTAGAACCGGGGAGCGGAAAAAAATCCATAGTGGAAGAAGACGGAACAATCCATTCAGCAGGAGATACAGTGCTCGGTGCAGATGACATCAGTGGTATTCTGGAAATCCTCTATGGTGTACAACTGGTACTTGAAAGTGGAAAACCTCATAAAAAAATTGAACTTCTGTTTACAATTGGCGAGGAATTATATGTGAAAGGTTCGGACGTCTTTGATTATTCGAAGATTGAGGCAAAACAGGCATATGTATTAGATCTTTCCGGGGCAGTTGGTGCCGCTGCGCGACGTGCGCCGTCGATCATTTCCATAAAAGCGGAAGTAAAGGGAAAAGCAGCGCACGCCGGATTTGAGCCGGAGCGTGGAATCCATGCGATCGCAGTGGCGGCAAAAGCAGTGACACGTCTGTCCATGGGACATGTGGATGAGGACACAACGTTTAATATTGGAACGATAAACGGTGGAACTGCCACAAATATTGTGCCGAATAGCTGTGTGGTGACAGGTGAAATCCGAAGCTATGACCACAACAAAGCTTTAGAACATGTAAAAAATACGGAAAAAATTTTTGCAGAGGAAGCAGACAAAGCAGAAGCCACTGCAGAGGTAACACATCAGGTACATCTTGTGGCATATGAGACGCCAGTAGAAAGCAGGACAGTAAAAGATTTTCTGAAAGCATGCGAAAAGACCGGATTTCCGGGAACATTGACGGAAACTTTCGGTGGAAGTGACAATAACAGCTTTGCAAAACATGGAATCGAAGGACTTGTGTTATCCTGTGGAATGTATCGGGCACATTCCACAAATGAATATACGAAAATAAAGGATTTATATGACGGAGCGGAACTGATCCGTACTCTGATTGAATTATAAAGTGGCAGAGAATAACTATTTTTTACTGCATACAAAGCTTTATCCGCTTTGGAAACCAGAATATCCTTTCTGCTGTCGGCATCTGTCCGGCAGATGGCATAGCCCTGGGACAGTGTGACGGTAAGCCTGCTGTCTGGCAATGGCATACTCTAAGTGGGCAGCAAGATTTTCTTCTAAAAGAAAGCGGTTTCCAAGTCCGGTCAGTGCATCAATCTTAGACTGGTGTTCTGCAGCCCGGCGTTCGGTGTACCAGTACAGGTGACACTTTATAATTAGTAGGGAAATACCGATGGAGTCTGTCATATCTTCCTCGGTGAGCAGGGATTCGCAGCGTTCTAAGAACTCTCCGCCAAGCTCAAAATTCATCTGGTGGTTGCTTGAGATCATCAGATTCAGGCTGTTTACAAGACACCAGCCGTGATATCGCGGATCTGCCTTGCAGACTTCCTTTGAAAGCGCATTCTCAGCCTTTAAAAAGTATTCGATAGCCGTTTTGTGGTCATTTGCTTCCTGATAACGGCTTCCAAGATTGATATAAAATAAAGGAAAAAATGCGTCAACCTTGGATTTTCAGTTATTTCGTATATAGATATCTCATGCATCTTATGGTATCATGTAGTAATAAACGAGAAGAAAAATTCTCATATAAGCATCACAGGAGATGCAGGTGGAGGTAGCACTTATGGAAAAGAAAAAAGAGAAGAATTACAGGCTCAGTCTGGTGATTTCAATTCTGATTGCAGCATGTCTGTTCGTGGCAGATCTGTATATAATGATTAATATGCCACAGAATGTTCTGGCACTTGCAGCAGTGAACGTTCTGTTTTTAGCTGCGATATATTATGTGATAGATGCTGTGACAAGGCAGATAAGCGCAGTCACAGAACGCAAGGAAGAACAATACGACAGTATTTTTAAATCAGAAAAAGCTTCCTATCTTCTGCTGAGGAAAACATTTGATGATCTGTATGAACTCATTGAAAAAGGAAACCAGTCCCGGAAAACAAATGTGGAGGATATTATTCACGCACAGAAAGCAGTAGCAAAGGTTTCCATTGGAAGAAATAAAGAGAATACAGATGCACTGATGAATTCCAATGACCGCATCATGGAAAAGATTTCGATGTTAGAGGCTGTTTTATCAGACAATGTGCAGCCACAGCCAGTGGAGACACCGCAGAAAGACAATGCATATTCGCAGGATATTTTAGAAAATCAGAATAAAATTTTAAATCAGTTAGAGACAGTACAGAGTTTGTTAAACAGTATCGGAGCAGACGCGAAGAAAGCGGCGCAGTCGGCAGAGCAGAACTTCTTTACAGAGGAGCGGATTCTTGCAGAAGAAAGCAGGATTGAGACAGAAAAACCGGAAGTGAGAGAAGTTGCAGTCGAAGAAATTCCGCCTGTTGAGGAGAAAATTCCAGTAGTCGAAGATGCGCCAATCGAAGAAGCAGCTCCGGTAGTAGAAGAGACACCAATCGAAGAAGCAGCTCCGGTAGTAGAAGAGACACCAATCGAAGAAGCAGCTCCGATAGTAGAAGAGACACCAATCGAAGAAGAAACTCCAGTGATCGAGGAAACACCGATCGGCGAAGAACTTCCAGTTGGGGATGATGCAGCAGAACTTGGATTATCCGATTTTGACGATATGATGGTCGATACGTTAAGTGGTTCGGATGATGATGTTCCGGTTGAGAAGATTCCACCGGAGGATGAAACCGTAGTAGAGGACAAGCCATCAATGCCAGATCTGTCAGATCCAAATAAAGTTATGACACCGGATGAAATTGCAGCTTTGATTGCGAATCTGTAATAAAAGGACTAGCACTTGATACCAGTCCACAATCATTAGATTTTGGAATCGGTATCAGGCGCCAGTCCTTTTTTGAATCATATTAGCGGGTAAAAACTATGATAAAATTATTCAGCCGTAATCTTTACGATTTCCTTGATAACAGAAACTGCAGTATTCATGCCTTCTACGCTGATATGCTCGAATGGACCATGAAAACCGTATCCTCCGGTACCAAGGTTAGGACACGGAAGCCCCATGAAGCTTAATCTTGCGCCGTCTGTGCCACCGCGTACCGGGCGTGAGATCGGCTCTAAACCGGCATTTTTAATGGCTTTTCTCGCAATATCAACAACAAATTCATTTTTTTCGATCACTTCCAACATATTGCTGTAAGAATGAGTAATGTTCAGCTTAACCGTGTCAGCGTGATATTTTTCGTTTATTTTCTTTTCGATTCCGCGTAAAACATCGAGACGTTTTTCAAAAGAAGCTTTGTCATGGTCGCGGATAATGTAGTCAATCTTCGCATGGGCGATGTCTCCGCTAAAATCAGTAAGATGATAAAATCCTTCACGTCCTTCCGTGTGGGCAGGAGTCTCATTTTCAGGGAGAAGAGATGCAATCTCACAGCCGACAAGGGCAGCGTTGATCATAATATCTTTTGCCTCTCCAGGGTGGACATTGACACCGTCAATCTCAAATGAAGCGCTTGCAGCATTGAAATTCTCGTAGGCGACTTCCCCCTCGTAATCGCCGTCAACCGTATAGGCAAATTTTGCTTTAAAATAGTCGAGATCGAATAGATCAGCACCGCATCCGACTTCTTCATCCGGCGTAAATCCGATCCAGATGTCGCCATGAGGAATATTCTCGGAAATGATCTGTTCCACTGCGGTCATGATCTCGGCAACTCCGGCTTTGTCATCAGCGCCAAGAAGTGTTGTGCCGTCTGTGGTGATCAGTGTGCGTCCTTTTAATGTTTCAAGTGTCGGAAAACCGGATACTTTCAGATAAGCACCTGATCCTTTTAAAAGAACATCTCTGCCGTCATAGTCAGAAATGATCTGTGGTTTGACATTTTCTCCGGAAAAATCAGGAGCAGTATCCATATGGGAAATAAAGCCTACTGCAGCTTTCTCCTCGTAACCTTTTGTGGCAGGGAGCAGACCGTAGACATAGCAGTGGTCGGTCAGTGTAACTTTTTCAAGACCAAGTACCCGTAATTCCCGCTCTAAAACTTTTCCCAACGCAAATTGTCGGTCAGTCGACGGAATCTGTCTGCATTCCTCATCGGAAGTCGTCCAGTAAGATACATATTTTAATAATCGTTCTTCAACACGCATGTGAATCCTCCTTATAAAAATGTGCCATAGTAATATGCCACGCATTTGCGATATAAATAAGTTTGTTGTATACAATTGTGCACCGCATTTATAAAATACCATAAAATACATAAATATGAAATATTGGGATGAAAAATTAAAAACAATTTCTTGTCAAAAATAAAAGATTTTATAAAAAAATAGTTGCATTTCTTAAAATTATATTATATAATAACATTCGTCGCTGAAAGACATGCGCCACTAGCTCAGCTGGCAGAGCACCTGACTCTTAATCAGGGTGTCCAGGGTTCGAACCCCTGGTGGCGCATTACGAAGTATCGGTTTTATAGCAGAGGCTATGGGGTCGGTGCTTTTTTTTATGTCGCAAACCCTTGATTTTACTTGGGTTGCGGCTTTTTTTGTATTTGAATCCAGTTTAAAATCTTGAAGAAAAGCACAAATTCGAAGAATAGAATTTTGAAGAAAAGAACAAAATAAGGAAAAGTATATGACCAGTTGTCAGCATGGAAAGAGAAGTATTCGGACAAATACGCGGTTTTGCTTGAAGGCGGAAACCGGAGTGACATTATATGAACATGAATCGTTAATTATATTTGATGAGGTTCAGCTTTTCCCACAAGCAAGGCAGGCAGTAGAAGCCTATGTGGAAGGAAAAAATTTTTCGGAAATTGATATGGTAAAAAGGCAGATCATATCATTGTATGAAGATGATTTTAAAAAATTGATGCATCCGGAAGAATATCTGCATTATACCATGCCATTCCTGCCCAGTTATCAAAAGATTCAAGAAAATACCGGATCACATCAGCCATTGGAAAGAAAAATAATACAAGAGCTGAGGAATTATTGTATGAGTTGATTGACTCAAAAACAATTTTACCATGCTATAATTCGACAGATCCGAGGGTAAGCCTGGCAGATACGAAAGATTTTGACAGATATAAGTTGTATCTGGCGGATACTGGATTGTTTGTTACACTGATGTTTATAGATCGTCCGGTAACAGAAAATGATGTTTACGCAAAGCTGCTTTCAGATAAACTACCGGCGAATCTTGGATTTTTATA
The DNA here is from genome assembly GCA_900542495.1 of uncultured Roseburia sp. GTDB lineage: Bacteria > Bacillota > Clostridia > Lachnospirales > Lachnospiraceae > Roseburia. The sequence goes on from UQNW01000008.1 coordinate 33,460, forward strand.
TGAAAATCTGGTTGCACAGATGATAGCAGCATCAGGAAGAGAACTTTACTATCACACATGGGAAAAAATCGGCAGCGCACATTATTATGAAGTTGATTTCCTGATTTCAGAGGGAAGTAAAGTCAATGCTTTTGAAATGTATAAATAATTCCAAGATTTCACAAAAAGTTCACAGAAAATTAGCACTCACCTATTGACAGTGCTAACAAACAGGTGTATAACATAGTCAGAACAAAGGAAGAGGGAACAAAAGAGAAAGAAAGATTCCCCGAGTTCCTTAATCTGTTAGTTCCAAAGAAACAAGGTTAATGAGCATATGAATATCCACAAAAAAGTGGACAGATAGAAAAGGAGAGATGACTTATGTTGATGCCTAGTATTTTTGGAGAGAGTTTATTTGATGATTTTGACAATTTAATGAATTTTTCATTCCCGGATGTTGATAGAACATTGTATGGCAAACATGCAAAGAATATGATGAAGACAGATGTTAAGGAGACAGACAATGGCTACGAAGTAGCAATTGATCTTCCAGGATTTAAGAAAGATGAACTTCATCTTGAGTTGAACGATGGATACCTGACTATCAGTGCCGAGAAGGGACTCGACAAGGATGAGAAGGATAAGAATGACAAATACATCAGACGTGAACGTTATGCAGGCAGCATGAGCCGAAGCTTTTATGTTGGTGAGAACATGAAAGAGGAAGATATTCATGCGAAATACGAAAACGGTATCCTGACATTGGACGTTCCGAAAGAACAGAAGAAAGCTGTTCCGGAAAAACGTTACATTGCAATTGAAGGATAAATAAAATGCCCGGTATCAATGGTGTAAAACCGTTGGTACCGGGCGTTTTTTCTATCTCGAAGCAATCAATTTACAGATTGGATTTCCCTTGGAAGAAAACTTTTCTTCATATTCCGTCATGACGTTTCCTTCGTTTAAGACAGGGTCATGGTGTAAGTCTCTGGTGTAAGCGTCTAATTTCCAGCCGGCTTCCGGAACTTCCTCTAATGAAAATGTGAAAAGATCCTGATTGTCAGTCTTAAATTCCAGATGTCCCTCTTTTTTCAAAATCTGGTCATAGCGCGCAAAAAACTGTCTGGAAGTGAGGCGTCTCTTGGCGTGGCGGTCTTTCGGCCAGGGATCGGAGAAGTTTAAGTAAATACGGTCGACTTCGTCTCTGGCGAAAACCTCTGCAACATCGGCAGCGTCCATGCAGATAAACTTAATATTAGGAAGCGGATTCTGCTCCATTTTCTGTAAAGCGCGTAAAAGAACGCTGGAGTAACGCTCAATTCCAATGTAATTAATGTCCGGGTGCAGGGCAGCCATATCCATGATAAAACGGCCTTTTCCCATGCCAATCTCGATATGAAGCGGCTGTGCTGTCTCGAAGCAGTCCTGCCAGTGACCTTTCTGCTCCTCTGGATTTTTGATGCAGTATTCACTATTTAAAATGGCGTCATCTGCGCCGGGAATATTTCTTAATCTCATAAAACAACCTTTCTAATGATGTAAACTAATATTTTTTCAAAATGTATTTTCGTTTTTTGCAGCAAATATATCTAAGCGCAAAACAATCAGTTACATTCTACAATAAAAAAACCCCAACTTTCAAGCACACATTGCATAATCTGACAAATTAATAAAGTCTTAAAATGATGAAAAGTGGTTGCATGTATTTTTTCCAACTATTATACTAATAATGTTGATAACGCGATCGCAATCTGCAAAAATTGTGTATACATGGGACGGATTGTGCGAAATTAATAGATTTACTATAGATTTGGAGTTTTTATGAAGTTTAAAAATAGATGGAAAAAGGCGGCATGCCTGCTTCTTACGATAGTTTCTACTGTCTGTCTTGGAAAAGTGGACGTCAAGGCGGCAGATTACTGGCCGGATGCACCGGAAACACTCTCACCGAGTGTTATTTTGATGGAAGAGTCCACAGGCACGATCCTTTATGAAAAAAACATGGATGAAGCGCATTACCCGGCAAGTATCACAAAGATCATGACCACGCTGCTGGCGTTGGAAAATGGTAATCTGAGTGACATGGTCACTTTTTCGGATGATGCGATCAACAACACGGAAGGATCGGGAATTGCCAGAGATTACGGCGAGCAGATGACCTTAGAGCAGTGTCTTTATGGTGTCATGTTAGAGTCGGCAAATGAATGTGCCTATGCTGTCGCAGAACATGTGGGCGGCACGGTAGAAAATTTTGTGGACATGATGAATGCCAAAGCAAAAGAATTAGGCTGTACCAACACACATTTTGCCAATCCGCACGGCTTACAGGATGAAAATCATTACACGACCGCACATGATATGGCGTTGATCGCGCAGGCGGCTTATCAGAATGAAACGTTTCGTATTATTATCGGAACGAAGATGTATACGATCCCTCCAACCAATAAGCATGCGGAGGAGACGGTGTTAAGGAATCATCACGATATGCTCTGTACTTACCACAATGCGAACCGTAAGTATTTATATCCGTACTGTGTCGGCGGAAAGACCGGATACACGGCGACTGCAAACAGCACGCTTGTGACTTACGCGGAAAAAGATGGTATGACACTGATCTGTGTGGTAATGGACACGCAGTCACCGAATCAGTTTATTGATACAGTAAATTTATTTGATTATGCATTTGACAATTTTCAGGTGCTGAATGTAGCAGAAAATGATACGAATTACAGCGCAGAGACAACGGTGGATAATGGCAATCTGAACAATATTGCGCCATTTGTGGAGCTTGATAAAGATGCCGTCATTGTTCTGCCGAAAACAGCAGAATTTTCAGATACCTCATCTTCCGTGGAATATAATGACAGCGATCCGGAGATTGCAGGGAGCATCACATATACTTATGCGGGAAGAAATATAGGAAAAGCAGATATTAAGACAACCGGCGTGGTCGTGGAAGGCTATGCATTTGACAATGAGTCGACCGAGGAGGAGGAACAGGAAGCAGTCTCCACGGTGCAGGTGAAACCGATTGTTGTGGTATTACTCATTGTTGCAGTGATTTTGCTTGGTGTACTTTTATTTTTCTTAAAACGTTTTTACGATAATTACTATATTATCAAACACAACAGAGCCGTTCGTAGAGACAGAAAAGATCAGAAACGAAGAATCAGAAAAAAACGTAGAAGACGCAGAAGATGGAGATAAAGCATGTCGGAGTCATATGCAGTCAGTGAAAAAAGAGAGTTGCTGTTAGACAGGGTCAGGAAGTTTATACTGGATAATGGCGGAATTGTAAAAAAGAGCCAGCTCGCCGGGCTGGGAATCGATTATCGCAGAATCCTTGATTTTGTGGAAAAGGGGGATATTCTGCGCGTAAAAAACGGTTATTATGCAGTTCATCTCAGTGATTTTACGGAGGAGGAGCTTGTGGCAAAGCTATTTCCGGACTGCGTGCTGAATCTGGAGAATGCGTTATATGCGTATGGCTATATCAAAAAGAAACCGTATGGCTGGCGGCTTGCGGTGGATAAGAATACTTCCAAATCACGGTTTAAAATGGATTATCCGAAGATCATCCCAATGTATGCGGAGCCGGAGACTTTGGAGCTTGGAGTGACAGAAATACAGCTTTCTGATGTGACAGTCCGGATTTTTGAGAAGGAAAGACTGATCTGTGAATGTTTAAAATACGAGGACAAGATGGATCGGGAAAGATTCAAAGAAGGACTGATGGCTTACATAAAAGATCCGAAGAAGGATATCGCAAAGCTGATGTATTATGCAAAAGAGCGTAAAGTCGTGAAAAAAGTTCAGAATATGATTGGAGTCTGGCTTTAATGGAACAGAACTTACTTACGAAAAAGCAGTTAAAAGAAAAAAGCATAGAATATCAAATTCCATTTGCAGATCTGCTGGAGGCATTTTTACAGGAGACACTGATGTTTCAGGTGCTGGAGACGGATTTCGCGAAGAATTTATGGCTGAAGAACAGGGATTGCTTTTGTCCGGATGCCTACAGAAAGGAGTGGCAGAAGCCACTTCATTTTGTATATGGGCAGGAAAACGGCGCAGCTTTACCGTCTCTGGATGAAAAATTGATCTCAGATTTTGCGGAGGAGATCTGTAGAAAAAGGGATAACCACATCCGCTGGAATTATGCATTGGAAAAAGAGGAAAGTGATTATCTGGTTTACATAACTGGCGAATGGGAAGAAATGAAAGTTCCGCTTACCATTCGCATCAGTCCTCTTGTTTATGACATGGTAAAACCGGAAAAACAGCAGTTACAGTCGGTGTTTTATGAAAAGAAGACGGCTTCTTATCTGCATTTCCCGGTGGAAACGTATCTGGCGGAGCAGATTTTTTCTATTATCAAGTATCTGGAACTGATTCCGTCAATGGAGGCATACGATACCGTGTTTCATCTGTTGAAGCAGGAGCCGGTGGACGGACGGCATATTTATGAGACGATCGTTTTTCTTTGCAAAAAAGAGGAAGCAGCGCCACAGACGGAGCGGATAGAAATGCTTGCGTCTTATGAAGGTTATACTTATATGAAGAAGCGCTGGGAAAAGTATGCAAGAAAACAGGGGATAGAAAATATTTCCTGGGAAACAGTACTGCAGCAGATTTTATCTTTTGTAAATCCAATCTGGGACGCGGTGTGCAGGGATGAGATTTTCTTTGGAGACTGGATGCCGGATCTTTCCCGCTATTTATAAGAGGCTGCCACGGCAGCCTCTTTTGTGGGATATTTTTAGTGAGCAAATGCATTTGCCCACAGATTTTTTTTTATTGTTTGCTTAGATAGCCACGCAGAAATGCGATAATGTTTTTTAATTTGCCAAGGTCAAATACTGGCAGAGAGGTTTTTGGATGATAGGAGAAATCAGCAAAAACCGCGATTAAATCTTTTTCCTCGCATAGAGGAGTCTCGGACCAGTCTTTTCGCAGGATTTCAATCTTGTTTGGCGCATCCGCACCGAAATTTTCCGTCAGTACGAGGTCAGCACCGGAGAGAGAGGAAGAAAGATTTTCCAGTGTCGGCTCAAAGTAAACATTTTTGAATACCACAGAGGAATCCTCTTTGATAAGGTGCACAACTTTCAATCCCTCGCGCTCTAATAAAGGAAGCAGACTCTCGATAAGAGGCGTCATGATCGTTCCCGGTTTTGCGACAAAGGAAATGACAGGTGTTGTATGCAGAAATAAATCTCTGGTGTCTTTGAAATACTCGATCAGTGCCTGGGAAGAGTTCGGATGATCGAGGCCGCTTAAAATGCGAAGGGCATGATAGTAATTATCCCTTGTGTCGAGATTATAGTACTGAATGTCGATCGGCGTTGGTGCAGATTCAGCGATCGCAGACTCGGTCACATATTTTGTGCTGCATTTTTCGCGCAGCGTGTTGAACGTCAACTGGTGTAGCAGCAGGCATTTCCCAATGGTCGTGATGCAGTTTTTGGAATATGCAGCAGTCGCGGTTTCCAGATAGGAAGCTTTTCCTTCAAGTGTGCAGATATCTGCATCGCCAAGTTCCGAGAGCAGCGCAAGTCCAGTTTTTGGCTCTAAAAAAGGAGTGTCTACAGACATAAAAAAAGCGCAGTCCTCGTCGATCATAGACAGACCGGAAAAGATGCCGGACATTGGCCCTTGATTCGGATAGATATCCGAAATCTCCGTTACCGGAAGTTTTAAATGGGCGTAGTCGCCCTTTATTTTCACCGAGAGATAGATTTTGGAAAAATACGGCTGAAATTTTTTCACTAAATATTCAATTAAGCAGCTATCTCCAAAAGGCAGGAGAGCTTTATCGGTTCCCATTCGTGTGCTGTTACCGCCACAGAGGATCACGAGCGCATTTTCCATGCTGTACCTCCGAATTGTATATGTTAGATAATTGCGGAACTCAGATTCAGGTTATGAGTTTCGCAATTATTTAATATTGTGTGTCTTTAAGTGCATCTAAAATAATATATCATAATAGAAAAGACGTTGTAAAGTGTGTTATACTATACTAAAAACATCAGGAGCAGACTTACATGAAGTATTTGACAGATGAATTGAAAGAGTATGCACAGTCGGATTATTATCCGTTTCATATGCCGGGGCACAAGAGAAAAAGTCTGTCGTTTCCCAATCCGTATGAGATTGACATTACAGAGATCGATGGATTTGACAATCTGCATCATGCAACCGGCATTATAAAAGAAGCCCAGCAACGTGGGGCAGAGCTTTATGGCTCGAAACGCTGTTTTTTCCTTGTAAATGGAAGTACATGCGGTCTGCTGGCTGCGATCAGCGCGGCTACAAGGCGTGGCGACAAGGTGCTGGTTGCGAGAAATTGTCACAAAGCGGTGTACCATGCATTATATATGAATGAATTACAGACCGAATATCTGTATCCGTCCATTACAGAAAACGGAATTCAGGGGCAGATCACAGTAGAGCAGGTGCAGGAATCGCTATATGAGAACCCGGATGCGGTCGCAGTGATCCTCACTTCCCCGACCTATGAGGGGATTGTGTCAGATGTGGCAAAGATTGCAGAGGTGTGTCATGAGCATGGGATTCCGCTTATCGTGGACGAAGCGCATGGTGCGCATTTTGGTTTCGGCGGAGGTTTCCCGGAAAATGCAGTAAAACTTGGAGCAGATGCGGTGATTATGAGTTTACATAAAACATTGCCGTCGTTTACCCAGACAGCCCTGCTTCACCTGACCTCTGACCGGATCGATGAAAAGCAGGTGGAACGGTATCTTTCCATTTATGAGACGAGTTCGCCGTCCTATATATTTATGGCGGGAATGGATGCGTGCATCCGTCTGGTCACAGAAAACGGGCAGAAACTTTTTACGGATTACCGCATCCGGCTGACAGATTTTTATAAAAAAACAGCAGACTTAAAGTATCTGCACGTGATGCAGAATGAGGATTTGAGTATCGAGGAAGCCTGCGACCGGGATGACTCCAAGCTTGTGATTTTTGCAGACAAAGCCGGTATGACAGGGGAGGAGCTGCACCAGATCCTTTTGCAGAAATATCATTTGCAGATGGAAATGGTTTCCGGTTATTATGTGCTGGGAATGACAAGTCTGATGGACGAGGACGAAGGATTGGAGCGTCTGGCAGGCGCACTGCATGAGATCGATGCAAAGGCGCAGGAAGACATTTCAAATGGAAGCAAAATTTTGAATAATCTGCCGGATAATGGGACGTATCATTCCTTTATTGAGAAAATCTATCAGGAAAATCCGCGCGAAATGCAGATTTATCAGGCAGAGGAGCTTCCATATAAAGAGGTGTTCTTACAGGAGGCAGTGGGGCATATGTCCGCGGATACGATTTATCTGTATCCACCGGGAATCCCATTGATCGTACCGGGCGAGATTGTTACGAAGCGTCTGGCGGATAATATTGAGGAATGTTTATCGCTTGGACTGCGTGTGGAAGGAACTTCTGCAGTGCAGGAGCGAATACTAAAGATTGTATATTTTTAAAGACTATATTATACTAAATGAGGCAGGAAAAATGGGTAAAATATATTGTATCATGGGAAAAAGTTCCACGGGAAAAGATACCTTGTTTAAAAAGATACTTGGGGATGAACGTCTCGCGTTAAAGACCATTGTTCCGTACACGACAAGACCAATGCGTGCAGGGGAACAAAACGGCGTAGAATATTTTTTCTGTGATGAGGAAAAAGTGGAGCAATTAGAGCGTGAGGGGCGTATTATCGAGCTTCGCGCCTACGATACGGTTCATGGAATCTGGAAGTATTTTACCGTGAATGATGACCAGATCGATCTGAAAAATCAGGATTATCTCATCATAGGAACGCTGGAATCCTATTTGAAGATACGCGATTACTTTGGAAAAGACAAGGTTGTGCCGATTTATATAGAGGTGGAGGACGGCGAGCGTTTGAGCCGGGCACTTTGCAGGGAGCGGATGCAGGAGAATCCGAAGTATGAGGAGCTGTGCCGCAGATTTCTTGCAGATGCCAAAGATTTTTCAGAGGAAAAATTAAAAGAAGCCGGAATCACGAGGAGATTTATCAATCAGGATTTGGATGAGACGGAGAAAGAAATCCGTGAGCTGATCGTTGAAGACAGATAAAAGAAAATTGAGGGCTGATTCCTGCAGACAGATAGAAAATCTGACGGTAAGCAGAGTAAGTACGGTTGCATGGAATCATTTTTGCAGCCGGAGGATGAATAGAAAGAAAGAAGGAAGGTGAGCATGGGTGGACATTAAAGTAAATAATATCGCACAGGTAACGCAGGTGCCGGATACCGTGACGACGGAAACAGGCGACGGAAGTTTCAAGTTTACGTTGGCAAGTGCAATCACCGATGCGGATCTTCAGGCAAAAGTAGATCTTTTAATGAATGATATCACGGCACAGGGAAACCGCATCGCACAGCATATGGATATCCGTGATATGAAAAAGTACCGCGGACTGATCAAGGATTTTTTGAACGAGGTCGTGTACCGTTCCCATAAGTTTTCGAGGGAGAACTTCTTAGACCGCAAGGGACGGCACAGGGTATACGGGCTGATCCGGCTGATCGATTCGAATCTGGATGAACTCGCAAGGGAGCTGGTGAAGGATGAAAAAGATCACATTGCGATCTTGAGCAGGATCGGTGAGATCCGTGGACTGTTGCTGGATATACTGACTTAGGAGACAGGACATACAGGCTGCCGGAACAAAGAGAATGTAACAGCGTAAGTTTTTTTGATATCAGAAGTGGAGCATCATATGGCAGGATTTAAAGATATTATCGGACATGAGCAGATTATAGAGCATTTACAGAATGCAATTGAAATGGATAAAGTATCCCATGCATATATCATCAACGGACCGGACAAATCGGGAAAAATGATGCTGGCAGAGGCTTTTGCAATGGCTTTGCAGTGTGAAAAGCATGGCAAAGAGGCATGCATGGAGTGCCATTCCTGCAAACAGGCATTGGGACATAACCAGCCGGATATTATTTATGTAAACCATGAGAAGCCAAATACAATTTCCGTGGATGATATCCGTACACAGGTAAATAATGATATTGATGTGAAGCCTTACAGCAGTGATCACAAGATTTACATTATCGATGAGGCGGAAAAGATGAACCAGCAGGCGCAGAATGCACTGCTTAAGACAATCGAGGAGCCGCCGGCATATGCGATCATTATGCTTTTGACGACAAATGCGGACACATTTTTGCCGACAATTTTATCGAGATGTGTTACGCTTAATATTAAGGTAGTGCCGGACGAGAAAATCAAAAAATTCCTTATGGAAAAATATCAGATTCCGGACTATCAGGCAGATGTCTGCGTGGCATTCGCGCAGGGAAATGTCGGAAAGGCAATCCAGCTTGCATCATCGGACGATTTTAACGAGATGAAGGCGAGCGCGCTGCAATTGATGAAACGTCTCGATGACATTGAACTTTACGAGATGACAGCAGCCGTCAAGCAGATTGCAGATTACAAATTGGAAATCAACGATTACTTTGATCTGATGATGATCTGGTATCGTGATGTATTATATTTTAAAGCAACAGGTGACGTAAATGGCCTTATTTTTAAGGATGAGGTCTACGACATAAAAAGACAGGCAGAAAAAAGCTCTTACAATGGAATCAACAGTATTTTGGAAGCTTTGCGCAAAGCCCAGATCCGTCTGGACGCAAACGTAAACTTTGATCTGGTAATTGAGTTATTACTGCTGACAATTAAGGAGAACTAGAATGGTAAAAGTAGTAGGAATCCGTTTCCGGAATGCAGGTAAAATATACTATTTCGGACCTGGAAAGTTACAGTTAAAAGCAGGTATGCATGCGATCGTGGAGACCGCGCGCGGCGTCGAAATGGGAACTGTCATGACAGATCCAAGGGAAGTGTCCGAGGAGAGCGTCATCCAGCCATTGAAGCCGGTCATCCGCATTGCAACCGAGCAGGATGAAAAACAGGCAGAAAAGAACCGCGAAAAGGAAAAAGAGGCATTTAAGATTTGTCTGGAGAAAATCGCAAAACACAAACTGGATATGAAGCTTGTGGAGGCAGAGTACACATTTGATAATAATAAGCTGTTATTCTATTTTACAGCGGACGGAAGAATTGACTTCCGTGAACTGGTAAAAGATCTTGCAGCAGTATTCCGCACCCGAATCGAATTACGTCAGATCGGTGTCCGTGATGAGACGAAGATCATGGGTGGATATGGAATCTGTGGACGTGAATTGTGCTGTCACACATTCCTTTCCGAGTTTGCACCGGTTTCTATTAAAATGGCAAAGGAACAGAATCTATCGTTAAACCCAACCAAGATTTCCGGTGTGTGCGGCAGACTGATGTGCTGTCTGAAAAACGAGGAGGAAACATACGAATACTTGAACAGCCGCCTTCCAAATGTCGGCGATTCTGTCACAACAGATGACGGTTTAAAGGGCGAAGTTTCTTCTGTAAATGTGCTCCGCCAGCTTGTAAAAGTACTGGTAGAGGTCAATGACGAGAAAGAACTGCGTGAATATCAGGCAAATCAGTTGAAGTTCAAGCCAAAACGCCGCAGAGATGTAAAACTTACTGCCGAGGAAATGAAGGAACTGGCTGCATTAGAGGACCGTGGAGGAAAGTCGAAGATTGATGATGCAAAATAATCTGGTTCATGAAGGAGAGCGTTTGGACGAGTTACAGCGCAATGGATATGCGATCATCCAGGACCCGGCGCGTTTCTGTTTTGGAATGGACGCTGTGCTGCTTTCCGGTTTTGCCAGAGCGAAGGCTGGGGAGAAGGTGTTAGACCTTGGAACCGGCACCGGAATTATTCCGATTTTAATGGAAGCAAAAACGGATGCAACTGATTTTACAGCGTTAGAGATTCAGGAAGAAAGCGCAGATATGGCGAGGCGCAGTGTCGCATATAATCATCTCGAAGAGAGGATTAAAGTAGTCACAGGAGATATCAAGGATGCTTCAAATATTTTTGGAGCATCTTCTTTTCATGTCATAACGACAAATCCGCCTTATATGATCGGCACGCATGGGGAAAACTCTCCGTCCACAGCAAAAGCAATCGCAAGGCACGAAGTGTTGTGCACGCTGGATGATATTTTGCGTGAGAGCGCCAGACTGCTTATGCCGGGAGGCAGATTTTATATGGTACACCGCCCTTTTAGACTGGCGGAGATCATGAGTAAAATGGTAGAATATAAGATAGAACCGAAACGCATGCGGCTTGTGTATCCTTATATCGATAAAGAGCCAAATATGGTGCTGATCGAGGGACTGCGCGGGGGAAAATCCCGCGTGACAGTGGAAAAACCGCTTATTGTATACAAGGAGCAGGGCGTGTATACGGATGAGATTTATGATATTTATGGATATTGATTGGTAATACGAAACTCAATACGGCGTGTGAAGATTGTGATAAAATAACAAAATTTTCGAAGACACGCTTTCGCTACGTGTCGCTCGCAGCGGTACTAACATGCCAGCCACAGCAAGTTGCTATGTCTGCCATGCAAGAACCGGCGGCTCCCCAGTGTCTTCTCAAGCTTTTGTTATTTTAGCACAATTAAATCTACGGCATGAGAGTTTCGTAATTATCAGTTTATAAGTCTGGTAAACAAGGAGGCTAAATCCTCTGCTCCTGCAAGAGCAGTCGCATTTTGCTTCGCAAAACAAGGAGGATTATATGTTTAATAGGATAACACTTGGACCGATTACAATTTATATGTATGGTTTGATGATCGCGATTGGATTTGCATCGGCGCTGTTTATGTGCAATTACCGTGGTAAGAAGAGGGGCTTAAGTGAAGATACGATTTTTGGTATTTTCTTATGTGCGCTGTTTGGGGGAATGGTTGGCTGCCGGTTGCTTTATTATATTGTAGAACTTCCGGCAATTATGGAAGATCCGTCTATTTTATGGGATTTCAAAAACGGATACGTTGTTTATGGTGGAATTATCGGTGGGATTGTGACAAGTTATGTCTATTGCCGCATCAAAAAAGAAAATTTTATCTCTTATTTTGATCTTGTGATGCCTGCAGTTTCCATGGCACAAGGATTTGGGCGTATTGGATGTTTTTGTGCCGGCTGCTGCTATGGAAGAGAGACACATGCGTGGTATGGCATTACCTTTACACATTCTGATTTTGCACCGAATGGTGTCAGTCTGATTCCGACACAGCTTATTTCTTCCGCTGGCGACTTTCTGTTTTGCGGTTTGCTTCTTTGGTATGCATCTAAGAATCCAAAGCCGGGCAGAGTGGCAGCAGCGTATCTGGTACTTTACGGAATCGGAAGATTTTTGATTGAATTTTTGCGTGATGATTATCGTGGAAGCATTGGAATTTTTTCTACATCGCAGATTATTTCATTTGGAATCGTAGCACTTGGAATTGCGCTTTATTTTGTGATTCCGAAGGTGACAGAGAAGAAAGCAGCGTAGAACCATTCAAACATTATTGTTGAACTGGAAACAATACAGGAAGGAAACATTCATGGCAGGAAAGTTATATTTGTGCGCAACACCGATTGGAAATCTTGAGGATATTACCTATAGAGTGCTTCGCACTTTAAAAGAGGTCGACCTGATTGCGGCAGAGGATACGAGAAATTCGATTAAGCTGCTCAATCATTTTGAGATAAAAACTCCGATGACAAGCTATCATGAATTTAATAAGATCGACAAAGCGTACCAATTAGTGGATAAGCTTCGGGAAGGAAAAAACATAGCTTTGATCACGGACGCAGGAACACCCGGCATCTCTGATCCGGGGGAAGATTTAGTGCGCATCTGCTATGAGGAAGGAATTGAAGTGACATCCCTTCCAGGTCCGGCAGCCTGCATCACGGCGCTTACGATGTCGGGACTTCCAACGAGAAGATTTGCGTTTGAGGCTTTTTTGCCAAGAGATAAGAAGGAGCGGGCGCTCGTTTTAAATAGTCTTGCAAATGAAACAAGAACGATTATTGTATATGAGGCACCGCATCATCTTGTAAAAACGTTAGAAGAATTGGAAAGTGTCCTTGGAAGCGACAGAAAATTAACAATCTGTCGGGAACTGACGAAGCGCTATGAAGAAAAAATGCAGACTACATTAGGCGACAGTCTCCGTTATTATGAGGAAAATGAGCCTCGTGGCGAGTATGTCCTTGTTTTGCAGGGAAGAAGTTTTGAGGAGCTTGCCGAGGAGGAGAAAAAAAGCTGGGAATCCATGACATTAGAGGAACATATGCAGGTATATGAGAGTCAGGGCATTGCACGGAAAGAGGCAATGAAACTCGTGGCAAAAGACCGTGGGATCAGTAAGAGGGATGTGTATCAGGCATTGCTTTCGTAGGAGATGAAAATTCAATGACTACAGAACAGATAAAAGAGGCAATATTGGGATTGATAGATGAATATCATATTTCTAAAGTAATATTGTTTGGTTCAAGAGCAAATGGCACAAACCGTGAAAATAGTGACGTGGATTTGATTATAGAATTTTCGAAGCCGGTTTCGTTGCTTACATTGTCGGCAATTACATGCAAATTGGTATAGATATGCTTGGGACAACGGATTTAGAGACATTTCTTACAAATGAAATGTTGAAGCGGGCATTGGGGATGGAAGACGTTTATATGACAGTTCACGAAGAGTATTCAGTTTTAATGCAGCAGTTACAGAATATTTTGAAAAAAGAGACAGAATAATTGATAGGAAAAAAAGAAACAAAAAAATACAAAATGAAAAAGATACCAATGATATTGCTTGCTATGTTCATGTTATCCGGTTGTGACAGGCAGGAAATGATCTACAGTTTCAACCATGTAGAGGAAGCTTCTGTGGATAACGAAGCCGAAAACACAGAAAGCGTGGATAACATCCAGACAGCACCAGAACAGGCTGTGGAAATTACAACCGAGGAGCCGGAAATCTCAGATGTGTATTCAGGTCCGACTGTGACACTTACCATGGTCGGGGATGTTCTGCTTCACACTCCGGTGGAGGAAAGCTGTCAGGCAGAGGATGGCTCTTATGATTTTTCCAGTCTTTTTGTCAATGTGAAAGACGACGTTCAGGCGGCTGATATTGCAATTGTCAATCAGGAAGTTATCATTGGCGGAGAGGAGCTGGGGGTATCCGGTTATCCGAGCTTTAATGCACCTTATGAGGCAGCGGATGCGCTGGTGGATACCGGGTTTGACGTTGTACTGCATGCGACAAACCACGCAATGGATCAGGGAAAAAAGGGTGTTACAAACTGTCTTGCCAATTGGGAGAAAAAATATCCACAGATTACGATTTCAGGCATCAATAAAAGTCAGGAAGCGCAGGATACTGTCACTATTCTGGAGCAGAATGGTATCCGGATCGCCATATTAAATTATACCTATGGTCTGAATGGAATTGCATTGCCACAGGATATGCCATATGCAGTAAATCTTTTAGATGAGGAAAAAGTCGTAAGTGACATTGCCTCCGCCAGAGAACAGGCAGATTTTGTTGTAGTGTGCCCGCATTGGGGAACAGAATACAGCTTGCAGCCAGACAGCATGCAGAAAAAATGGACAGAGATTTTTGTTAGAAATGGCGTTGATCTGGTGATAGGAACGCATCCTCATGTGATCGAGCCTGTTGAGTGGGTGACGGATGAGACAACCGGAAACCAGACACTCGTTTACTATTCACTTGGGAATTATGTAAACTGGACTTCGAGCAGTGGAGATGGGATTGCTGACCGCATGGTCGGTGGCATGGCGGAAGTCACAATCGGACTGGATGAAAATGGTGAGGGCTTTATTACAGACTATGGCGTGAATGCTCTTGTAACACAGGTTGAACCGGGCTATGGTGGAGTGACCACTTATTTTCTGCGCGATTATACAGATGAAATGGCGCAGAAAAATGCGATTATCAGTCAGGATGCTAATTTTTCCAGAGAATATTGTACCAAGTTGTGCACGGATATCTGGGGCGATTTGTGGGAGTGATCTTGGAAAGAAACAAATTTATAGTCAATATGCCAACAGTGTGATACAATGAGCGAAAGAGAGGAAAATGGTGAGCAAATGCGGTTATTAATTGACAAAACAGATCTTGAGCTGCTATTGGAGAAAAAAAGAGAATATATCGGAAAAAAGGTAACGATTGATACTATTATTGCAGGCGTATCGTTTTTACTTTCTGCATTTACAGCCAGTTACAATGACATATTGGGTATTTCTGGAATTGTATTAAAAACTATATTTTGTGTAATTGGAATGGCATATATTATAAAAATAATATTTGACATTATAGATATGTATAAAAATAAATATGACCATAACATATTAGCTCAAGATATTATTTCTTTAAATAAAATTCAACATAATCATTCACTTATTGCCATAAAAGATACTTTCGATAATGAGTCGCAACGTTTTCTTGTATACGATGATGAAAGATGGGACTGTAAATTATTTTTGAATTATAAAACATCGGATTATGATAATGAAGCATATATGACAGAGAATATTTCAGCAGATTTAGGTATAGCTAAAAGAAATATATCATGTAAATATATTACTTCAAAAGTGCAGGAAAAGTATTCTGTAAGTCATAACGAAAACAGAATTTATAATCATCGGTTATATGAAGTGACTATTCATAAATTTCCAGAGATAATGAAAAAAGCAGACTTTGTCGTAAATGGAAAGCATTATTATTGGATGACCATTGAAGAAATGGAAAAAGACAAACGTATTATGAGTGTAAACATGGATGTTGTTGATTTTGTAAAGGAAAATTTATAAAAAATCATTTATCCACAGATATGAGGAAAAAAGAAATTGATTTCCACATATCTGTGGATTTTTTCTTGACAAATTGGTCTAATGTTTGTAGACTAAAAATAACAAGTCTACAAACATTAGAC
Source organism: uncultured Roseburia sp. (assembly GCA_900542495.1). Lineage (GTDB taxonomy): Bacteria > Bacillota > Clostridia > Lachnospirales > Lachnospiraceae > Roseburia. The sequence goes on from UQNW01000008.1 coordinate 49,359, forward strand.
CAAGGAGGCGGCAATGGAGGAATTAAGATTAGGAATAGTAGAATCGCAGTTTGCAGAAATTATATGGAGCAGCGAACCGCTCCCATCCGGTGAACTGGTGAAATTATGTGAGCAAAAACTTGGTTGGAAAAAGTCAACGACCTACACGGTTTTAAAGAGGCTGTGTGAGCGGGGAATCTTTCAAAACGAAAAAGGAATGGTTTCCGCAAGAATGACGAAAGAGGAATACGACGCTGCCCAGAGTGAAAAATTTGTGGAGGAAAACTTTGGAGGTTCCCTTCCGGCATTTCTGGCAGCGTTCACAACGAGAAAAAAATTAAATAAATCAGAGGTGGACGAGATAAAGAAAATGATCGACGATATTGGAAAGGAGGGCTGAAAATGTCAGGACTCTTTTTAAAATTATTGAACATGAGTATATCTGCCAGCGTGCTGATTGTGGTTGTGGTGCTGGCAAGCTGCCTGCTGAGGAGATCGCCGAAGTGGATTCACTGTATCTTGTGGGCGCTGGTTGGAATCCGGCTGCTGTGCCCATTTCAATTAGAGACGACATTTAGCCTCGCACCAAACGCACAGGTTGTAAGCATTGAAGCAGGTGCAGTAACATCGCAGGCTCCGACAGAAATGCCGGCTTTAGACAACACAGCAAACCGGTATCTTGCAAAATATTATTTGGAGGGTATCACAGTTCCGGAGCAGGAGACGGCGCAAAACCCGATGAATCTGATTGCATCTATCTGGTTATGCGGTGTGGCGGTTTTGCTCGTATATGCAGCAGTCAGTTACGTACATATCCGCAGGAAAGTGAGAGAATCCGTCCACATAGAGGGAAATATCTATATTTGTGACAGAATCCAGACACCATTTATTTTTGGAGTGTTAAATCCTCGGATATATCTTCCATCATCGTTAAAAGAAGTTCAGATAAAAAATGTCGTGGCACATGAAAAAGCGCATATCAGGCGTCTGGATTATCTGTGGAAACCAATTGGTTATGTGCTGTTTGCAGTATATTGGTTCAATCCGTTCTGCTGGCTGGCGTACATTCTGTTTTGCCGGGACATTGAGATGGCATGTGATGAGCGTGTGATAAAGGACTGGAGTGCAGAGCAGAAAAAAGAGTATTCACTTGTCCTGCTTTCGTTCCATGTGCCGGGAAAAATGATCACCGTCTGCCCGTTAGCATTTGGAGAAGTGGGTGTGAAACAGAGAGTAAAGGGAATCCTGAATTTTAAAAAGCCGACCTTCTGGCTGATTGCAGCAGCATTGCTTTTCTGTGTGATAATAGGAGCACTTTTTCTTACCAATCCGAAAAAGAACGATAATGTGGAAGAAAATATTGCAACCGAATTATCAGAAAGCAGTCTGACTGACCAAACGTTAAACACAGAGAAGGATTCTTTGGCTGATCAGGAATCAGAACTAAATGCCTTATTAAAAAAGCAGTCCGATGCGATTCGGGCACAACAACAAAGTTTCTTACAAACCTGGGCGGATGCATTTTGTGACAGGGACGGAGCAGCGATTGACAGTTTGTGCATGGATGGAGCAAGAAAAAAAATGATGAAGGAGCAGCTGCTTGTGATCGACGAAGGAGATATCATCTTTGGATGGTCAAGCCCGTGGCCAATGTGGGATACGTCGGATGAAAATTCGAAGGGGTATACGATCACGACCTCCTATGATGGAAAAAACACAGCAGAGATTTTGTACTATGCATGGACATCTGATCCACATGTTACGGTGTGGAAAGAAGATATTACGTTTGAGGAGAGAGATGGAAGTTATAAAGTGACGGATGAGAATATCCGTTTTCTGGATTATATTGTATCAGGAACGGAATTTGATGAGGCATATCCGCAAATTAATGGCACGCCAATGGATTACACGGTCAATGGCATGTATGATGCATTGGTTATGAACAGTCTGCTTTCCAGTTCTATGTTATATCAGAATCTAAAGGATCCGGTATTGGCTGCAAAGTATCTGTTGAATCTGCTGGATAACGAAAACAAAGTACAAGTGGAGGCGTTGCAGGACGGCTCGAAAGAAGGCATCAATATAAAAATCACTTTTACCGAGGACGGCGCAGAGCGGTTTGTAAAAATGATCCAGCCTGACAGCGAGGATGGAATCTGGGTTCCGCAGGATTATGAATAAATAACCGGAGTTTAACTTATGAACTGCCGCCTGTGAGTGGTGTTACGGATTTCCTAAGGTTATGTTGTATTGCATGCCAACAAAGTATTTATAAACATAAAAAATAGAACTGTTTGTTTTCAGGAGCGCTTCCGCTTGTTGTCGCTGGCAGCGGTACTAAGAAAGCATCCATCGTGATTTCAAAATCCAATTGACATTGTCTTTTGAAATCGCAATGTCTGCTTTCTAAGGACCGGCCGCTCCCAAAATCCTGAAAACAAATCAGTTCTATTTTTTATTTATCCCAGACTGAGCAGCATGCAACATCCGGATTGTGAAAATCCGTCAATCCAGGTTACGAGTGGCAGAACTCAAAAATGAAACTCTAGGAAGTGTCCCCTTTATCATCAACGGATTACAAGATATTGAAAATGACTGTATTTTGTCGTTACCTTCCTTTACAGGCACTCATCCCATAACCGTGAGTTCCATAACGTAAATTGCAGATTCTGTGGTGCAATTCACAGCGTAAATTGGGCATGTATAAGCGTCCTCCCACAAGTCGCCCATAACGTAAATGAAAGAAAAACGGTATAAAAAAATATTATTTTCTTTGTGAGCTATGGAGATAAGACTCTTTAGAGGCTTATCGGAATGTCCAGCGAACAGAAACATAATATTTCGTTTATACCGTTTTTCTTTTTCATTACATATAAAATTCCGACTTGTGAGAGGACACTTATATCTGCCCCTTCACACCCTGCGAAAGCACCATAAAATCTGCGACACTACGCTAGTTAACCTCCGGTTAAGCCGACAAAGCATTTTTTTTCACCTGCGCCAAAGCCTTTGCAACAGGTGGCAGACTGATCACGATCAAAGTAGCGATCGCTTCCGGTACAATATAAGTTGCGTTGTAAGTTAAAGAGTACACAATAGCAGGTGTTCCTTCCGGCGCATAAGCACCAAAAAATACAACTCCGGAAATAACAGCGAATACATAACGTCCAAATACAGCAACAATATAACCAATCTGAAGTCCATGTTTTTTATTTGCAAAAAATCCGGCAAGTCCTAAAGCACCAAATGCCAGAGGATAATCTAAAATCATCTGTGGAACAGTATAGAAAATAGGTTCCATAACAAACTGTACCAGACCATAAGCGACGGCGGTCATAAGACCAACATATGGACCATACCAATAACCGATCAGTGCAATGAATAACATACTGAATAAAGTAACAGATCCACCCATTGGCAGATTTGCAAACTTAATCATGGAGCATACGACTGCGAGCGCAATAGCGACAGCAGAGTATACAAGCTGTTTTGTGGTAAGAAGAGTTTTTTTCTCGGCGTCTTTCTGGCGGATAATTGCTGCGATTACAACGAGAAGTGCAATAATGACTACTACAACTGCGATTCCAGGTGCAGTAAGGCGTACAGAGCCATCATCCCAGGCTCCAATTGTTGTGGTAAAAAAGTCTTTCATAAATCCTCCTTGAATCATTCTTGCGCCAGGAGGAAAAACTTTAACATCTGATGTGAAATATCATAAAAGCTTCCTTACGCCGGTATTATCCGGTTCAAGTAATAAGGGTTGATGAAAAACATCTCTCAGCGTTGGAATGTTAAAAATAACATTTTTTGCGCCCCTAGCGTTTTGATTCTATTAATTATTTTATTGTGTGGCTTCAAAGCCTTAACGAGTAACAATATAGCAAGATGTAGTGAGAAAGTCAACTGCAAATATGGAAAAATGTGCGACTTTGTCATTAGATATAAAGATCAATATTACTGCCAAGATATGGTGTGACGGAGTGTTCCATCATCTGTACCATGCCTGCTCCTAATGCCTGTGTCATATCTAAAGATTTTCCGAGCATTGCAACTCCGATATCTTCCTGTAATGTAACAGGACTTGTTGAAGAACCGATGTCGTAGGATGAAACTGTACTCAGTGCTGCGTCCAGACCTGCAATATCCATAAAATCTACCTCTCTTTCTTACTTTTCATAGACGTATACAAAACTTAGATTCAAGTTATAAATCTTGTGAAAATGCAATAGAAGTTACAAAAATTCACATCTTGAAACACTTCTAATATAGCACATATCCGCCATTCTGTATATAAAAATCCTGCAATTATCCAGATATTACTGTTCACTCGTATCTCGTTCCAGTAACGACTGGCAGATGTCATTTAGGATTTGCTTTGCGGACTAACTTTTGCAAAATACTCTTGACAAACAAAAAAGAAACACATATACTTTGCCTATCAAATAGTTTGACAATCAAATAATTAGAAAGTCAAACAAAATCAAGATAAACACAGAAAGGAATTACAACCATGTTAGAGAAAATCAAACCAATTATTGCAGAACAGTTAAATGTAAATGCGGAAGAAATTAAACCGGAAACAAAATTCAAAGACGATCTTGGCGCAGATTCGCTGGATTTATTCGAACTGGTAATGGCGATGGAAGAAGAATTTGGAATCGAAATCCCATCGGAAGATTTAGAAAGCATTGTGTCGGTCAACGATATTATTGAATATTTAAAAGAAAAAGGTGTGGAAGCCTAGAACAAATCCACAGGAAAAAGAAAGGCGTAAAGCAATGAAAACAAGAATTACGGAGCTGCTTGGCTGCCAATATCCGGTGGTGCAGGGCGGTATGGCATGGGTTGCAGAATATCATTTGGCAGCAGCAGTTTCAGACGCAGGCGGTATCGGGCTGATCGGGGCAGCGAGTGCGCCGGCAGAAGTCGTCCGTGAGCAGATCAGAAAAGTGAAGGAGCTGACAGACAAGCCGTTTGGCGTCAATGTCATGCTGTTAAATCCAAATGCCCAGGAGGTTGCACAGGTCATTGTGGAGGAAGGCGTAAAAATTGTCACAACCGGAGCAGGAAATCCGGGAAAATTCATGGAAATGTGGAAAAATGCAGGAGTTACCGTGATTCCGGTAGTTGCAAGTGTGGCAATGGCAAAAATGATGCAGCGTGCAGGAGCAGATGCTGTTGTGGCAGAAGGAATGGAATCCGGTGGACACATCGGTTCACAGACGACTATGACGCTGGTGCCGCAGGTTGCGGATGCGGTGGATATTCCGGTGATTGCCGCAGGCGGAATCGCGGATTGCAGAGGAATGGCAGCAGCGATGATGCTCGGAGCTGAGGGCGTGCAAATGGGAACACGGTTTGTCGTTGCAAAAGAATCTATGGTGCACCCGAATTACAAAGAGCGCGTCATCAAAGCAAAGGACATTGATTCAGAAGTGACAGGAATGAGCACCGGACATCCAATCCGCGTTCTGCGAAATCAGATGACAAGAGATTACCTGAAACTCGAAAAAGAAGGGGCTTCTTTTGAAGAATTAGAGCAGTTGACGCTCGGTTCGCTGCGCAAGGCAGTAATCGAAGGGGACACCATACACGGAAGTCTAATGGCAGGGCAGAGTGCTGGCCTTGTAAAAAAAGAGCAGACCTGCCGGGAGATCATAGAAGATGTTGTAACAGGTGCAGAGGCACTGCTTGCAGGCGGTTGGAAAAAGGAACAGTAAATATTTTTGCAAAATAGCGTCAGTATAGAACGATTCAGGAGGTGCGCACGTTGGGAAAGACAGTATTTATATTTCCGGGACAGGGTTCCCAGTACATAGGAATGGGTAAAGAATTTTACGAACAGATGCCAATCTGCAAAGAGGTCTATGATCTTGCCTCAGAAGTGACAGGCTTAGACATTCCGGCTCTTTGCTTTGAAGAAAACGATAAGCTAAACATTACAGAATATACACAGATCTGCATGCTTGCCACGGAAGCAGCGATTTACATGGCTTTGGAGCAAAATGGATACCAGCCGGACGTGACAGCAGGGTTAAGCCTCGGAGAGTATGGAGCTTTGATTGCTTCCGGTGTCATGACGGCAGAGGAGGCGTTTGCACTTGTGAGGAAAAGAGGTATTTTCATGCAGGAAGCGGTTCCGACAGGCGGAGCAATGTCAGCAGTTTTAGGTTTAGACGCTGGAACGATTGAGCAGATTTGTCAGAAAACAGCCGAACAGACCGGATGCGAGATTTCAGTTGCAAACTATAACTGTCCGGGACAGATCGTTATTTCCGGTCAAAAAAATGCTGTGCAGCTCGCCGGGGAAGCCTGCAAAGAGGCAGGAGCAAAACGTGTCGTTCCGCTGAAAGTGAGTGGTCCGTTTCATTCCAAAATGCTTTCCGGTGCTGGCGAAAAATTAAAAGAGGAATTAAAAAAAGTAGAGATCAGTGACACATTTGTTCCATACGTGGCAAATGTCACCGCAGAATACGTTACTAAGAAAGATGATGTAAAACCACTCCTCGCCGAGCAGGTGTCGTCCTCAGTGCGCTGGCAGCAGACCATCGAGCGCCTGCTTGCGGATGGCGCAGACGAATTTGTGGAAATCGGACCAGGAAGAACACTGAGCGGTTTTGTAAAAAAAATCAACCGGGAAGTAAAAGTGAGCAGCATAGATAAGATGGAAGATTTCATTCAATTTATCGGAAGTCATGTGGAGGCAGGAGCATGTTGAGGGATTCGTTGAAAAATAAAGTAGCACTTGTCACAGGAGCCGGACGTGGGATTGGAAAAGAGATCGCAAAGGCTCTGGCAGCGCAGGGTGCGTTTGTGATCGTGAACTATCACAGCTCGGCAGCGGCAGCAGAGCAGACGGTAAATGAGATCATACAGCAGGGTGGTATGGCGGCTTCAATCCAGTGCAACGTGTCTGATTTTGAAGCCTGCGGTGATATGATCGAAAAAATCATGAACAACTACGGACATCTGGATATTCTTGTGAACAATGCAGGGATCACAAGGGACGGACTCATTATGAAAATGAGTGAGGATGATTTTGACAGAGTACTTGATACCAACCTGAAAGGGGCATTTCACACAATCCGTCATGCTTCGCGCTATTTTTTGAAACAAAAATCCGGAAAAATCATAAACATTTCCTCTGTTTCCGGTGTCATGGGAAATGCCGGGCAGGCAAACTACAGCGCAAGCAAAGCCGGACTGATCGGACTTACCAAAAGTGTGGCAAGGGAGCTTGCTTCCAGAGGAATCACCTGCAATGCAGTAGCGCCCGGCTTTATTGAGACAGAGATGACAGAGGCTATGACGGAGTCAGCAAAAGAGGCTGTAAAAAAACAGATTCCGTTGCAGCGTGCAGGTCAGGTATCCGACGTCGCCGGAGTGGTGGCATTTTTGGCATCTGATCTGGCAGATTACATTACCGGTCAGGTAATCTCCGTGGATGGCGGCATGCATATGTAAGAGATAATTGTGAAATTCATAGCCTGAATGTGAGTTTTGCAATTACCTGATAATTTTGATAAATGAAAGGAACATTAACATGACAAAAAGACGTGTAGTAGTAACCGGGCTGGGTGCGATCACTCCTATTGGATTAAACGTAAATGAGTTTTGGCAGTCTGTAAAAGCGCAGAAAACCGGGTTTGCGGAGATCACAAAGTTTGATACAACAAATTACAAATGTAAACTTGCAGCAGAAGTGAAAAATTTTGATGCAAAAAATTACATGGACGCCAAAGAGGCGAGACGTATGGAGCTTTTCAGCCAGTATGCCGTTGCTGCCGCTAAGGAAGCAATCGAGGATTCCGGTCTGGATTTTACAAAAGAAGATCCTTACATGGCAGGCTGCGCGATTGGAAGCGGCGTTGGAAGCCTTCAGGCAATCGAGCGCGAATATACAAGATTATTGGAAAAAGGACCGGGACGGGTAGGACCTTTGTTTGTTCCAATGATGATCTCCAACATGGCAGCCGGAAATGTTTCCATTCATTTTGGATTAAAAGGTAAAAGCATAAATGTTGTGACAGCCTGTGCAACCGGAACCAATACGATCGGAGAAGCTTTTCGTGCAATCCAGTACGGAGAGGCAGACATCATGGTTTCCGGCGGAACGGAGGGAAGCATCTGTCCGACTGCAATTGCCGGATTTACATCACTGACTGCCCTCACATCAGAAACCAATCCAAAGCGCTGCTCCATTCCGTTTGATAAGGAACGCAGCGGATTTGTCATGGGAGAAGGTGCAGCAGTTGTTGTGCTCGAAGAATTCGAACACGCAAAACGCCGTGGCGCGAATATCTATGCCGAGGTCGCAGGCTATGGCTGTTCCTCCGATGCCTATCACATCACATCCCCGGCAGAGGACGGAAGCGGAGCGGCGAGAGCCATGCAAAATGCGGTGCAGGATGCAGGAATTTCAACCGATGAAGTCGGTTATATCAATGCACATGGAACTTCCACGCACCACAATGACTTGTTTGAGACGAGGGCAATCAAATTAGCGTTTGGCGATCATGCAAAAGATATGAAGATCAATTCCACAAAATCCATGGTAGGGCATATGTTAGGGGCTGCCGGAGCCATTGAGTTTGTAACCTGCGTAAAAGAGCTGCAGGAGAATTACCTTCATGCGACGGTTGGTTATGAGATTCCGGATGAGGAGCTTGATCTTGATTACTGCAAAAATCCGGTTTCCATGGAAATCAAATATGCACTCAGCAATTCCCTTGGTTTTGGCGGTCATAACGCAAGCATTTTGCTGAAAAAATAATGGAGAAACGCTGATTTCAAGTTGTGATGATTTAGATAATTGACGATTGTGATGAATGAAAAAAAGGAGACGGCAATGTCAGTATTAAATATAAAACAGATTATGGAGATCCTTCCACACCGACAGCCCATGCTTTTGCTTGATTCCATTGAGGAAATCGAATATGGTGTGCGCGCTGTGGCAAAAAAATGTGTCAGCTATAATGAACCGTATTTTGCAGGACATTTTCCACAGGAGCCGGTAATGCCGGGGGTGCTGATCGTGGAAGCACTGGCGCAGACTGGGGCAGTGGCAATTCTCGGAAAAGAAGAAAACCGCGGAAAAACAGCCTATTTTGCAACGATCAATTCGGCAAAATTCAAACGAAAAGTAGTGCCGGGAGATGTTCTGACTTTAGAGACAGAGATCATAAAACAAAAAGGCGCAATCGGCATTGGAAAGGCAGTTGCCAAAGTCGGTGATGAAACAGCCTGCATTGCAGAACTTACATTTGCAGTCGAGTGAAAGAAGGAAAAAATTATGCCAGCGATTTTGAGAAGAAGAAAGCTGATCTCACTAAAACCTGAAAATAAAAATGCTATAACTTACCGCGCAGAAGAAGTACAGGCGGAAATAATGACACCACCAATGCCAGAGCAGAAGGCAGGAAAGGTTTCCGGTGATACGGTGACTTGTCCGGCGTGCAGGCGGGAGGTGAACAAGGCAGAGGTAGAAAAAAACAAATACATCTGCTATGAGTGTGGCAGTTACTTCCGTGTGCGTACCAAAAACAGAATCCGTATGGTGGCAGATGCCGGAACGTTTGAGCCGTGGTTTGAGTATCTGGAATCAGAAAATCCACTGGATTTCCCGGAATATGCACAGAAAGTGGAAGCAGCAAAAGAGAAAACCGGACTTCATGAGGCGGTGACGATTGGACGCTGCAAAATTTATGGGGAGGAGACGGTGCTCGGTGTCTGCGACGCAAGATTTCTCATGAGCAGCATGGGACATGTCGTCGGGGAGAAAATTGCGCTTGGTGTAGAACGTGCGACAGAATTAAAGCTCCCGGTAATTTTATTTTGCTGTTCCGGCGGAGCGAGGATGCAGGAGGGAATCATTTCGCTGATGCAGATGGCAAAAACCTCAGCAGCATTGAAAAAACATTCGGACGCAGGACTTCTGTATGTCCCGGTGCTGACAGACCCGACAACCGGAGGCGTGACCGCAAGTTTTGCAATGCTGGGCGACATTATCCTTGCGGAGCCGGGCGCACTGATCGGATTTGCAGGACCGAGAGTAATCGAGCAGACGATCGGGCAGAAACTTCCGGCTGGTTTCCAGCGTGCCGAGTTTCAGCTAGAACACGGTTTTGTGGATGCAATCGTGGAGAGAAAAGATTTAAAACTCACATTGAACCGTATTTTGAAAATGCATGAGCGAAAAAGTGGATTTGCCAATTTCAATCCGCTGCGTATGGATGATAACTACGAGCCGACCGAGCTGATGCGGGAGCGCATGTCGAAAGCGAAAGCGTTGACACCATGGGAAAAAGTAAAGGCAGCAAGAAAAGTAGACCGCCCTTCTGCCACCGATTATATGGAACAGATTTTTGATGAATTTATGGAATTTCACGGTGACCGGTATTTCCGGGATGACCCGGCAATCGTGGGTGGAATCGCGTATTTAGACGGACAGCCTGTAACAGTGATCGGGATTCAAAAGGGAAAAGATTTCAAAGACTGCATGAAACATAATTATGGTATGCCTTCTCCCGAAGGTTATCGGAAGGCAATTCGCCTGATGAAGCAGGCAGAAAAATTCGGACGGCCTGTTATTACGTTTGTAAATACAGCGGGTGCTTACTGTGGAATGGAAGCGGAGGAACGTGGACAGGGCGAGGCAATCGCACGGAATCTCTATGAAATGTCTGCCTTAAAAGTACCGATCCTCTGCATTATGATCGGCGAGGGCGGAAGTGGTGGAGCACTTGCGCTCGCAGTCGGAAATGAGGTATGGATGCTCGAAAATGCGACTTATTGTGTTCTTTCACCGGAAGGTTTTGCGTCCATTCTGTGGAAAGACGGAAAGCGTGCAAAAGAAGCGAGTGAGATCATGAAAATCACGGCACAGGATTTAAAGGAGCTGCATGTCATCGAAAAGATTATCCCGGAATACGGCGTGGCAGATGCGAAAGCATGCGAATCCATTTCCCGTTATATGAAAGGAAATATGAAAAAATTCTTAGAACAGCAGAATGGAAAAACAGGAGAGCAGATCGCGAAAGAACGCTATGAACGATTCCGGAAATTTTAGTACAATCGTCTAACTGTAGAAGTAAAGAAATGAGGAAACTCTATGAACATAAAAATAACAGGAACAGGAAGCAGCCTTCCAAAACTTCGAATAACGAATGAAGATCTAAGCAGGATCGTGGATACCTCGGATGAGTGGATTGCATCGCGAACCGGAATCAGAGCCAGACATATTGCGGTGGAGGAGACGACGACCGAAATGTCTGTGGAAGCAGCAGAGAGCGCGTTGAAAAGTGCAGGAATAGAAGCAGAGGATGTGGGAATCATCATTGCTGCGACAGTTTCCGCAGACAAATATCTTCCGGGACTTGCCTGTGAAGTGCAGAAAAATATAGGCGCAAAGCATGCAGTTGCATTTGACTTAAATGCGGCGTGTTCCGGTTTTCTTTTTGCCCTGAATACGGCAGCATTGTATTTAAAACAGGGAATCTATCAGCACGCACTCATCATTGGGGCGGAAACACTGTCGAAAATGGTGGACTGGACGGATCGGAGCACCTGCGTCCTTTTCGGAGACGGTGCAGGTGCAGCCGTGTTAAGTGTCAGTGAGGAAAAAGGCATCTTATCCATGGTGCAGGGATCGGACGGAGCAAGAGGGGATGTCTTAAGCTGCGAGGCAAGAAAAGTGAACAACCCTTATAAAAAAAGTGACACGGCGCTTTCTTATGTTTCCATGAATGGACAGGAGGTATACCGTTTTGCCGTGAAAACAGTGCCGAAAGCAGTCTGTGAGGCGGTAGAGCGGGCAGGACTTAAATTGGAGGACATTGATCTGTTTTTATTGCATCAGGCAAATTACAGGATCATCGAAGCGGTTTCAAAACGTCTTGGTCAGCCAATGAAAAAATTCCCAACAAATCTGGAGGAGTGTGGAAATATTTCTGCGGCGAGTGTGCCGATTTTGCTTGATAATGTCAATAATCATGGTATGATGACTAAAGGAATGAAAATAGTGCTGGCAGGTTTTGGCGCAGGCTTGACATGGGGAGCAGTCGTAATCGAGTGGTAGACATCATTATGAAAGTGCCACATCAGACAGAAAAACGGTTTCATGGACAAGAGGATTGCCGGTCAGAAAACAGGAGCAGATCAGATGACAACAGACGAAACGTTAAATGAATTATTGGTCAGATTGTTTAAAGATATTATGGAGATTGAAGGAAAATGCCTTGTGACAGAAGAATTTAGGGATTTAAGTTACAACGATTTTCATGTGATTGAGGCAATCGGAGTCAATGAACCAAAAACAATGACAACCGTGGCAAAACTGATGAATGTCACGACCGGAACGCTGACCAAGGCAATGGACGGGCTGACCAGAAAAGGCTATGTCATCCGGGAACGCAGCACGCAGGACAAGCGCGTGGTGTGGGTTTATCTGACAGACACCGGGAAAGCTGCTTACAAACATCATGAAGAGTTTCATCATGAGATGATCGCGCAGATCAAAGGCCAGCTTACCGAGCAGGAAACACCGATCTTAATCTATGCGCTGGCGAAGCTCGCCGATTATTTTCACCTCGTATACAAGGGCGAGGAGGAATAAATCATACAGGTTATTGCACCAGAATACAATTTTTAGTGCGATAACCTTTTTTATTATAAATGGAACTGATAATAAATATAACTTGAAAATATAAAAAGTAAAATTCATTGATTTTTTTTATGCAAAATGAATAATTTGAAGTCGAATCCTGCAAAAAAATAGCTCAATCATTAGAAAACTTCACTAAATTAAAGGAATAAAGAAAAAAATATTGCGTCTGCCGTCATTTTATACTAAAATGTACGTGTTGATGAGAAAATCGCAACTGAAATTGGTGTCTGAGAGCGCAGATACAGGCGAAGCGGATATTAATGTGGTTGTAAATATTTTTTAAAAGGAGAATAAAAGAATGGGATACGTTGATGAAGTACTCGCAAAAGTAAAAGAAAAAAATGCTTCAGAACCTGAATTTTTACAGGCTGTTGAAGAGGTATTAGAGTCTTTAAGACCTGTTATTGACGCAAATGAGGAATTGTACAGAAAAAATGCAATTCTTGAGAGAATCACAGAGCCAGACCGTCAGATCATGTTCCGTGTACCTTGGGTAGACGACAACGGACAGGTTCAGGTAAACAGAGGATATCGTGTACAGTTCAACAATGCCATTGGACCATACAAGGGTGGTTTAAGACTTCACCCATCTGTAAACTTAGGAATTATCAAATTCTTAGGTTTTGAGCAGATTTTCAAGAACTCTCTTACAACACTTCCAATCGGTGGTGGTAAAGGTGGTTCTGACTTTGATCCAAAAGGAAAATCAGACAGAGAGATCATGGCATTCTGCCAGAGCTTTATGACAGAACTTTCTAAATACATCGGAGCAGATGTGGACGTACCAGCAGGTGATATCGGAACTGGTGCAAGAGAGATCGGATTTATGTTTGGCCAGTTCAAGAGAATCCGTGGTTCTTTCGAAGGTGTTCTTACCGGTAAAGGACTTACATACGGTGGATCTCTTGCCCGTACACAGGCTACAGGATATGGTTTATTATACCTGACAAATGCATTGTGGAAAGATCACGGCATGAGCCTTGAAGGCAAGACTGCTGCAGTTTCCGGTTCCGGTAACGTTGCGATCTACGCAATCGAGAAAGCACAGCAGTTAGGTGTAAAAGTTGTAACATGTTCTGATTCTACAGGATGGATTTATGATCCGGAAGGAATCGATGTTGCATTATTAAAAGAAGTAAAAGAAGTAAAACGTGCACGTTTAACAGAGTACGCTGCTGCAAAACCATCTGCAGAATATCATGCAAAACAGAATGGTGAGCACGGTGTATGGCAGTACAAAGTAGATTTAGCTCTTCCATGCGCAACTCAGAACGAGTTAGACATTGAGGATGCTAAGATGTTAGTTGCAAACGGTGTTACATCTGTAACAGAGGGCGCTAACATGCCTACTACATTAGAGGCAACAAAATACTTACAGGAGAACGGCGTATTATTCGTAGGTGGTAAAGCTGCCAATGCCGGTGGTGTTGCTACATCTGCATTAGAGATGAGCCAGAACTCTGAGAGACTTCACTGGACATTCGAAGAAGTTGATGGAAAACTCAAAGGAATCATGGAGACAATCTACGCTAACATTTCTGATGCCGCTAAGAGATACAATGCAACAGTCGGCGGACAGACAGATTATGTTGCTGGTGCAAATATTGCGGGATTTGAGAAGGTTGTGGATGCTATGATTGCCCAGGGCGTGTGCTAATAAATTAGCAACAAATAAATAATTATTCAAAAATTGAGAACCCTACACATTGCAGGAAAACGCAAAAGTGTAGGGTTTTTGTGTTTTGCTAGATGCATGAAAATGCAGTAAAGTAAGCGGTTTATACATGAGAGAAGGAGATAAGTTACAAGTAATATACATATAATATACGCGTAGTATACAAACGGTTTTGCATAATATACAAGGATGATTCGACTAAAATGTATTTTTATAAAATAGGGAAAAAACATAGCACAGGGTAATCAATGAAATTACGATTTATTTTGAACAAGAATTTTGAAATGGAGATTGTCGGTTTATGTAAATTGTGATACACTACCGGCATGAGAAGTAATCGTGTACAGAGTGGTAGCCTCCCAGACTAGAGATCGAGGGGAGGTGGTGCTGATGGATATGTATGAAGTTTTAAGCCTGTTATTTTTAGGCGGTTCATTTCTAATCGCACTGCTTGCCTACATAGATAGGAACAACAAGCGAAAATAAATAAGCCACTCCTGTCTTGGCGGACGAGTGGCTTATTAAATAACCATTTACGAGGCTAACCACTTTGTGGGCGGTTGCTTCTCTTTATGTTTATTATAGTATGAGGTGGGTAAATTTTCAAGACATAAATTTGTGGAAGTTGGATTTAGTTTATTTCAGAGTGAGATAGTAGTATACGCGTAATATACAAAAATGTTTGAAATCCCCATGAATACTGAATACCTGTGCTGAGGCTATGCTTGCACAGGGTGTTTGCTAATCGTGAATTTCTAAGATAAAGATTATATTGAGAAGTCCTGGAAATATTGAATTTCCGGGGCTTTTCTTTATGTATTGAAAGACATGTGAATTGTCAGAATATTCATAAATAGAAGATAATTTACGTTATTTTGAGGTCGTTATATACACGTGGTACACAAGTGATATACAGGTGGTATACACTCGTTTTTACTGATTTTGGATGATTTTTTGAAGCATTTCATCCGGTGTTTTTCAAGATGATTCAAGCTGAATATGAGTGTAATGTTAATAATAAGAAACATCATAAGTGTATCTAGCAATCAGTCTCGATTTATTGTTTTATATCTTGTTCACTTCTGTAAGAAGTTCTTCTAAAGTCTTATGGGTGTACGTTCCCTTGGTGGTGTCGTTTTTCATACTGTGTCCCATAATCAATTTGATACATACGTCATTTGCTCCGGCGCTGTCCATGAGTGAAGCAAAGGTGTGTCTGCCATCGTGGGGCAGGTGTTTCATTTTGAGTTTTCCCATGCATGTATTAAAATTGCCGTTCATGTAGGTTCCGTAGGTGTAATGATTTCTTCATCGGAATACCTATCATGTATCTGCTCCATAGAGTTTGTCCATTCATAAACCAGACCTTCTGTTAAATCCTTGCGTATTTTAAAAGAATTGAAATAGTCATCGATGATTGCATTCACAAAATCATTGGTGCATTTGCAATATTGCATTAAATCTCCATTTTCATTAGGAATAAACGCTTCTATGGAGGACGCAGAAGGCGATGCTGAAGAAGCAACCGTTGATACATAATGGGTAAACAGAGTTGCCAGTGCAGGATTGTGTGGGAAGTATTACTCTAAGCGGAGGAAAAGGTAGTGTTTGATTTATTTGATATTTTTGAAAGGAGTTGAGATAAAATATTGGTTTAATAGTTTCATTCGTTTTAAGAAAAAATGAGGAATCTTTTAATCATTTTAAGTGCATAACCCGTTATTATATATAGATAGATATTCAATGGAAAGGAGTCTGATGCGTGTTGAGTGATGACGAATTAGTGGAACAGATTCTACTTGGAAATGAAAATGCAGCAGAAGAATTGATAAAACGCTATTATACATCTATTTTACGTTACTGTAGGTGGCATTGCTCTAATCTGGAAAAAGCAGAAGACCTGACTCAGGAAACATTTTTGAAGTTGTTTAAGAATTTATCCGGATATAAAGGGAAAAAGAAATTTAAGGCTTATCTATACACGATTGCAAACCATTTATGTATTGATGAAAGTAGGAAGGTTGAGTTTTCTCCATTAGAAGATGAAGAAAATATAGTGCATGAGTATAACGACATAGTTCGGCTAGAGGATAGGGCAGAGATAAGCTATTTTTTGAATTTTTTATCATCAGAACAAATGGAAGCAGTCATTCTACGCTTTGGAGAACAACTTAGTTTTGGAGAGATTGCAAAAGTGATGGGATGCAATATGCGAACAGCACAAAGCAGGGTTCGTAATGCTTTAAAAATTATGAGAAAGGAGCAGGAAAATGAAAGATAAAAATTTGAAGGGCTATTTACAGCAATCTTTAGGAGAGGAAGTACAGCCTAAAAGATTAGAGGAAACGATTAAGCTTTGCACTGAAATTGTACGAGAACAGGAAGTGACTAGGGCAGAACCGAGGACAGGTTTCTTTCACTATCTTTCAGATGTATTTCGCTTTGAAGGTATTCCAATATTTGGTTTGCAGGCAGTAACGTTATTTATAGTTTGTTTAACAATTGCCAGCATTGCAGACGTGCCAAAGAATATACCAATTTTTATGCCGCTGTTTGTATTGGCTATCATGCCAGCAATTTTTAAAAGCCAGTATTATGGAATGAGCGAGATTGAAGCGGTAACAAGAGCTTCTGGTGCCCAAATCACGTTAGCAAAGCTAGTTTTGGCTGGGGCTGCTAATTTGGTGTGTATAACAATTCTTTTGTGTATGGAAGTTTATTTGCAAAATTCTTATAAAGAGATTGGACAGATTGTTCTATACTGCCTGGTTCCGTACTTAGTGTGTATGGTTGCGTTGCTGCGTTTGATCCGTTTGCAAAAGAAACAGAGTTTACAGATATGTGCGATTGTAATGCTGGGTTCCTGCATTTGTTGGGGGATGTCAGCAAGAATATTGCCATGGTTATATGAAGCATCAGCAGTGGGGGTATGGATTGTTACATTTTTGATTTTTGCTATGTTCTTTATAAATGAAATTCATTATATTGCAGAGATGAGAAAGGAAGGAAAAATGTATGGAATTGTCGCTTGATCGTTTAACAAAACAGTATGGCAGGAAAATAGCGGTAGATTGTGTTAGTGCAACCTTAAAGCCGGGAGTATATGGTCTTTTGGGGGCTAACGGTGCAGGTAAAACAACATTGATGCGTATGCTATGTGCTGTTTTGGAGTCAACCTCAGGGGAGGTATTGCTGGATGGAAAAGAAGTAACTTCGATGGGGGCAGATTACCGGAATGTGTTGGGTTATTTACCACAGGATTTTGGATATTATCCAAATTATACTGCGGTGGAGTTCTTAATGTATATTGCAGCACTGAAAGGAATACCGAAGAATGTTGCAAAAAAACGTGTGACTGAATTGTTGGAAGTAGTTGATTTAAGCCATGTGGCAAACAAAAAAGTAAAAACTTTTTCTGGTGGTATGAAACAAAGAGTAGGAATTGCACAGGCGTTACTTAATAATCCGAAAATTTTGATTTTGGATGAGCCGACTGCAGGACTTGATCCGAAAGAGCGTGTCCGTTTTCGTAATCTGCTCTCAGAGTATGCAGGCGATAAAATTGTAATTCTTTCCACACATATTGTATCGGATATAGAAGCAATAGCAGATGAAGTGCTATTGATGAAAAAAGGAAAATTTGTATTGCAGGGTATGGTTCCTGAGTTGATTCACAAGGCAAATGGTAAGGTTTGGGAGCTTTCTGTTTCTCCACAAGAAGCTAGAAAATGGCAGACAAAAACAACGGTTGCTAATTTACGGCACGAAGGAAAAGAAATTATATTGCGTATTATTTCAGACAATATGCCTAGTGAGCGAGCGGTTCCTTGTGAAGCTACATTGGAAGATCTTTATTTATTTTATTTTCCCACAGAGGAAGGAGTGAATTAGAATGGAACTATTTTGGTTAGAGCATAAAAAGTTATGGCGAAAGAAAATTGTTAAAATATGTGTGTTGTTGTGTTTTGTTTATTGTGTAATTTTTGGAAGCATACTTTCGTTTCAATGGTTCGGTTTTGGCAGTTCAGATGACTATACAAGTGCGTTTGGCAATAATTTTGATGGATATACAGTAATAAAAGATAGTCAGGGATATGCACTTTCATTTGGTGGAGAATTGACGGATGAAACCTTGCAGCAAATAGTAAGTGATTATCAGCAAATGGAAGCTGACGGTATGGAGAAAGAACTGGAAAAGACAGACTGGCAGATAGTTAATAGTTGGCTCGGAACATTGTATCCGGAGCTTCGAGATACCAGTAATTATAAAACGATGATAAGCTATGTTGATCCGGATAAGTTAACAGGCTTCTATGAAAGAAGACAGCAGGTGCTTGATGAGTTTTTGGAGGTCAGTGGTCAGGTAGGTGCTGAAAAAGAGTATTTACATCAGATAGAGAGAAAGGTAGAAAAACCATTTCATTATGAGTGGGTAGAAGGCTGGTCAACGCTTCTTGGTAGTATGGTTGCGGATCTGGGAGTTGTGATGGCTTTGTTTCTCGGTATTGTTTTATCCTCTTTATTTGCTGGCGAATGGCATGATAATACAAGCACACTAGTATTGACGACTCGAAATGGTTGGGGGAAAATCGCTCTTGCCAAAATTCTTACTGGTTTAGCGTTTACAGTGGAGTTATTTGCATTACTTGCTGTTTCAAGTGTTATATCACAGTTGTTTTTTATGGGAACTGCCGGATGGGATATGCCGATTCAGAATATCAAGCTGATTGCTGTTGCACCTATGAATATGCTGCAGGCAGAAATTTATGAATATGCTTTTGTACTGCTTGGAGCAATAGGTTTTGCTGGAATTGTTATGTTTATATCAGCGGCTGTAAAAAATAATGTACTTACCTTACTGCTTAGTCTGGCTGTTGTATATGGACCAATGATGATTGCAGAATATCTTCCTTATGAAATGCAAAAAGCATTGGATTTAATACCATTGGTAGGAAGTTCAACAGATATTTTCAGAACTAATACTTTTCGTATTTTTGGGAAGCTTATCTGGTCACCATATCTACTTATTACTATTCCTGTCTTGATTGGTATTCTATGTATGCCATTCGCTATAAGGAGCTGGTCAAGAAGGATGAAGGCATAAATAACAATATGGCAAAGAAAAGAGATAAAAAAAATAAGTTGCGAGGGAAATGGTTGAGAGGAATTATCGAAAGGTCAAAAGGTGGATAGCAGGATATATCCGTATTTACAAGAAATGTTTGATGCAGCAAGGAAAGATGGAATATATCTGGTTGTTCGGGAAGGTTATCGAACTTATGAAGAACAGCAGAAAATATTAGATGATAAGATAAACGCTTATATAAATGAAGGATATTCACAGTCAAGAGCAGAAAGAACTGCTAAGGAATGGGTAGCTTTGCCCGGAACAAGTGAACACCAATTAGGCATTGCAGTTGATATTAATGCTGATAAATCAAAGAGCTCAAATGATGAGGTATATACGTGGCTTGCCGCAAATGCACATAATTATGGTTTCATATTACGGTACCCACAAGGGAAACAGGAGATTACAGGGACAAGCTATGAGCCATGGCATTATCGATATGTAGGAGTAGATGCGGCACGAGAAATTTATGAAAGAGGAATATGTCTTGAAGAATATTTTGAGCAATAGATTAGGGAGTGAGGATTATAGCTAAGTTACTGTTGCTTTCACTTGAGGAAGATGAAGAAGTAGTATTAAATGCAGTTATGTCTGCATTGGGAAGTTTTGAAAATAAAACACAGTTAAAAGAAGAAATAGCGTGTGAAAAATTAGCCTTTAAAGGAATGGAAATAGATGCATCAAAACGGTTAGTATATCGTGGTGAGAAAGAAGTAAATATTACGTTTACAGAATTTGAAATATTGCATTTATTAGCAAGGAATTCGGGCAGAGTGTTTAGCAAAGAGCGCCAGAAAGTACAGTACCGTATTTTACCTTGGAACTTCCGATGATGAGTTGGATTTATCCGGATTCCCTAAGAGCAGTAGGGATAATATTCAGGTTGCGCTTGAAAAGCAGGTACTTATTATTTCTTTGGGAGCGAAGTTGAAAGTCGGTAAGTGTAAGGCAATCAGAGATTGGTTCTTGGCAAATGAATTGGCTGATTTTGTGGATGAGGCTGGTTCCCGTATCCGTAAGGACGAAAGCTATGAGAAGAATTATTTGATAGGAAAGTATGGTGCAATCCCTACCTTAAAGAGTATTGATATATTTAAGGAGGATTGAGTATGGCGAAAAAGGATAGAACAGGTAACCGAAAATCGCGAGAGCAGATGTATGGAAAACTCTGTAAATTCGGTGATGAAGAAAAGGCAATTCAGATAGCACAGCAGAAGTTGGAACGATGTAAATGAGAAGGTAAAATAAAGCCATTTTGTGTACAACATTTTTAAATGAAATCTAAAATGAATCTGGTAGAAAACTATAAATCTGTCGGATTGTGATTTTGAAATCTATCGGATTAAAAAATAAAAATTTGTTGGATTAGATTTGTAAAATCAGTCGGATTGAAATAAAATAAATCATGAATATATGGGAATTAATAGTTCCAGAAACATGTTTTCATTATGTAGTGCCAATTACGGCATTGAAAAATTAATTGTTATGGAAAAGCAGGGAGAAAAAAATATGGAATCGAAAAAATCAGAATCAGATAATCAGAAAATACACATTTTTCTTGCTCCGGGCGCACACGTTGTCGGGGATGTTACATTAGGAGACAACGTAGGAATTTGGTATAACGCTGTCGTGCGCGGCGATACGGGAAGCATTTTTATAGATGACAATTCGAATGTGCAGGATAACAGCACACTGCACACAGATGCGGGACATTCCGTTCATATTGGAAAAGGCGTTTCTGTCGGACATAATGCAGTAGTGCATGGCTGCACTATTGGAGATAATACAGTTGTCGGAATGGGAAGTATTCTGCTAAGCGGCGCTGTTGTGGGAAGGAACTGCATCATTGGAGCTGGTGCACTTGTCACCGGAAAAATGGTAATTCCGGACAATTCTGTCGCAGTCGGAAGCCCGGCGAAAGTGATACGCCAGATGACAGAGGATGAGATTGTGGAAAACCGGAAAAACGCAGAGCATTATATTGAGCTGATGAACGCAGAATTGCAGAACCTGTAGGCGGAATCTGTATCTGCGTCATTAGCCCTATTTTTGAAAATAGTCACTTAGAATACATACTGCACAGCAATGATCGCAGCACCGAGGATCACTAAGATCACACCAGTCGCCTGATTTAACAATTTTGCCGGTGCTTTATTCGCAAGAACAGCGGCAACTCTGGCAAAAATCAGAGTGCTGACCATGCAGAGAATAAGGACAACCAAATCAGGAGTGCCTCCGATCGCAAAATGACTGAGTGCTCCGGTCAGGGCGGTGAAAGTCATAATGAAAACACTGGTTCCGACTGCCGTTTTCAATTCGTAGCCCAGAACGGATGTCAGGATCAGAAGCATCATCATTCCGCCACCTGCGCCGACGAAGCCGCAGATACAGCCGATAATAGTTCCACAGATAATGGACTGGATAATTCTTTTTTTCGGATCGGCGGCAGCCATGGTTTCTTTCGTTGTCATCACTGGTTTTACAATGAATTTAATACCGAGCAGCAGAGTCATGAATGTGGAGAAACCGCCCATTGTCCTGCTTGGGATAAAGCTTGCCAGATAACTTGCGATAAAGGTAAAAATCATGACGGTGAACATCATCACAAGTCCGTTTTTGATATCAAGATTTTTATTTTTCCCATAAGTATAAGCGGAAACTGCGCTTGCAAGGACATCGCTTGCAAGTGCGATTCCAATTGCCTGGTAGGCATCCATATGTAAAAAAGCAATCAGCATCGGACTGATAACAGCCGCTGCGCTCATTCCGGCAAAGCCGGTTCCAAGTCCTGCGCCAAGTCCGGCGAGCAGACATATAATAAATGTCATCATAATTTTACAACTCCTTTTCTAATTTGATCACCTGATCACGGATCTTTTCCGATAATTTCTGGTAAAGTTTCAATTCTTCATCTGACAGCCCGGCGGTGATGGAGGTGAAAAAATGCGTCTGCATTTCTCTGCCATCTGCTATGATAGGCTGGCATTTTTCCGTGAGGCATAACCGTTGGATCCTTCGGTCATGAATGTCATTCTTTCTGATCAGATAGCCGCTTTGGACAAGTCGTTCCGCTGTTACCGAGACAATGCCTTTTTTTATTCCACGGATTTCACAGACATCCTTTGCGGTGTTATATATCGGGTTATTAGCGATAAATAAAATCAGATCCAGATCGCTCTGGTTCAGCTGGTACTTCCTGCAGAGAGGAGTGCAAAAAGACTCGTAAATATGCATGATTTTTTTATTTGCAGTTAATAATTCAGAAGGCAACATAGACCGGTACACTCCTACGAAAAATTGATTTACTTTTGGTTTCCATGCGAAAAGTCTAAAATTAGACCTTTTAAAAATAGATTATACAAAAAAAGACAAATTTGTCAAGGAATGAAAAATTTATATTCTTTTCACTGGTGTGCATCAGGAGTTAATGATAAAATGAGTGCAAACGAGGAAAATACAAATTTATTTGTATTTGACGAGCGACGAATTTATTGAGTGATGAAATCACGAAAATGAGTGCAGGCGAGAAGATCAGATAGAAGCAGGAGAAGGAGCAAAAGATGAATATATTATTTTTTCTGACACCCAAAGAAGAGGTTGCGCACGTGGAGGAAGATGATACGTTAAGGCAGGTCGTTGAAAAATTAGAGTATCACGGTTACAGTGCGATTCCGTTGTTGGGGCTCGACGGAAGATATATAGGAACGATCACGGAAGGTGACTTGTTATGGGAAATGAAAGAAAAGGATTTCCCGGATGTTCACCGAATGGAAAAGATTCGAATTACAGATGTAAAAAGACGCAGGGATAACGAGGCGGTCAAAATTTCAGAATCCATGGAAAATTTATTTGAAAAGATCACAAATCAGAATTTTGTTCCGGTGGTGGATGATAATGGAATTTTTATCGGAATCGTGACAAGAAAAGATATATTGCTTTATCTTGCGGGGAAGATCCAGCGAATGGAAGCGGATGCGCCAAAAAATTAACCGACAGGAAGGATGCCCAAAGTGAAGCAGCGAAAACTGAAAGTAAAGTGTCTTGTCTTAGATCATGACGATACGGTTGTAAAAAGTACACCGGAGATTAATTTCCCGGCATTTTTGCGGTCGCTGAAGGATCTGCGTGGCACGGCTATGAGCTATGAACAGTTTGTGGAATACAATTTTGATCCCGGATTTTATGAGATGTGTTCGGATATTTTGCACTACACACCGGAGGAGATCCGGTATCAGGAGGCTGAGTGGGAACGTGCGGCGGCAGAGACCATTCCGGCTGTCTATGAGGGTTTGCCGGAGATATTGCATACTTACGTGGAAAATGGCGGCAGAATCTGTGTGTCGTCCCATTCCATGCGAAAAACGATTTTAAGGGACTATGAGGCGGCAGGTCTGCCGACACCGGAGCTGATCTTTGACTGGGCGTGCCCGGAAGGAAAAAGAAAACCACATCCTTATGCGCTGTTGGAAACGATGCGGATCCTGGATTTAAAGCCACACGAACTTCTCATGGTGGATGACTTGAAACCGGGTTATGATATGGCAAAGGCATGTAATGTTCCGTTTGCCTGTGCCGGCTGGTCGGATAACCAGATTCCGGTCGTGCGGGAGTATATGCAAAAATATTGTGATTACTATCTTAAGACGACAGCAGAATTAGAGAAGATTTTATATAAGGATTAATAAAAGCAGGGAAATTTCCCTGCTTTTACATTTAAGAAATGTGATGGTAAGTTGATGTGATGAAAAATTAAGAAATCTTTAAGGTTAAATGTATAGGATTCTAACATTAAGTCCTTTATAATAAAATGTATCATACAAATGTCAAAACAAGGAGGCGAAATCCTCTCCTCACCATGGGTTCGGATTTTTCCTTCGGAAAAACAAGGAGGATTAAGATGTTAGAATTAATTCCAGCTTCTGCAATTATCGCAATTGTGGTGATTGCAATCATCGTCATTTTCTTAGCCGTTGGCTATGTGAAGGCTCCACCGGATATGGCGTTTATCATTTCTGGTATCAAGAAGAAATCAAAGATCGTGATCGGAAAAGCGACGATCCGCATCCCGTTTTTTGAGCGTCTTGATAAGCTGAATCTGCGCTTGATCCCAATTGATGTAAAGACGAGCAACGCAGTGCCGACCGCAGATTACATTAACATTAATGTAGATGCTACCGTTAACGTTAAGATCAGCAATGAATCAGAGAAGTTAAGACTTGCAGCAGAAAACTTCTTAAATAAAAACACCGAGTACATCGCAGGTGTGGCGAGAGAAGTTTTGGAAGGTAATGTGCGTGAGATCGTAGGTAAGATGAAGTTAGAGGAAATGGTTTCTGACCGACAGAAGTTTGCAACTCTTGTAAAAGAGAATGCAGAACCTGATCTTGCAGCTATGGGACTTGATATTATCAGTTTTAACGTACAGAATTTCGTAGACGGAAATGAAGTTATCGAGAACCTTGGTATTGATAATATCGTAAAAATTAAAAAGGCAGCAGCAATTGCCAGAGCAGAAAGTGAAAGAGATATCAAGGTTGCTCAGGCAGCGGCAGACAAAGAATCCAATGATGCAGCAGTTGCCGCACAGACAGAGATCGCAAAGAAACAGAATGAACTTGCAATCAAGCGCTCCGAGTTACAGCAGGAAGCAGACACGAAAAAGGCTATGGCAGATGCCGCTTACGAGATCCAGAAAGAGGAACAGCGTAAGACGATCGAGGTCACAACTGCCAACGCAGATATTGCAAAACAGGAACGTGAGATTGAGTTAAAACAGAAAGAGGTTGCAGTTAAAGAGCAGGCTCTTGAGGCAGAAGTTAAGAAACAGGCGGAAGCAGACAAATACGCAGCACAGCAGAAAGCTGATGCGGCCCTCTATCAGAGACAGAAAGAAGCCGAAGCAAAACAGTTTGAGGCACAGCGTCAGGCAGAAGCGAGAAAAGCACAGGCGGAAGCAGACCGTTTTGCAAAAGAGCAGGAGGCCGAAGGTATTCGTGCTGTCGGTGAAGCGGAAGCAGCAGCCATTCAGGCTAAAGGTGTTGCAGAAGCAGAAGCGATGGAGAAAAAGGCGGAAGCTTACGCAAAATATAACAAAGCAGCCGTAGCCGAGATGATGATAAAAGTTCTTCCGGATGTCGCTGCAAAGATTGCAGAGCCATTGGGTCAGATTGACAAAATTACGATTATCGGTGGCGACGGTGGCAGCAATGGTGTTGAGCAGGTGGCAGGAAATGTCCCGGCAGTTATGGCAAAACTTTTTGAGAGCATGAAAGAGGCAACAGGCATTGATCTTGCAGATATCGTAAAAGCAGATACCTATGATGCGAAAGTAAACCGCAATGTCAATGTGAGTGGAATTGATTCCGTAAATCTTGTAGTAAAAGATGAGAAAGAAAATCCAAGTTAACATAACTATGGTACATAAGGCTTTGCGACAATAATTAAGTTGCATGCATATAAGTGAAATGGCACAATATTTTTAAATATTGTGCCATTTTTAACTTTACAGGAAATTGCAATGCGATATTCTTATAAAGTTAAAACGCTCGGTGAGCAGTGGTGTTTTCATTAAAATCACAAAATTGAGATAGTTTCTTTTTTTTACATGCACAGAAAAAATATGTGATACGATATGTGGTAGTGTCGTGGATGTATAAAGATATCTTTAAAAATTTGTATCAGAAGGAAAGAAAAAATGCAAAATATATTAGTTGTAGAAGATGATTATGATCTGAACCAGTCAATCTGCTATTCTTTGAAAAAGTCAGGATATGGCGTGTATGGTGTGGCTTTTATGGAGAAAGGAAAGCAGCTTTTCAGTAAGAATCAGATCGATCTGGTTCTTTTGGATGTGAACCTTCCGGATGGCGAAGGTTTTTCTTTTTGTAAATGGGTAAAAGAACAAAAAGAGGTTCCGGTTATTTATCTGACTGCAAGGGATATGGAAGAAGATGCGCTGGCAGGGTATGAATCAGGAGCAGAAGATTACATTACAAAACCATTTTCAATGAAGATTTTACTCAAAAAAATAGATGTTATTTTAAGAAGAAGCATTTCAAATAATCATACAATTTTTGCGGATGGGTATTTGCAGATTGATCTGGATAATGCCCGGGTGTCGGTAAAAGGGCAGGAATGTGCTGTTACACCGACAGAGTTCCGGCTGCTTCGCCAGTTCCTTTTAAATCCAGGGCAATTACTTACTTATGATCTGCTGCTCGAACGGTTATGGGACAGCGGAGGACAGTTTGTAGATAAACACGCACTGGCGGTCAATGTGAACCGTCTCAGAGGAAAGATTGAAGACGGGGAGCACAGATATATTTCGAATGTTTATGGGATGGGGTATCAATGGATTGGATGACGGCTGTAGTTATAATTTTGTTAATGATAATACTGATATTGCTATGGAAAAATTATAAGACGAAAAAAGATGCAGAGATATTTGCCAGACAGGTGGAGGACGCTTTAGATGCAATTGTAACAGGAAAAGAATGGCAGGCAGAAGAATTAGAGGATAGTCTCTGGGGAAGAACCGGAACACAATTGGCAAAAGCAGAATCCATATTCCGGAAAAAGGAAGCGGACAGTCTTCGTGAAAAAGAAGTTGTAAAAGGATTGATTTCCGATATATCTCATCAGACGAGGACACCGCTTGCAAACATGAAGTTATATATGGAACTTCTTGAGGATGAGAAATTGTCTGAAAATGGACGGGTTTTCTTGAGCAAAATGAGAGACCAGATGGAGAAGATAGATTTTTTAATGCAAAGCATGGTAAAAATGTCAAGGCTTGAAACAGGGATTCTTCAGATACACAAAGAAAATAAAAACATGTATGAAACAATCCGGCACGCAGTTTCAAACATTGTACCGGAGGCAGCCACAAAAAAGATTGATCTGTATGTAAACTGTGATGAAAATATGGTTATCTTTCATGACAGCAAATGGACGGAGGAAGCTATTTATAATATTCTTGACAATGCACTTAAATATACAGATCCAGGCGGCAAAATTCACGTTGAAGCGCAAAAACAGGAATTGTTTTATAAAATCAGTATTTCGGACACCGGAAAGGGGATTGCACCGGAAAGACAGGCGGAGATTTTTACACGGTTTTACAGGGAACCGGAAGTACATGATAAACCGGGAGTTGGAATCGGATTGTATCTTGCCAGAAAAATAGCAGAGTTTCAGAAGGGTTATATAGAAGTACAGTCGGAAGTGGGAAAAGGAGCATGCTTTAGTCTGTATTTTCCAGTGAAGAAATTGTAAGATATGTTATCACAATTATGAGATAATTGGTAATTGTGACAGGTTTGAGATTTTTAAGGGGTATTCTGTTTCCTGTCAAAGGAGGATAAAACGAATGAATGAATACATTGTAGAGACAAAAAACCTGAAAAAATATTATCAAATGGGTGATAACACGATAAAGGCATTAGATGGCGTTGATTTTCATGTGAAAAATCAGGAATTTGTTGCAATCATTGGAAAAAGCGGCTCTGGGAAAAGTACACTTTTACATATGCTGGGTGGATTGGATGTGCCAACAGAAGGGGAAGTGCTGATAGAAGGAAAGAGTATTCTTGGACTGAAAAAAGAACAGCTTGCCATATTCCGAAGAAGAAAGATCGGCTTCATTTTTCAGAATTATAATCTTGTCCCGGATCTTAATGTATATGAGAATGTCATACTTCCGGTGGAACTGGATGGAAGAAAAGTGGACGCAGAATATGTGGACGGGATACTAGAACTTTTAAGTGTGGCAGAGAAGAAGGAGGCGCTTCCGGGAACACTGTCGGGCGGACAGCAGCAGAGAGTTGCAATTGCAAGGGCACTTGCAGCAAAACCAGCTATTATTCTGGCGGATGAACCGACTGGAAATCTGGATTCGGCGACCAGTCATGAGGTGCTTGGACTCTTAAAAATGGTGGCACAACAATTTCAGCAGACGATAGTACTGATCACACATGACAGAGATATTGCACAGCTTGCAGACCGTATCGTACACATTGAGGATGGAAAAATTGTCGGCGATACAAAAAGAGAAGGGGTGTGATATTCATGCTTAAAAATCCAAATCAGAACATAATCAAAAGAATGGTATGGAAGAACCTGAAAGGAAATCTGGGAAAAAATATTACTTTAATCCTTTCGGTACTTCTTTCTTCCTTTATGATATTTACGATATTCACGGTTGGAAATTCCTATTTTAAACTTGAAAAAATTCAAAATATCCGTATGTCAGGAGCAGAGTTCGATGCGATTCTGTATGGGGTGACAGATGAGCAGAGGCAGATATGTGAGGAAAATCCGGATATTATACTTACAGGTACAGCGGGAAACTGTGGATGGGTTGAGAAAACGGATAAGGATTTTACCCCGGATGTAGGTCTGGTCTGGGCAGATGATAATTATTGGACACAGATGATGAAACCCGTGAGGGAAAAACTCGAAGGAAAATATCCAACAGCTTTCAATGAGATCATGGTTACTGAAAAGGCTTTAAAGGAATGTGGATACGAAAATCTTAAGATTGGCGATAACCTTACAATGTCATATGGAACCTATAATGGTATCCAGACAGGAACGTTTAAAATCTGTGGAATCTGGGATGGATATGGACCGAAGAAAGTGTTTTATGTATCAGAACAATTTTATGATAAATCAGGCTGGAAACTTTCACAGGCTGCTTCCGGTCGTTATTTTATGGATTTTAAACAAAAAATTATGACAGAAAAAGAGCAGCAGGACTTTATAAAAAGCATGAATCTTGGAAAGCAGCAAAATCTTTTTTTTACCGTAGATTTAGGCAATTCTGTCCGAATGCTTGCAGGATTGATCGGACTTGCTGCAGTCACATGCCTGTGTGCATATTTGCTGATTTATAATATTATGCATCTTTCGGTTGCTGGAAAAGTGCGTTATTATGGTCTGCTTCAGACAGTAGGAATGACGGAAAAACAGATAAAACAAATGTTAAGGAAGCAGATGCTGTTGATCGGATTCATTGGAACTATGCTGGGATGTCTGCTGGGGATATTTGTGTCATTTTCCTTAATTCCAATGGTGGTAAAATCACTTGGAATCAAAAAAACCTATACAGATTCTGGAATGGTCTGCTTTCACCCGGCTATTTTAATTGCAACTATTCTGCTGGTTGGATTTACGATATTTTTAGCTGGCAGAAAACCTGTAAAAATGGCATCCGCTATCTCACCTATAGAAGCTTTAGGCTATCGACCTGCCGGAAAAACGATAAAAGAAAAAAGAGCAGGAAAAAGAAAAGTAATAAGCAGACTTTGTCTGGAGCAGTTTACAAAGGATAAGAAAAGAACAGTTGTTGTACTGCTGTCTTTAGCAGCCAGTCTGTCTGTGTACCTTTGCATTGTGACGATGTTAGACAGTCAGGTGGCAAGAACGATCGTGTCAAATTACATGGATACAGATATTGAGATTATAAATGATACGGCATTAAAAGAAGATCCAAAGGACAGAAGAAATATTCTGGATGAATCAATCGTGAAGTCGATCAAAGACAATGCCGGGGTATCAGAAGTACATTCGGTGGTATTTGCTGAGATTACGGTTCCATGGGAGCCGGATTTTGCTGAAATGTGGATGAAAGAATTTTATGAAAAATGGATGAGTATTCCATACAGCGATGAAAAAGAGGAGTATCAGGAGCACCCTGAAAACTTTGGTTCTTCCTTGGTTGGAATTGATGAGCAGGAATTTGATTATTTAAACGAAAGTATGGAACAGGCAGTCAATAAAGAGGATTTTCTTTCGGGGAAAAGCTGCATTATTTATAGAAATGGTTTAGATTTATCAGACACAGACATCATAGGGAAAAAAGTGACCTGTGTTTTGTACAGTGACGAACAGGAGACAAAAACTTTTACCATAGAAGGGGTGACGGACGAGAGTTACTATACAGCACTTCTTGGATATCCACCGACGATCATAACAAGCGACAAGGTGGTGGAAACATTCGCAAAGAATCCAATGACTCTAAAGACGGGTGTTAAATATAACAAAGAATATGACAGGAGCACGGAAAAAGAAATTTTGACATTATTAGAAGCAGATCGTAATGCGAATGATTTTTCATGGGAATCCAAAATTGAGGAAGCGGATGAAATGAAAGATGCTCAGGGATATATGCCACAGGTGGGAATTGGGATTGTTCTGATTTTGGCATTTATCGGAATCATGAATTATATAAATACATTTGTAGTAAATGTGCAGAGCCGGAGGACAGAACTCTCAATTATGGAGAGCATAGGAATGACGCCGAAGCAGCTCTTAGGAATGCTAGTCAGAGAAGGAGCCTTTTATGCAGGCGGTGCATGGCTTATTACTTTAACAGCAGGAATGGGAGGTACTTATTTCCTTTATGAATCCATGAATTACCGGAAAATTTCATTTTCAATACCTGTACCTGCAATTTTGCTTGCGGTAATAATTAGTTTTCTGATTTGTACGCTGATTCCAGTACTTACATGGTGGGGGTTAGAAAAGAATGATACTTTAGTAGAAAGAATAAAAGGTGTTGAATGACAGAATTTTAAAGTGTAATAGACCATAACCAGTTTGTTTTGTGTTATACTTTATCATGAAATAAAGCTTTATGAATGCACTTGCTTTGCGTGTCAGTCTTTATTACATCATATCAATAAGGGAGAAGCATAATGACATTGGAAAATATAGAAAAAATGCCACACTCGAATTATATTTGCATGTACCTGAGCAGCAGAGCGCTCAGGTACTGTTTAAATAGTAACGTTTATTCCACATATTCGTAATACGCCGGCAAGTATTTATCCACAATATCAAATGGCGCCGGTCCAATCGAAAGCACCGCCTGATGAAATGACTTATCATTGTAATCTTTCATGTTTTTCAGGGAAGTTTCCTTTTTCAATTCCTCAAATTTCAAAAATCCAATATAATATTTCAGATAATGTGTCGGCTCCTCCACGATCAGTTCAAAAATACTTTCAATTGCATCATCATTTGTGATGCCGTAATTATTCCAGAATTTCTTTGTGTCCTCCAAAGTCCAGCCGTCGTAGTGAATCCCGATATCAGTGGAAGCGTAGAGGCTTAAGGTGGCATCTTGATTTAACTCTAAGACAGTTGCAACATCGTCGTTTAATCCGGCATAATGATAGGACTGAAATTCCACATAAGTAGCCCAGCCTTCCACAAATCCGGAATAATTTAAAATGGAGCGCACCGGCTCAATCCCGGATTCATAGGTCATGACGGTCTGGTAGAGGTGCCCCGGAAATCCCTCGTGCGCAAGCGTTGTGAAATAAGAGATATTTGTGGTATCAGTTGTTTCATTAATATAGATAGAGTTATGTGAGTAATCATCGATCGGTGCGATCACATAAAATGCAGGTGCAAGGTAATCAGCAACGCAGTCATCGATGTAGCTCACTGTAAAACTTGTTTCCGGTGGGGCAGGAAAATCGTCAAGCATTACTTCCTTTAAATGATTCAGTGTTGTTGCGGAATCAGTAGGTGTTAAAGTTGCCTCAGAGGCGAGTTCCCAGAGTTCCGGGTTTTCGTTTATGAGATCAGAGGACTCCTGCAGCACCTTTACACGCTCGTTGGAGATCATGTTTTCTAATGTCTTTACATTTTCAGAAGTGCCCGTATTGTAGGCGAGCAGGTATTCATAATATTTCCTGCCCTCCGGGAAATAGCAGAGTCCATTTTCATTCGTACCGGAACCCATAAGGTCGTTCAATGCGGAGGCGAGATTCTGATAAGCGGGAAAAATATGCTCATGCAACATTTGCTCGTTCTGCAGCCGGTAGTGGTCTTTTTCCGACTGGGATAAACCGGTCAGTTTGTCGATTCTGCTATTAAAAGTTTCCAATAAATAATGATTGTCAGAATCTGCAATAAAGGCATTGCACTGGTCAATAATATTCTGGCAGGCAAAGTCTGACATAAAAAGTCCGACGTCTGCCTTTTCTTTTTCAAAAGCGATGATCTGGTCAAAATATTCGTCCGTCAAAGAAAGCAGTTTCAGGTAATCTTCCACATCTTTTTTACTGCTGAAAGTGTATTCTTCGTACAGGATCGGAAGCTGCGCCTGAACTCCGGTAGACGGGCGGAGCAGTTCGTCGTATAAGTACATATCCGCCATTTCCAACTGCAGATTAAAATAGTTCTCTAAAATATCGTAAGTGAGCTGCTGGTTCAACGTAAGTTCCGTATAGGAAAAAGAACTTAACCCGGACAGATAATTTTCCAGCCTTGCGTTGCTGTCTGCCATGGCATCTTCGGAGAGGTCGCCTAAAGTAACCGGGTAATCAGTAATGCCATATTTTTCCGGATCGGAAATGGTAAAATGCAGATTGATCGTATTATCCGTAACCTCAGTTTCAAAGATATCATTTAAAAACTGGTCAAAGGCTTCCACCGTTTCCGGATTTTCCTCGGAAATCTCCTGACTGTATTCAATTGATTCAAAGTGTGCACAGCCGGCAAAAAGAGAAACTGCGAGCACGATACACACAGCGGATGACGCCATTTTTTTCTTTGTAAAAATTTTAGAATATCTGTTTTGGTTCAACCTTGCATTACCTCACTTCATATGCTAGAATAAAAGCCTAATTCTATTATATCTAATTAACACATCATATGTAAAGGGTTCTCTGAATATGTAGAGAGAGGATGTTCCCAATTAGAAAAGAAAAATTTAATAAAAAACAATTCCCCATTGGTATTATTTTACTTATTTTTCTGCTAAACCTATATTTTGGCGAGAAAATGAATATTTATGCCGCTTCAATACCGTTTGAAGGGGAAGGAATTGCATTTGATTCCGAAGGAAATCTGTGGATGGTCACACACGACAAAGCGGCAGTAACCGGAGTCCGTTATACGACACTGGGCTGGACGATCAAAAGGTATGACAGCCCGATCGCCGGAAATCAGAGCGTCCGGGTAAAATTAGAGACGTATTGCCCGGACAAAGTAGATCCGAACAATCCGGAATATTTATACGGATATTTTGTGATCCACAAGGAGCGGATATTCCAGAGCATTAACAGCGCATACCCGGAGTGGGCGCAGGAACTTTATTCCAAGGGTGGTACGGTTTATTTGGACGGAATTATGACGGTGACACAAAATGGAGTGAAGCAGGGCTCTATGAGTGAAAACGGAAATTTGTCTGGCGAGGTCTACACAACATACAGTGGGATTGCAGGTGCAAGAAACTGGCGGGACAAAGAAGGCTTAAAAAGCCATTTTGACAAAAGCGTGTATTTCCCGGCAAATCCGGGGATGATTGAGACTCCGGTGGAGGGCGATGAAAATGTGGAGGTCGTGACAGTGACATCCGGGATTCATGCGGGAAATCTTTCAACTGTGAACCGACTGTGGATTTCTTCGGATGAGTTTGATGTGAACCACGCCATTCCGTCATCGGAAAAGGTGTCCGTAAGCGGAAGCCTGCAAAAATATTATTATCAGGCAACTTACGAACATCATTATGGAACGAAAGCAATTCCGGTCACGGTAAATGTCACTTATTCACTGACATGGAATGACGGACTGCCGCATCAGGAACAGGTGACGGTCACAAAAACAGTGGAAATTCCGAGGGACTACTCCTATTGGAAAATCCGCGACATTCATCTGTGCTACCTGAAAAATGCAGAGGTGCAAAACGGAGCGCTGCCCGGTGGAACTGTCCGGCTGGAAAATCTTTATTACCCAAGCGTCATGGTGCAAAAGCGGGAAGATTCCATGACGTTACCGGAGGCAGCCGTCAGCGTGGACGGCGGTACGATTGCCGGAGGTACGCGAAAACCAGCGGTTCCAGATAGTGATATTTTTCCGCTCATAGATAGTAAAATAGGAAAAATTATGGTAAAAAATGACATTTTTTCCGTGGATGGCGAGGTGTGGATGAATGGAACTACCTGTGAGGAAAAAACACCGGCACCAGTCACCTTATCCGGCGAGCGCAAGCAGTCTGTGCAAAAAAGCAACATCCAGATTCCGGCTGTGACAGCGAATCAGGTTTACGAGTCCAAAGGCGTTGCGGAATATGCGTCTTATTTTTCCGGTGGGATCGAAAATACTGCGCCAGTGCCGGATATTAACCCGGTATCGGTTCATACTCCGGCGGTCTGCGTCGGAATGTCGGGAGATGATATCGGATTCAATCAGCAGATCGTTCCGACCAGATATAAAAGCCTGATTCTCGGACGCACGTTTACGGTGTCTGTTGGAACTGCGGGAACGCATTTGGCGGAAAAAGGATATGGAACGAGAGACTACCGCAAATATGTGAAGGCAAGGCAGGTAAAGTTTCCATTTCCAGTTGTTCTGGATGACCGGCAGATCGAAGCAGACCAGTGGATTACCTTAAAGTCTGAGACAGTTGACTTTTTGCTTCCAGTGTCGGTTTTAGAGGGAGATTATGATATTACTTACCGCTCTATATCTATTAACGCGGAAAATAATACAACCGAACAGAACTATGCGAACACGGATAAAAACAATTACATTGCGACAGGAAGTGTCCGCGTGACAGTGATTGGGAGACTGTATGATTTCTGTATCACGAACGTGATCGATTATCCGAGGTGGGAGCGTGTGTTCTGGAAAGAAGGCAAAACAGCAAGGACAGACACCGTCTATTTTAGCGGTACGAACAACTTAAATGGTGTCGCGCAGAGAGAGCAGGACAGCCTGTATCTGGTGCCGCTTTTAAAAGGAAGTCATCCTTATGACAGTACGATCCATGCGCCGGGGCTTGGATACCGTATGGCATATTCCATAAAAACGATAGGAAGCATGTGGCATGAATCGGATTCGGTGGAACTTGTTCCGACCTATTACTATATGGAACAGGACGGCAGCAATATGCAACAGGTGAAACTTTATCAGAAAGAGGATTTGACAGAATGGTTTCTTCCAGTCAGCCTGACCGCAAAAGACCGTGTGATCACGGCGGACGGAATGCAGACGTGGAGCGGAAGTTATCAGATCCCGGCAGATGTTTATATTGTAAATGCGAGTGTGAACCTTGCCGATTATGTCACACAGAACAAGGGAAGAATCCGGCAGAAAGATCCGGTGTTCCTGCGGAATGGGTATCTGATCGTCTACTTTTCCATACAGACGATAAAAGAAGGAAATCCACATCTTGACTATGAAAACACGCAGAATATCAACAGAGGTTACTGTGATATGTGGAAAACAGAGGGCTATCAGACGAGGCGTGTGGATTTGGACGGAACTGTCTTTCAATTAAGGGAAGGAATGGTGTTTGTTTTCGACCAGAAGAAAAACATGCACACTGATTACACAAGCGTAGGCACGCATTAACCGGGGGTCATCCCTCATATGATAATTATGATTAGATAATTGCGAAAAGAGGAGTGACTGACAAAATGAATTATCTCTGGGCATTTATGATTTTAGGCGGAGTCGTATTCTCTGCATTTTACGGAACGCTCCCGGCGGTCACCGGGGCTGTATTAGATTCCGCAAAGGAGGCGGTGACACTCTGCATTACAATGGCAGGTGTCATGTCTTTCTGGATGGGACTAATGCGGATTGCAGAAAAATGCGGAATAATCGCAGACTTATCAAGAAAATTAAAACCTGTTTTAAGATTTCTTTTCCCGAAAATCCCGCCAGATCACATTGCAAATGAGTATATCGCAACTAATATGATCGCAAATGTTTTCGGACTTGGCTGGGCGGCAACCCCAGCCGGACTGAAAGCAATGGAGAGCCTTGAGAAGTTGGAAGAGAGCAGGCGGGAGCAGCAGATGAAAGTATTGAGAATACAGAACGAGAATACACGGACGAGAGCACAGAGAATACGGAATAAAAAGATCAATCCCATGCCACGCGGAACTGCAAACGACGAAATGTGCACATTTCTGATCATAAACATTTCATCCCTGCAATTGATTCCGGTTAACATTATCGCCTATCGGAGCCAGTATGGCAGCGTGAATCCGGCAGAGATCATAGGTCCGGCGATACTCGCGACTGCGATCAGCACATTAACGGGTGTTATTTTCTGTAAATTTGCACAAATCTTTGTAAAGTAATTGAGAAAAGTATGTTGTCGGGAGTATAATAGAAATAGTATAAATGAGGTATAACATATGAAAAATACTATTTTGATTGTAGACGACAGCAAATTGAACAGGGGCACGCTGGCAGATATTTTGAAAGACAAGTACAAAATCATCGAGGCAGAAAACGGGGAAAGCGGTCTTGAGAGTTTGGAAAAGTACAAGGACGATATCGTTCTGGTGATTCTTGATATCATCATGCCGGTAATGGATGGATTTGCTTTTATGGAGGAGTTCAAGAAAAGGGAATCCATTCGGAACATTCCGATTGTTGTGGCAACGACAGAGAATGATTTTGAGACGGAAAAAAGATGCTTAGAGCTTGGCGTGTGGGATTTTATTCCAAAGATATTCCAACCGGAGATTATCCGCTTCCGTGTATTCAATACAATTAAGCGGAGCATGGCACATTCCTTAGAGCACGATAAACTGACCGGACTCTATACGGTGCAGAAGTTCAGTCAGAGAGTACAGGTGATTCTGGAAGAAAATGCGGATACAAAGTTTACGTTTGTGCGGCTCGATATTGAGCGTTTTAAGATGATCAATAATTTTTACGGCATAGATGCAGGCGACCGCCTGTTAGTACACTTGGCAGGTTTGATTGAGAAATACTGGCAGAACGTGAAAAACAGCGTGTTTGGAAGAGTCGACGGCGATGTTTTTGGAATTTGTTTCGAGAAAGATGATAAAAAGTTAAACGATTTTATCCTATATATGAAGCAGGAACTCAAGAAATATCAGGCGGCATATTATCTGGAAACCGCAATGGGCATTTATGATATTCAGGATAACAATATGGATGTGCGGAATATCCTCGCCCGCGCAACGCTTGCTGCAAAACAGTGCAAAGGTCAGTACATGGTTCACGAAGCAAGATACACGGAAGAACTGAGGGAGAAGATTATCAAAGAGCAGAATATCATCAATGAAATGGATCATGCGCTTGAAACGGAGGAATTTGTTGTTTATTTTCAGCCGAAATATGAGCTGAATCATTATAAACCAATGGGCGCAGAAGCGTTAGTGCGCTGGAAAAAGGCAGACGGAACGATCGTGTCTCCAGGCGATTTTATCCCGGTATTTGAAAGCAACGGATTTATCATTAAGCTGGACTATTATGTATGGGATAAGGTCTGCCAGCTTATAAAAAATAATCTGAATCACAGAGGGGATTCCGAAGTGATCTCGGTGAATGTTTCCCGTGTAAACCTATACAATCCGGAATTTTTAGAGTCACTTGTCAATCTGGTGGAAAAATACAAGATTCCACCAAAATATCTGCATCTGGAACTGACAGAGAGTGCCTTTTCGGATGATGCGCGGATGATACAGAATGCGGTTGATTATCTGCACAAAGCAGGATTTACCATATTAATGGACGATTTTGGAAGTGGTTATTCTTCCTTAAATGTACTGAAGGACATCGATATTGACGTTCTTAAGATTGATATGCGTTTCCTGTCAAAAGGATCGTCAGAGGAACGAAGCGAGAAGATTTTGGAGGCGGTGATCAAAATGGCAAAATCCCTCGACATGCAGGTGATCGCAGAAGGTGTTGAGGAGGAAAAACAGGTGAAGATGTTAAAACGCCTCGGCTGTGATTATATTCAGGGTTATTATTTTGCAAAACCAATGCCAAAGAAAGATTATATCAAGCTTTTACAGAAGAGCCGCTAACATAAAGTGATTCATGATTCAGCAGGATGCACCGTTATAGTGTATGCCTGCTGAATTTGTGTGCATATTTTTTTACTTAGCTGCATAGAATGAAAAAGAAGAAAATCCTATAGGAAAAAGATATGAAGATGCTCCTTTTTCTGTCAGAAGTTACGATTCCGTTATTGATTTTTTGCATTGTCGGATATGGAATCTTGAACAAACAATCCGTGTACGAAGATTTTTTGGACGGGGCGAAGGACGGATTTCAGACAGTGGTTAAGATTATGCCAACGCTTGTCGGACTCATGGTGGCAGTCGGCGTGTTGCGAGCCTCCGGACTTTTGGACTGTGTTGCTATAGCATTGGGGCAGTTGACAGAAAAAGTGGGATTCCCGGCAGAGCTTTTTCCGGTTACCATTGTGAAAATGTTTTCTTCCTCGGCAGCGACCGGGCTGCTGTTAGATATTTACAAAGAGTACGGCGTAGATTCCACATTAGGGAAAATGGCATCGATCATGATGAGCAGTACGGAAACTATTTTTTATACGATGTCGGTTTATTTCATGTCGGTAAAGGTGAAGAAAACGCGCTATACGCTCGCAGGTGCTTTGCTTGCGACGGCGGCAGGAACGATTGCGAGTGTGGTGATCGTAGGATTTGCAGCATGAAAATTCACCGGATTTGACATTTGCAAAGGAAGGGACTATAATACATTCGTTGGTGAAAGAATTGATTTGCCAGACAACAGAATATCGCGGGATGGAGCAGTCTGGAAGCTCGTCGGGCTCATAACCCGAAGGTCATAGGTTCAAATCCTATTCCCGCAACTCTATCAGAAGCTGTTACACAGTAAGAAGTGTAGGAGCTTCTTTTTTGATTCATAATTATTATAATAAAGAAGCAGGACCGGTAAGGAAAATAAAATAGCAGATTGCAGGAGCAGTTTCTTATGATATACTTAAAAGCAGGGAGACAAAAATGGGTTTTTGAATTTGGAGGCGATTGATATGAGCAATATCGAAACATTTTTACAAATGGTAAAAGAGTCAGATAATATTGTATTTTTTGGCGGGGCAGGAGTGTCTACGGAAAGTGGTATTCCGGATTTCCGCAGTGTGGACGGTCTATATAATCAGAAGTACGATTATCCGCCGGAAACGATCTTAAGCCATTCCTTTTATCTGAGTCATACGGAAGAATTTTATCGTTTTTACCGGGATAAAATGTTATGCCTTTCCGCAAAGCCGAATACAACACATTATAAACTTGCAGAACTGGAAAAGGCAGGAAAATTAAAAGCAATCGTGACGCAGAACATTGACGGACTGCATCAGGCAGCAGGAAGTAAAAATGTGCTGGAACTTCACGGCAGTGTTCATAGAAATTATTGCAGGAAATGTGGAAAACAGTTTGATGCAGAATATATATTGAATTCGAAAAATATTCCGCTTTGCGATTCCTGTGGCGGGCAGATCAAACCAGACGTTGTATTATATGAGGAAGGTTTAAACCAGCAGACGTTAGAAGATGCGGTTTATTACATCAGTCACGCAGATATGTTAATCATTGGCGGTACATCACTTGCTGTTTATCCGGCGGCAGGACTGATTGATTATTATCGTGGAAATAAGCTGGTATTGATCAATA
This sequence comes from uncultured Roseburia sp., assembly GCA_900542495.1. Taxonomy (GTDB): domain Bacteria; phylum Bacillota; class Clostridia; order Lachnospirales; family Lachnospiraceae; genus Roseburia. The sequence continues at coordinate 89,246 of UQNW01000008.1, forward strand.
AATCGACAACACCGATGGACAGTCGGGCAGATCTTTTAATCCAGGCTGGACTTGGTGAGGTGTTCGGACAGGTTGAAATAAATTAAAATAAGGTAACTATTCAGTACCCCACTCGCAAATTTATGAAAATTGCCTTGGCTTTGAATAGTTACAAATAAAAGAAATTCAGGAGTCAGGAAGCAAAAATGGAAAAAAGAGAATACGAAGTTGGCGACATCGTCAGATTAAAAAAACAGCATCCGTGTGGCAGCAGTGAGTGGGAGATCCTGCGTGTGGGAGCGGACTTTCGGTTAAAATGCACCGGCTGTGGACATCAGATTATGATCGCACGAAAACTTGTAGAAAAAAATACAAAAGAAATTCGAAAAAAAGCTTGAAATCATGCGAAAACCATGCTATAGTAGATGCTCGTGATATATTATTATTCCTTGCTCATTCACTGAAAGAATGGGCCAGAGACCAAAAGGAGGAAAATTCGCATGAATAAATATGAGTTAGCACTCGTTGTCAGTGCAAAGATCGAAGATGATGCGAGAACAGCTACAGTAGAGAAGGCAAAAGATTATATCGTACGTGCCGGCGGTACTGTAACAGAAGTTGAAGACTGGGGTAAGAAAAAATTAGCTTACGACATCCAGAAGATGAGCGAAGGTTATTACTACTTCATCCAGTTCGAAGCTGAAGCAACTGTTCCAGCTGCTGTAGAGCAGGATGTTCGTATCATGGACAATGTTCTTCGTTTCTTATGCGTTAGAAAAGACGAGGCATAGAGAGAATCAGCAGGTGTAATAACCGCTGGTCATAGAAGAGAGGAAATCGTATATGAATAAAGTTATTCTTATGGGACGATTGACCAGAGACCCTGAGGTACGTTATTCCCAGGGTGAGCAGGCAACAGCAATCGCAAGATATACACTGGCAGTTGACCGCAGATTTAAGCGTGATGCAGAGCAGACCGCAGATTTTATCGGATGTGTGGCATTCGGTAAGCTCGGCGAATTTGCAGAGAAGTATCTTCGTAAAGGAACAAAGGTTGTAGTAACCGGACGTATCCAGACAGGAAGTTATACCAATAAAGACGGTCAGAAAGTATATACAACAGATGTTGTTGTTGAAGAATGTGAATTTGCAGAGAGCAAGAATGCAGCCGGTGATAATTCCGGATTCACACCTTCAGACAGACCATCACCAAGCAGCGCAGCAGGCGATGGCTTCATGAATATTCCGGATGGAATTGATGAAGAGTTACCATTTAACTAAACCTAACAGGAGGTAATAATCATGGCTTTCAATAAAGCAGCAGATAGAGAAGGCGCTCCAATGAAGAGACGTCCAATGCATAGAAGAAAAAAAGTTTGTGTTTTCTGTGGAAAAGATAACGTTATCGATTACAAAGATACAAACAAATTAAAGAGATACATTTCTGAGAGAGGAAAGATCCTTCCTCGTAGAATCACAGGTAACTGTGCAAAACATCAGAGAGCTCTTACAGTAGCAATCAAGAGAGCACGTCACGTTGCTCTGATGCCATATGTTTGTGAATAGGCTTTAAAAATGACAAAGACCAATTATCTTCGGATAGTTGGTCTTTTTCTACGCTATGTTCATAACCAACTTATTTAGGGGATTTAATTATATGAAAAACAAATTATACGACGCATCGAAAATCGACTGGGATAATCTCATGTTTTCCACAAAAGAATTATGGATGCTTCTGATCCCGATTATGGTAGAGCAGATGTTAAATTCCTTAATGGGAATGGCAGATACCATGATGGTAAGCAATGTGGGAAGCGTTGCGATGTCGGCAGTTTCCCTCGTAGATTCTATCAACACGCTTGTAATCCAGATGTTTGCGGCGCTCGCCACCGGAGCGGCGATCATTTGCTCCCATTATCTTGGAAAAGGAGATGAAAAAGGCGCAAACAAAGCAGCCAGACAGATTTTCCTTACTGTGATCGTGATCTCTGTGACGCTGACAGCAATCGGATTGATTTTCTGCAAACCATTGCTTCGCCTAATCTTCGGAGCGGTAGAACCTGAGGTTATGGAAGATTCCATTATCTATTTCCTGATCACGGCATCTTCCTATCCGTTTATTGCATTGTTTAATGCGGGAGGCGCGTTTTATCGTGCCGGAGGAAACTCTAAGTTCCCAATGAAAATATCGATTATCTCAAATGTATTGAACATTCTTGGAAACGCGATCCTGATTTTTGGATGTAACCTTGGCGTTGCCGGAGCTGCAATTTCAACGCTGGTTTCAAGAGTTTTCTGCGCGGTTGTGGTACTGTATTTTCTGCGGAAGCCAAAGCAGGAGATTGTTTTAAACCAGTACCACACGATCCGGCCGGATTTTCCCCTCATTGGAAAAATACTTGCGATCGGCGTTCCGGCGGGTGTGGAGAATGGTATGTTTCAGTTTGGTAAGCTTGCAATTCAGTCAACTGTTTCGACACTGGGTACACAGGCGATCGCGGCACAGGCAATGACCGTTATTTTCGAAAACGTAAATGGAATCGCAGCGATCGCAGTCGGAATCGGGCTTATGACAGTAGCTGGTCAGGCGTTTGGTGCAGGCAGAAAAGAGGAAGCCAGATATTACATATTAAAATTAACCGGATATGCGGAGATCGTTCTGATCATCTCCTGTCTGGTGACATTCGTGATCAGCCGCCCAATCATGCATCTTGCCGGAATGGAGCCGGAGAGCATGGAACTCTGTTATCAGATGTTAATTGTGATCACGATCGCAAAACCGATTCTGTGGGCGCTGTCGTTTATCCCGCCATACGGACTGCGCGCAGCCGGAGATGTGAAGTTTTCCATGATCACAGCTACGTGCACGATGTGGTTTTGCAGGGTGGCACTTGCGATTTATCTGATCCGTTTTCAGGGATTTGGACCAATCGCCGTGTGGATTGGTATGTTTGCCGACTGGGGAATCCGGAGCATTATATTTTCGGCACGTTTCCTCTCAGGAAAATGGATGGGAAAACACGTTATTTAAAGGATGCATTTCGATAGAATATGTATAGAAAGTCTTTAGAAAAATTAATGTTTTTTTAAAGACTTTTTTTGTTATAATATGATAGGCTTTTTTCATAAGTTTTATGAAAAAGACAGATGCAATATAGTTTGACATATGTATTGTATGAATATAACGTATGAATCAAAGGGACTATGTAATGATGAAGAAATATTGTTTGATGATATTGCTTGCAGCTTTGCTGTTGTGCGGATGTGGCGCAGAAGCACAGACAGACACAACAGAAGCAGTTTCAGATACAGCAGAAGAGACCGAGCAGCAGACAGAAGAAAAAGACGTGACGGAAGAGGAGGAGCCAGCCAGCACGCAGTATCCGGTTTCCGAAGCAGACACAGAGACGATTTATGCAGAGAAGGAAAAGAATCAGGAACTGGCAGACTTTCTGATCAGTTATTATCAGATACCGGAGGAACTCTGCGCAGAGACACGCTATTATTATGATGAAACGGATCTGGATGAAGACGGAACAGATGAGATCATCGCAGTAGTAGTGGGAGAATATACGGAATGTGACGGCGGTGATCCGGCGCTGATCTTAAAAAAGTCAGAGCAGGGATATCAGGTTTTAGAAAGCTTTGCATATGTCCGCACACCGGTGTATGTGAGCAGCGAAATGACGAATGGGTGGCATGATCTTATTTTCCCGGCTTACGGCGGCGAGGAGGGAACGGGATTTCGTATTTTTCACTATCAGGACGGCATAGGTTATCAGAACGAAACCATGGAATTTGTGGAGAATATGGATGAAAATTTCTGCGGAAAGAAAATGATCGCGAACAATTTTATTGATGATATGGATAAGGGAAATTATCTGACTTTGCGCGAAACTCCGTTATCGGGAAATTAAATCAGAAAAATTAGCTTTATATTATACCCTTTCAATGCTATAATAAAATACAAATCGTTATTATTTTTGCATGATTTAAAAGGGTGTGAATATGAAGAAAACGAATATAAAATTAAAAGGAAAGCTTCGCAGATATTTGAACTGGCCTTTGTATCTCACCATTGTATTGATATTAATGGATATTGCGATGTATGCGCAGAATATACAAATGGGGGCAGAGTTCTCAGGATTTATCGTTCTATATTTTATCATAGTGCTGGTATCAGGCAGAAGAAACCGTCCACTGCTGATCAATGAACTGGTGAATTTTGCCACGCAGTACGGAACGGTACAGAAACAGCTTTTGAATGATTTCGAGATCCCATATGCGCTGCTTGACTATAATTCGAGATTTCTGTGGATGAATGAAAAGTTTACAGAGATCACAGGCAAGGACAAAAATTACCATAAGTCAGTGACCACAGTATTTCCGAGTCTGACCAAGGATATCCTGCAGAAGTCCGAAGCGTTAGAATCAATAAATGTAATGCTGGATGACCGCAATTACCGCATTTCCATGAAGCGTATTTATTTTGATACCGTGACAAAGGACAGCTCGATCGTGGCAATCAATGACAATGACGAATATCTGACCGCAATCTATCTGTTTGACGAGACAGAACTGAACCGTTATATCAAGGAAAATGAGGAACAGAAGCTTGTTGCAGGACTTGTCTACATTGACAATTATGAGGAAGCGTTAGACAGTATCGAGGATGTCAAACGTTCTCTTCTGATCGCACTTGTGGATCGAAAAGTGAATAAGTATTTTACGGAGATCGACGCGCTTGTCCGTAAAATCGAGAAGGACAAATATTTTGTTGTATTTAAATACAAGTATTTAGAGCAACTTTCTGCGGATAAGTTTAAGCTGATCGAGGACGTTAAGAGCATCAAGGTCGGCAATGAAATGGCGATCACTTTGAGCATCGGAGTCGGTGCAGGAGGTGTCAGCTACACGCAGAATTACGAGTATGCCCGCATGGGAATTGATCTTGCATTAGGACGTGGCGGAGATCAGGTCGTTGTAAAAGAGGGCGAGGAAGTCACCTATTACGGAGGCAAGGCAAAGCAGGTAGAGCGTAACACGAGGGTAAAAGCCAGAGTTAAGGCTCACGCACTCCGCGAGATCATCGAGAGCCGTGAACACGTAGTGATTATGGGACATGCGATCAGTGACGTGGATTCGCTCGGCGCAGCAATCGGTGTTTACTGCGCAGCCCGCGTGCTTGGCAAGAAAGCACAGATCGTTTTAAACGAGGTCACGACATCCCTTCGCCCGCTGGTAGAATGTTTTACGGAAGAAAAAGGTTATCCGGCAGATTTATTCATTAAGAATGAAGAGGCGCTTCTGATCACAAATAAGAATACGCTGGTCATGGTTGTGGACACTAACCGTCCGAGCTACACAGAATGCCCGGAGCTGTTAAAACGTACCGACACGATCTGTGTATTCGATCACCACAGACAGAACAGCGAAGTCATTGAGAATCCGGTACTTTCCTACATCGAACCGTATGCATCGAGTGCATGTGAGATGATCGCGGAAGTATTGCAGTACTTCTCAGAGAATATTAAGTTAGAGCCGAGTGAGGCAGACTGTATTTATGCAGGTATCCTCATCGATACGAATAATTTTATGACAAAAACAGGCGTGCGTACCTTCGAAGCGGCAGCTTATCTCAGACGTGCCGGAGCGGAAGTGACGCGTGTCAGAAAAATGCTTCGAAATGATATGGCTGCCTATAAGGCGAGAGCCGAAGCTGTCCGTCATGCAGAGGTTTACAGAGGCTCGTTTGCGATTTCTGTATGCCCGGCGGATAATATTGAAAGTCCTACAATTGTAGGAGCACAGGCGGCAAATGAATTATTAAATATTGTAGGAATCAAGGCATCCTTCGTTTTGACGGAATATCAGGGAAAAATTTACATCAGTTCCAGATCCATTGATGAGATCAATGTGCAGCTTATCATGGAACGTGTGGGCGGTGGCGGTCACTTGAACGTTGCCGGAGCACAATTAACGAACTGTACGATTCAGGAAGCAAAACGAATTATTCAGGACACCATTGATGAAATGCTAGAAGAAGGAGATATTCAGGAATGAAAGTAATATTATTGCAGGATGTAAAAGCTTTAGGAAAAAAGGGAGAGGTTGTCAACGTCAGTGACGGATACGCACGCAACGCTATTTTCCCGAAAAAATTAGGCGTGGAAGCAAACGCCAAAAACTTAAATGATCTGAAATTACAGAATCAGCACGCAGATAAAGTTGCCCAGGAGAATTATGAGGCTGCACTTGCAATGGCTGAGAATTTAAAAGATAAGAAAGTAACTGTTAAGATGAAAGCCGGAGAAGGCGGAAGAACATTTGGCTCTGTTTCTACAAAAGAGATCGCAGCAGCAGCCAAAGAGCAGCTTGGTTTAGAACTTGACAAAAAGAAAATGCAGCTTTCCGAACCGATCAGAAGCTTTGGAGTTGTGGAAGTTCCTGTAAAACTTCACACAAAAGTAACCGGAAAACTTGCTGTTCATGTAGTAGAGTTATAGGGAGGATCTCATGGAAGAGACTCTGATCAAGAGAAGCATGCCGAACAGCCTGGATGCTGAACAGTCTGTCATTGGCTCCATGATCATGGATAAAGATGCAATATTGACGGCAATGGAGATGCTGACAAGTGATGATTTTTATCACAAACAGTATGGAGTTTTATTTGACGCCATGATAGAACTCTACAGCAAAGGGCTCCCGGTCGATCTTATTACATTACAGAACAAATTAAAAGAAAAAGAAGTACCGGAGGAAATTTCAAGCCTTTCCTACGTGAAAGAGCTTTTGGATGCAGTTCCGACTTCTGCCAATATCAAATATTACGCAAAAATCGTAAAAGACAATTCCATGCGGCGCAAGCTCATCAAGTTAAATGAGGAGATCGAGAACGAATGTTACGCCGGAAAGGAAAGCATTGATACGGTCATGGATATGACGGAAAAAAAAGTGTTCGATCTTCTTTCCACCAGAGGCGGTGGCGGAGATTATGTTCCAATCCGCCAGGTCGTTATGAATGCGTTGGAGAAGATTGAAAACGCTGCCAAAACTTCTGGAACCGTTACAGGTATTCCGACCGGATTTATTGATCTGGATTATCGTACTGCCGGTTTGCAGCCTTCCGACCTGATCCTGATCGCGGCGCGTCCGTCTATGGGAAAAACAGCGTTCGTTTTGAACATCGCCCAGTATGTGGCATTTCATGAGGATATGTGTACGGCAATCTTTTCTTTGGAGATGTCGAAGGAACAGCTCGTTAACCGTCTGTTCTCACTGGAATCCAGAGTCGATGCGCAGGCACTTCGTACCGGTAATCTTTCTGACAGCGACTGGGAGAAGCTGATCGAAGGCGCAGGCACGATCGGTAATTCAAAACTGATCATAGATGATACACCGGGTATCTCCATTGCAGAGATGAGAAGCAAGTGCCGTAAATATAAACTGGAGCATGATTTAAAACTTATCATCATCGACTACTTACAGTTAATGTCTGGTTCCGGTAAGGGAAGCGATTCCCGTCAGCAGGAGATTTCAGATATTTCCCGTTCCTTGAAAGCACTGGCGCGTGAACTTTCCGTTCCTGTGATCGCACTGTCGCAGTTATCGCGTGCTGTTGAGCAGAGACCGGATCACAGACCAATGTTGTCCGATCTTCGTGAGTCCGGCGCGATCGAGCAGGACGCCGACGTGGTTATGTTCATCTATCGAGATGACTACTACAATCATGATTCTGAGATGAAAGGCATTTCCGAGATCATCATTGCCAAGCAAAGAAACGGTCCTATCGGAACCGTGAATCTCGTATGGCTGCCACAGTACACCAAGTTCGCCAACATGGAGAAAAATTAAAAATATTCTATTGTTGAAAAAAATCAAGTTTTTACATCAAAATAAGGGATGATATACATCGATTTGTAAAATCGAGCGTATGTCATCCCGATTTTTGTCTGAAAAAGGCGACCGATTTTTCTTGAGGGCATGTCCGTAAAACCATATAATTAGGAGGAAGGAAAGTGATTAAATCAATTTTAATAACGTAAATGAGAGTTTCATGATTGCGTATATCAAAAAAGCGAGGGAAATATGGAAAAAGTACGGTATATGATTTCAGATGCATCCAGCATGGTGAATGTGGAATCGCATGTATTACGTTACTGGGAAGATGAATTGGAGTTAAACATTCCGCGAAACGAAATGGGACACCGTTACTATACACAGGAAAACATCAAAGAATTTCAATATATCAAAGAACTAAAAGAGAAAGGCTACCAGCTCAAAGCAATCAAAATGCTCGTACATAACGGCAACATGGAGCAGAAACTGCCGGAGCTCACCGGGAATCCGCAGGATAAGACAGAAGGTGTGAAAAATCATCAGGTTTACTTTAAAAATCCGGAGACACTTGCGCTTGCAGAGGCGAAGCAGAGCATATTAGACAACACAGACCGTATGGCACAATTCACAGAACTCATGACAGATATTGTGGGCAAGGCGATCGCAGCAAACAATGAAAGTTTAAGCAGGACCATCAGTGAAGATGTGGGAGAGCAGGTGCTTAAAGAGATGAATTACCTTATGCGGGAGCGGGAGGAGTTAGAAGAAGAACGTTTCCGGCAGCTTGATGAGGCAATCCGTGGAAATCTGAAAAAGAAAAAGACGCCATTATTAAAAAAATGGACAAAGAAAAAACCGTCAGAAGCCTGACGGTTTTTCCTATGTACTTTTGCAAAGCGTATCACGAATTATTCTTCGCTGATAGCTCCTGTAGGACAAACTCCTGCACAAGTTCCACAGCTAACGCAAGAACCTGCATCGATAACGAACTGGCTGTCTCCCTGGCTGATAGCGCCTACTGGACATTCTGGTTCGCAAGTTCCACAGCTAACGCATGAATCAGAAATTACGTATGCCATTGATATTCCCTCCTTATAATTAAATAAAAATCATTATCCTGCGTATCTGTTATACGCATCACATCAGAAATGATGTGCAGTCACCGTCGCCGGTAACTTTATTTCACATTCTAATACAAAAAGGTACGGTTTACAAGTCTATAACATGAAAAATCGTGTATTTTAATTAGCACAAGCCAATAAAATACACGATGTGAAAAGCGTTAATGATAAAATACGATCAATAACAAAAAATATTAAAAAGTTGAAAAATGATACAGTGTCTTGGAACGGAAATTCTCGTCCGGATGAAGCACGATACTTGGGAAGTTCTCATGGTTGATCGCGTCCGGATAGTGCTGTGTTTCGAGGCAGACACTGGAATGTCCGGCATATGGAACACCTTCCTTTCCAGGAAGCTTCATAGGCTGGTTTGCTACATAAAGCTGGAGTCCCGGCTGGTCTGTAAAGCAGGTCATGCGGATTCCGGTTTCTTTGGACTGGAGTACAGCCGCCTCTCTGAGACCTGTTCCGTTAATGACGAAGTTGTGATCGTAAGTGCCGAATTTTTTCAACTGCTCATAATCGGAATTATACATCTTTCCGATCGTGTGCATGGTGCGGAAATCGAAAGGTGTTCCGTCTACCGGGATGAACTTTCCGGTCGGCGCCTGTGAATCGTCAAGCTCTGTGATCTCATCTGCATCAATAAAAAGTTCGTGAGACATAATATCGCCGCGACCCTCTCCATTCAGGTTGAAGTAACCGTGGTTTGTCACGTTCAAAAGTGTGTCAGCGTCTGTCGAAGCTTCATAAAGGATCGACAGTTCATTGTCCTCGGACCAGCCATAAGTGACAGTCAGTGTAAGATTTCCAGGATATCCCTCTTCCCCATCTGCTGAATTCATGGTAAAAATTAATTTGTCATCTTTGATTTTCGATTCCCAGATCTTAGAACCGTAACCAATGATACCACCGTGGAGATGGTTGGTTCCGTTGTTGATGGCAAGTTGGTATTCTTTTCCGTTCAGTGAGAAATGACCATCTTTGATACGGTTGGCAACCCGGCCTACCACAGCTCCGAGGCTTGCATCGTCGTCTGCATAGTGATCAGCTGTTGAGAAGCCAAGGCACACATCTACCGGATCACCATTGCGGTCCGGAACAACAATTTTTGTGAGGCGGCAGCCAAAGTCAATGATCTCAACATAAGCGCCGCTTGTATTTTCCAAATGAAATAAATTAATAGTGGAACCGTTTTTGGTAGTTCCAAATTCAGATTTTGTAATTTTCATAACGATCTCCCTCCTGTAAGAAAGATTGCTGATATTCCTGCCAATACATAAAATATCGGAAAAGAAGCAGTTATTATTTAAAAATAACTGCTACAAGAATATTCTTTACCTAATTAAAATTATTATGCCACATTTAGAAAAACATAGCAAGTATGTTGCCTAATTTTTGGAATTGTGAGATAATAATACATGAATGTTCGGAGGAATAACATGCAGACTAAAGTTGTAAAAATAGATCCATTTCAGATAGACGAAAATGAAATGAAAGAAGCGGCAGAACTCATCCGAAAAGGAGAACTGGTAGCGTTTCCAACAGAGACCGTATATGGTCTGGGCGCAGACGCGCTTCATCCGGAGGCATCAAAGAAGATATATGCGGCAAAGGGACGGCCATCAGACAATCCCCTGATTGTGCATATCTGCAAATTTGAGGAACTTGTTTCCATTGCAAAAGAAGTTCCTGCTCAGGCAGAAAAACTGGCAGACGCATTCTGGCCGGGACCGCTCACGATGATCGTCTGGAAGAATGAAAAAGTACCATATGAGACGACCGGTGGTATGGAGACCGTAGCAATCCGTATGCCAAAACACCCGGTAGCATTAAAATTAATTGAGGAAAGCGGATGCCTGATTGCAGCACCAAGTGCAAATACATCCGGCAAGCCAAGCCCGACAGAGGCTTCCCATGTGAAGCTTGATCTGGATGGCAAGATACCGATGATCTTAGACGGAGGACCGGTAGGAATCGGCATTGAGTCAACAATCATTGATCTGACCGAAGATACTCCGATGATCTTACGACCGGGTTACATTACGAAAGAAATGTTAGAAGAGGTGTTAGGCGAAGAAGTGAAGATTGATCCGGGAATTATAGCGTCGGATTCAATGACAAAGCCGAAAGCTCCCGGAATGAAGTACAAACACTATGCACCGAAAGCAGATCTTGTGCTTGTAGATGGTGAGGCAGGGAACGTTGTGAAAAAGATTAACGAACTCGTAGCCGAAAAGCAGAAAAATGGTCTGAAAGTCGGAGTGATCGCAACGGATGAGACAAAAGATCAGTATCAGGCAGATATTGTAGTGAGCATCGGAGCGAGAGCGGATGAGGATGCGATCGCACAGCACCTTTATAAGATATTGAGAGAGTTTGACGACTGGAATGTAGATGCAATCTACTCAGAGAGTTTTGCAACACCAAGGATTGGACAGGCTATCATGAATCGTCTTTTGAAGGCGGCTGGACATCAGGTATTACATGTGTAGTCCAAGATGACTGACGCATAGATCAGAAAGGCATGATTTATATGAAACAATATAACCGAATCCTGTTTGTGGCAGAGAGCGGCACATCCCGTGCACCAATGGCGGCAGGGATTTTAAGTGAATACACATTAAAACATCCGGTGACAATAGAGTGCAGAGGCTTAGTTGTACTCTTTCCGGAGCCGTTGAACCAGAAGGCAGAGGCAGTGATGATCAGCAATGGGATCAACTGGGAGAATTTTACTTCCACGCAGCTTGAGGACGAAGATTTCACGGAAGACACGCTAGTGCTCACAATGGAACACAGCCAGCTTGACAAGATTTTTGAAAAATATCCAAGTGCTAAGGCTGAAAATGTTTACGTGCTGACAGAACTTGTCGGTGATGAATTAGAGATTTTAGATCCTTATGGCGGATCGCTGCAGTCTTATGGACTGTGCTATGAAACCATGAGAAAATCAATCATAAAATTAGTAAAACTTTTAAACGAAGGAGAATAAAAACATGTCAAAAGTAGTAGTAATGGATCATCCATTAATCCAGCACAAGATCGGAATTATGAGAAGAACGGATACAGGTTCCAAAGATTTCCGTACACTTGTAAGTGAGGTTGCAATGTTAGAGTGCTATGAGGCAACCAGAGACTTAAAGTTAACAGATGTTGAGATTGAGACACCAATCTGCCACGCAACTGTAAAAGAATTAAAAGGTAAAAAACTTGCAGTTGTACCTATTTTACGTGCAGGTCTTGGAATGGTTGACGGAATGCTTGCAATGATCCCGGCAGCAAAAGTAGGCCACATTGGACTTTACCGTGATCCTGAAACATTAGAGCCAGTAGAGTATTACTGCAAATTGCCGGATGACTGCGCTAACCGTGAGGTATTCGTAGTTGATCCAATGCTTGCAACAGGCGGATCTTCCGCAGCAGCAATCCAGATGTTGAAAGATAAAGGTGTTAAGAACATTCATCTTATGGTTATTATCGCAGCTCCGGAAGGAGTAAAGAAAATGCAGGAAGCACATCCGGACGTAGATATTTATATCGGTGCACTGGATGATCATTTAAATGAGCATGGATACATTGTTCCAGGTCTTGGCGATGCCGGAGACAGAATATTCGGAACAAAATAATCCATTCGGGATTCCATATTTTTCTGAGAGGAATATGTATGAGTGAAAAACGTAAAGATTACATTAGCTGGGATGAATATTTTATGGGCGTGGCAATGCTTACCGGCATGCGCTCCAAGGACCCTAACACACAGGTAGGGGCGTGTATTGTAAGCGCAGACCATAAGATTTTATCAATGGGATACAATGGACTGCCAAGGGGCTGTTCGGATGATGAATTCCCTTGGGGACGGGAAGGTGCTCCGTTGGAGAACAAATACCTGTTTACCACCCATAGCGAGCTGAATGCAATTTTGAACTACCGGGGCGGAAGTCTGGGGCTGGAAGGCTCAACAATCTATGTTTCCTTATTCCCGTGCAACGAATGTGCCAAGGCGATTATTCAGGCTGGAATTAAGCGGATTGTGTACGACAGCGACAAATACGATGGAACCCCTTCCGTTGTCGCATCCAAGCGCATGTTAAAAGCGGCTGGAGTCGTGATGCAGAAGTATGAACATACCAATCGCGAGATTACGATCAGACTTTAGCCACAAGCCATAGAAGGACAGCAGAGAGGAGAACATCACACATGAAGAATCAGAAAAAAGTGTTTCAGTCACTGACACTGATTTTACAATTTGGATTAAATATGATCGTTCCAATCGTACTTTGCATGATGTTTGGTATATGGCTCGGCAGAAAATACGATATTTTGTGGATCACGATCCCGCTTTTTGTCATAGGTGCATTGGCGGGTTTCACCAATATTTACAAGATGGCAAAAAAGATTTATGGATTAGGCAGAAAAGACAGGAAGAAGTAAGATGTTAAAGAGACTAAACGATGCATTACCAGAGCTTGTTCTAGGTATTATATTATATGGGATCGTCGTGGAACTGGCAGGCGTATGGTTTGTGACAGACAAGCTGCGGTACACAACGGGACTGGTGATCGGAATCGCACTGGCAGTGGGAATGGCAGTCAACATGGCAGTCGTACTTCGGGATGCCGTTGAGATCTATGGCGGAGAGCATGCACAGGCAAAGATCATTGCTAAGTCGATTTTGCGGTATGTGATCGTTGTGATCGTCTTTTTTGTCATGATGAAATTCAATCTTGGTAATTTATTTACCGCTTTTATCGGTGTTCTGGGATTGAAGATATCTGCTTATCTTCAGCCTTTTACACATAAATTTGTTTTAAAACTGCAGGGAAGAGCGGAGGCACCTTCCGGAAGCAGCGACAATTAAAAACGAGAAAGGAGGAGGTGAGAACGTGAGTAACGCAATCCTAATGTCTGGTGGAGCGGATGATATTGACTTTATGATCCATGGACTGTTCTCCTATCAGCTGTTTGGACATACGGTGTGGATCACTACGTCGCATGTATGTATCCTTCTGGTAATGCTTGTGATCCTTATATTTGCGATCATAGCGAACCGGAAGATCAAGCACGCAACAGAAGTGCCGGATGGTTTTCAGAACGTGATCGAGCTTCTCGTAGAGAAGTTAGATGGAATCGTTATGGGAACAATGGGAAAGATAGCCGGACCGAAGTTTTCAAATTATATTTGTACGATCTTCGTCTTTATCTTTATCAGCAATATCTCCGGTCTGTTTGGCTTAAGACCACCAACAGCGGACTATGGTACAACACTTGCACTTGGTCTTATTACATTTTTCCTGATCCATATCACGCAGTTCAAAAATCTGCCGTTGAAACAGATCTGGGTAGATATGTGTTCGCCATTACCACCATGGCTGCCTATTTGGTTCCCAATCAATGTGATCAGTGAGATTGCGGTACCGATTTCCCTGTCATTGCGTTTGTTCGCAAACGTATTATCAGGAACCGTTATGATGGCGCTTGTATACGGCTTATTGAGCAAAATTGCGATTATCTGGCCGGCAGCCCTTCATGTGTACTTTGATTTGTTCTCAGGAGCAATTCAGACCTATGTATTCTGTATGCTGACAATGACTTATATCAGCCAGAATTACGAACAAGAGTAGAAAAGGAGAATTCAATATGAATATTACAGGACAGGATTTAATTTTAGCATGCTCAGCAATCGGAGCAGGTTTAGCAGTTATCGCAGGTATCGGACCTGGTATTGGACAGGGTATCGCAGCAGGACATGCAGCAGCAGCCGTTGGTAGAAATCCGGGTGCAAAAGGCGATATTATGTCAACCATGCTTTTGGGTCAGGCTGTAGCAGAGACAACAGGTCTTTATGGTCTGTTGATCGCTATGTTATTACTTTTCGTAAAACCATTAGTATAAGAAGTTTTGGGAAAAGCTAAAATAAACGGAAAGGAGGCCAGACCTTGGAGGAAATGACAAGACTTTTTAATCTGGATTTCCAGCTTCTGCATGATACCGTACTTCTTGCAATCGCTATTTTCTTCCTGTTTTTAGCCCTGTCATATCTGTTATTTAATCCGGTCCGTAAGATGCTTAAGGACAGACAGGAGAAGATCGCAACAGATATCGACACCGCACTTGCAGATAAGAAGGATGCCGCTGCTTTAAAAGCAGAGTACGAAGCGAAGCTGAAAAATATAGATAAAGAGGCAGAACAGATTTTAAGCGAAGCCCGCCAGAAAGCTTTGAAAAACGAAGCAAAAATTGTGGACGAAGCCAAGGAAGAGGCTGCTCGGATCATCCAGAGAGCGAACGAGGAAGCAGAGCTTTCCAAGAAACGTGCAATGGATGAGGTAAAACAGGAAATGATCACAGTTGCATCTATGATGGCTGCAAAAGTTGTAGCTGCCAATATTGATGCTACAGTTCAGGATACGCTGGTAGAAGAGACATTGAAAGAAATGGGTGAATCAACATGGCAAAGCTAGTATCAAAAACATACGGTGACGCATTGTTTGAGGTAGCTTTGGAGAAAAACCAGCTTGATGAGTTCCTGGATGAAGTCAAAGCGGCACAGACCGCCATTGAAGAAAACAAAGAACTCTTCAAATTAATGAGTCATCCAAAAATCGTAAAAGAAGAAAAAATTAAGATCATCACAGACATTTTTACAGGAAAAGTTTCCGAGGAACTTGTAGGACTTCTCCGTATGATCGTGGATAAGGGACACTTTGAACAGGTGGACAGTGTATTCAATTATTTCATTGATGAGGTAAAAGAATACAAAAATATCGGAACTGCTTATGTGACTTCTGCAATGGAATTATCCGATGCACAGAAGGCAGCAGTGGAAAAGCGGTTATTAGAGACTACAAAGTATGTGAAATTTGAAATGCATTATGATGTCGATTCCGAACTGATCGGCGGAATGGTGATCCGTATCGGCGACAGAGTCGTTGACAGCAGTGTTCGGACCAAATTATATGATCTGACACGCGAGTTATCCAAAATACAGTTGAAAGCAGGTGAATGCGCTTCATGAATTTAAAACCAGAAGAAATAAGTTCCGTAATTAAAGAACAGATCAAACGTTATGCAGCGCAGTTAGAAGTAGCTGACGTTGGTACCGTAATTCAGGTGGCAGATGGTATCGCACGTATTCACGGTCTTGATAATGCAATGCAGGGCGAACTTTTGGAGTTCCCTGGCGAAGTATATGGAATGGTATTAAACCTTGAGGAAGATAACGTTGGTGCCGTATTACTCGGTAACCAGAAGAACATCAACGAGGGTGATACTGTAAAGACAACCGGACGAGTTGTTGAAGTTCCAGTCGGGGATGCTATGTTAGGACGTGTAGTCAATGCATTAGGACAGCCAATCGATGGCAAAGGACCTATTGAAACAGACAGATACCGCCAGATTGAACGTGTCGCATCCGGTGTTATTTCCAGAAAATCAGTAGATACACCATTGCAGACAGGTATTAAGGCAATCGATTCCATGGTTCCAATCGGACGTGGACAGCGTGAGCTGATCATCGGTGACAGACAGACCGGTAAAACAGCGATCGCAATCGATACAATCATTAACCAGAAAGGCCAGAACGTAAAATGTATTTACGTCGCAATCGGCCAGAAGGCATCTACAGTTGCCTCTCTTGTTAAGACATTAGAAGAATTTGGTGCGATGTCTTACACGACAGTTGTTGCATCAACAGCCAGTGAATTAGCACCATTACAGTATATTGCACCGTACGCAGGATGTGCGATTGGTGAGGAATGGATGGAAGCAGGACAGGATGTTCTCATTGTTTATGATGATTTGAGTAAACATGCAGCTGCATACCGTACACTCTCCTTGCTCCTTAAGAGACCACCAGGACGTGAGGCTTATCCGGGTGATGTATTCTACTTACACTCCAGACTGTTAGAGCGTGCAGCTCGTCTTTCTGATAAATTAGGTGGAGGTTCTTTAACAGCACTTCCTATTATCGAGACACAGGCAGGTGACGTATCAGCTTACATCCCTACAAATGTAATTTCTATCACAGATGGTCAGATCTATCTGGAGACAGAGATGTTCAACTCCGGTTTCAGACCAGCTATTAATGCAGGTCTTTCTGTATCACGAGTTGGAGGTTCTGCCCAGATCAAAGCGATGAAGAAGATCGCAGCTCCTATCCGTGTAGAGCTTGCACAGTATCGTGAGCTGGCAGCATTCGCACAGTTTGGTTCCGAGCTGGATGCAGATACAACTGAGAAGCTTGCTCAGGGTGAAAGAATCCGTGAGATTTTAAAACAGCCTCAGTATCAGCCAATGCCGGTTGAAAAACAGGTTATGATCATTTATGCAGCTACCAAGAAGTATCTGATTGACATTCCGGTTGAGAAGATCCTTGATTTTGAGAAAGCATTATTTGAATATGTTGATACGAAGTATCCGGAAGTGCCAGAGGCAATCCGTACTGAAAAAGTCATCAGTGATGAGACAGAAGCAAAACTTGTAAAAGCAATCGAAGAATGCAAAGCGGACTTTTTAAAGTAGGCGGAGGGAGGTTTTTCTTATGGCCTCAATGAAGGACATTAAAAGAAGAAAAAGCAGCATACAGAGTACGCAGCAGATCACCAAAGCCATGAAACTTGTTTCGACTGTAAAGTTACAGAAAGCAAAGGGAAGAGCGGAACAGACGAATCCATATTTTAATTATATGTATCAGACTGTCAGCTCTATGCTTGTAAAGTCCGGAAACATTAATCATCCATATTTAAAATCCGGGGAATCCACGAAAAAGGCAGTGGTTGTGATCACGTCTAACCGTGGACTTGCCGGAGGCTACAATTCCAATATTGTGAAGCTGATCACAGGAAGTGATTTGAACAAAGACGATCTTCTCATCTATGCAATCGGTAATAAAGGACGCGAAGCCTTAGAGCGCCGCGGTTACCATATTGAGTTAGAGGATTCTGCAATGATCGAATCTCCTTCCTATGAGGATGCATCAGCTCTTTGCAAAAAGATACTGAAATCATTCACAGACGGCGAGATTGGCGAGATTTATCTTGCATACACGCATTTCAAAAATACTGTCAGTCATGAGCCGAAGCTGATCAAACTGCTTCCGGTTGAGATCGAAGCAGGGGATGTAGCAGAGGATACAGATTCGAATGTTCTTATGAATTATGAACCGACCACAGAAGAAGCGTTAGACATGATCATTCCGAAATATGTCACCAGCCTTTTCTATGGCGCATTGGTAGAAGCTGTAGCCAGTGAAAATGGAGCGAGAATGCAGGCAATGGATTCTGCAACAAGTAATGCAGAAGAAATGATCAGCGATTTGACTCTGAAGTATAACAGAGCGCGTCAGGGTGCTATCACTCAGGAATTAACTGAGATCATAGCCGGCGCGTCAGCGATTTCCTAGATACGCAAGCTGCGTATTCAGGAATAGAAAATAAATAAACAAGGAGAAAATATAGCATGGCAAATAATATAGGTAAAATTACCCAGATTATTGGTGCCGTTCTGGATATTAAATTCACAGAAGGCAACCTGCCTGAGATCAATGATGCTATCAAAGTTCCTACCAGAGATGGAAAAGAACTGGTAGTAGAAGTATCTCAGCATCTGGGTGATGATATTGTCAGATGTATCGCCATGGGATCTACAGACGGACTCGTACGTGGAATGGATGCGATCGCTACAGGTGCTCCAATCAGTGTTCCTGTAGGTGAGAACACACTGGGACGTATGTTTAACGTTTTGGGAAATCCTATTGACGAGATCGATCCACCAACGGGTGTTGAGACATGGCCTATTCATAGAAAAGCACCTGCATTTGAAGAGCAGGCAACTTCTCAGGAAATGTTAGAGACAGGTATCAAAGTCGTTGACCTTCTCTGCCCATACCAGAAAGGTGGTAAAATCGGATTATTCGGTGGTGCCGGTGTAGGTAAGACCGTATTGATCCAGGAGCTGATCCACAATATCGCTACTGAGCACGGTGGATATTCTGTATTCACAGGTGTAGGTGAGCGTACCCGTGAAGGTAATGACCTTTACTATGAAATGAAAGAATCAGGCGTTATCGATAAGACAACCATGGTGTTCGGACAGATGAACGAGCCACCAGGAGCACGTATGAGAGTTGCACTTACCGGTCTTACCATGGCAGAGTACTTCCGTGATAAGGGTGGAAAAGACGTACTTTTATTCATTGATAACATTTTCCGTTTTACACAGGCAGGTTCCGAGGTTTCCGCGCTGTTAGGACGTATGCCTTCAGCCGTAGGTTACCAGCCAACTTTGCAGACAGAGATGGGTGCGCTTCAGGAGCGAATCACATCTACCAAGAATGGTTCTATTACATCCGTACAGGCAGTTTATGTGCCAGCCGATGACTTAACTGACCCGGCTCCGGCAACAACCTTCGCCCACTTGGATGCAACGACCGTATTGGAGCGTTCTATCGCAGAGTTAGGTATCTATCCAGCTGTAGACCCATTGGCATCAACTTCCCGTATCCTTGATCCTCGTATCATTGGTCAGGAGCACTTTGAGGTTGCCCGTGGAGTACAGGAAATTTTACAGAAATACAAAGAACTTCAGGATATTATCGCAATCCTTGGTATGGACGAGTTATCAGAGGATGATAAGCTTGTCGTTAACCGTGCGAGAAAGGTACAGAGATTCTTATCCCAGCCATTCTTCGTAGCAGGACAGTTCACAGGTCTGGAAGGAAAATACGTTCCAATCGCTGAGACCGTTCGCGGATTCAAGGAGATCCTGGAAGGAAAACATGATGATGTTCCAGAAAGTTACTTCTTAAATGCAGGAAGCATCGATGAAGTACGCGCTCGTATGAACGCTTAAGGTGGAGGATTATTATGGCAGAGGAAAATAAGATTTTTACCGTCGAGATCATCACTCCGGATCGTGTATTTTACAAGGGTGAAGGAGATATGATCGAATTTACAACTGCTGTCGGTGAAATTGGTGTTTACAAAAAGCACATTCCATTGACCACTGTGTTAGCTCCGGGTGTTGTGAAGATTCACAAGACAGGAGAAGATGACGTGATCGCAGCAGTGCATTCCGGTTTTGCAGAGATTCTGCCAGATAAAGTAACCCTTCTTGCAGAGATTGCAGAATGGCCGGATGAGATTGATAAAGGTCGTGCAGAAGCAGCGATGAAGCGTGCAGAAGAACGTCTCGCTAACAAGACAGAGGCGATCGATGTAAAGCGTGCAGAGTTTGCACTTCGCAAGGCGCTTGTTCGTCTTGATATTGCAAAATAAAAGAAATGCTGGAAATTCCCCGGAGAGTGTTATATACTTTCTGGGGAATTTTTAATACAAGATAAAAGAATGTTTGCGTAGCGTACATTCTTTTGTATATGACAATGCATTGGTGAAAGCTGATAAGCAAAGTTTAATATCAAAACATAAGGAAAGGGCAGGGCGATCATTATGAAAATAACAATTGCAAGGCAGTGTGGAAGTGGCGGACATGAAGTGGCAGAGGCTTTGGCAGAGAAGCTTCATCTGCAGATATTTGACAAGAAAAGATTTGTGGAAGAAGCAAAAAAGAGAAACGTCTATGATGAAAATGCCAACTTTTTAAATGAAAAACCAATCGACAGTTTTCTTTACAGTATTGCGATGAGCTATGGAGCGACAAATCCGAGAGACCGCTATATTGATTTTGTAAAAGAGCTGACAGAACAGGAAAATTGCATCATTATCGGAAGATGTGCGAATTATATATACAGAGATCGCAAGGACTGCGTTTCCGTTTATCTGCATGCAGACAGAGCAGTCAGATGTGAGAGAATACAGAAACGGGATCAGATATCAGAGAGAGAAGCCCTGAAAACGATTCAGGAAGTTGATGAGAAACGTGCTGCATTTCAGGAACAGTGCACGTCTACCAAATGGGGCGATGGAAACGAGTACGATCTCTGTATCAATACTGGCATAATTGGAATTGAGTATGCGGTGGAGATGATTCTGGAGTATATTAGGTTTGAAAATGGAGATTTTTTATAATGATAAAACAGCCATAGGATTTAGTTATAAATCTTGTGGCTGTTTTTTTAGTATGTTATACTATAAATATAATATAACATAAGGGTAAAAATGGTGGTGTGTTATGCAGAATATTATTGAGATATATAACAATTATTATGATTTGGGCATAAAGAATAGAAAAATTACAGAAGGCGAGGAAATAGAACTTGTAAAAGAGTATATAAAATATAGAAAAGAAAGTTTTGTTGCTACTTCTGAAAATAATTTGGCAATTTTTATTGAATCAAAAGTAGCTGATGCGTATCCTGATATAGTGTTTGTTGAATATAATCCAGAAAATTATGTTGGTTGGAATGCTTCTAGAGAAGAACTTGATAAGAAAGAAATCAAGATATTGTATTATATTTATACAATGGGAGGTGTTGATTTAAGTAAGATGGTGACACAACTAGGAATCACTTGGAAAGATGCAGGAATATCAATTGAAAAATTATATGATTCAAATTTGATTAAACGTGAGAATAAGCAATGGATGTTGGTTGATGAAAAAAAAATAACAGCATCTAAAATAGAAGCTGTCGAAGCAAAATTGAATCAATGGGAACAGGTTTTACAACAAAGTATCGTAAATAAAAATTTTGCTTCTGAAAGTTATGCTTTATCAGTTGCAAAATCAACACCGAAAAGAGAAGTATTAAATAAATTCAAAAAGTTTGGGATTGGTGTATATATAAAGGAAGGTAACACATTTAATGTAATAAAGGAGGCAAAAAGAAATATAATTCCTGTAAGCTTTAATTCTATACTATTTAATGAATGGATTGGTAGAATATTAAATTCTGGAAAGGAAATGATAAATGCTATCTGAAATAAACATTAAACAATATTTTGGCATTGAAGAAATATTAAAGAAATATCCACCCAGTGGACAAAAACAAGTATTATTAGTAAGGCATAAATCATATGGAAAAGTAATATTGAAGGTTGTGGAAGGTCAGAATGAACGTGTAAAACGTGAAATACAGATAGTGACTAAAAATCAATTCCAAAATGTTCCAATGGTTTTAGAAGTTAATGAATTTGAAATAGAAAATCAAAGTGGAATTTATCTGTTTGAGCAATATATTGATGGAGATAGTTTAAGGAAAATTCTTGATGAAAGAAAATTATCTTTAAATGAGGCACTGAATTTAACGGAACAACTTTTAAAAATAATTGTACAAATGGAAGAACACCAGATTGTTCATAGAGATATTAAACCAGATAATATTGTTAGAAATAGTAATGGACAATGGTATTTAATTGATTTTGGTATAGCAAGAGCTTTAAATATGAATTCGCTTACAATGACAGAAGTTCAAGTTGGACCACATACGCCAGGATATGGTGCACCAGAACTATTTCAATATAACAAGAAAGATATAGATAGCAGAGCAGATTTATTTTCATTGGGAGTTGTTGTTTTTGAGGGACTAACTGGAAAACACCCATTTGTTAGAGGCGATGAGATTGATTTAAATGAAATATGGTACAATACTGTAACAGTTGTGCCGCAAAATGTGGTAATTATTGGTGATACGGATATGCAGTTTATGGGGTTAATACAAACTTTTATGCAAAAGCACATCACAAGAAGACCACGAACAGCAAAAAAAGCTTTAGAATGGTTTTATAGTGTGAGGCAAGGAATAGAGGGAGAGATGTAAATGGAATTATATTTACAGTTTGGACATGGAATGAAGCAAATTGCTATAGATTTGAGTAAGGAATGGGGGAGGACAACAGCTATTTTGAGTCCTAGGGATATTTCTCCAGAGCAATTACAGACATGGAAAAAAAGTTTTGACAAAGCTGGAGTAAAAACACTATTTGATCCACAATTTTATTATCCAAAATCAAATCATCCAGGACTTTTAAAATATAAATATTGGGATGAGTCATTCAAAACAAAATTAGAAGGAAATGAGTCTTTTGAAGAGGAACTTATTAAAGCAATATTGGAGTATAACGATATTGCAGATTGTACAAGTTTTATAATTCCATCTTCAATGCTTGAATATGATCAAGATTGGTTGAAGCGATGGAGAAAACAATGTGAAAAATTAATAAATGCAACAAAAAAGTATGTGAGAAATAAAGAACATATATTAACTTTAGCTTTTCCAGAAAATTTATTACTTCAGAAAGAAGCTGAAATTGAAAAGGTTATTGAAGAAATAGATAAATTTGATGTGGATGGTTTTTATATTGTTGCATATCAACCACAAAAGAAATATTTAGTGGATACACCAATGTGGTTATCAAATTTATTGCAGGTGTGTGCAGCTATAAAATTAAGTGGGAAAAAGGTAATCATGGGATATGGTAATCATCAATTACTTTGTCTTTCTGCGGCAGGAGTAGATGCAATGGCTACAGGAACATATCTCAATGTGAGACATTTTTTTAATAAATTTGCAAAAGATGATGTGATTCAGAGAAAGAGTGTTTGGTATTATTATCCGGCTGCTATGTCAGAATATAAAATGGGATTTTTAGATGTAGCTTATAATGCCAAAGTTTTACAACAAATGAAACCAACGAAAGATATGGATAAAGGATTTGTTGATTTGCTTTTTTCGGGTGTTTTGCCATCATTAACAAGTTTTAATGAAACGTTGGCATTTAAACATTATATTCATTGTGTTAAAGTACAGATGAAAAATGTAAGCAAAGACACATATAAAGACACAGTTATTGCTAATGAAGTAATGTTAGAGACGGCTATGCGCAGAATAGAGTATATGGAAAAGCATAGTGTGTATGCTCAGGCAAGGAGTTTTAAAGATATTGTAGATGTGAATAAAGCTGCTTTGCAAAGGTTAGATGCTGTGAGGGGATTTCAATTAGGGCAGGAATGGAGAAATATAATAAAATAATATGTCATGATGAGCCGACATTACAAGTGTCGGCTTATTAACTTTGAATGTAAATTTTTCTTAAAGGTTTAGTAAAAGTCATACATCATAAATCAAACACCAAACGAAAAACAGCATTAAAATCAATCAATATTTTTGAAATAATCTGGCTTTCTGGAATATAAGGCTCGTCAAAAAATCTGGAATCATAAGAATTTTCACGGTTGTCTCCATTACAAATACGCAGTTTTCCGGAACAATAAATGTGCTTGTACAGTTTGTTTCAATGTCTAGGTCAGGGTAAGAGCTTTCATCTAATTTCTCTTCATTCATGTATACATAGCCATCACTGAAAACAATTTTATCGTCTGCGATTCCAATAACACGTTTACAATAAACTTGATCTTGAAAATGAAAAAAAATAATATCGCCTCGTTGTGGGATGTGTGTTATGTAAGCAAGTTTATTGCCAATAACAATGTCACCGGTCATCACAGTCTCTTCCATAGAGCCAGATTTAATGGAACCGATTGAAATTACAAAATTTAAAATGATTGCAAACACTGCAACAACGACAATATAAGGAATAAGTTCTTTTTTATCCATAAGTGCTCCTTTTTTACTCAACAATATACTGCATAACGAACCATAGTTCAATGTAGAAGTTCTTTATGTATAAAATAATAAAATTACATTAACAGAAAACTATGGTATGATATAGATTATTAGACCGGATACGAGTTCAAACACTACAACGCAGAAAACTAAAAAGTATTCGGATGAAGAAATTGCGAATGCTTGGAAATTAATCACAACAGTTGATGCAACATGTACAACAGATGGATTCAAAGAATATAAGAATACGTTGACCAATGAAAAGAAAACGGAAACAATTCCGGCTACGGGAAAGCATGACTATCAAGTAACAGACAGCACAGATGCAACCTGTACAGAAAAAGGAAGTGTAACATATACATGTTCTATCTGCGGAGATACATATACCGAAGAATCAGACTTTGCAGACCATGATTACAAAGAAGTAGAGACGAAAGATGCAACATGCACAGAAGATGGTTATACAAACTATGAATGTACAGTTTGCGGAGATACCTATGAAGATGCGATTAAAGCGACTGGTCATGATGATGGAGAACGGACAGTAACAAAAGAAGCTTCATTCTTTGAAAAAGGCGAAAAAGAATTGAAATGTACCTTGTGCGGAGAAGATCTTGATACAGAAGAAATCGCATCTACTTGTCCGATTCCATTAGCAGGTGTAGTAATTATCGTAATTGTAGTTTGCGGTGCTATTGCAGTTGTAATTTACATGGTGCACAAGAAACATAAAATGAAATAAAACGTAGATTTAATCCAGAGTCCGTCATGTAAACGTGAAGGTTTTGAATTGATATCATAACAACAATTTTATAAACAAAGTTGGAAAAGTTGAAAAAAGAAGCTCAATTTGGGTTGGAAAAATCACCGCTTCGGCTGATACCGCATATCCGACACATTATACACCGTGATAAAAGCGAGTGGATCTTCATGGCTGATGTAATTCATCAGTTTCTGATATTCAGATTTATCTACAATGGTAATAATCTCATTCCGCTTCTGCATATTGTAGGCACCGATGGATTCGTAAATGGTCGCACCGCTGTGGAGATCATTTATAATAAACTGGCGGAGCTCCTCCTCTTTTTCTGTGATAATGCAGACGCGGCGCTTGATGTTATGATTGAAAATAAAATGGTCCAGAATGATTCCGTTAAAGTAAGTTCCCAAAATACTGAGAACGACGGTTTTTTTATCATAGACAAGCACGGCGGACAGCGCAACGCACATTCCGGACAGCGACATTGCTTTTCCAAGTTCCATATGCAGGTATTTGTTCATGATTTTTGCCACAATGTCCAATCCGCCGGAGGAGGCATTTCGGTTAAATAAAATGCTGAGGCCGATACTCACGACTAAAATATAACAGAGCACATCTAATTCCTGGCTGCCTGTCATTGAGGTATTCTCAGGAAAAATAAGTTCAAAAAGTCCAAGAAACAGCGGAAGCATAATGCTTGTATAAACAGTTTTTATTCCAAATTCTTTTCCACAGGTGAAAAATCCGATGATTAAGAGCAGTACATTTAAAATCATTGTGATTGCGGACAGCGGCAGAGGAATAAAGTTCGAAAGAACAATTCCAAGACCGGAGATACTGCTGACGGATGCATGGCTTGGCACCAGAAAAAAGAAAACTGCGGCGGCAATGATCGCGACAGCGACCGTCAAAATAAGAGTTTCTTTGATCAATTCAGAGTAGTTTATCTTCTTAGACATTTTCAATATTCTCCTCAGATATTTTATAAAATTAAGGTATTCATTATTGCGCGATGATGCATAGAACATCCAGCTTTGTATTCTAACATACTGCGTATAAAAGTACAATAAATCAGTGCAAAATGACAAGTTTACATAATCTTAATTCTAAAAAGCAAAGTAAACTTTACTTTTTGTGCAAAACATACTTGACATTAAATGCAAAGCACACTATGCATAATGCCTTTGAAATCCTTTAGACACAACAGTTGTGAATGTAAATTAAGAAGAGAAAGAGATAAGAAAAGAGGGAAGCCGTTGAAAAACAGAATTAAGGAACTTCGGAAAGTAAATAAGCTTTCCCAGGGAGAACTGGCGGACATTGTGGGAACAACCAGACAGACGATCACATCCATAGAAGTGGGAAAATATACGGCGTCGCTGGGATTAGCATACAAGATAGCACATTATTTTAATTTGACAATCGAGGAAGTATTTGATTTTAGTGATCTGGAAAGTGAGGAGTAAGGTTATGGAAAAGAAATCGGAAAAAATGAGAAATGAAATTGTGGGACAGAATAAATGTTATGGAGTAATCGCAGCGCTTGGGATTGCAATGGTCGGAATGATGTCCTCCGGTATGTTAGACAATGCCTATAATTTCAATCCTCATTATGGGGATTTTATGCATGGTTTTGTTTTAGGAATTGCATTGGTAATTGAAATTTACGCATTATTTGGTATTGCCAAAAATTTAAAGGCAATGAAAGATGATAAGAAACTGGCTCGTTTATACAATGAACTTCATGATGAGAGAAATGAGCAGATTGAGGCGATTTCCAGCAAGACAGGTATGAAGATTGCAATGATCCTGACGCTAGCAGCAGCTATTATTATCAGCCCATACAGCTTTGAAGCTTTTCTTGCAATGCTTGGAGCAATTGTGATCGCCGGCATTACAAGAAAATGCTGTAAGATGTATTATTTTCGCAATTACACCGGAAAAGAAGAATAAAAATCATAGGATAAGCGGAAAGGATTATCCAAAATATCCCAATTTTATACAATAACATTTTACAGGCAGGGCGATAGTATGAGCGTAAGAAGCGAATACATTCGCCCTGCTTACAACAGCGATGGTCATGCTCCGTGTCAATATTTCCCACATAATTAGAGATAATCACAAACAATGCGCAGGAAAAGCATATTTTTTGAGATTTTTGCATTTTTCCTGAAATTAAGTAAAGAATCTGGGCGCCTTTACATAGTTTCCGCTTTCAAAAAATAAAAAAAAAGATACTTTCAGCAGAGATTAAGTCCTATTGCGAATTAATGAATCATATATTTTGAATTTTTTTGCAAGATGTCATTGACTATAATTAAGTCAAAAATGAAGACAAGGAGAAAAATTAAAAATATGAAAGTAAATGATTTACGAACCTCGTTGGAATTGTTGAAGACTATGGAACATCAATTAGTTGAAACTGATATAGAAGTGGATCCAGATGCAGAACTTGCAGGCGTTTATCGGCATGTGGGAGCAGGCGGAACAGTTATGCGTCCAACAACAGTGAATGGTCCGGCAATGCTGTTTCATAATATAAAAAATCACAAAGATGCAAGTGTGCTGATTGGTTTGCTCGCCAGTCGAGAACGTGTGGCAATGCTGCTTGGTTGCAGAAAAGAAGAACTGGGTAAGCTATTATGTGACGCAGCACAAAATCCAATTGAACCGATAGTGACAGACAAAAAGGCACCGTGTCAGGAAGTGATTCATCGAGTAACAGATGAGGATTTTGATTTGTTTCAGTTGATTCCGGCACCAACGAATACACCTGTAGATGCAGGACCATATATTACGATGGGAATGTGTTATGCAACACATCCAGATACAGGTTTGTCTGATGTGACGATACACAGAATGTGTATTCAGTCTAAAGATGAACTTTCAATATTCTTACAGCCGGGAAGCAGACATATAGGGGCGATGGCGGAGAGAGCAACGGAATTGAATCAGCCACTTCCGATATCAATCTCTATTGGTGTAGATCCGGCAATTGAAGTTGGCTCCTGTTTTGAGCCACCGACAACACCACTTGGCTTTAATGAACTGTCAATTGCAGGTGCAATCCGAAAAACACCAGTGGAACTTATACCATGTGTTTCAATTAAAGAGAATGCGATCGCAAATGCAGAGTATGTGATTGAAGGAGAGATACAGCCGGGAGTTAAAGTAGTAGAAGATCAGAATACAAATACCGGATATGCGATGCCAGAGTTCCCAGGATATAATGGTGCAGCAAGCCATGAATGCTGGTTGATAAAAGTCAAAGCAGTGACACATAGAGAGAACCCAATTATGCAGACAGTCATCGGTCCAAGTGAGGAACATGTGAATCTTGCCGGAATTCCAACGGAAGCAAGTATTTATAATATGATTAATAAAGCACTGCCGGGAAAAGTGACCAATGTCTATGCACATCCGTCGGGAGGCGGAAAGTATATGGCAATTCTGCAATGCAGAAAGACAGTGCACACTGATGAGGGAAAACAGAGACAGGCAGCACTTCTGGCGTTCAGTGCGTTCCCGGAGTTAAAGCATGTGATTCTGGTAGACGAAGATGTCGATATCTTTGACACGAGAGATGTATTATGGGCAATGAATACAAGATTTCAGGGAGACCGGGATATCATTACTATTCCAGGGGTGCGATGTCATCCACTTGATCCTAGTTCAGATCCTTTATATAGTCCGAACATCTGGGACAAAGGTATTAGCTGTAAGACAATATTTGACTGCACCATTCCATTTGCATTAAAAGATAAATTTGTTCGGGCTAAATTTATGGATGTAGACAAAGAAAAATGGAAGGAATTTATCTAAAGGAAAAGTATGAGAAGAATATTGGTAGGAGTCAGTGGGGCATCAGGAGCCCCCATTGCAATTGGGTTATTACAACGATTAAAAGAAATTCAAGACGTAGAGACGCATCTTGTCATGACATATGGTGCAGAACTTACCATTGAGCAGGAAAGCGGATATACCGTCGATCAGGTAAAAAAATTGGCAGATGTTGTATATGAAAATGAGGCAATTGGAGACAAGCCAGCTTCCGGAAGTTTTTCTATGGATGCGATGATCATTGTACCATGTTCGATGAAGACAGCAGCAGGAATTGCATGCGGCTACAGTGATAATCTGTTATTGCGTGCAGCGGATGTCATGATAAAGGAAGCACGTCCGCTTATTCTTGTCGCGAGGGAGTCACCATTAAGTCCGATTCATCTGCGCAATCTTCAGGAACTGAGTGCAATCGGTGTGCAGATCGTTCCGCCAATGGTCAGTTATTATCAGGGTTTTTCAAGTATTGAGGAATGGACAAATAATTTTGTGGAACGCCTCTTGGGAAAACTAGGTTTAAGTAATCATATGCAGACATGGAAAGGTTTGTAAAAGTGGTAGAAAGAATTGAAAAGAATGTAAAGATTTTGGGAAAAGCGGTCTATATTTCCCTAAGCAGGACAGATTGTGGAATTAACGTTTTTATTACAGGCGGTGATCAGACACATATCGGGGCAGTCACTATAGTTGATCAACAGGCGGACATGTGGAACAGATGTTTCGAAGGACATAAGGATGATTATATAAGTAAGGAATGGGCGGTTGCATTGCAGAAAAAATACGGGGTTCCGGCTGTAGTATCGGTTGGAATTCATTATGATCAAATTGATCAATCTGGAATCAACTGTATTGTAGATGTGATGCGGAAACAATTAAGCGAAATATTAGATGTTAAAAAATAGAACGAAAGGGCAATGGAAAAAATGTGCCATTGCCCTTTCATTCTATTTAAATAAATTATCATTACAAAGTTGTATAAAAAGTTGTGCGTTTTTAGAAAGAGCTTTATCATTCCGATAACAAATGGATATCTGAGAGGATATCACAGGGGTAACTGGGACAATGCACCATGGTGCATCAGTGTGCTTAGGACCGTTTTTGGGTAGTTGCAGATGCGCATCCATGAGGAGTGCAACACAATTCTGGTTGGTTACCATATCTAAAATAGAGTCTATGCGGTGACTTGTAAATACAATATTTGGTATGAAGTTTGCATTCTGGCACGCTGTCATGGAGATTTGATACATAAGGGAGCCTTCTTTGATAAAGCAAAATCGCTCATCCTTCAGTTGTTGGAGGGTAACCTGATCTGCATGAGCCAGTGGATGATAGTTTGGAAGGAGTGCTACCAGATGATCTTTTATATAAGGAATTCTTGTGACATTAGTGTCACTCAGAAAATTTTTCTCAAAAGCAGCCTTATCTTCTCGTTGGAAAATTACTTCACAGCTTTCGTTTTCCAGATAATGCATTAAATGAACTGGATCGTCCTCAGTAATCCGGATGGTTGCATCTGGATACATTGTCTGAAATTGCGAAAGCAATTGGGTAATATGGTACTGAGGCATGGAAGGAAGGGCGCCAATTGTAAGAAGTCCGTTTTCAATATTACGCATTCTTTGGAGCGTTGAAATAGCCTCGAATTCAAAGTGGGTAATAGATTTTGCATATGGTAGAAAAGCCTGCCCATATCTGGTAAGTTCAACTCTTCGCGTTGTCCTTAAGAACAGGTCAATGCCAAGATCAGTTTCCAGATTTTTTATATGTTTGGAAAGAGTTGATTGATTCATATATAATCGTTCAGAGGCTTCCCAGAAATTTTTAGTTTCTGCAAGAACAACAAACTCTTTTAAATAATCCGTATTCACAGCACGACCTCCTTTTAAGTCAGATTCTGACTTAATTCTAGTGGAAGTTGAATTGCTTGTCAATGAAACAAAAAATATAATGTAGTTATCAAATAAATCAACAAGATTTTGGGAGGTATCATGTTATGAGTAAAAAAAAGGTGCCACTTACAAATAAAGTGGCGTATGGAATCGGAACAGGCGGTGGATGTATATTCAATCAGATTGCAGCTGCATTTTTGCTGAATTATTATACAGACACAGCACTTATTAGTGCAGGAGCAATTGCTACAATGTTTCTGGTATGTCGTGTTTTTGATGGTATTACCGATTTGATTATGGGTGGAATTGTTGATAAGACATCAAGCAGGTTAGGAAAAGCAAGACCATGGCTGATTGCTTCAGCACCGCTCACTTTACTGGGAATAGTTCTTCTCATGAATGTTCCAATGGGATTGGGTGAAAGTGGAAAACTGGCATATGCATACATAACATATATTTTTATGAGCTGTATCGTATATACGATTTATGGCATTTCAAATACAGCATTATTGCCATTAATGACTCGCGATAAAGACGATTCCACGATGTTAGCAACTTTTTCTGCTTTAGGAAATAATATTATTGGATTAATAGCAGGTTCATTAATTACACCGCTTGTCATCAATTGTGGATGGAAAACATCAAGTATTATTCTGGGAGCAGCTGCATGTGTATTGATTCTGGTTTCTGCCTTATTAAACAAGGAAATGGCAAATGAACCAGGCGAAAAGGAAAGTGCAAGTATTCCAATGAGTCAGCAGCTTCCTGCAACATTAAAGAATAAATATTTCTGGTTATTATTGTTACTTGGAGCTTTTTCTCTTATTATGAATTCAAATGCAATTGGAGCACAGATTTTCTATTGTAATATGGTACTTAATAATCCAATGTTCATGTCAGTGCTTATGACGGCAGGACAGCTTCCTGGAATTTTAATCTTGTTCTTAATGCCGGCAATCTCCAAAAAATGGAATAAGAAAACCTTCTTGCTCATAGGTGCGGTATTGATTATTGCTGGCTTTGTGATCACAGGATTTGCAGATGGAAATACGACAATGCTCATCGTTGGTACAGTCATCCGGTCTCTTGGTGTAGGTCCGATTCTTTCCGCAGTATTTGCACTTGTACCGGATGTGGTAGAATATGGAAACTGGAAATTTGGTATTAGGTCAGAAGGACTGATTTCTTCAGCACAGTCAATTGGTTCCAAAATTGGTATAGGTATTGGTAGTGCACTTACAGGCTGGATCCTTGAAATGGTAGGCTACAGCGCAACAGCTGAACCAACTGAAGCAATTATAAATGCAGTGAAATTTGACTATACATGGATGGGAGCAATTCTGGGAGTTGTAATTCTTGTAATTGTGTTATTACTTGATGTTGAAAAATATGCAGATCAATATAATCAAAACAGGTAAAGGAGACTATAATGCACGATTTAACATTTCATCCGGAAAATTATGAAATTAAAACATGTGAATTCGGAAAACGGAGAATCACATATAGAGCATTTGAACACATTACTTATTGTGCAAATCCGGTAAGTAGTATACAGACATTGAACATTTATGTGCCGGAAAACTATTATAAGGGTGAAACAATTAACGGATATTCTTTAAAAACAGCACCGATTTTTGCGCCAAATACAGTGGGTGGTTATATGGAAGGACCAGCAATGGAGGTCGGAATTGACAAGTTCAACCATAAACCCAATTCTGCATTTGAGGCATTGCTTCATGGGTATGTTGTAATGTGTGCGGGAGTCAGAGGACGAAACACCGGAATGAAGTCCAAAGAATTTTTCGTGGGTGGAGCAGGAACAGACTCTGCGGCAGAGGAAGAAAGACACACAGGCCGGGCTCCGGCATTTATCGTGGACATGAAAGCAGCAATCCGTTATATGCGGCACAATGCAGACGTGATTCCTGGAAATATGGAAAAAATCATAACGAACGGTACTTCGGCAGGTGGTGCGTTGTCAGCATTGACAGGTGCAGCAGGAGATGCAAAAGAGTATGAACCATATCTGAAGGCAATTGGTGCGGCAGAAGAACGTGATGATATTTTTGCAGCAAGCTGCTATTGCCCGATACATAATTTAGAGCATGCAGATGCAGCCTATGAATGGCTTTTCCAGAAAGAACCGGTTTTCCATATGGCGAGATTTGAAATGAGCCCGGAAGGTCCGAAAATGGTACCGGTTGTCGGGGAACTGACGAAGGAGCAAAAAGAGCTGTCCAAGGAACTGAAAGCGGAATTCCCGGATTATGTGAATTCACTGGAACTGAAAGACGATGAGGGTAACCTGTTAACGCTGGAAGCGGATGGTGAGGGATCCTTTAAGGACTATGTGATGAGTTATGTGTTAGCTTCCGCCACAAAGGAGAAACAGACACATGATTCCCAGAACAGACTGAAAGACCTTGCTGTTTCCGGAAGTGGAATTGAAGATCAGGATTACATTATTTTCGAAGGCGATCAGGCAAAGAAATTAGATGTGGACGCCTATGTTGCGAAAATTACACGAATGAAACCGACACCTGCTTTTGATGCTCTGACACTTGATAGTCCGGAGAATGAAGAATTTGGGGATGAACAGGTAATGGCAAGACATTTTACGGATTTCTCCCTTCATCATTCCAAGGCAGGCGGAGAAAAAGCAGATGAGCAGATGATTAAGCTGATGAATCCGACGGAATTTATCGGAGAATGTCAGACAGCGAAGCACTGGAGAATCCGGCACGGAGCTTTTGACAGGGATACATCGATTGCAATTCCGGTAATCCTTGCAACTTTATTAAAGAATAAAGGGTACGAAGTAGATTTTGCTTTACCTTGGGGTTTGCCTCACAGCGGGGATTATGATTACGAAGAGTTGTTTGCATGGATTGACCAATTGGAAGAATAAAATAAAAGGTACATTGTAAACTGATAGATAGTCTGCAATGTACCTTTTTTAGTTCAAACTTACATATTTCACAAGCGTTTTTACCACGTCCTCAATCTGGAACGGTTTTGGCGATCTCAAAAGGAAGTGTGACAGTGAAGCAGGAACCACCGCCTTTTTCACTGGTTACAGTAATGGTTCCGTTCATCTTGTCGGCAAGTGACCGGACAGGGCTTCTTCCATACAATCAGGGCATTGCAGCGTGAGAAACTTGTTGTGGATAAGATCAATCTGTGCAACTAAGATACTGGCTTTGCCATACGTTTTATACATATCGTTAATAAGCTTGTTGCGGATGTTGATGCGCGTATTTCTCTGCGAAAGGCAGATGCCGATAGCGACAGATACCAGTACGCAGCACATTTTTGTAACAGAGATTGCGTAGGAAGAAACCACGAGACCGTTTCAAGTTTTGTGTAAACGTTAAAAACTGATATAAGATTTGTGAATA
>UQNW01000009.1 GCA_900542495.1 uncultured Roseburia sp.
ATCCGTATAACTTGTTCCAATTACATTCTTAGCTATAATTGTCCATTTCTCATTTTCAGTTTTTCTATAAACATGATACCCTTTTGCACCAGAAACTTCTTTCCACGTTATCTGTACTCCATTTTCACTATTTAAAAATCTCCCCAGTTCAACGTTTTCGAGGTTTCTTTCACACATTATATATCTATTCTTTTCATATGACGGGCTTATCTTATTTCCGTTTACAGCTCTTACTGTATAATAATATGTTATTCCATCCTCTGCCGTCTCATCCGTATAACTTGTTCCAATTACATTCTTAGCTATAATTGTCCATTTCTCATTTCCGGTTTTTCTATAAACATGATACCCTTTTGCACCAGAAACTTCTTTCCACACTATCTGTACACCATTACTCGTATTAATAAAATCTCCTAATATTACATTATCTAACATAATATCTGCATTCCATTGAGCATACAGAACAATATTACTTTCTAAATTTAAAATTTCCTCTCCTACATTATAAGCCGTCCCACTTCCATCTGCCTTCGTATTCCATCCACTAAATGAATATCCATCTCTTTTAAACGTGCATTCTTCCAAAGTTACTTTATCATTCATCTGATATTGTTTTACAACATTACTATCACTTCCATCATTAGCACAATATTTAACTGTATAAATATTTTCATCATCAATAACACCACAATAATATTCCAGATTTCTTGCAATATCTGACACACTCTGGTAACCTGTCGTTACATTCTGCACTTTGTTATTGTTATCAATATAAACAAGTACCGGAAAAGTAATCTGTGATGTCGATAATTTCATATGCACATAACTCCACATCTGGTTCGTAACTGTTGCAGAATCTTGCTTGTTTTCATAAACAAAACAAATACTATCATTTCCATATGTATCTTTAAACGAATTAACCTCGTCTTTCGATGTAGTATTTACAGCTGCTGCGACTATATCTAAACCAAAATATTTCTCATTAGCAATTCCCTGAATTGTTGCCTGTGAATAACCACATTGCGTACTATAATAAATCAATAGCTTTGGATTACCTGATGATACCTTAGTCGAAACTGTCGAACCATCTATAGACGTATTAAAATATTCTATATTATCTTTTTCTAATGGGGACTCATATGCACTTTGTGCATATGAAAAAGGTGCCATAGGATACATCGCATAAAATTGATCTGTTGTATATTCTGAATCTCTTGTATGATCTGTTAAGAAATCCCGATCTCCCTTTAAAAGATAATTGTCATATGTTTGTGTATCTTGTCCATCCCACGTGGTATCAACATTATAATATGTATCTCCAACCTTAACTATATTCCAAGCATGTGCCCCTCCATTAGCATTGCCAGAAATAATCCGCGCCGAAAGCCCTGCATCCTTACACATACGATAGAATAATATTGCATACCCCTGGCACACAGCTGTTCCCTTACATAATGCCGCATATGCTGTATATTTAATAACATTAGAGCTATCGCTCAGTCCATTATAATCGTAATCTACATGATTACAAATATAGTTATGAATTGCAATTACTTTTTCAGCATCTGTTTTTCCATCCAGTTCAAGAGATTTCAACGCACTATTAACTGCCTTGGTCAACTCATCTTCCTGTTCTTTTGTGGTAAAATAATTCATATGATATGTATAAGCCACTCTTGTAGTCTGCGAATTACTTACCGCTTCTACACTATACCCAATTCCCCCAAATGTCAGTGCATCACCTTCTTGTCCAGAACAAGCTTCTGTATACTCTTTCGCATATGACATTGCATTCATAGGACCAATTTCACTATTAATCTGTTCTGGAACACTAACTGTTATCAAAGTGTTTCTTGTAACTAACTGTTCCCTCAAATACTTATATAATGCTTCCTCTGTATCACATGAAACTGCATCTTCCGCATATACTGCAACACCACTCTCATCTAATTGTGGCTGTTCTTCACCATCGGC
This sequence comes from uncultured Roseburia sp., assembly GCA_900542495.1. Classification (GTDB taxonomy): domain Bacteria; phylum Bacillota; class Clostridia; order Lachnospirales; family Lachnospiraceae; genus Roseburia. Next base: position 1,975 of record UQNW01000009.1, read on the forward strand.
TAATATAACAAGCGGCTGTTCTTCATAAAATACTTCCTTTGTTTCCTCAACGCCATTCTCTTCTATTTCAGTTTGCATTTCATTTCCCTGATCTACAGTTTCAGCCAAAATCGGTATCTGCACTGTAAAAGTAAATATAATAGCTAACGCAAGTACTCTACTCAACATTCTCCTTACTTTTCGACTCATATCATTTCTCCCTCGTAATTAAAACTAATTCACATTTATCTCCAAATCAAACTTTTTTTCAATTGCTTTCAAATACTTTTCATTATGGCTTGCAGCGACCAGCATAGGTGCATATGCATCTCTTCCACTAATGTTAAACATATATGGAAAATCCTTAAAGTGTTCATAATAATCCCTTGCAAAATCCATAATACCTTTTTGAATCTGCTTAATTCCTTCCTGATTAGTATCATATTTTCCAAATTGAAGTGTGATATCTAGTTCAGGAAGATATTTGTCTTCAGTATTCTTTCTACATCGTTTTCCTATTTTAAATCCAGAAAATTGTGGTGTTGGTGATGAAAGCAATAATTCCCAAAACACATTATAATCCTTATTTGGATCATGTTTCTTTAACAAATCTCTATTATGACGCTGTGAATATAAATATGCAACCAACTGTTCACCCTGTAAAAACACTTCTGATGCATCCGGTTCAGCATTATGTATTGTATTAGTGCCTGCAACCATTCCGACTATTTCGCACGGAATATCCCATTCATTTGAAACCAAATGCCGTAGTGTCATTGCCCCACTTCCTGCCCATCCAATATCAACTGCAACTGCTTTAGACTTTTCCTCAAGTACACTCTTATAATAAGTTTTTGCTGCTATCTTTTGTTCTTGATAAATCTGAATAACCTTGTCCCATTTTTCCTCTATAAACTGCCTTAATAAATATCCATTCTTGTCTGTCAATTCATCATTTTCTTTTAAATCAATAAAATTATGTTTTCTTTTCTTTTCTAATACTTTCTCAGAAAATTTTTCTTCTATTTTTTTAATTATTTTTTCTCTTTCTAATCCAACTGCTTTATCTTTTTCGAGTTGCTTATAGGCAAGAATTTTACTCGCATGCTCTTGTTCTTTTGTCCTCTTGATCCATATTTCTTTCCAATCCTTAAGTTCATCTAACAAACATTCCAATTCCATTGATTTCATTATTTGACCAATTGAATATTCTTGATTTATTTTATGATAAATAAATCTTCTAAAATAGTCATGTTTATCAAATGAAGATTCCAATTTTGTAGCCGCTTTTCTTGACCAATATACATATGTAGTATCTTGATCTGGATATAAATAATCATATACTTGCTTTAAAATGTCTCCATCTCTTGATAAAAACAATAATTTATCTACATCATTTTTTTTACAATATTCATGAATAAATGTACAATATCCTAAAACAAATATCCCTCCATAAATATAGCCATACTCATACTCCATAGAACAAGAATTTATTCCACAGTATAATCTATTACTAATTAATGCTCTATATGCGCTTCCGACCAGTGGTGACATATCAAATGCCCTATATAATAATACATTTTTATTTACATTAGGATACAATAAGCTTTCTATACCTGCTCGCCTTGCTTGTTTTTGATCACTATACAAATTATCCCCTACATGAATAAGCATTTTCGTAGATTTTTTACAGTCATTTTTTTGATACTCTCTTAATACTTGTTTATATAATGATCCATCAGCCTTGCTTTTATGATATTCATTTGATACATAAATATGCTTAGCTCCTGTAAAGCCAGCATTTACTAAAATGCGTTCTATACATTCTTTTGGAAGATACATATCTGAAACAACTATTATTTGTTTATTCATCTGTTGAAGCTTTTTCCACACTAATAGCATATATGGATTTGCATAACACGTTTTTTCTTCAATAGACATCTCAATTTTCTGCCCCATTTCCGATGAAATACCCACATCTTCCTCTATGTTCTTCCAAATATCTGCTAAATTTATTTCCATATTTCCCTCTTTAGCATTATATTTTATCCTTGCATCCCATTCTGCCCATATACGAATGTTTTTAAAATCCATAATTTCCAACTCATATCCTATTAAATAAAAGACATCTGTCGGAAGTGATAATGGTCGAAAAATCAGGGTGTCAAACACATCAAAAGAGATCACGTCATATGCTGACAATTTTTCTACATATTTTTCAATATCAAGTTCCTTATTCATTTTTATTTTGTATTCCTTTGATTCGCTCTGTTTACAATTCAATGCTTTGCTTTCATATATATCTACTTCAGGCAAATTTCCGAGAAATCGAAATTGCATTATATAATAAGCAAAATTTAAGCCTAATAAATACAACCATGAAAACAATTTCATTATCCCAGTTGAGCCATCATGAATTTTATGATAACGAATTTTTATTCCAGCTTTCTTATTCACTAATGAATCATATAATTTCTGTCTCATTTTTTACTCACACTTTCTTATTTATTCTGTATCAAAAATTCTTCACTTTGACACTTATTTCATAATTACGAAGTTTCAAAAATAACAAATATCCAAAACTGGACAAAAACTGTATTATTTCAGGTACAATATACATCCATCTTGATTTCTGAAATGTAAACAAATCAAAATAGTCTTTTTAATAAAACAAACTTGTGCCTCATTATTTCGTATGGCTGCAATCCTCTCTTGTCTAACATGATTATCATTTTCTTGAAAAAGTCCCATTTTTTTCATCGAAACCTACCATAATGAGATAGTATTCTTGCACCAATCCAATGTCATACTCTATAATTTATTTTTTTGTATTTTCACTTTTCTCTTTTCACTCCATGATTCTGTAAAACCTTCTGAAATGCAAACTAATAACAACCAGTAGACTTGCAGTTGACAATTACTTTTTTGTTCAAGTCTTATTTCATTCATGATATCCTCCCAACACATAAACATAAGAAATCCATTCCTGTGTCAGCCGAACACCTTCTTGAAAGTTCAAAACAACTCCACTATAACGCTCCGCAGAAGCAAATTTTCAATCCCATATCAATTTCTATAATAAAAATATCTACTGTTACTTGCTTTAGTCTATCATTCTGTATTAACTTCACGATAGAAGCCTCTAGTATTCTCAAAATTTATCATCTAACCAAGCTAACCACTTTTAGTTTTTCTTTTACTCAATTGACATTATTTTTGAATCACTAGAATACTCGTATTAATTATACTTTTCACAATAATAAGATATTAACTCCATCTTCACACATAAATTTTAGTTATGCAACTTTTAGTTTTGATTTTAACAAAGCAGAAATAGTGTCCATAAATAAGTTCACTAATCTCCGGTGCTTTTGTCTAGACAAGCTTACATCTTTTCCTGCAAGGGTTCTATTATCAAAGTCCTTCACCAAGCCGGCGATATTTGCATCCTTTGCTGAAACTAACAGACAGCTGTTTATTGGGATCAGCGTATTTCCATCACTCCAGCTTAAAGTAAGCATCCGGAAGCCTTTTTGAAGTGCATAGCCGTATGATCAAAAACTTTTGATCACAGTCTGTTTTCTTATAGCTAGTGCAGTTAAAAAAAACTGTCATCAATAACGAATACATTTTTTCTATCTTGATCTGTCAAATCAAGAATGCCATGATGGACGATATCTGTTGCAAGAAGAGAAGTAAAACAGAGCCAGTTTGTTTTTGCAGAATTTATAAAACGGTAGAAAATGCTCTTAGAAAACTCTTCCTTAAAGGAATCTGTTCGTTGCTACATATACATACTTTTTCCGGCAAAAATACTGCTAAGTTTGAAACGAAGCAGAAAAACAGGAGCCCCCTTTTCTTTCATTCCATTGCATTTGGCAAGAAGCTTACCTACATGATTTTTAGAGAAAAATTTCTAAACACAATCAATTAAAGCTTTTTCATCGAAATGGTTTTGTGTTATACTGAAAATGGTATAAATCTCCTTTGTAAAAATGTTTTCTTGACAATTCCATTATACCAAACGGAACAGGTTTATGCTTTTTTTATTGGATGAAATATTGAATTTTCAAGGTTCAACACACATCTATTGGTGTAGGAAGTTTTAGTCAATTACTTTAACTCAAGCATTTAAATTAAAATACATTACCTGCCTTACCTAAGCAATAATTTATCTCACAACTTATATACCAATTAGCAAACAATCCATGTAAATTTGAGCTTTAATTTGTTGTTCAAAAAATATTCTATTCATAATAATGAATAATACGGCTTAAAATTTATATAATAGTTGTCTAACTGTCTCTGTTCTATATATTTCTCTATTTTTATTATTAAATTCAAAAATAGGCGGACAATATTTAGGGAATCCATTCATTATTCTTTCTTCAATATATTTACATGATTCCGATACATCTGTAATATCTATCCCTTTTAAAATATCAGGACCATAGTCCCACCAACAAATACGTTGCAAATTATTGACCACTTTGTCGCTAAACCGATATTTTATAACTCGTGCTGGAACACCTCCAACAATTGCATAGGCTGGGACATCCTTCACAACCACTGCACCAGCACCTATAACCGCTCCATTTCCAATTTGTACACCTTGTAAAATTTTTGCTCCAGTCCCAATCCAAACATCATTTTCTACAAATAATCTTCTTGCTTTTACATTTTCGTTTTTTGCCTTTTCAATTATCTTGTCCATCATCATCGAATCTTCATACATATGATGAAAATCCTTTTGCCAATCCACATCATCACGTAAAACCAATGGACTAGTAGAAATTACAGAATAATTGTGATTTGTATTCAGAATTGAAACATCTCTAGCTATTGAACAAAAGCGTCCTATTGAATAAGCATACCTAATGTTGGCATTGGCTCCAATATATGTAAATGCGCCTATTTTTTGACAATTAATATTCCCTCCGTACGACATAAATGGTGCTTCTATTTCTGTTTTTTCCCCATATAGTAACATTGGACTTGACGTTGCAATTGTTATTGCCTTTTTTCCCAATTCATTATTTAAATTAAGTGCCTTATTTATTAATAACATATTCCTCTCTATTCTTTTTTACGCAAGTCTAAACAAAACGTATTAATTTTACAACATTTGTTAAACTCATCAATTAGTTACCTGTATATCAACCTAAAATTCTCTACTCAATCAAAGTTGAGCACTACTTATTTTCTTTATTTTTAAAGTCTATAAAGTAATTTTTTTTCCTTTTCAACTAACATAATAACTTCACCACTAACTGGATCAAATTCATAAATTATTCCATTCCACTTTTTCATCATACTCTTTCTATTATTAAGTTCTTTAATTGCTTCATCTAGATTGGTAATATCAATTCCATGCAAAATCTCAGGTCCATAATTCCACCATTTTATTTCTAATAACTGTTGAATGATACTCTCTTTAAATCTATATTTTATAATTTTAGCCGGGTTTCCACCAACTACAGCATAAGGCGGAACATCTTTTGTAACTACTGATCCAGCCGCTATGACTGCACCATCTCCTATTTTTACCCCACGTAAAATAATTGTCTGAGCCCCAATCCAAACATCATTTCCAATAATTACAAACTTATCTTTTTTTCTATTACGGTTTTTTTTCATATTTTCTTTAATTTCATTATATTTTTTTTCATACGTATTAAAATTATAATAATTTTTAAACATTTCTGTTCCTATATCAAACATTGCATGTGTTGTTATATTTTTAGTATCATATTCTGCCAATCCTATTGTTACATCAGATGCAATTTGACAAAATCTACCTATACTCTCAATATATCTAAAATTAGATTCTCCATTTGTATATGTAAATGCCCCAATAAATCCAACATCTATATTTCCACCTCTTAATATCACTGGAGCTTCAATAGAAACGACTCTTTTACATCCAAATTTGCCTATTTCAACTTCGGAATTACCAAATACAATCCCATTTCCATTATTCGATTCAATAAATTTAAAATTCTTATTTAATATCATCTTACCTCACATTTTGCTGTTTTACTAATTTCCAGTAAAATCAACCGGAAATTAGTATTTAGCATCATTTTCTTTATCTTTGCATTGTGATTTTATACATATATTCAGCGAAATCAAAATCAATTTGATTATCTATATCTGTTGCCTCTACCTCATCAATTATATATATATATGGTTTATTACCAACAACATTTTTACAAGAAATCATTTTATCCTTTGAAATAATGCTTACTGCAAAATTTAGTGCCGCAATATCCGGTAAATCCTGACTTCTAGGTTGATTTTTTAAATCATAATTAATAGGTTTATTATCCCTAAACATGAATTCTTTAATTAGATGTGCTGAATTTAAAGAGTCAAATTGTCCACTTTTCAAATTTTCTTTATATTTTTCTATAGCTGCTATAATTGTTTCATCTTTTATTAACGGATTCGTAACATTTATATATGCTATTACATCAGCATCTATATTTTCAGCCATATTTCTATATACATCACTCATTGAAACTTCATTTGAAGCATAATATGGATCTCTCCTCACTGTTTCACAACCCGCATTTTGGGCTATCTCCAACATTTTATCATCGTTGGAATTCACCACTACCCCATCTAAATTTGGAATACGCTTTAATTGTTCTAACTTAAGTTCTAATAAAGAACTTCCTGCAAATGGTCTAATATTTTTGTTTTGAACTCTCATTGATCCAGATCTAACTGCCACTAATGCTTTTACTTTCATTTTATTTTTCCCCATTTCTTTCGTTATTTAAGACAATTTTCAAGTTATCTAGTATTTCTTCATCTCGTTTTTTTAATTTTTCTTTTAGTTCTTCTATTTCATTTTTATACATAACCTCCTCCTCTTTATATTTTTCAATTCTATAATTTGCTGCTTTCAAATTGCCTTCTAATAATTTTACCTGCATCTCTCTATCGTCTGTCAATGCCTCTACATCTAATATAGCTCCACAATACTCCATTTTTTTCTCCTTTTTTAAGCTTATTAATTTTTCCTTAACACCCTTATCTACTGTATAAATATAAATATACTCTCTTCTATTGTTTGTCACTTTAGTATCTAAATTGCTATTTACTGTTATTTGAATTATTACACAATTTTTCTTATAATTATTTAATTTTTTTTCTTGAAAAAGTTTCCCTTGTTCCGAACTATTTATGTAAACTAAAATATTAGAGTCTACCATCTTTGGAGCACTAACTTCCATCTGTGTATTTTTATCATCAATAACTACCAGTTTTTTTCCCTTTATGCTGTCTACATCACTCGTATAATGAATATTAAATGCATCCAAAAGATCTCGATATGTATTTATTTCAATAATATTATAATCATCTAATATTTTCGAAACTAAACTCAATGCATAATATTTAAAAATGTACATATAATGATTTTCAATATCAATATCAAATCTAAGTGTATCATTAACAACGTTTTTTAATCCATATACAGATGTAGAACAGGCCGCAAGTGCAAGTTTAAGCTTATTCTCAAAACAATACGGCAATAGTTCTGACGGAAAAATTCTAGAAATCATCTTAGCATTTTTAAACAAATCCACATAACTTATCTGAAAATCATTTGGATGCGGTTTCACAAACAATGTATCTCCCATTGCAAAAAAATCTACTAATATAGCATATAATTCTCTTTGTCCCTCTATTGTAAGACGCTTCATATTTACAAAATGTTCTGTCAATAATATTGTTGCATTTTGAGCATCTCCACAATTAGGTGCATTAAAAATATATAACAATCTGCTCATATCTTCCGATTTTAAACTCTGTAAATTTTCTTTTAAAGAAAAATGTACAGCCTTTTCGTCATAAAATCCGTCTGATTGATTCTCCAAATCTGCTAATTTGTATTTTACACATTCATTCAGTCCAAATGCCTTCATATATTTAGCCATTGTAGCATGTGTAGCATTTAATTTTTTTACTAATTCATAGGAATAGTCTGGTTTAGACAGCATTCCTACACCATCTTCATAATACACATATGGAATCTTTTTAAAAATACAATATGTTCCTATAGCCCAATGGTCATTAGCAATATAAAGTTCATCTTCTTTTGAAATCGGAATTGGAAGCCACTCTTCAATTAATTCAACCATGCCCTGAATGTTATTTATAATTTCATCATTAGATGCATCTTCACCTAATGGTGTCCAATTTTTTCTAAATTCAATTTCCGGAACTACATATATATCCTTAAAATATCTTGTCTCCTTTAATCTTGAATAATTAGTGTTTAAATCTTGCAAACCAGAATACACAAACAAAATTGCTTCATCTTCTTTATGCATTTTTAATTTATGTACAATTGAAAATATTAAATGGTATTTCGTCATTGCGTAATATATAATCATAACTTTTTCCTCTATAAATTAAATTTAATAAATATGTCTTTAATGGTTCTTGAACTATTTCCTTCTGTTCCGCCAACACAATCTTGAAATTCATACTTTCCAAAAAAACGTTTTATATATGAATAATTTTTAAAAATATGTCTTATTGGCATATAAGCATCATATCCAGATATTTTATACATATACTCATATTTTTCAAAATACTTCTTGTATTCTTCAACAAAATCCATTATCCCAGAATGTATCTTTCGAATCAACTCATAATTTGCTGTTTCAGGAACATCAAATATCAAGTCATAGTCATCATCCTTTTTTTCAAATCCTCTAAATGATGGTGACGGTGCTCCGGCAAACAATTCCAATAAAATATTGTTTATTGAATTTGTTGAATGAACTTTAAAACATGAAATATTACTTATAGGTGAAAACATATATGTATTTATTATTCCTGATTGTAATTGTCCAATACATGCTTTCGTAGGCGCACTCGCTGCAAGCATTCCATATATTTCACATCCAAAATGCCAATAATCTCGCTCCAAATTACGTAATGCTAAAACACCTTGTCCACGCCAACCAATGTCTACAATTAAAACTTTTTTATTATTATCAAAAAATCTTTTATAATATTTCTTACTTAGCTGAATATTTTTCTCATATTCTTTAACAATAGCATTCCAATTTTCATTTACAAATTTAATTAATTTACCTACATTATCTTTTGTAATAACTTCATCTAAATCAACATACTTTTGAAGTATGTTTTCCATGCTCTGCAAATCCATGTTAGCAAGAATATTCTTCATTGAAATAGTTTTTCCTTCAACTATCCATCTAGATATAAATTCCTTAATATAATCATTTTTATTGCTATATGCGGCTAATTTCAAATTCGAAATTCTTGAACATAACATATATTCTGTATTTTCATCATTAAATAATGAATCATATACCTTTTTAATAATATATCCATCTCTAGCTACAAATATAACTTTGTTTATATTATGATTCATAGCAAACTCATGAATATACTGTGCATATCCAAACATGAATAAACCACCATATATATATCCATATTCATAAAATGCATCATATCTCTTATATCCATTATGTATATGACTATTTATAATTCCGCCATATGCACTTCCTATCATATCAGACATATCTGTAGCTCTATATTTCTTGCCTTTTCTATTTACATTTTCATAATAAAAAGTATCTATTCCTGCTTTATTAGCACACTCTATATCCGATACCTGATTATCCCCTACATGTATATACTTTTTATCATTACCAATATATTCTTTTACCGCTTCATATAAACCACCATCTCTTTTACTGCACGAATAATCACATGACACAAACAATTTTTCATATTCTTTGTATCCACATTTTTCTAAAATTCTTTTTAAGTCCTTTCCTTGAATATACATATCTGATACTAAAATTATTCTTTTACCCTGTCCCAGAATTGTATCAAATACATATTTCATATAAGGGTTAGCAAAGCAAAGATTATACTCCATTTCTATTTCTTCATTTTTTCCTCTTTGTGCTTCTAATCCCGTTTCTTTTTCTATCCTTTCATAAATTTCTTCTATAGTTAATTCTCTATGTCCATATTTTTTATATTTTTCTTCTCTTATACGCCGTTCAGCATTAAGCCTAATATTTATGAAATCTAATACGTTCAACTGTGCTCCTAGCATTTTAAACAAATCCTGCGGACTACTTAAAGGTCTAAATATCAACGTATCAAATATATCAAAACTTATTATATCATAATTCATTAACTGCCGTACCATGTCATGAGGCGGAATCCACTTTGTGCTTCTTGATTCTGCTCCTCTTAAATATGGTAAACTAATATCAGGCTTATTTTTCTTTTTTTCTTGAACAATATCACTTTTCACTGATTCAACTACTTTAATACTATTTTCTTGTGGAAGAATCATCTGCGTATTATTTTCATTAGAATTCATAGTCAGGACATCCCAATATAGCAATGGAGTTTCTTTCTTTTTAACTGCATAATGCCAATTTAATTTCATTAATATTTTCCATTGTTTTATTCTACTTTCATAGTGTTCTAACAAATGTTCCTGTACATATCTTTCATATTCATACTGCACATTACTATTTCTTCTTACAAAATAATTATACATTTTATCAATCATTTTACATACTCCTCATTATAAATTTTATTAGCATTCTTCAGACAATCTCTGATAAGCTGCACATACTTCTTTTGTTTCACCAACTTTCTTCAGCCTTCCCTTTTCGATCCAAACAGCTTTTGTACAATTATCGATAATTGTATTCATACTATGCGATACCATAAGAACCGTGCTTCCACCATGTATCATCTCTTTTACTCGTTTTAAACTCTTTTTTCTAAAAAATTCGTCTCCTACACTCAAAACCTCATCCAAAATTAGTATTTCTGCAGCATCTCCAACTGTTGCAATTGCAAAGCCAAGGCGACTTACCATACCACTTGAAAAGTTTTTTACCTTTTCATCCATAAAATCTTTTAATTCTGCGAACTCTACAATTTCTTCATAATGTGCATCTAAAAACTCTTTTGAATATCCTATAATTGCACCATTTAAATACACATTTTCTCTTGCTGATAACTCCATATCAAAACCAGTTCCTAAAGTAAGCAACTGAATTTTTTTTCTATCAACAAACACACACCCACTGGTTGGATTCAATGCCCCAGACACAATTTTCAATAAAGTCGACTTTCCCGAACCATTTGTGCCAATAATTCCCACAATTTCTCCACGATAAATATCAAAACTGATATGGTTAAGTGCCATAAATTCTCTATAACTCACTTCATGTTTTAATTTTTGTATAAAGTATTCTTTAACTCCAGATGCATTGCTTGTTGATACTCTAAACTTCATTGTGACATCTTCTACTTTTATTACTGGTTTCTCTTGTTCTAAAGCACTTACTTTTCGTCCTTGCTTATTAGGTTCATCGCATTTTTTATATTGAATATACCTATTTTTTTCGTATGATGGACTTATGATCTTATCATATAATGCTCTCACCGTATAATAATACGTTTCTCCATCTACTGCTTTCGTGTCTATATAACATGTATCCACAACATTTCTTGCTATAGCAGTCCATTTTTGGTCATTTTTTCTTCTATATACCTGATACACCTTAGCATTCAATACTGGTTTCCAATTAATCTGTACACCATTATTGGTATTCACAAATTTACCAAGTTCAACATTATCTAATTCTATCTTATCACTCCATTGTGCATATAAAACAATATGTTTTTCAGTATTAACGCTAATCTGATCTCCCGGTTTATATGTTACACCACTCCCATCTACTTCTGTATTCCAACCAATAAACACATAACCTTCTTTTATGAAAGTACATTTTTCAGCTAGCACTTCATTTCTATATGGATATTGTTTTGTAGTGAATTCATCAACTCCGTTATTTGAAAAATAATCTAATATACATAAATTATCTTCTGATATATCTTCTTTATTTAAATCAAGAACCGCCATTCCATCTTGTTCTTCTATCTTTTTCTTTCTCCTGAAAATTGCAAACACTATTCCACCAGCAACAGCCACACAACCAACAATTATTACCATTAAAATTGGAAATACTTTTTTGTTTTTACTAATTTCTGCTTCGTTCTGACTGTCTGAAAGTTGTTTTTCATTATTTACGTTGACCTCATCTGTTTTTACAGCTATATTCGTCTCCGTGTTTTCTTCCGTTGTGCTTACCAGTTGATTTTCCTGCGTTTCCGTTGATGTAATATTTTCCTGATTAGCTTCCAATACAGCAGCCGTATCCTCTCCTGTAAAATGAACTTGTGCATATCCCAAATCAGTTATATTAAAAATTTCGCCATCTGGTGTGTTTGCTGTTGCTGTTCTAATTGACACTTGCGCATCGCCTCCGCTAATCACTTCAAAGACAAGCCAAAATTTCACCTCATTAGAATCGCTTACTCCATCAAATGTTAGTATTCCATTTTCTTCATCTACTGCATCCGCACCATTAATATACTTCATACGAAGCGAATCATACGCTATTTCCATATGATACTCAGCAACATTCTCATTTCCCCTTAGATATACGCCAATAGGGAACTCTTCGCCCTCCTCTTCCTCGTATGATTCAGAACCAAAAGTTGCGGTAGCATCTGCTGCATAAACACTTTCTGTTTGAATAGTCAAATAAAACATTGACAAAAGCAATATAAAAATATGTATTTTTTTCTTCAAGTTATTTTTCATTACTATACCCTTTGCATTACATCATTTTCTTTCTTCTTAAAAACTGCAAGTCCTACTGAAAAGCTTACAATTGCTGATATTCCAAGTTTAATCCAAGCACTGTAATGAGGCATATGTTGATATATTACTGCTTCTCTTGCAATGTAGATTGACATATAAATTGGATTGTAACCAATCAACTCCTGTAAAATTGGAGGTAATGACGTAACTGGGTAAAAAATAGCTGACATATACATCAACATTGTCAGTAATACACTGTACAGATATTTAATATCTGCAAAAAAAACATATAATATAGAAAGTATATACCCTATTCCACTTGCAAAAATCAATGCCAACGCAACATCAAACGGAAATAACAACATTATCCAGGAAGGCTTTACCCTAAAAATAATCAGCATCAAAACATATGCCACACAAGTATATCCAAAATTTGTTAATGACGTATATACCCTTGATAACACAAATGTTTGTTTTGGAAGTTTTGCCTTCAACAGTAGATTTTTATTATCGACAAGTGCAGTCATTGCAGAATTAGTTGCTCCACTGAACATGGTCCAAAAAATATTTCCAGTAAGGTAATAAAGCGGGAAATTCTCAATTGAACGCTTGAACATATATGAGAAAATCAATGACATAACTACCATCGTGAGTAATGGATTTAAAACACTCCAGACAATACCGAGGTAACTTCTCGCATATTTTCTTTTTATTTCTCTGGAAGTCAGCTCCTGGATTACAAAAAAGTATTGTTTTCTATCAGAAATATTTTCATTGAAAAGGTCAATTTGTTTTTTTACTTTCCTTCCAATCTTTCTACGCTTTCTTATAATCCAAAATACCAGACAGCCACCGGCACAACAAAGAGCAACTATCAATATAATAAACAAAACTGTTTTCGGAAAACCGGATGCATCTTTTGTTTCTTCCTGCATCTGTGTATTCTCCCACTTCACCAATTCCCCTGTTGTTGTATATCTAAAATAATCTCCACTACCATTTTGATCAATTGCATAAAAAATGGTATTATCCTGTATCTCTTCTGCTGTGAGTCCGTCAGGAAGACTCTCACAAGCTCCTAACGACATAATATAATATTTTTGGTTATTCGAAGTAATTTCACTGATAGGATAAAAATTCGCCGACTGACTATTGAATGCGTAAATGGAAAAATTTTCATCTGCATCCATAATAAGCATTACGCGAACATTTCTCGCTTGATCAGAAAAAAAAGTCAAAGATTCTCCCGCATAACTATCTGTCACTAATTTATAATTCCATAAATCAATCTGCGGTGTATAATCTGCAATATCCACTACATATAGAAGTTGATTTTCCTTTTTTATACTACCAACAACAGGAACATCTGTCTCCAAACCATATGTATCAGATGAAGCCTGGGTTTCTTCTTCATCCATAAGTTGTTCAAAAAATGATTTATCTCCAGTATCTGCCCCTTCTACATTTATAAGTAGGGTTTCCTGTGACCCCATTGCATAACTCTCTGCTTCTTCACCATTCGAATAGATTTTCGCCCCTCTAACTTTTAGACCTGCATTTCCACCACCTATTGCCTTGAATGTAATATTGTCATAAGTTATTTCGTTGCCAAAACCAGTTCCCTCAAGTGTAATTACTCCATCCTCTTCTGCCTCGGCTCCTGAGATATACTCTAGTCGTCCTGTATCATATTGAAGTTCTACTTTATAAACACCAATATTTCCATCTGCTTTAATCGTTACTTCTATCTCAAAGGTGTCATCCATATTTACTGAATAACTATCTTTCCCGAAAGAGACAACTGCGTCTGCAGCATAAACTTTTCCTCTGTCAGAAATGATTAATATAAAGGCAACAGCCATTATAAATAAAATTTCAACGATTTTATTCTTCTTTTTCATTTTGTAACTCATATATAATATTACTCTCTATTTTCTTTTTAATTGTTTACGCAAGAATACAAAATACTTATATATTCTGACATGTAAAGACTCCAACTGCGCTTTTCTGCCAGTGTCCTCACTTTTATTTTCTCTGAATTCAGCTTTTACAATGCTTCCCTCCAGCCATGCACTTTCATATAATGTTGCTTTTCTCACACCAGATACAATCATCATTCTTCTCAAAAATCTTTGATTTCTTATCTGTTCCCATGTTAGCTCAGCCGCTGTTTTTTTGTAGTTGCCATCAATTACATCATCCGAAAAAAGATTATCACCATAAGCTTTTACCTCAACAATAGACGGTTCTGACATAAATAGATAAAATAATTTTTCTATTGTTCCAATATCTATTGTATTTTTTTCCTTTTCGAAAGATATTTGCGCCAACAACATTTGTAATGCCTCAATGTTTTTTTTCATTTGATCTGCATTTGGATTATGTGCATCATTCATAACTGGCGCATACCCATTTTCTACCTTATCATATGATTTGGTCATACCCTCCAGCGACGACACAATTGTTTCGAAAAGTGAATTGCTAAAGCAGCTTTTTCTCACTAATCCGCTCTCCGGTGAGAAATAATATGAATGAAATTTTTCATGAGAACTTCCAGTAGGATATTCATACATACCAAAATAGCACCCCTGCACCTCAATATCAGGATTCACACTTTTTACCAGTGCCTCAATGGAACATTGTAGTGTTCCGATCCAGCCACTATCCACAAGCAAATATTCGCTGTTATCACATAAACCTTCCTGTTTTAAATAACCAACCGTGTTTTCATATGCGTCAACCGAATGTCTTTGTATGTACATACGAATTAATTTGCTTTGTCTTATTTTTTCTCTGAGTTGAATCACTTGCTGATAATTTAATATGGTATCTTTTTCTTTGTTTAATTCCAACTCATTTAATATATTTTGACATTCCTCATCAGTCAATGCCGCTCTACGCAATATTTTCAAGGGTGTAACATCAATTCCACCAACGCAAATACTGTCGATGCTTTTCTCCATATTGAAATGATATCCCGGCAACCGCATAGAGAAACGTGACACATGCAAATATTTACACTCTATATTTAAGTGTTTTTGTTTAACGATTTCATTTGCAATCAAATACATCTGATAACCGTCTCTGCTTAAAAAATAAACTCTGCTTTTATGAAGCCTTACTGCTTCATCTAAAACCCACTCTGTAAAACCAACAAGTGCCGGAGCTATCACCATAAGATAAAGTTTATTATCGATCGGCATCTCTGCATTTTTCATTTTTAAATTCTGATAAAATGTTGTTGCTATCGCTCTTTTAATAATTGGTGCTGCCTGCAGAATATCAAAATATTGTTGCTGTCTGAACTGATTTATATTATTACTCTCCATCTCCTGTACCTGTAGGCTGTCCCTCTGAAGGATTTTCTGTTTCTGTTGGTGTTTTTTCATCCGTTGACGGTTTTTCTTCTGTTCCCGGTGTCTCCGTTGACGGCTTCTCTTCTGTTCCTGGTGTCTCCGTTGACGGTTTCCCTGTTGATGGCGTCTCTGTTCCTGGTGTCTCCGTTGACGGTTTCCCTGTTGATGGCGTCTCTGTTCCTGGTGTTTCCGTTGGCGGTTTCTCTGTTGATGGTGTCTCTGTTCCTGGTGTTTCCGTTGACGGTTTCCCTGTTGATGGCGTCTCTGTTCCTGGTGTTTCCGTTGACGGTTTCCCTGTTGATGGCGTCTCTGTTCCTGGTGTTTCCGTTGACGGTTTCTCTGTTGACGGTGTCTCCGTTGACGGTTTCTCTGTTGATGGTTTCTGATCCGTTTTTCCGCCTGTCGATGATTGATTTGTCTGTGACGACTGACCTAAGCCACTCGATTGCGTTGTTGAATTTGACTGGCTGCTTTGTGTTGACTGTTTTGTATTTGTGTTCTGTGCAGCCGGAGCTGTCTGAACTGTCTGATTTGCAGACGTATTTTGAGTCTCTTGCTGTATCTTCTGAGTTGCCGTCTTGCCTACATCATCTGTCTTTTGCTTCTCAGTCTTTTTTTCTGCCTCGTTTTCATCGCTCTGCTTTACCTTATCAGCCTTAACGTATGCGACACGACCACTGTAGGCTATCTTGCACCACTTTTCATCATCAGATAATGCAATTACACTTATATTTTTCCCTTTTTTCAAATTTCCAACTACTGTTGCCTCTGTATCCGGTTTACTATATACATCAGCATTAGCTGCAAGTTCGCGTGTTTCTATTTCCTCATTTCCATCAGCTTCCTGTTCTTCAGTTGTGACTATTTCCTGCTCAGCCTCTGTTTCAAAAATCGTCATCTCTCCATCGTTATTCAAATTTATCATCTGTTCATATTCAGTAGATGCCACTTTCTCATTATCTGCTTTGCACGCTGTCAGCTGTGTTGCCAAACTCAAAGCTATCAATGCCATAACTGCTCTTTTCTTCATAATCTTTTTCTCCATTCCAATATCTATTTTGCTGTATTGATGATTCTTTACGTTTATACCATGCCAATAACCAATATGGAATCGCGCATGCTGCAATCGGTCGTAAAACATATATCCATCCCTTTGGGAGTAAAATACCCAAGGCTTTAAAATTACGATATCTGCATTTTGCCTCATTCCATCTATGGCGAAAACTACGCTTTTTGTAGGAATCTTTATTTTCTCGATAAGCCAAAAGTTTATCCTGTATATTAGCACCCTTTAATCCTGCCCTGCGCAGCCTCATAAATATCTCATAGTCTTCACAGCGAAGTGTCTCTTTGGACGCAACATATCCCTCATTTGTATCAAAAATAGATGCCCTGTACATAACTGTCGGATGTGCATATGGTGAGAATCTCAGATAATCCTGCTCTATAGGGAATTCCGGCATTTTGCGCTCTCCCCATACTCCATTCTGATCAAACACATCAATATTGCAGCCAACCCATGAATACTCCTGATATTTGTCCAAAAATTTTTTTTGTTTCATTAATCTTTCCGGATATGAAATATCATCTGCATCCATTCTTGCAATATATTTTCCCTTTGCCTCATCTATACATGCATTCAGCGAAAATGCCAATCCATGATTTTCATCCTGACCGATCAATTTAATTCTTTCATCCAGTCCTTCTACCTCCCTGAGTAGTGTTGCTGCCTCCGGGCATGAGCCATCATCATAAATAATAAACTCAAAATCCTCAAATGTCTGGTGTAAAATAGAATTTACCGCCTCCATTAAAATATCCTTATTCAATTCATTATAAACACCCATGATGACAGAAATCTCTGGCATAACTCCCCTTTCCAGCAACTATGAAATTCTTTTATCCATAGTTGAATAAATTCTTTCCATAGTTCTAACTGTTTCTTCTGTACTAAATTGAATTACTGACTCTCTGCAATAATCCGCTAGTTTTTTTCTATATTCAACATTTGAATAAACTTTATCAATAGCTGCCACAAATGCATTCTGATCGAATGCATCGCATATCAATCCATTTTTATCATTATGCAAATATTCTCTTGTTCCTCTGTTATCTGCAACAATGAGTGGCACTCCACATGCAAGCGCCTCTATTGCGGCAATCCCCAACCCCTCACGGATAGAAGGGAATGCAAACACATCAGCGGTCTGGAGTATTTCATTCATATCTGTTCTGAATCCAATCAATTGCACCTGCTTCTCTAATTTTTTTTCATGAATCAGTTTTCGTAATTCATCTTCATCTGGTCCATTTCCGCATATAGTATAATATATATCTTTTTTGTTTTCCACTGCAATTGCTTCAATTATAATTTTTTGATTTTTATTTTTATTCAGTTCTGCAGCCGTTACGATATGAAAAGCATTATTCGGTATTCCCAATTCTATTCTTTTCATGGAGGCCATTTCTGACATCGGGCGAAATTTATCCAAATCTACCCCTACACCATGTATTTGCTCAACTGTTCCATTTTTTTTTAATTTGAATCTGTCTTTTACACAACAATAATCTTCTTTATTGATGGTTATAAGTGTATCCGTCCACCGTGCCAGCAGCTTTTCAACCGGGTAAAATAAAATCCAATTTAAAATTGGAGCGCCTTTATAAAAATGAAGTCCATGCGCAGTGTATATAACATACGGATCTGCTTTACTGTAATGTGCGGCGATTCTTCCCGCAACGCCTCCCATCGGATTGTGACAATGTATCGCCGTTATATTTTCTTCATCAATAATTTTAATTAACTGCTTAATTGCCCTGCAATTCATTATAATCTGTGCCGGACTTTTCTCTATATCGATCTGATGCAGAATAATTCCCTGTTGTTTCAATTCTTTTTCATCAAAGGTATAAATCGGTTTTTTTAAATTTGATGCATAATGTATCTCATAACCCATGTTCTGCATAATTTCCACATCATTTTTTTCAAATTGTGGTAAAAATCCGCTAATCGTTGTTATGTATAGTATTTTTTTCATCTATTCCTCATCCAGCACACTTTCTATTAAGCTTTTGGCTTTTTCCACATCCTGATCATTTGGAAGCATAACGTAACAGGTTGTTCCCGGCATAGAATAAGTTGTAGTATGCTCTCCTGTTCCTGTTACTGTATAACTCTCAATTGTCCAGACAACATCATTAGACAACTTATATCTGACCAGATCATATATTACATTTGAAGGAATATCGGTCATTACACAATCTGCAACCTCATCTAATATTTCACCATATTTTGCCAATATGTTTGGAGAAGTCATTTTATTAATCACCGCTTTTATAACTTCCATCTGATTAATTCCTCTCTGAACATCTCCTGCCGCAAATGCATGTCTCTCCCTCGCAAATGCCAATGCTTCTAACCCTGTAACATGATTGTATCCCACTGTATAATGTTTAATTGGATCTACAGTAAAATCATATTGTGAATATACATCAATTCCTCCAAGTGTATCTATAATTGACTCAAATCCACTAAAATTCATACGCACATAGTAATCGATATTTATTCCATATAGGTTCTCTATTGCCGCCTCCGAGCTTTCTACTCCATATAGTCCAGCATGTGTTAATTTGTCATTTGCCCCTTGATTCGGAAGATACACATAATAGTCTCTCGGTGTATTAATCAATTGAATGTGTCCTGTCTTCATATTAACAATTGCAAGAATATTCACATCGCTTCGGCTTCGCGCGTTCACAGCCCCCCACATATCAATTCCGCTAATATATATCACAAAAGTATCTTCATCTGATGACATGAAACATTTTTCCTGCGTGCTGTCAGCATCCGTAACATTTCCTTGTATTTCAACTTGTACTTCTGCAGAATATGTATATATTTCCTTAATCTCATCCGAGAAATCTTCATATCCATCCTGATCAGATATAATATCAACGTATGCACTATTCATGATGATTGCATCTTCTGTACCATTTAACAATGCATCTGCCATAAGTAAAATATTACTATAGTTCTTATATCGAGCTTCCGTATCCACAGTATCATTAATTACCGATATAACCTGATCTGCTACATTATCTGATTCCAAATAACCTACAGATGCCCCTCCTATATCCACCAGTTCATTAGCCGTATCTTCAGAGCGAACATATACAGACATCTGAACAACTTCCAGTCGTGCATCATTTGCCACATTGTTCAATGTTCTGTCTATTTTTTCAACTGCAATCAATCCATATAAAAGTCCTGCTGTTATCACGACTGATATTATTGCAGAAGTAACTGCTGTCATCACCTTTTTAGTCAAAAAAAAAGTTCCAACATTTATTATTAGAATTATAATTGTATATAATATCAAATATATTGTCGGAACTATCCCCATGGCAAATAATTTCACGCCTAAAACAGCAGCTACTATTATCTGAACCATGATTAAAATGTAATCTATTGCTTTTAATATTTTTTGTTTATTATTTTTTGCTAACATTCCATACTCCATGTGAACTAATTCTAAATCACGCATTTTATTTAAACTAGTTTAATGATACACTTACACTTGTCTTATGTCAATTGCATAAATTGACATATTTCCCCATTAATTTCTTCTATGTTTATGCATTTTTATATACTATATATGTATGTCTTTCCTACCAAGCTTGTCTTTCCAAATGCAATCCGTTATAATGAACCATGCGCCCGGACATTTCGGGCAGATTTTAGAAATTAGAGGTACACAAAATGGCTCTTGATGGATTTGTGATTTCCAATATCGTATATGAATTAAACCAGACAATTTTAAATGCAAAGATCAGTAAGATTGCACAGCCGGAAAATGACGAACTGCTCTTTACCTGTAAAGGAAGCAATGGACAGTTCCGGCTTGCCATGTCCGCAAGCGCATCGCTTCCATTCCTTTATCTGACGGATCAGAACAAACCAAGTCCTATGACGGCGCCGAATTTCTGTATGGTACTGCGCAAGCATATTGCAAATGGCAGGATTGTAAAGATTTACCAGCCGCATATGGAGCGAATTATCCATTTTGATATTGAACATTTAGATGAAATGGGAGATCTCTGCCAGAAAACTCTGATTGTAGAGCTCATGGGAAAGCACAGTAATATTATTTTCTGCAACAGTGACGGAAAGATTATTGACAGCATCAAGCATATTTCTTCCATGATGAGTTCTCTGCGTGAGGTTCTCCCGGGACGCGACTATTGTATCCCGGCCACGCAGGAGGATCGTCTGAATCCGTTGGAAGTGACCGAGGAAGCTTTTATGGATGTCGTGATGAAGAAACCGACTTCTATTACAAAAGCGCTCTACTCCTCTTTCACCGGACTTAGTCCGCTGATTGCTTCCGAGATCTGCCACCGCAGTTCCATTGACGGAGATATGCCTGTGGATTCGTTGGATGATGACGGCAAGAAACATTTATTTAACAATCTCTCGTGGATCGCGGATGATGTAAAAAATCACGACTACCAGCCAAACATTATTTTTAATGGAAAAGAACCAGTCGATTTTTCCTGCATCGAGCTCACACAGTTTTCGGACTATGATGCCAAAAATTTTGATTCCATCTCACAGGTTTTGGAGGAATATTATGCTTCCAAAAATGTGTATACAAGAATCCGTCAAAAATCCGTTGATTTGAGAAAAATCGTTTCCACTGCTTTAGACCGTAACCGCAAGAAATACCAATTGCAGGAAAAACAGCTGAAAGACACGGAAAAACGGGATAAATATAAAGTATACGGTGAGCTGATCCACACCTACGGCTATGGTTTAGAGGAAGGTGCAAAGAAACTGGATGCATTGAATTATTACACGAATGAGATGATCTCAATTCCTCTGGATTCCCAGTTAGACGCCAAGGGCAACGCACAAAAGTACTTTGACAAATATAACAAATTAAAACGTACTTATGAAGCACTTACTACATTGACCGAGGAAACGAAAACAGAGATTGCGCATCTCGAAAGTATCTCCACAGCGTTGGATATTGCGCTCACCGAAGACGATCTTGTGCAGATCAAGGAGGAACTCATTGAATACGGCTATATCAAGCGCAAAAAAACCGACAAAAAAGCAAAGATCAAAAGCAGACCGTTCCACTACCGTTCCACCGACGGTTATGATATTTATGTTGGAAAAAATAATTATCAGAACGACGAACTTACTTTCAAGTTTGCAACCGGAAATGACTGGTGGTTTCATGCAAAAGGCATGCCGGGTTCCCATGTGATTGTAAAATCCAACAATGAAGAACTTCCGGACCGCGTTTTCGAGGAAGCCGGCATGCTCGCCGGATATTATTCCAAGGGACGCGAAGATGAAAAAGTGGAGATTGATTACTTGCAGAAGAAAAATGTCAAAAAACCGAATGGCGCTGCACCGGGATTTGTTGTTTATTACACAAATTATTCTCTTACAATCCACCCGGACATTTCGGGTTTGACACTGATTTCAGACTAAAAAACAGCAGGTTCATTAGAACCTGCTATTTTTTTATTTCCAGAACACCTTTCTTATTTCCAGAATACCCTGCCGCCAAAATCTTCTGCCATTTTGATACAGCCCTGATAAGAAGCAAGATCATGAAAGTTCTCTGGATTATGTGCATCTACTCCAATGATAAACTCATTGCCATTTTCTGCACCAATCTTCACAAACCTACGATCCGGATAATTGCACAACTCCCGGAAACCATTCACATTAATTTCAATTGGAATCTGCTCCTCTTTTAATCTGTCTGCAAGCTTTTTCATGTACTTTGTATACAATGCTTCATCTCCGGTGAAGTTTACGATATCCGGGTGTGCCACCATATTAAAATATCCGGTATCCAGCGCATTTGTCAGCAGATCTACATAGCTTTTCAGATGCATTTCGTCCGTCCAGTTTTGCCTTACACTGATAAAACGTTCATTTTCATAGAAGAAATGCTGTGCCAAAAGCAGGTAATCCATTGGATACTGTCTGATTTCTTCAATCGTCGGCTCAAAAATTCCCGGAAAATATTCCATTTCCAGCGCGAGGAAAATGGTAATATCATCCCTGTATTCTTTCTTCAAAGCTCCGATCGTATTGACATATCCCTCAAGTTCTGACATTTCCATCCGGATATGCGAAACGTATCCATTTTTGAATAAATAAGGGGAATGATCCGAAAATCCAAGCACCTCAAATCCTTCGCTGATTGCCTGCTCCACATATTCACGTTCCTCTCCCACTGCATGATTGCAACGCACTGTATGAGAATGAAAATTACACTTTTTTTCTTTATAATCATTCATGTCAAAATCAAAATATCGTTTCATTTTTCTGCACTTCCTTATAAACTTCTTCGATGAGCAAAGCGAATGTGTAATAGAACAATTTGAGCAAACAAGTCTCATCTTGATATTTTAACATAGCATCCATGAGTTCGACAAATATTTGTTTCAATTTTTCATAAGAATCCCATGCAGCATTTGTAAACATAAACTTGTAAGCGCTTACATACTTATTTTTATTTTAAATGAAATAATTGGTTTTATTACAAAAAACTGCATGTGTATTTCCACCGGAAAATCATATACTATCACTGAACAAACAAAAAGAAATTTTTGAATGTTCTTAAAATAAACCAGAGCACAACTACAAATGATTTCGAAAAACAAAGGAGGAAATGTCCTCTGCTCCTGCAAGGGCAGTCGCATTTTTCTTCGAAAAACAAAGGAGGACCTAACTATGTCAAATCGTTCATCTAACAAAGCAGCCGTTCCAGAAGCAAAAAGTGCCTTAAACCGCTTCAAGTATGAGGTGGCAGGCGAACTCGGAGTACCATTAAAAGATGGATACAACGGTGACTTAACTTCCAGACAGAATGGTTCTGTCGGCGGCTATATGGTTAAGAAAATGATTGAAGCACAGGAGCAGCAGATGGCAGGGAAATAGAATTTCCCGAAAATAAATTTTCTGGAAAAGCATTTTCCGTGTTGTCGAAAAAAGAGTCTCGAAATGATTCGGGGCTCTTTTTCCTTGCACTTTTGTATTTTTCTATTTTCTGTTTTATATTATAAATTCAATTTGTTTCTCTGATCTGCCAGAAATAGTTCGAGATAATCTTTCAGATTTTTATGGTCTTCCTGCGAAAGATCCGGATCATTGCCAAGGATATCAGCAACTTCCTCACTCGCCCGCTGCATGATATATGCATCCTGATAAATGTCCGCAAGTGCAAACTGCATCTCTCCGGACTGTCGGATACCGAAGAAATCACCCGGTCCGCGCAGCTTCAAATCTTCACTTGCAATCTTGAATCCGTCATTCGATTTGTTTAAAATATCAAGACGCTTTTGTGATTCTTTGGAATCACTGCAGTTTACCATGATACAATAAGATTGCGCATCTCCACGTCCGACACGCCCGCGAAGCTGGTGAAGCTGTGCAAGACCAAAATGTTCCGCATTTTCGATCATCATAACCGTTGCATTTGGAACATTCACCCCAACCTCTACAACTGTAGTTGATACCAGCACCTGTATCTCATTCGCTGCAAACCGCTCCATAACATCATTTTTCTGGGCCGGTTTCATCTGACCATGCAAAAGTCCGATTTCAATCGTATCCGGCAGTTCCTCTTTCAAACGCTTCGCATAGTCTGTGACATTCTCTGCCTCCATATTCTCGCTCTCTTCCACCAACGGACAGATCACATATGCCTGATGTCCGGCAGCCACTTCCTTTTCGATAAACTGATATGCTTTCGGGCGATACCTTGTGTCTACCACACAGTTTTTGATTGGCAGACGCTTTGCAGGCACCTCATCCACCACCGAAATATCCAGATCACCATATAAAATAATAGCAAGCGTCCGTGGAATCGGTGTCGCACTCATGACGAGAATATGCGGCTTTGTTCCTTTTTCTGAAAAGGTTTCACGCTGCTTTACCCCGAACCTGTGCTGCTCGTCCGTAATGACGAGTGCAAGATTCTGATAGATCACTTTTTCTTGTATCAGCGCATGTGTCCCGATGATCAGCGCATCCGGGTGATCTAAGATCTCCTGATATGCCAGTTTTTTCTGTTTTGCAGTCATGGAACCCGTGATAAGAATCATAGGAAAATCCAGTCCGAATATCTCACACATGCTCTGAAATGATTCGTAATGCTGTCTTGCAAGCACCTCCGTTGGTGCCATAATTGCAGACTGACAGCCATTATGCGCAGTGTCCGCCATCGCCAAAAACGCGATGATCGTCTTTCCGGAACCGACATCTCCCTGAATCAGACGCTGCATAACGTAGTCACTCCGCATGTCCGCCCGGACCTCTGACAATGCCCGCAATTGGGCATTTGTGAGCTTATACGGCAGTTTTTCGATCAACTGCTCCACAAAATCATCCGACCGGAACGAAAACTGATTTTTCTCTTTTTCTTTTTTTTCTTTCTGATATTGCAGGTTTAAGATAAATAAAAAGAGTTCGTCAAACACAAGCCGTTTTCTTGCCTCAATCAACGTTTCCATATTGTCTGGAAAATGGATCTGCTTGATCGCATAATTATACTCACAGAGCTGATGTTTTTCCCTTAACTCAGTCGGCAGATAGTCACGGAATAAATACTCTTCCTCTAACACCGCACGCTCTGCCTTTAACACAAGCTGATTCGACAATCCTTTTGGCAGACTGTAAACCGGAAGCAGCAGATGTTCCATAGCTTCGTATTTTTCCGGTGTATAGATTGCCGGCTGTTCCATGCAAAACCTTCCGTTCTTATGCTGCACTTTTCCATAAAAAACATAGCTTTGCCCCGGATGAAGGCTGTTTTTTATATAAGGAAGCCGGAACCAGACAAGTTCTAAACGCTTTCCGATTCCGGCAATTGAAGTTACCGTGATCTGCATGCTGCGCACTCTTTTCACAACCGGCGTCTGCCGGATCTGTCCGAGTACCGCTGCAGTCTCTCCCTCCACGACTTCCTCTGGATGTTTGATTTCCGGGAACTGGATATAAGTTCTCGGAAAATAGGAAATTAAGTCGCGGACTGTCTCAATATTAATTTTTCGAAAGAGATCAGCCGTTTTATCTCCGATCCCTTTTATCTCTTTAATAGAAGAATCCAGTCTCATACAACAAATATTATTCTACAGAAATCACGTAGTAGTAAATTGGCTGTCCACCGAAGTGTACTTCCACTTCTACATCCGGATATTCCTCTTCCACTTTCTCTGCAATTTCATTCGCAGAATCTTCGTTCATGTCTTCGCCATAATAAATACTTAAAATAGCAGAATCTTCGTCGATCATCTCGCCGATCATCTCAAGAACCGTTTTCTCTATATCTGTACCAACAGAGAGAATTCCCTTATCGCCGATTCCCATGTAGTCGTCCTGCTTGATCTCTTTATCATCGATCACGGTATCACGAACTGCGTAAGTCACCTGACCTGTTTTGACAAGCTGGATTTCCTCGCTCATGCGCTCTGCATTGTCTTCCGGTGTGCTGTCCGGGATATAGTTGACAAGAGCTGTGATGCCCTGCGGAATTGTCTTTGTTGGGATCACAATAACGTTCTTATCTTCTGTCAGGGAAGCAGCCTGATTTGCTGCCATAATAATGTTCTTATTATTCGGAAGAATGAAGATATTCTTTGCATTCACTTTTTCAATTGCATTCAGCATATCTTCTGTGCTTGGGTTCATGGTCTGTCCGCCCTCGATGATGTAATCTACACCAAGACCGCGGAAAATCTCATTGATTCCCT
Source organism: uncultured Roseburia sp. (assembly GCA_900542495.1). GTDB lineage: Bacteria > Bacillota > Clostridia > Lachnospirales > Lachnospiraceae > Roseburia. Next base: position 28,783 of record UQNW01000009.1, read on the forward strand.
CTCCGATGCTTACGGAGATAAAGCCCATTTCCTTTTCCTCTGCTGGAACTGCAGCTTCATTCTCTTCTGCTGCTTTGATCTCATTCTCAGCATTGGCAGTACTCTGCATCTCTTTTTCCTTCATTGCAGAAATCTTCTCATCACGCTCTAAACGCATGTTCTCAATGATGATCGTTGTAAGGCTTCCGTAAGTAAGTCCTTTCTGCATTGCCATACCTGGATCATTGGTATGTACATGTACTTTCACGATCTCATCATCCGCAACTACAACGATCGAATCACCGATAGACTCTAAGTAGCTCTTAAACTCTGTCTCCTGATTCTCTGTAAAAGGATGCTCTAACATAATTAAAAACTGTGTGCAGTAAGTAAATGTAATCTCCTGCTCTGCCTGTGCATCAATATAAGAATTAGAAGAAGTACCCTGACTGCTGCTTCCTGTAGAAGCTGTCTCGATCGTATAATCAACTTCTTTTCCCATAAGAGCATCAAATGCTCCCTTTAACACCTGCATAAGTCCCTGTCCGCCGGAATCCACAACACCAGCCTGTTTTAAAACAGGAAGCATATCCGGTGTCTTGCTTAATACATGGTCACCTTCTTTTAAAATCTCCTCACAGAAATAAGCAAGATCATCCGTCTCCTCACCTAACTCAGCCGCTTTATCAGACATTCCCTTTGCGACTGTAAGAATGGTTCCCTCCTTCGGCTTCATAACTGCCTTGTATGCAGTCTCAGTTGCCTTCTGGAAAGCATCTGAAATAATCTGTACATTCAGTTCATCATATTCTGCGATCACTTTTGTAAATCCACGGAATAACTGGGATAAGATAACACCTGAGTTACCTCTTGCTCCACGTAATGATCCGGAAGAAATTGCTTTTGCCAATGAAGCCATCGTTGGATTCTCGATCGCTGCAACTTCTTTTGCCGCTGACATGATCGTCATTGACATATTCGTTCCCGTGTCTCCGTCCGGAACTGGAAATACGTTCAGTTCATTGATCCATTCCTTCTTAGCCTCTAAGTTGTTAGCTCCTGCCAAAAACATTTTGGCAAAAAGTTCAGCATTTATTGTAGTGACTTCCACTTTTAAATCCTCCTTAATCAATTACACGTACGCCTTCAACGTAAATGTTAATCTTCTCAATTTCCATTCCAGTGAACTCTTCCACCTTATATCTGACTGTCTCGATCAGATTGTCTGTCACGGTACTGATGCTCACACCGTAAGAAACGATCACATGAAAATCGATTGTAATTTTATTTTCTTCATTCACAGACACGTTAATACCATGTGTCAGGTAATCTTTCTTCAATAACTTTACAAGTCCGTCTTTCATATTGACAGCAGCCATGCCCACGATTCCGAAACACTCTACTGCAACAGAACCTGCATACAATGCAATTACTTCTGGGTCTATTGTAACCTTACCTAATTTGGTTTCCATCTGTCCATTCATACTCATTAACCATGCCTTTCTTTATTTTTGTAAGAAAGCATCTGGCAAACCCGTCTTCTCTCTCACACATAATAACGCTAGTTTAGTGTCTATTATAACCGCTTTTCCCGAAAATTCCTAGCCATAATTTACATTTTTTATATTTTTTTTAATTTTTACTTGCAATATCCGTTTTTATCTGATAGAATAAATCATGTTGTGAGCCTGTTCATACATATAGGCTTAGAAAGATGCGAGGAGGTGCAAAGCAAATGGCAAATTGTGCAGTTTGTGGAAAAGGCAATCATTACGGAATTAAAGTAAGCCATTCACATAGAAGATCAAATAGAGTTTGGAAATCAAACATCAAACGTGTTAGCTGCAAAGTTAACGGAACACCTAGAAAATTATATGTATGTGCTTCCTGTTTGAGATCCGGAAAAGTTGAGAGAGCTTAGTCTTGAAACGTAGAGAACTGCATTGCAGTTCTCTTTTTTATTGCATAGGAAGAAGTTTCCTATGCAACAAAAACACTCCGCGAGGATGCGACTAATGCACATAAGAATGATGCAAGCTAAAGCTTGTGCGCATCAGCGCGCAAAGAGTTGCAAAGCAACTCTTTATTCTCATCCTAACAACAGCAAAACAGATAGTATCCAAGCAGGATACAGCCAATCATAATTAAAATCCCACAGAAATCGCCAGGGATCAGAAACATCGCAAGCATTCCAAGCCCGAAAAAGAATAACGCAAAGCCTATGATATGTTTCATACGGACACCAAAAAAGACATATATCACTATTAATATATGCCTTTTTGTATACTCATATCCTACTACTTTTGTATTAATTTTTTATTTTCAATATATATTACACTGTCTGCCACCTCATCCAATTCATCACTATGCATGACAACCAATATTGTTTTTTCTCCTTTCAATTTCCGAATGTATGCCACCACATTCTCCTGTGTTTTCTTATCCAGATTTGACAAAGGTTCATCTAAAAAAAGAATCGGGCTATTCAAGCCAAAAACTCGTAACAGCGCAAGTTTTTGCTGCTGTCCGTAACTTAAATTCACAGGATTGCTTAAAATTTCCTTATCCGAAAAATCTACCTGTAATAAATGCATAAGTTCTTTATCAATAGGAATCTCATACATGTTTTTCATAAAATCTCCATCAACTGTAAAGATTGGATAGGTTAAAAATGCTGCCTCATCCATTTCATCGGTAAGTATGAACCCACCTCGTGAAAAAGATAATTTAACGTTTCCAAACAGTAAATTCAAAAACATACTTTTTCCGCTTCCATTTTCTCCCTTTATTACATATAACCCACCCTTTTTTATTTTGAGTTTATCAATATGAAACAGAAAATCTGTTTTTTCCTTTCCTTTATAGAAATCATACTTTTCTGTGAAAAAAAGATTTTCTGTATTTGTCATATATTTTTTTGTTTCTTTCGGAATCTTTGCATCATCTGATAATTTATCAATACGTGCCACATGTACCATATTTGCCCTGTATCTCATCAAAATAGCACATGCTGTAGTAATTGGATCAGAGAAATACGCCATATATTGATACATCATCAGAAATTCTCCAATCGAAATCTGTTGATTCAAAACTAAATTTCCTCCTATAAACAAAAACACCACTAAACACACCTGATCCAATATATTGGGAGCCTGTCGGCATAAACATTCTAAAAAACGATACCTTAAAACATGTTTTTCATACGGAACAATATTTTGTTTATATTCATCTGCAAAGAATTTTTCTCTATGTAACGCATTGATTCCAATTTTATTTTCGATAATATTTCGAATACCATTTAAATATCTATCCTGCTTTACCATAACATTTTTTTGCATATCAAATAGCGGTTTCGAAATATTAAGGGAAACAATTATTAAAACGATTCCATATACGATAAAAAAAATGCCCAGATAAATATTGGTCATAAAAACTACTGCAAGGATTCCACACACGTAAATAAAACAACTAATTAAATTCAGATGTATTTCTTCATATAAATCTCCATAAGCAGCACAACTGTTTGAACACACATTATAATAATATCCTTTGTCCTCATCTGCATATACAGACTGATTCATATTTAATATGTCTTTTGCCGCCTTTATCTGCAATCTAAATGTATTTTTTATTCCAATCTTAATCGGGTTGTATGTAATAAAGTAAAACTTCATTATCATCAGCAGACTTGTAACTCCGAACGTAATCATAAACCATGGCAGTATCTTTTCTTTATTATTCGCCATTAGAATATCATCTATAAGGTAACTCAGCAATTTGGGAATTAACAATGTCAAAAAAGATGTCAGTGTCATCATCAGAATTTGCAGCGGATATTTTTCTAATTCTTTTGTTTTCATTTTTCACAGGCTCCTTAAGCTTTCTGGATTTATTTAAGAAATATGTTTAATATAAGAAATCAAAATATTCTTTAATTCATATTTTTCATATGTACATGCCCCAGCTCTCAAATTGTATTGTATTATGCACCCACCCAAACATAATGGTAATATATTGCATTTTTTGCATTCTTTGCGAACAGAAAACATTTTTTTATTTTCAATATCGACATCAAAAAAATATTTTTTCTCTTGATCCATAGAGCCACTGCAAAAAGTACAGTAACCTTCTGGACTAATTGCATATGCATTTCCATATGGAAATTTGCATGGTGTACTTCTAGGAACTGGCAGTTCGAATTTTCCTTTTTGTTCAGACCATAATAATTTTATTTGATATGCCACTTCTGCATACTCTTGTACAGAAAGCATTTCAAATGAATCATCTTGATGATATTTAATTGTACGATTTGGATTAATTTCAATTCTTTCATTACCAAACTTCTCAAATATATATTTATGTAATGCTATGATTTCATCTTTATTTTCTTTGCAAATATTAGTCCGAAGCAAAACTTTTGCTTGTGAGAAATTCATTATATTCTCAATAAGTTCAATCTCCTCTTTAAAATGGAAATGGTCGGACACTCTAAGTCTATCATGTGTTTTTTCAAGTCCGTCAAACGTAAGCTGTATTGACGAAAACTTTACTTTTTGTAATAATTCTTTACTTAACATTGAACCATTAGTAGTTAAAAATGCCTTATACACAATTCCAATTTTATCTGTAATCTTTTTAATATTTTCATCCAAATAAATTAAAACAGGTATATTTAACAACGGTTCTCCACCAAAATAATGAATATTAATCCCCTCAAATATGTTATCATTTAAAATTCTGTCAATCTTTTCTATAATCATGTTTGCAACTTCTGTAGTCATCAATTTTTCATTTTTATTCTGATAACAATATACACATGAGAAATTACAATAATTAGTTAGTGCAATTGTAAGTTCTAACTCTTTCTGTCTCTTTTGAATATTATGATTTATTTCTCTTTCAAGCAATGCAATCTCATCTTCATTATCATCAACCCAAAATCGGTTTACTCTTAAATATTCTCTTTCTTCTTCCGTAAATATGTCATTGTTTATTTGTATTAAACCGTTGTTATTAGTATTAAAAATGTATTTTTGATTTTCATATTCAAATCTATAATTAAAAAGAGATTCTTTCATTTTTTCTATTGCTCCCAAAATTTTTAAGGGATTCCAATATATTAGAATCCCTTCTTTTTTATTAAAACTGTACACCATTGCAACACAGATCTATATGTTTTGAATCAGGTTTTTCTTTGATGACCTCATTTAAAATCTTCATTCTGCTACCTCCTTTTTTATTTGTTAAGCTTAACATGTGATTATTATATCTATGTATATATCAAAAAAACACGTCAGAATTGGAAAAAATATATTTTCCAATTCTGACGTAGTTTTTTTTAATTATCAGCGTTAATATTAGTAAAAAATTTAATACACAAAGGAGAACATGTTAAATGAAAAAATTTCAAAAATTAATATTTACACTTTGTCTTACACTATTTTCACTTAATATCTTGTTATCATTTTCTTCAAAAAAATATGAAGATATTCCCTGTCCAACTCGTATCGAAAATGATGTTGATATAAATGAAATAGCCTAAACAATCTCAATATCAGACTGATAAAACCTCTGATATCCATTTTTCAGTTTTTCTGCCAAGATGTTATCCTTGCGTGCCAACGCAAGATAATACGCCTGGCGATACTGCTGTTTTCCAATATTATAATATTCTTCTTGTAATTCATTTTCATATAAATTTCTATAAATCCAGCTCATATCATTAATTGCGATACATAATTTATACCCATAATCATATTTTAAGGACAATTTTTTTACACATTCAGTCATTTTAATTGCAGCATGATACTTTTCTTTTCTTCCTAATGCATATGCCAGATTACGTAAAATTGTAATTTTTAATTGAATACATTTTTCACCACTGATATAACCATTCTGAAAACACTTCAACAGCATATTATAAATTTGGATCTCGCCCTCCGGATTGCCTGTTCTGGCATTACATGCCGCAATATTCATAAGAATAATTATTTCATGCTCTGTATAGGGATATACTTCAGCACAACTTTTATGTAAAAAAATTTTATAATCCGGTACTGTCAGCATCAATGCATGCTCCAGATATAATTTTTCTGTCTCAGCGCTTATTTTTCCATTCCCATGATCAATAATCGCTTTTATGCCCTCTACATACTGTTTATTTTCCGGTGTATCTCCAATGTTCTCCCTCACATTCCCCAAAATCGAATCAGCAAGCTGATAATCAAACTTCGCAATCGCATTTTCAATTGCAGCCACATCATCCAGCAGATCAACATCTTCCCCACTACACACTGCATAGAACTTGTCTGTGTTTCGTTCCAGACGCTCCATAATTTTTTTATAAGTGTCACCCTTTATCTTCGTTTTTCCTCTTTCAATTCTAGAAAAAGTTTCCACTGAGCAGATGCCCTCACTTATAGCTTCCTGCGAAAGTCCCACTGCTTTTCTTGTCAATCTGATAACATCATTTGCTCTGTAATTTGCCAATTTAATTTCTCCAAACAGTATTTGTAGATTTCTTCTTTTTCTTCTTTCTTCCCCATAACGCCAAAAACAACATATGCCATAAAACATTCTCTTTTACATTCATCTTGCCATTCACGATTCTTATCTATACTATTCTGGACACAACTCAACACCTGTGCTTTTAAGAAATGCAATTCGCCAACATATTGCATACTCCGACCCACTGAAATAATGTCCAATGCTCTTTCTATTGATGCTAATGCCCTATTATATTTTTCTAATGCAATCTCATATTTTACACAATCTACCAGAAGTGGAATTTCTATTTTTTCCTGTTGTTTTAAACTATAAAACTCTGTCACAAAATCCATAATTAAAAATAATTCCACTTCATTACATTCGCATTTTCGGTCATTATATGTTATATGCATACGAATCAATTCTATTTCAACAGGACTATACAACCTTCTGCTGACACAATTTTCCAATAAATAGTCTGGTATTGTATAACGTATCGCCCGCAATAGCAATGCTGAAAGTTTCTCTGTTATTTCATTTTGAGCAATTAATATCCGGCACTCCATATAACAGCAAAATTGTTCATGTACTTTTCCCTCTGCTGGCATATGTTGTCTGTATAAATTAATTTTTTCTTTTGCCTTTATATAATTTTTTTCTTCAATATTCTCATTAATTTCAATTCGCAATTGATTCAGATAATAATCTTCCGCATTTAAAATCAATTCAAAGCGTGTAACTTCACGTCCGATTCTGCCAAGCAGCATTTCACTTGTAAGCGAATCTAATTCCCTGCTTCCCTGTTCAACGCGCGACAAATTCGACTGCGAACAAATCCCCGAGCACACATCCAATAAACTTAAGTGTTTTTTCTCTCGTGTACGATATAACAAAACACCTAATGTTTGAAAATCCATTAAAATTATTCCTCTTTATTGACAGAATCACTTAAAATCTGCTCCATCTCTTTTGCTGCTGTTTTCTTTGCAACTGGATCATCTTCTGATTCTTCCACAACATTATCCTTCTCACCCTTAGATGCGAATTTATTCACAAAGTCCGGCACCATATCCAGCACTTTCGTAAGTCCATCCTGATTTTTGATGTTGACAAGCTTGGTTGTTCCATTCTGGATCACTAACACAGCGCTCGGTGTGATCTTTCCGCCCATACCACCGGCACCATTGTTTTTCTTCTCCTGGCTGAATGCTCCGGCTGCCACGCCAAAGGAAACGTCCACCAATGGCAAAATAATCGTATCACCGATATGGATTGCATCACCGACCACCGTCTTTGTTGTAATAAAACTATCCATTCCCTTGAATAATGATTCTACTGTTGTATTAAAACTATTGTCTCCCATTGTTACTGCCACCTTTCTATTTTTGTTCTATTTATAATGATAAAATATTATGTTTTTTTCTGTCCGGTATCTTCACCGTTACTGATCTCTGCATAAACGTTTCGTTCTTCCGAAACTGTTTATCTCTTATCCAGTATTTTTTTCAAAAAACACCTCAGATTCTTATCTGCCACAATCCGAATAAACGTGATCAGCAGGAAGATCAATTGGATTCTGCCCTTCACATCATAACTGCCCCTGATATAATACGATTCCGATTCAAAATCAGGGAATATATGAAAATCATACTGATAGAGGAACGGCATCATGCACAAAATGCCTAACACCTGTCCGGTAAGCGCCGGATCAGCCAGCGCAAACGTCAGTTCTGTATGGATTTTCCGAAAGCCAAAATGTTTGAGCAGATATAATAATTCTTCCCACAATCGCCTCACAGCATACTGATTTTTCGTGTCCGTCACAATCTCTTTGACTTTTACCACGAACTCTTTGAAACTGATCAGCCTCTTTTGTATGCCTATGAAAAAATTCTTGATTTTTTTCAGAAAGCTTTTTATTTTATCCCACATCCGCATGAAAATATTTTTTCTGGATGGTCGGGAATTTTTATCGGATGATTTTCTGTTCTGCTTACCCTTATGAGAATCTACCTCTTGATTCTGCTCTGGCTTAATCGGATTTTTCTCCGATTTATCTTCTTCCCCGGCAGAGGAAACAAGATCAGAAACAACCTCTTCCACCCCGTCTTTTACTTCAGGAACAGCTTTCTCCTCCAGCTCTTCTTCCGATACTCTCTCTTTTTTCTTCGGACGAAAGCCAAATATCCGGACTTCGCCGTTCAATTCCTGCTCCTGAAACGTAAAATCATAACGGAGTATCGAACATAGCCAGCTTATCCTTCCTTCTGCGGTAATACTGTTATCAACTGTTCCTTTTACAGAATAGCGTACCGGTACAAACAATATGGCAGCAAGCAGAAAAAGCAGGATTCCTAAGATCACAAGCAGCACAATTCCGATGATTTTCAGAATTGTGAGTAAAACAGCGGTCATTCTGCTTTTCTCCTCTTTTTCTCTCTGAGATACGAAGCCACCTCAAATGCCCCGGTCTGGCGGTAAACTTCATCTATAATGGATGCAGCTACTTCCACTGCCTCATCATATCCCTTCGCTAATCCGACAACATACAGATCCTTCTTAGGATAACCTTTTTGCATCAGCTCCTGCGACGGAATGATGTCTAACAGATTCTTATCGTTCGATGCCAGAGTGATCACGTAAATATTAATCTGCCCTGCATTATGACGAATTTTCCATTTGATCTTATTTGTCTTATGTACGATGCTCTCGCCTACGTATAAATCGTCATACCATTTCATGCGAATCCTCACATTAAAAGTACTTGTGGCTGCCCCACAAATTGTTTTTCTTCAACTCCAGATATTCATTATAAGCTTTCTCTAAAATCTGCTTCTCATTCGCAAATTTGAGCAGATGATACGCCTCATGATATTTGTAATATCCGGAATCAACAAAATATTCCTCACGCTGTGGTTTGCTGTAATAACTGTCTGCCATCATCAGATACCAGTGTACTTCCTTCTCCACGGTATCCTCCGGCACGGTAAACGTATACTGGCTCTTTCCAATATACTTAATGATACTCGCCGCCGCTCCTGTCTCTTCTAACACTTCACGAGTTGCAGTATCCCTGAATTCTTCCCCGTCTTCCACAGTTCCTTTCGGAAGAACCCAGCCCTCATATTTATTCTTATAATTCTTATATAAGAGAAGTATCTTACCCCGGAATATTACCACACCGCCACAACTTGTTGCCTCGATCATTGCAATACCTCCTGATGTGGTTTTTTGTTATAAGTATAATACTTTTCGTTTTTTCATGCAACCAATACTGAAATATCTTTCCTGCCCCGTTTACTGATAATATGCATCAAAAATCTTTTTTGCGATCGGAACCGCATACTCACTGCCTGATCCGGAATCTTCCACGATAATCGCAACCGCAATATCCTCTTTATCCTCGCGGTGCGCATAGCCTACAAACCATGCATGGGATGCCTTAGAGGAAGTGGAGAACTCTGCTGTTCCTGTTTTTCCCGCAGCAGTGTAGCTTTGTCCAGCCAGCCGCTCCCCGGTTCCGTCCTCGACCACTTCACGCATAAAAGTCTGCATCAAGGAAGCGTCTTCCTCCGATAAAAGTGTTCCATATTCCGTTGGTTCATAAGAATCCACGACAATACCATTATAATTTTCCGTGTGATCGATCAGGTACGGATTCATCAAAACACCGTCATTAGCGATTGCAGACACAACAAGTGCCATATGCATCGGCGTTACCAAAGTTTTGCCCTGTCCGATCGATGTCTCCAATACCGTTGACACGTCCGCATTGTCATCCAATGCAAAACTGCTTTTGGAAGATTCGAATTTCAGCGGAAGGCTCGTATTAAAAAGCAGGCTGTCACATAACTTTGTAAACGAATCCGGCTCTAACGTCAGTCCCAAAGATGCAAAGGATGAGTTGCAGGAGTCCGCAAACGAACCGATAAGATCTTCCTCCCCATGCCTTTTATTCTTATAACAGTGAATGACAGAATCCCCCTCCTCGAACTTTCCATTGCAGTCAAAAGAATAGTTCTCATAATCACTGTTTTCATGCACATATTCTAAAGTTGTAAAAATTTTAAATACCGATCCCGGCGGGTATAACCCCTGCGTCGCACGGTTAAGAAGAACCGAGCTGTCACTGTCTTCCGAAGTCAGTTCTTCCCAATCCTCGGCAATATTATTCGGATCATAATCCGGTTTTGACACCATGGCAAGTATTTTCCCGGTCGATGGTTCCATCACGACAATGGCTCCATCATATTTTCCTAATGCCCCGTATGCCGTATCCTGCAGATCATAATTTAACGTTGTCACCACATTGTCACCGATGTTCTTCTCTCCCTGAAGTTCATTGACCACTTTTTCCAAAGTCATCGTGTGGGAGCGCAGCAGGTTAAAATTGGCAATCGATTCCAGTCCAGACTTTCCGTTGGTAGAGAAACCAACGACATGCGCAAACATATTGGCATACGGATAATATCTTGTCTCTGTCCCATCCGTATCTGTGATCGTTTCTGCGAGTATATGCCCATCGGCAGAAACAATTTCGCCACGCGTCACCTTTTTTGCAAAAAGATCCTGCCTTTTGTTGTAAGGACTGTTAATAAAATCCTCGCTCCGCACAAACTGAAAATAAGCAAAGTATCCCATCATGCAGACAAAAAGCACCAGAAATGTATATGTGATAACTGTAAATTCACGGTTCTTTTTACGAGAAGTCTTCGATGTCCGCTTTTTCGAAGCCTGTTGTCTTTTTTCTGTTTTGTCTGTTCGTTCTGACTTTAGGCCCATTTGTCTCTCCTTCATCCTGTCTTAAAATATATAACCCCTGAATCACTGCAAAAATAATCATGGAACTTAACAGGGAGCTGCCTCCGTAACTTACCAGCGGCAGCGTCACTCCGGTAGACGGAATAAACTTCGTCACACCTCCAATAGTCAAAAATACCTGAAATGCATAGATTGTCCCAAGTCCCAACGCCACAAGCTTGTAAAACTGGTCTTTCATCTGCATTGCGATATTTAAAAACATCAGAAAGCAGCTAAAGCACACCATGATCAGACACAGTGCAAAAATGCCGCCTAATTCCTCCGAAATAGCCGAGAAAATAAAGTCCTGCTTTACGACCGGTATTTTATCCGGCAGTCCCTGATATAATCCCATTCCAAACCATCCGCCTGTTCCAATGGCAAACAGTGACTGTGAGATCTGGTATCCCTCCTTATCGATATATGCCAGCGGATTCTGCCATGCTCTCACCCTCACACGGATATGGGAAAAAAGATGGTAGGCCACCACAGAAGCTGCACTTCCGGCGGCAAGTCCCCCTGCAAAATAAAGCACTTTTTTGGTTGCGACGTAAAGCATTACCACATAGGTCACAAAAAAGAGCAATGCCGCGCCTAAATCCCGCGAAGCCACTAATATCAGCACATGTACCGCTGCGATCACAGTGGTTATGCACACTCTCTTAAACGAGGTATCCTGATATAACATGCCCGCCACAAAAAATACAAATAAAATTTTCACGAACTCGCTCAGCTGAATGGAAATTCCTGCAATGGAAAGCGAAATTTTCGCTCCATAACTTGTATTTCCTGCGATTGTCACCACGAGAAGTGCCAAAATTCCTACAACCGCAAAGAGCCAGTACAATTTGCGCACAAAACCCACACGGTTAATCAACACCGGTACGATCAGTGAAAAAATCATAGACACCAATGCGATAAAATATTGTTTTCTGGCACTGTCAAATGACAGTCTGGTTAACATAATAAATCCAATTGTCAGAAGCATGCACAGATTGTTTGTCAGAAGTCTCGATGACTTGCTGTAAAACAACTGATAGCTTGTCTGGATCATCGCAAGCAAGACCGCCTGCGCCGCATAAAAGATCAGCATGCTGATATCTTCTGTCACCAGATAGATCACCGCAAAAGCGTCAAAATGGATCAGAAAAATAGCTGCGCACTGCCTGCTTAAAATATGTTCTCTTTGCTCTGGTTTGATTTTCTGTCGAAATGCCGCAAAGCACTCGTACGTGTAAAAAGCAAACATAAAAATCATGAAATACTTTGATATTTCTATGATAAGATTTGTCATGTTTTACTCTACTCCTCTTTTATAATGACCATTGGTATATTCCCCCTGGTACACATCCGCAAGGACTTTGCTGCCCTCGCAGAATACAGTCTTGTAAATTTCAAGGATCTTTCGCACTTCATCCTCGCCTTCCACTGTAAAATTCAGCCGGAACTTGGAGAAATCTGCCTTCCTCAACTCTTTTCCATAGCCGAATATCATCAGTGGCGTTGTATTATAAATCGTATTATAACATTCCATGCAGTTATTTTTGACCGGGAAAAATTTTCCATACCGGTCTTTTAAATATGTTACTACAGGTGTCTTATCACATTTTCCTGTATTCGCATGCACGCACTGCGCAGATGTCATAAGCGGCAGATAACCGTAAAGGACAATCTCACTGTCGATGTTCTCCCGCCTTTTTAACTCACTGCGGTTTAATTCATAAGGCGCTGTCATGCGGATTGGCTGAAATTCCCGGAATACCGCGAGTGCCCTGTTGTTGTAAGTATATAGTCCCTGGTCAAGAATAACCGGCATCTCACCCAGATGTTTCTTCACAAACCAGACTGCATCAAGGCTCTTTACAACCACTCCGTCCAACTTGCAGCCAGTCAGTTCTTTCAAATGCTCTGCGTAAAAGTCCGAGGCATTCTTCCTGAAAACAGTCGGGAACACATAGTACACATCTTTTCCTGCCTGATGAATCCTTGTGACATCCTCTTTCAATTGTTCCCACAGGTTGTTTTTATGATAACAGGTCTGATCCAGATAAATATCCTGCACCAGCCCACTCTCCAAAAGTGGTGGCAGCTGACAGCGTCTCTCTACCAGCACCGAAAGCTGTTTTCTGGATGAAGCAGATTCCTCGTTACTATCATTTTCATTCTGCGCTGCATCTTCCTGATCTGCCTGGCTTCTGCGGTACGCTTTAATACAGAGTTGTTCTAACCCCTCTAATGCATCCCTGCGAAGCTGATTCAAGGATTTCATCGGAAGAAAAACTGCATCCTGCATGGAAACAGAAAGATTTTCAAATGTAAATGGCGTATTTCCGGTTTTTTCCATATTCTCTCTCACTTTTTCCATGGAAAGCGGCTGTTTTAACGCTGGCTGCACCAGATCACCATTTGCGGTGTAACTGAAATCTCCCCATGTCACTGTCAGTATAGCAGGCGAATCTTGGGATAAAATTAAATTTCCATTGATTTTTTCTTTTATTTCGCCTCTGCAATAATCTTCCCGGACTTTCTCCTGAAGTGTTTCATTTCCTTTTGCGTGGTTCGGCTTCTGGAACGTGATCATGTCTTTTCCATTATGTTTTTCATAATAACCTTTTGTAAAACCACTCCGGTTACCGAAATCATACAGCTTCTGTATGTCTTCCTTCGTTACCTGATAGTCCTTCGCGCCGTACTCCAAGTAGCGGTCCATATATTTGCGATAGACAGATACCACCCCGGCTGCATACTCTGCCTGTTTCATTCTTCCTTCGATTTTAAAAGAAAAGATTCCGCTCTCCGCCAGTTTTGGGATCAGATCGATCGTACAAAGATCCTTCGGGCTCAGCACAAAAGGTTCTGATGCGATTTTTTTCCGCTTTGCATCGTAAACTTCATATGGAAGTCTGCATGGCTGGGCGCATCTGCCCCGGTTTCCACTTCTGCCACCGATCATGCTGCTTAACAGACACTGTCCGGAAAAACAGTAGCACAGCGCTCCATGCACAAAGCTTTCAATCTCGATATCCACATGATCTGCAATATCTTTAATCTCTGCAAATGACATCTCACGCGCTGTCACGACTCTGCTAGCGCCAAGCTCTTTCATCATCTCTGCGCCATAGCGGTTGCAGATTGTCATCTGCGTGCTGGTATGAATATCCATTTTCGGAAAATGTTCCCGGATAAACTGAAATGCTCCCATGTCCTGCACGATCACCGCATCCAGTCCCTGCTCATAGTAAGGAAGCAGATAATCGTACAACTGCGTCTCTAATTCTTCCTCTTTTAACAGCGTATTTACTGTAAGATAAAGCTGTTTTCCGTGAATATGCGCTTCGTCAATCGCAAGCAGCAATTCTTCTTTTGAAAAATTATTTGCGTAGGCTCTCGCACCGAACTGGCTTCCCCCTACATAGACTGCATCTGCCCCGGCATTCAACACTGCCTTAAAAATATCATAGGAACCGGCTGGCGCTAATAATTCTAATTGATTCTTTTTCATCATTTCACCTGTTTATTTAAACTTAAAATCTCTCTATAAGGAAAAAGGGACGATAAAATCGTCCCCATATCTATTCTTCTTTTTTAACATTCTTTTCTTCATCGTGCTTCTTTGCACCAGGAACTTTTCCAAGCAGGGCATCCTCTAAAGAAGTCTCTAATTTTGTTTTGTTTAACAGAAGTTCTTTATTTTCAGCCTCTAATTTTGCTTTATTTAACAGAAGTTCTTTGTTCTCGTCCTGCAACTCTTTCAGTGTTTTCTCATCACTTTCGGTTTTGATCTGGTTCGAGATCAGGTCATGCTTCAAATTGTAAATCTCGCGATCCTTCATCTCGATATCCTGCTCTAACTTCTCCACCTGTGCTTTTGCCTTAAAATAATCATCTGCAATATTCAGTTGCAGCAGAGTTGCTTTCATATCGGTTGGAAATCTCCGATATTCCTCCATGGAATCAAACTCATTAATTTTATTGTTGATATACGCAGCTACCTTCTGAAGATATTCTTCTCCTTCATAACCGCTTAACGTATAAACTTTTCCTCCAATAATCACCTCAGTACTGGACTTCTCAGACATAACATTTTCCTCCCGGGCAAGCTTTTATCTGTACCATCACATTTCGGATAATAGCAAACTTTCTTCTCATACATGTACAAGTTATAGTGCATATAGTATATTATATAAGCAAGATATGGTAAAAGCAATAACAACTTGCACTATTTTTCAATTCCAAAATGCTGATAGGCCAGATCTGTTACCATTCTGCCCTTCGGAGTCCGGATAATAAAGCCATTCTGTACCAGATAAGGCTCGTAGACATCCTCGATTGTTCCTGAATCCTCTCCGATAGATGCCGCAAGCGTATCCAGTCCGACCGGTCCGCCCTGAAACTTCTCGATCACTGTCATCAGAATATTGCGGTCATTCTGATCCAGACCAAACTTATCTACCTCCAGAAGATCAAGCGCAAAAGATGCCACCTCTTTTGTGATCTTTCCGTCATATTTAACTTCCGCAAAATCCCGGACACGCTTTAACAGACGGTTTGCAAGACGAGGCGTTCCCCTTGATCTTCTCGCAAGCTCATAGGCTCCTTCCTCATCAATCTCTACACCTAATTTTTCTGCGGAATGCATAATAATTGTTTTCAGTTCGTCCACCGTATAAAATTCCAGATGATGAATCACTCCAAATCTGTCACGGAGTGGCGCAGACAAAAGTCCGGCTCTCGTCGTTGCTCCTACAAGTGTAAACTTCGGAAGATCCAGACGGATTGAGCGTGCCGTTGCGCCTTTTCCAATCATAATATCAATCACATAGTCTTCCATTGCCGGATAAAGCACTTCTTCTACCTGACGGTTCAGCCTGTGGATCTCATCTACAAAAAGAATATCTCCTTCCTGCAGATTGCTTAAAATAGCCGCCATTTCACCCGGTTTTCCGATTGCCGGTCCCGAAGTGATCTTCATGTGCGTTCCCATCTCATTTGCAATAATTCCAGCTAACGTAGTCTTTCCAAGTCCCGGTGGTCCAAAGAAAAGCACATGGTCTAAAGACTCTCCACGCTGTTTTGCAGCCTCGATATAAACTTTCAGATTCTTCTTGGCTTTCTGCTGTCCAATATAATCATCTAACGTCTGCGGTCTTAGATTCTTTTCAATTTTAATATCCTCATCCTGAACCTGGGTGGAAATTACTCTCTTTTCCATGTTCTGTCAAAACACCTTTCCTACAAAAAAGCCATATTTTTCAATGCAGCTTTTAAGATATCTTCCACATCGGTATCCTCTGTGATCTCGATACCATTTAATGCCTTTAATGCCTCCGAAGAAGAATAACCAAGCGCAACTAATGCCTGAACCGCTTCGTTCTTCGCACCTTTGGCTTTGTTCTCTACTGGATGCTCGTTTTTTGCCAATTTCTGTTCGAACGCATCTTCCAGACTTAATTTATCTTTCAGTTCCAAAATCAAGCGCTGCGCTGTTTTCGCTCCCACTCCCGGTGCTTTCGCAATTGCCTTTGCGTCATCCCCAAGCACTGCAAAGCAAAGATCATCCGTTGTCATAACAGACAAAATCGCCAGCGCGCCTTTCGGTCCGATCCCGCTGACACCAAGCAGCAATTTGAACACAAACAAATCGTCCTTGGTCAGAAAACCAAATAAAATCATGGCATCTTCCCGCACGTGCAGGTAAGTATAAACTTTTAATTTCTCTCCAACAGACGGAAGATACTGAAAGGTCTGTCCTGCGGTAAAAATCTGATAACCGATTCCTCCCGCCTCAACAACAATGTAATCTTCACCGGTCTCTTCTAAAGTTCCCTTTATATATGCATACATCCTTCTTGTCCTGCTTTCCTAAACATTTTCCGCCAGTTGCTTATTCAGATAATTGCAAAACATGATTTAGGATGTGAGCATCTATCCGTTTCGCAATTATTTCACCTCTGATTATTCTGCAAGCTTACCGATATAATAAAATCCCTTGCACTCCTCAAGCACAACATTCTGGATCGTACCGATCATATCTGCCGTTCCCGGGAAATGTACCGTTGAATTGTTCGTCAGCTTTCCTGTGACGAGTGACGCATCCTGTCCGTTCACTTCTTCCACTAATACCGGAAGTGTCTGTCCGGTAAGTTTACCTGCCTTCTCAGCAGAAATTGTCTGAACTTCATGAAGCAGGCGGTCAAATCTCTCTTTGATCACTTCCTCCGGAATCTGGTCATCCATCGTTGCTGCCGGAGTTCCGGTTCTCTTGGAATAAATAAATGTAAACGCACTGTCGTAACGCACTTTGCGCACAACATCCATTGTCTCTTCAAAATCTTCCTCTGTTTCCCCTGGGAAACCAACAATAATATCTGTTGTAAGTGCGATATCCGGCACCGCTGCCCTGATCTTATCTACCAGTTCCAGATAATGTTCCTTATCATAATGACGGTTCATAATCTTTAAAATACGGCTGCTTCCGGACTGAAGCGGCAAATGAAGATGATTACAGATTTTTTTAGAATTCTTCATCACCTCGATCAGTTCATCTGAAAGATCCTTCGGATGAGAGGTCATGAAACGGATACGCTCCAATCCCTCAATCTTCTCAATCTCCTGAAGAAGCTGTGCAAATGTCATTGGATGCTCCAGATTTTTACCATAGGAATTCACATTCTGTCCTAACAGCATCACTTCTACAACACCGTCCTGTACCAGATGCTCAATCTCACGTACAATCTCTTTCGGCTCACGGCTTCTCTCACGTCCACGCACATATGGCACGATACAATAACTACAGAAGTTATTGCATCCGAACATAATATTGACACCCGATTTAAAAGAATATTTTCGCTCCACTGGAAGATCTTCCACGATCTTATCGGTATCTTTCCAGATATCAATTGTCATAGAATTAGATTCCAATGCTGTCACGATCAATTCTGCAAATTTATAAATATTATGGGTTCCAAAAATCAGATCCACAAACCGGTAACTTGACTGAATCTTCTCAACGACCGTTGGTTCCTGCATCATGCATCCGCAGAGTCCGATCATCATGTATGGATTTTTTTTCTTAAATCCATGTAAATAACCAAGTCTGCCATAGACTTTATTATTGGCATTCTCGCGCACGGTACAGGTATTGTAAATGACAAAATCCGCTTTCTCATCCGGTGCTTCCACATAACCGATTTTCTCTAAGATACCGACTAACTTCTCGGAATCTCTCGCATTCATCTGACAGCCGAAAGTTGTTACGCAGAACGTAAGTGGCGCACCCTTCTGCTCCGCTAATTCTGCAACATACTTCTTTGCGATTTCCATAAAATAATACTGTCTTGCCGGCTCCTCGGAAGGTATCTGCTTTTTATCAATAATCGTAATGTTTTTCTTTTCTTTCATTATATTTTCCTATCTTTGCTCATTATAATATCATACATACACCATTTTGGCAAACATATGTTCTGCTCTTTATAACATACCACAAGGCAATATCTTATCATCTATTTCCGGATCTGTCCATTCCCATATATGATATATTTTGTACTGGTCAGTGCGAGCAGTCCCATCGGACCTCTTGCGTGAAGTTTCTGTGTGGAAATGCCAATTTCTGCACCAAAACCAAACTCAAATCCATCCGTAAAACGTGTGGAGGCATTCACATAAACGCAGGCAGCATCGATCTCATTCAAAAATTTTTCTGCATTGGAATAATTTTCTGTGATGATTGCCTCGGAATGTCCGGTATTGTACTTATTAATATGTGTGATTGCCTCATCGACCGAAGAAACAACTTTTGCAGAAAGCTTATAATCCAGATACTCTCTGCCCCAGTCTTCCTCCGTCGCCGGAACAAGCAGTTCTTTTTTCACGCAGCCGTCTGCGATCTGCATTACTTTTTCGTCTCCGTGAACCTCTACCTCTTTCTCTGCAAGACGTTTCATCAGTTCCGGAAGAAATGCATCTGCTATTTTTTCATGAAGTACCAGCGATTCACATGCATTGCACACACCAATCCTCTGTGTCTTGGCATTTAATATAATATCCATTGCCATATCAAAATCCGCAGTCTCATCCACAAAAATATGACAATTTCCGGTTCCTGTTTCAATGACCGGGATTGTTGCCTGATTTACAACCGCTTTGATCAGCCCTGCTCCGCCTCTTGGAATCAGCACATCCACATATTCATTCATTTTCATAAAAGCCGCTGCTGTCTCTCTGGAAGTATCCTCGATCAGAGAGATTGCCTGCTCTGGAATAGACTCTTTTGCAAGTGCTTTCCGAATTGTATCCACAATGGCAATATTTGAATGGATTGCATCACTGCCTCCTTTTAAAATAACGACATTTCCTGTCTTAAAGCAAAGGGCAAATGCATCAGCAGTCACATTCGGTCTTGCTTCATATATAATTCCAACTACCCCAAGCGGCACACGTTTCTGTCCGATCATAAGCCCGTTTGGTCTTTTTTTCATGCCCAACACTTCTCCGATTGGATCTTCTAACGCTGCTACCTGTCGAAGACCTTCTGCCATCTGTGCAATGCGCGTTTCTGTCAAAAGCAGACGGTCTAACAGTCCCTCCGGCATGTGATTTTTCTTTCCATTTTCAATATCTATTTTGTTGGCATCCAAAATGAAATTTTGTTCTTTCACAAGAAAATCTGCCACGGTAAGAAGTGTCTGATTTTTTGTGTTTGTATCAAGGATTCCAATTTTTGGTGCAATTTCTTTTGCCTGTTTACAAATGTCCAATAATTCCATAATGTACGCCCTTTCCCGATCTGTTTTTAAATTAAGTGTAATTCCACTCAAAAAGCCAGCCCTTTAGCTTTCAAGTAAAGCTTCACTGCCCGAAAAGCATTGGATGACTTCCCTTTCTGTATAAATATCATGCATATAGATGTCGTGTTGATCTGTTGGCAGTGTTTCTTCTAACTGATGCTCATAACAGACTGCATATCGCCTCAGTCTTGGGTATTTTGCAAAAAAACGGTCATAATAACCCTTTCCATACCCATAACGGCTGCCGTCCCTGCCAAATACACTTCCCGGAACAATGACTGGCTGCTGTAGCGGAACCGCTTTTTCGCTGCCCCTGACCGGTTCCATCACATGAAATGCGCTCTCCTCCAACTCATTCAAAGAATCAATATAGAAAAAATCCATCTGATTTTCCCCTTTTGTTCTTGGGAGAGCGATCCGTTTTCCTTCTGCCCATGCCTGCAAAAACAATGCTCGGCAATCCACTTCGTTTCCTAACGGATAATAAGCAAAAATTTCTTTCGTCTGCCTGTACCAGTCTGCTTGAAGCAGACGTTTTACAATGGCGCTGCTTTTCTCTGCTACTTCTCCCGGCAGCATGGCATTTCGTATGGCAAGATGTTCTTTACGAAAGTTTCTTTGGTTTATTTCCATATTTTTCACCAAGATTTTCGATCGTTCCATCTTCATTTTGAATGTCTATATTGTTCAACTGTGCTGTGAGGTTTTTCTTCACATCCGCCACAAATTCCTTGCGCAGAAGTGCCTGTTCGTTTTTTTCTGCCTCAGTCAGTCCTTCGGCTTTTGATTTTCTGTATAATTCATTAATTCTGTCGATTTTTGACTGTTCCATTACCCTATTGTCTCCATAATAAAATCTGCGATATGAAAGCTTTCGCTCTTATCGGCTTTAAAAATTGTTCCTGTGAAATCATCATCAATAATATGATGTAAAATACATACATCCGCGCCATTTGCGATCACCATATCCGCGCCGGAAAGTGTCGCGATCTTTGCAGCCGTAAGTTTTGTCGCCATACCACCGGTTCCGACATCACTTCCGGTAGAACCTTTTGCCATGCCCAGCAGTTTTGCATCAATTTTATCAACCACTTTGATCAGTTTTGCCTCCGGATTTTTATGTGGATCATCCGTAAACAGTCCATCAATATCCGATAATAAAATCAAAAGATCTGCCCCTACGAGAGACGAAACAATAGCTGACAATGTGTCATTGTCACCAAACTGCATTTCATAAGTAGAAACGGTATCATTTTCATTTACGATTGGAATGACACCTAATCGGAACAGCTCCTCAAAAGTATTCTGCGCATTTTCCCTTGAAACGGGATTTACCATTGTATTTTTGGTCATCAGAATCTGACCTGCAATCTGGTTGTATTCCGCAAACATCCGCTGATACGTCATCATCAGCCTTGCCTGTCCAACCGCCGCACATGCCTGTTTTGTTGAAATATCCTTCGGTCTCTCATTCAGACCGATCGTCTGACGACCTACTGCGATTGCGCCGGAACTTACCAGACATACATCCATTCCGCGGTTTCTCATATCACATAGTTCGCGCACCAGATGCTCTAACTTCGTAAAATTCAGATTTCCGGTCTCTTCCCTGTTTAAAGAGGAGGAACCGATTTTTACAACGACTCTTTTTTTCTTGGTAAAATCAAATTCTTTCTCGTTCATGCTGCTCCTTTTGATGCATCTGTTCTTTGTGTCATTAATCCTATCTATGATCCAGCCGATCATGATATAGGTGAAATATTTGAGCTATTTACCACTTTATCATATCTTAATCCAAATATCAAAAAACTTTTATTCTTTTTTCTTCTTTCTCTTCTTCATGATCGCTCTCACCACAATGACCACAACTGCTGCGATCACTACCCACACAAGAATGATCGGCAGCGATCCAAAAAATCCTATTGTAAAACTGCGGATGCCCCGACCTACCTGATATAAGCTGTCGCCAAACCGGTCTTTTATCTCTGCAAAAAAGCTTTTCTCCCCTGTTTCCGTAATACGCTCTACCTCATCCACATCCACATTCACTGTGCTGTAATCGATCTGATTGTCAAGCATCCGAAGCTGGCTTCCATAATTCTCCAATTCATACCGCACCTCTGATAATTTACTTTCTATAGCAAGAAGATCCTCCATATTTTCTGCATCGGAAAGTAATTCCATCAGGCGTTCCTGTTCTGTCTCTAATGCTTTTTTGCGGCTCTCCACATCCACATACTGTAAGGTCACATCCTCGACAGATTCGTTTTTCTGCGTTACATTACCGATCTCGCTCACCACTTCTACAAACTGATTCAATTCTGCGGTTGGGATCCTTATCGTATAACTTGCATATCTTGTATTGTTATAATAATAACTATGTCCACTCACTGAAGAATTTTCAATATAACCACCCAGTTCTGCTGTTTTCTCACTTAAATTACTTAGCAGGGAATCAAATTCTGTCGTCTGTAAAGACAGATAAACGGTGCGGATCAATTTCCGTCCGGAGGCCACCTGTCCATCCAGCCCATTTTCTGATGTGATCCCTTCATCTGTTTCCATTTCCTGCTCATTGCCATAATCCTCATCCAGAAAAGCTCCATTCATACTGCTTTCTCCGGATGCAAATTCCGGCTTGGCATCCATACTCTTACTGCCACATCCGGCTGCTGCAGACAACATAAAGACTACACATAAAAAAATCATACATTTTTTCTTCATCGAACCCCTCCTTTTCCCATGCCAGACTTTACATATCATGCTTCTCTGACAAAACTATATGATATTCTTTATTTTACTATATCCCCGACAAAAAATCGACACTTTTGCATAAAAATACGTCTGTACCGGCATAATTGCCGATACAGACGCATTCAGCTCTGAGACTTATGATAGGTCCCACATTTTATTTTTATCCTGTGTTCCTGTTCACTGCTCTTAAGGTCTTATAAAATAATCTTCTTCGGACACTTCTCAGCACAGAGACCACATTTTGTACATTTTTCCTGGTCGATATAAGCAACGTTATCTACAACATGTACTGCATCGGCCGGGCAGTTTTTCTCACATAAGTGACATGCAATACATCCGACAGAGCAAGCTTTCATAACATCTTTACCCTTGTCTTTGGAGCTGCACTGTACAATATGTTTTGCGCTGACTGGTAAAAGCTCGATCAAATGTTTTGGACATGCAGCAACACATTTACCACATGCTTTACATGTTTCCTTGTCAACAACTGCAACACCGTCTACAACATGGATTGCATCAAACGGACAGGCTTTCACACAGTTACCGAATCCAAGACATCCGTAGTTACAGGATTTTGGTCCGCCATTTGGAACAAATGCCATAGCTGCACAATCCTGAACGCCTGTATACTCATAGTCCTGATTTGCTTTTTCACAGGTTCCGGCACATTTTACAAATGCTGCTTTGCGCTCGCCTTCCTCTGCTTTTACACCCATAATCTCACCGATCTTGGCTGCAACAGGTGCACCACCAACCGGGCACTGGTTGACTGGAGCTTCCCCTTTTACGATAGCGGCTGCAAGACCGGAACATCCGGCATATCCACAACCACCACAGTTATTTCCTGGAAGAGCCTCTGTAACTGCTACTTCTCTCTCATCTACTTCTACTTTGAATTTTTCTCCGGAAACACCAAGGAAAAATCCAATTAAAATACCAACACCGCCGACTACAACGGCTGCAAAAATAATTGCTGTAATGTTCATCGTCTTTTTCCTCCTAAATCATTCCTGAGAATCCCATGAATGCGATTGACATCAGACATGCTGTGATCAGTACAATTGCTGTTCCCTGGAAAGGCTTTGGAATATCATTGTATTCAATCTTCTCACGAAGACCAGCCATGATCACGATTGCGATCAGGAAACCAAATGCAGTTGCAAAACCATTTACAACACCCTGAAGAATGTTATATTCCTTTGTAACGTTTGTAAGTGCAACACCTAATACTGCACAGTTTGTTGTGATCAGTGGTAAATACACACCTAAGCTCTTGTATAAAGCTGGCATGGATTTCTTTAAAAACATCTCTACGAACTGAACTAATGCTGCAATTACTAAAATGAATACGATTGTCTGCAGATAAGTAAGGTCAATGCCTTTGCTCAGCAGATATTCATTTGCAAGAATATACTTGTAGATCAGTCCGGTTACAAAAGATGAAATTGTAATAACGAATACAACTGCGCCACCCATTCCGGCTGCAGTTTCAGTTTTCTTGGATACACCTAAGAATGGACAGATACCAAGGAACTGGCTTAATACAACGTTATTTACAATCGCAGATCCGACTGCAATTAAAATTAATTCTTTCATTTGTATCTATCCTCCTATTCTGTTTTCTCAGCCACTGCTGAAGCTTCTGTTTTTTTACCTGAACATGTTGCAGACATTCCACATCCTGCACAGTCACCGGTGATACATCCGGACGGTTTTGCAAGTGGTTTGCCTTTTGCTTCCATTTTAGCTCTGACAATGTTCATAATAGCAACCAGACATGCAAGTACTAAGAATGCACCAGGTGCCATTACGAAAATTGTGATTGGTGTAAACCAGCTTAAGGAAAGAACCTGTGCGCCAAAAATCTGACCTGCACCAAGCAGCTCACGGAAAAGACCGATCAGTGTCAGACCAAGTGTAAATCCAAGTCCCATACCAAGTCCATCGAAGATAGAAGGAACAACCGGATTCTTAGAAGCGTAGCTTTCTGCACGACCTAAGATGATACAGTTAACAACGATCAATGGGATATATACACCTAAAGAATCTGAAAGACTTGGTGTATAAGCCTGCATCATAAACTGAACAACAGTAACAAGTGATGCTACGATTACGATGTAAGCCGGCATACGCACACCGTTTGGAATTACCTTACGGAATGCTGAGATCAATAAGTTGGATAATACTAATACTACGGTTGTAGAAAGTCCCATACCAAGTCCGTTGATAGCAGAGGATGTAACCGCCAAAGTAGGACACATACCAAGCATCAGAACGAAGGTTGGATTTTCTTTGATAATACCGTTATATAAACGTTCTACATTTTTGTTCATTAGTTTGTACCTCCTAATACATTCTGGAAGTATGCGATGCAGGCATTCACACCGTTTGCCATAGCTTTGGATGTGATAGTTGCACCTGAGATAGATTCAATCTCACTGTCAGAAGAAGGTGCTGCTTTTACAACTGTAAAGGAATCAACGTTCTTTCCCTCGAACTGACTATAGAAAGCTTCTTCCTGTGCTTTCATACCAAGTCCAGGAGTCTCTGCGATGTCTGTGATGGAATATCCATTGACAGTACCATCATTCTGGATACCAACGGAGAATGTAATAGTTGCCTGGCTGGCGTCTTTTGCTGTAACGGTCAAAACATAACCGATCACATTGCCACTTGCATCAAGGGCAGTGTTCACACTGTCAATCTGGTCTGAAAAGCCTTTTTCTGTCATAAGTGCTGCTGCTGCATCCGCATCAAAATCACTGTATTCTTCGAAGGATGCTGCATCTTCAAATACCTGTTTGTAGGCAGCCTGTGTTTTTTCGTAATTTACCTGATCAATGGAAGGTTTGGTAATTCCATAGACAACTCCGAGGATCAAACCAAGAACGACTGTAAATGCGAATAAAACCAAAGCGTCATGTACGATCTTTTTATTCATAATTTACTTTGCCTCCTTTTCAGGTTTTGTTTTCACAACACCAAAAGCGTTTGGTACTGTGTATTTCTCGATCATAGGAACTAAGAGGTTGCTTAAGATAATTGCAAAGGAAACTCCTTCTGCATTGGCTCCGAAGCAACGGAACAGTCCTGTGAAAATACCACAGCAGATACCAAAAATGATCTGTCCTCTTGGTGTGATTGGAGAAGTCACATAGTCTGTCGCCATGAAGAATGCACCAAGCATTAATCCACCGCCGCAGAGCTGTGCTGTCACATAGTTCATGTCAAATCCATGTCCACCAAACAGCAGAATGAATACAACAAATGTAATAATATAGGAAGCCGGGATTCTAAGGTCGATAACGCCCATTAAGATCAGGAAAATGGCTCCAATTAAAATTGCGATTGCAGATGTCTCACCGATCGTACCTGCTGTCTTACCGATCAGCATGCTCATGGTGTTCACTGCTTCCCCATTTCTCATCTGTGCAAGTGGTGTTGCTCCTGAGTATGCGCCTACAGTGAAGTTTGTCATATCCGCTGCAAATGCGATCAGTAAGAAACATCTTGCTCCGAGAGCCGGGTTCATGAAGTTCTGTCCAAGTCCGCCGAACATCATCTTAACGATAACGATTGCGAACACGCCACCGATTACTGCTTCCCACCAAGGAAGTGTTGCCGGAAGGTTTAATGCAAGAAGCAAGCCTGTTACAACTGCACTCAAATCATTGATGCTGTTCTTTTTATGTACGATCTTATTGAAGATCCATTCGGAAGCTACACAACTTGCGATAGTTACTAAAATTAAAATCAGCGCTCTGATACCAAAGTTATAAATACCAAACAAACTGGTTGGCAGTAATGCAATGATCACATAAAGCATGATCTTGCTTGTTGTATCTTTCGAGCGTACGTGTGGTGATGATGAAACATGATATAAATCACTCACGGGATCCACCTCTTTCTTCGTATTTTTTATCACAATAAATTTCTGATGCTCTCTTTATTGTCTGTTTATTTTTTTCTCTTTGCTGCAAGAACCTGTTTTTTCATAGTCTTGATAGACTGTGCCAGCTGACGTTTTGCAGGACATGCGAAACTACAGCTTCCACACTCGATACATTCAAGTCCATGCCATTTTTCAAATTCATCAGCTACACCATGATCTGCCATTTTGGCAAGTCTTGACGGAATCAGCTGTTCCGGACATGCTTCAACGCAGCGTCCACAGTTAATACATGGAGACGGTTCAGCTTTTGCCACCTCATCTTCTGCCAGACATAACAGGGAAGAAGATGTCTTAGTGGTAGGAATATCCAGAGAGAACATGGAAAATCCCATCATAGGACCACCGGAAATGATCTTTTCTGGCTGTACCTTGAATCCACCAGCAGCCTCTACTAACTCTGCATAGTTGGTTCCGATGTAATATAAGAAGTTTCCAGGATTTGCAATTGCATCACCTGTAATGGTAGATACACGGTTCATCACTGGTTTTCCTAATTTTACAGCATTGTAGATTGCAATGATTGTCTCTACGTTATCTACGATACATCCTGCATCGGCAGGTAACATCTTAGAGTTGATTGCTCTGCCTGTTACAGCGTAGATCAACTGACGCTCACCACCCTGTGGGTACTTGGTCTGTAATGGACAGACTTCGATACGAGGTTCGTCTTTTGTTAATTCCTGTAATTTTGCAATACAGTCCGGTTTATTGTTCTCAACACCGAACACACCTTTTGCTTTATCAAAGATCTGTAAGATGATCTTCATTCCGGCAACTAATTCTTCCGGATTTTCAAGCATTCTGCGGTAGTCAGCAGTCAGATATGGCTCACATTCTGCGCAGTTTGCAATAATGTACTCAATTTTCTCCGGCTCTTTTGGAGAAAGTTTTACATGAGTAGGGAAACCAGCACCGCCCATTCCGACAACGCCTGCTTCTTTTACTTTGTTAATGATTTCTTCTTTGGAAAGAGCTGTCACATCCTCACATGGAGTGAACTCTACTTCCTTGTACTCTCCATCATTCTCAATGACAATGGAATTCACCATGTCTCCAACCGCTACGCGGCGTGGTTCAATGGCTTTTACGGTACCGGATACAGATGCATAGATTGGAGAAGAAACAAAACCGCCTGCCTCTGCAATCTTCTGACCTCTTAATACGGTATCACCTTTCGCTACAATTGGATTTGCTGGTGCGCCGATATGCTGGGATACCGGATAAACCAGATCGCCCTTAGGTAAAACTTCCTTGATTGGCTGATCTTTTGCCAGTTCCTTTCCTTCATAAGGATGGACGCCACCTTTAAATGTCTTTAAACCCATTTTTGTGCCCCGCTTTCTCTTATTTAGTATTATATTTTGCGCTAGAATCACAAAATATCATCAGCATGATTATAACACAGCTCTCTCATATGAAATACGTTTTTTTTGTATTTTTTTTAGAACCTTTTGACAACTTTTTAACAATAATATACATATTTTTTAGAATATATAGATAATTTTTACATAATAAAATGGGTGTATTCTTTCTGGCAGATGTGCTAAACTGTAAGCAGAACAAAGTCTGGATTGCAGTATCCGGGCTTTCTGTAAAACTTTTCAGCCATATAAAAATCAGAACAAAGGAAAAAACACATGAAAATCTGGAATGAAACACACTCTCTTACAGATACAAGCAAAATTTTAAATGAAACTCTCACAGAGGATGCTGTTTTCTTTGATATTGAAACTACCGGTTTTTCCCCTGCTTATACCACACTCTATCTCATCGGCTGCGCTCATCGCGAAGGCGACAGTTTTATGATCACACAGTATTTTGCAGAATCCAAAGAGGAAGAAGCCAGTGTACTCGCTGCTTTTTTACAGGAGCTGTCACATTTTCAGACAGTGATTTCATTCAACGGAATCGGATTTGATATACCTTATTTAAAAAACAAGTGTCAGAAATACGGTCTTGCACATCCTTTTGATGAGAAAACCTATATTGATATTTATAAGGAAGTTTCTGCTTTGAAATTTTTACTCAAATTGCCAAATTACAAGCAGAAAACGATTGAAACTTTCCTTAATATCAATAGAGATGATGTTTTTTCCGGTGGTGAACTGATCGAGGTCTATGAGAACTATCTGAAGACAAAAGACAATCAGGCTCTCTTTTTTCTGAAGCAGCACAATTACGAAGATGTCCTTGGCATGACAGAGCTCATTGCTATCCGCAGCTACCACAAACTTTTCTGCGGCGGTTTTACAATAACCTCGGTGGAAACGAATATCTATAAAGACTGCAACGGCGAACCTCAAAAAGAGTTATTGCTCACTCTGCATAATGAATATGCCCTCCCGCAGCGTGTCTCCTGTCAGACAGACGATTTTTACCTGATCTGTGATGAGCATGAATCGAGATTAAGAATTCATTTACTGGAAGGAACGTTGAAATTTTTCTTCGATCATCCCGAAGATTATTACTATCTTCCAGCGGAAGATATGGCTATCCATAAAAGTGTTGCCTCCTATGTCGACAAAGAGTTCCGTAAGAAAGCAACCGCCGCAACCTGTTACACAAAAAAAGACGCCATTTTCGTTCCACAGTATGAAACGATCCTGACGCCTGTTTTTAAGGAAAATGTCAAAGACAAACTCACCTATTTTGAGCTGACCAGCGAATTTCTTGATTCCGATTCTCTTCTGCTTCAGTATACCCGTCATGTTTTCCGGCATTTTCTTACCGTAAAACATTAGCTCTGCTCTGCAACAAAAAAAGGCGGAAAAACCTTTTGTAATGTTTTCCGCCTTTTTTATTTTATTATTCTTTTTCAAAGAAGAAAGATTTATCCCGGACAAATCCAAGATCCTTGTAGTTCATGATCTGTTCTGTGCTTCCGATAAAGAGAACTCCGCCCTTTGTCATGCACTGATTGAACTTTTTATAAATCTCATCCTTGGCTTCCTCGGTAAAGTAAATCACAACATTTCTACATACGATCAGATTACAGCCAGCCGGATATGGATCTTTCAGCAGATTGTGTTCTTTAAATTCCACTCTGCGCTTGATCTCATCTGAAATCTGATAAGAAGTTCCGATTTTGGTAAAGTATTTGTCCTTTAAATCCTTCGGAACATTGGCAATGCTCTTCTCGTTATAAAGTCCCATTCTTGCTTTATCCAAAACCTGCTTGTCAATATCCGTAGCAATTACTTTGATATTAGCAAGTGGTATCTGTCTCGACAAAGCCATAACAAGAGAATATGGTTCGTCTCCGGTAGAGCATGCTGCACTCCAGACTTTCAGATTCTTTCCATAGGTTTTGATCAGTTTTGGGAACACCTCACCCTCTAAGATCTTCCACTGCTCCGGATTACGATAAAATTCAGAGACATTGATGGTCAAAAAGTTGACGAACTGTTCGAATTTTTCTTTATCCTTTTTGATCAGGTCTACATATGCATCATAGGAAGAAATCCCATTCTTATTAATAAGCGTATCAATTCTACGACGCATCTGTTTTTCCTTATAACAGTTCAGATCGATCTTAGTTAACACATATACATCTTTTTTGAATTTTTCATAATTATCAAGCATATTATTCCTCTGTCTGAACCTCAGCAGCTTCTACTGTCTCTTCTTCTGGAGTCTCTAAAGCTTTGATAGATAAGCTGATTTTCTTCTCATCTTCATTGAAATCAACAACTTTTGCTTCGATTTCCTGTCCGATTTTTAATACATCAGCCGGTTTTTCTACATGATCCTTGGAGATCTGGGATACATGAAGTAATGCATCAACACCTGGAGCAAGCTCAACGAATGCACCAAAATCTGTCATTCTTGCAACTTTTCCTTTTACAATATTGCCAACTGCAAACTTCTCTGCTGCTCCGTTCCATGGATTCTCGGAAGGGAATTTCATGCTGAGTGCGATCTTGGTTTCGTTGATATCTTTGATGAATACTTTTACAGTATCTCCAACGTTAAATACTTTCTTAGGACTTTCTACTCTGCCCCATGACATCTCAGAAATATGAAGTAATCCGTCTGCTCCACCTAAATCGATGAATGCACCGAAGTCTGTTACATTCTTAACAGTTCCTTCCATTACATCACCAACTTTGATCTTAGCAAACAGTTCTTTCTGCTGTTCTAATTTCTTCTCAACTAATAACTGTTTTCTGTCACCAATGATTCTTCTGCGTTTTGGATTGAACTCACTGATAACGAACTGGATTTCCTGATCTTTGTATTTGGAAAGATCTTTCTCATAAGAATCAGATACAAGGCTTGCAGGGATGAACACTCTTGTCTCATCAACAACTACACATAAACCGCCGTCTAATACCTGAGAAACTTTTGCTGTTAAAACTTCTTTGTTCTCGAAAGCTTCCTCTAATCTCTTGCTTCCTTTTTCAGCAGCGAGACGTTTGTAAGTTAAAAGAACCTGTCCTTCGCCGTCGTTTACTTTTAATACTTTTGCTTCCATTGTATCACCAACAGAAACCATAGTTGTAAGATCTGCGTTAGATTCGTTTGTATACTCATTGCGAGTAATGATTCCGTCTGATTTGTATCCGATATTTAAAACGATCTCATCAGGTTTCACATCGATAACGGTACCTTCAACTACCTCTCCATTTCTTATTGTTTTAAATGATTCCTCCAACATTTGTTCAAAACTCATTTCTGACATTCTTTTGAACCTCCTCAATAATATTGTTTGGGGTAGATGCCCCTGCGGTAATACCTACGTTATCGGTGGATTTTAATCTGGTCAAATCAAGATCCTTTATTGTTTGTATATAGTAAGTATTTTCACATTCATTTTTACAGATTTCAAATAACTTCTGCGTATTAGAACTAGCCCTGCCGCCGATGACGATCATTGCATCGACTTCTTTTGCAATACGTTCTGCTTCAGTCTGTCTTTCCTCTGTAGCATTGCAGATAGTATTTAAAACAATAATATCATAACCTTTTTTGTTCACAATTTCAACTAAATCTTGAAATTTATTGTAATTAAATGTCGTTTGTGATACAATACACACTTTTTTTTCGGTTGGAAGCGTAAATTTTTCCGCCTCCTCACATGTTCCGATCACGGTTGTCTCCGCTGGATCAGACCATCCTTTAATACCTTCCACTTCCGGATGTGTCTCATTTCCAATAATAATAACATGATATCCTTCTCTGCTGTACTGTTCCACAAGACGGTGGATTTTTAATACGAAAGGACACGTTGCATCCACAATTTCAAATCCCTGCGCTTTGATCTCATCATAGATTTTTTTCTCAACGCCATGTGATCTTATGATCACGGTACCTTTTGGTTTTCCCTGTAATTCATCCGTGGAATTGATCACCGTCACACCTTTTTTTTCAAGATCTGCCACCACTTCCTCATTATGGATGATTGGGCCAAAGGTATAGATTGGCGTCTGATTCTTCTCTGCCTCTTTGTATACTGTTTCTACTGCTCTTTTTACGCCAAAACAGAATCCGGCACTTTTTGCTAAAATGATATTCATAAATATTTTCCTGTCTGATTATTCGTTATTCGCGTGTTTTCTTTTCATAGATAGAACGGATTGCATCCACCACCTGGTCAATGGTCATTTCCGAAGAATCTACTAAAACAGCGTCTTCTGCCTGCTTTAACGGAGATGTCTCACGGTGCATATCCCGGTAATCACGATCAATGATATCTTTCTCAATTTCATCAAAATTGCAGGAAACACCCTTGGCAGTCAATTCATCATATCTTCTCTGTGCTCTTGTTTTTGAGCTTGCAGTAAGATAAATCTTCACCTGGGCGTCTGGAAGCACACAGGTTCCGATGTCTCTTCCGTCCATGATCACATCTGTGCTCTGCGCAAGCTTCCGCTGTAATTCGACTAATTTTGTGCGCACAACCGGATACACACTTGTTGCAGATGCCATGTTTCCTACTTCCTCTGTACGGATGAATCCATTCACATTCTTTCCATTTAAAATAACCTGCTGTTCATTCGCTTCATAAGTAATGGTCACATCCACATTCGGGCATGCTTTGGCGATTTTTGCTTCATCCGAAGCATCGATTCCATTCGTCAGAAAGTAGTATGCCATAGCACGGTACATTGCACCGGTATCTACATATATAAAGCCCAGCTCCTTTGCCAGTTTCTTTGCGATTGTGCTTTTTCCAGCTCCGGCTGGTCCGTCGATTGCGATATTCATACTCATAATATATCCATTCCTCTCTTTTTTATCTATTTTTAATCATTCAACACACATTCCTGCGAGATGTCCGGTTGACCAGGCGATCTGGAGATTGAAGCCGCCTGTCACTGCATCTAAGTCTAGCACTTCCCCACAGAAATATAAGTGTCTGACAAGTTTTGACTCCATTGTTGACGGATTCACTTCACCGACTTTCACACCACCTTTTGTGATGATAGCTTCATTAAAATCACGGAGTCCGTTTAAAGTTAATGGAAAAGCCTTGATCAGCCGCACAAATTTCAGGCGCTCTTCTTTTGTGATCTCATTTACTTTTTTATCCGGATCAATTTCTGACAATTCGATCATGACAGGAATCATTTTTGCTGGAAAAAGCTTTCCAATGGAATTTTTAAACTGCTTGTTTTTTGCTTCCTCAAAATCTTTTAACACACGCTTGTCTAACTGTTCTTCCGACAGTGCCGACTTTAAGTCGATCTCCATGGCAAGTGGTTCTTTTGCGATATCCGGCTTTATCATTGCACTCGCTGTCAGGATCAATGGACCGCTGACACCAAAATGTGTAAATAACATTTCTCCAAATTCATCATAGAGCAATTTTTTTCCATGGTAAATGCGGACATTTACATTTTTCAGGGAAAGTCCCTGCATTTCCCTGACATATGCCTCCTTCGCATTAAATGGAACAAGTGACGGTCGTATTTCTGTCACGGTATGTCCGGCTTCCTTTGCGAATCGGTATCCGTCTCCCGTCGAACCAGTCGTCTGATAAGAGAAGCCACCGGTAGCAACGATCACATCATCTGCGGTTAGCTGTTCCCCGGAAGAAAGGCGCACTCCGCATACCCGCTTTTCTCCGTCCTGTTCTGAATCTTCATATAATAAGGAATCTACTTCGCTGTGAAGTCTGACCTCCACCTGATTTTTCTTTAAAACACGCTGTAACGCAGCGATCACATCTGAAGAATGATCTGAAACCGGGAATATACGGTTGCCACGCTCATTTTTTACCGGAAGTCCTGCCTGTTCAAAAAAGTCAATGACCATTTGATTATCATACGCATAAAAAGCACTGTATAAAAATTTCCGGTTTGTCATGACACTGTTAAAAAGTACATCCATATCGCTGGAATTAGTAATATTACATCTTCCCTTCCCAGTGATATAAAGCTTTTTCCCAAGCTTTTCATTTTTTTCCAATAACAAAACTTTATGGCCATTCTCCGCCGCAGCGATCGCTGCAAACATCCCAGCTGGTCCTCCGCCGATCACAATTACTTTACTCATTAAATTCGGTATCTCCTATTTTTCCATATCGCATTTTTATGGAGTCATCAATATAATTAATCTCATCACTCTCATAAACCTGGTATTCATCCCAGATATCTTCCAACATTTCCAGTGTTTTGGCAACTTTCTTGCGGTTTTTCATACAAAGCGCAACAATCAGCGCATTAATAACGCTTAACGGTGCCACAAGCGAATCCACAATCGAAGCCATATCACTGTCTGCAATTAAGTTGCAGGACGAATACAGATTCATCGGGGAATGTACACTGTCGGTCAGTGTGATCACCTTGGCATTCCGGTTATTGGCAAATTCCATTGCTTTTAAAGTACGCATGGAATAACGTGGAAAACTGATTCCAATGATCACATCATCTTTCCCGATCCGGACCATCTGTTCAAAAATCTCACTTGAACTGCTTGTCTGCAAAAGATGCACATTATCAAACATAAGGTTAAAATAAAATGCCATAAAAGACGCTAATGGTGCACAGCTCCGGATTCCAATAATATAAATATGCTTTGCATTTAAAATAGTGTTCACCGCAACTTCAAACGCTTCCTGATCGATTTTCTCTAACGTTGAATTGATTTTTTCCGCATCTGAGTGAAGCACAGATTCCAAAATTTTTGACTGGCTGATCCTTCCGTATGTCACTTCCATACGCTGAATGGAATTTAACTTATTTCTCACCAGTTCCTCTAACGCACTCTGAAATTCAGGATAGCCCCTGTACCCCAGATGTGTTGCAAAACGTACTACCGTGGATTCACTGACACCGACCACTTCTCCTAATTTTGCCGCTGTCAAAAAGACCGCTTTATCATAATTATCCGTAATATATGTAGCTAATAACTTCTGTCCTTTGCTTAATCTGCTGTAAGATTCATTAATACGATTGCTAAGATCGTTCGTATTACCCATAGTTCCCCACCTGTTATTCATTTTCTATTATGATCCGGCACTTCCTGATTACGATTCGTAAATGCATGAGCCGACCAAAATACCAACATTTTAATTATAGCAAATAGGAACTTTTTTGCAACTTAAAAAAACTGCCCGCCAGGTTTCATCATCCTAAAACCCGACAAGGCAGTTTCTTATTCATGATAACAAAATGTTCATAACGCGCACATTCTATTATTTATTGCTTTATACCGGATATGCTCCGTTCTTTGTATCTGCTACAGTTGCATCTACTTTTTTCTGCTGTGCTTCTCTGTATTTAAAGAAGTCTGTTGCAACCTGTGGGAATAAAGCGTAGGTTAATACATCTTCATCCTGCTGTTTCCACTGTTTCATCTCAGCTTCGATCTTGTCTAATTCCGGCTCAAGTAAGTCTGCATATCTGCATGTGATTGCATTCTTCTTATCCTCGCCAAGAACTTTGTCAACAACCTCTGGATTGAAAGGTTTTACAGTCTGACCATATTTTCCAAGTAAAACGTCTTTTGTCTCTTTTGTTGCAACTTTGTAACGTTCACCCATTAATACGTTAAATACAGCCTGTGTACCAACGATCTGGGAAGAAGGAGTTACAAGAGGTGGTTCACCAAGATCTTTACGGACTCTTGGGATCTCCTTTAATACTTCCTCGTATTTATCCTCTGCATGCTGCTCTTTTAACTGGGAAACCATGTTGGATAACATACCACCCGGTACCTGATATAATAAAGTTTTAATGTTAACACCAAGTACTTTTGTATTCATCAGACCGCTCTCTAATGCTTCTTCTCTCATTGGTCTGAAGTAATCAGCGATCTCTGCAAGTAAGTTCTGGTCTAAACCGGTATCAAATTCTGTACCTTTGAATGCCTCAACCATAACTTCTGTTGCAGGCTGGCTTGTTCCCATAGAGAATGGGGAAATTGCAGTATCAATGATATCGCATCCTGCCTCTACTGCTTTCATGTAAGTCATGGAAGCAACACCGGAAGTATAATGTGTATGAAGTTCGATTGGTAAAGATGTAGAATCTTTCAAAGCCTGGACTAACTCTGTTGCTTTGGAAGGAACTAAAAGTCCTGCCATATCTTTGATACATAAAGAATTAGCTCCCATATCTTCTACTCTCTTAGCCATATCCATCCAGTATTCCAGTGTATAGGCATCACCTAATGTGTAGGATAATGCAACCTGTGCATGTCCGTTCTCTTTGTTGCAGGCTGTAACTGCTGTCTGAAGGTTGCGGATATCGTTTAAGCAGTCGAAAATACGGATAATATCAATACCGTTTGCGATAGATTTCTGTACAAAATACTCTACAACGTCATCTGCATAAGGACGATATCCTAAGATATTCTGTCCGCGGAATAACATCTGTAATTTTGTATTCTTGAATCCATCTCTTAATTTACGAAGACGATCCCATGGATCTTCTTTTAAGAAACGGAGGGATGCATCGAATGTAGCACCACCCCAGCACTCAACAGCGTTGTATCCAACTTTATCCATTTTATCGATAATTGGGAGCATCTGTTCTGTTGTCATACGTGTTGCGATCAGAGACTGATGAGCGTCACGCAGAACGGTTTCTGTTATTTTTAAAGGTTTTTTAACAACTTCTGCCATGATTTTCTATTCCTCCTAAATTCCAAAGATTGCCATGAATACACCGGCTGCTACTGCAGTACCGATAACACCGGCAACGTTTGGTCCCATTGCATGCATAAGTAAAAAGTTTGTCGGGTCTTCTTCTGCTCCGACTTTCTGAGATACACGGGCTGCCATTGGAACAGCAGATACACCTGCGGAACCAATCAGTGGATTGATCTTGCCCTTTGTGATCCAGCATAATAATTTACCAAACAATACACCGGCTGCAGTACCGAACATAAATGCTACAAGACCAAGGATAACGATCTTGATCGTAGTCCAGTTTAAGAATGCCTCTGCACTTGTGGAAGCACCAACAGATGTACCAAGTAAAATTACTACGATATACATTAACGCATTGGAAGCTGTCTCAGACAACTGGCGAACAACTCCGGATTCACGGAATAAGTTACCAAGCATTAACATACCAACCAATGGAGCTGTGGTAGGAAGAATGAGACATACCACGATTGTTACTACGATAGGGAATAAAATTTTCTCCAGTTTTGAAACCGGACGTAAGTTCTCCATCTTGATTGCACGCTCTTTTTTGGTTGTAAATAACTTCATGATCGGCGGCTGGATAATTGGAACTAATGCCATATAGGAATAAGCCGCTACTGCGATCGGTCCCATTAATCCGGACTGTCCTAATTTTCCTGCAAGGAAAATAGAAGTCGGTCCGTCTGCACCACCAATGATAGAAACAGCAGCCGCTGCTTTATCATTAAATCCTAAGATAATTGCAAGGAAGTAAGCACCAAAGATACCGAACTGTGCAGCTGCTCCAAGTAAGAAGCTGATCGGGTTCGCGATCAATGGTCCAAAGTCAGTCATCGCACCTACACCGAGGAAAATCAGTGAAGGCAGGATTGACCACTCATCTAACGTGTAAAAATAATGGAATAAACCACCGACACCATTGCTCATCTGTTCCGGTTCTGCAAAAATATCCGGATAAATATTAACTAACAACATACCAAATGCGATTGGAACTAAAAGTAATGGTTCGAATCCCCTGGCAATTGCAAGATAAAGGAATATGCAGGCAACAAGGATCATGATGAAATTTCCGACTGTCAGATTAAAGAAGGCAGTCTGATGAAGGAGATTGTCCATTGTCTCCATAAAATAACTCATAGTTATCCTCCTAAAATACTAGTTTAATGTAGCAAGTAAAGCGCCTGCTTCTACCATATCACCAACATTTACATTGATGCTTGCAACAGTACCATCCTGTGGTGCAACAACTGGTGTTTCCATTTTCATGATCTCTAATACGAGAACTGCATCACCTTTTTTCACTGCCTGTCCTACAGAAGCCTCGATCTTGAATACTTTTCCTGCTGCTCCTGCTTCGATCTTAACGCTTCCTGCGCCACCTGCTGGTGCTGCTGCCTTTGGAGCGGCTGGTGCTGCTGCACGTCTTGGAGCTGCTGCTGGAGCGCTTACGCTTCCGTTCTCTTCTACTGTAACATCATAAACATTTCCATTTACGGTAATTGTATAGCTTTTCATTTAAAAAATCCTCCTGATTATATAGGTAATAGATAATTTCTATTTTAATATGTGACTGGTTCTTTTATCTTCTATGGATAGAACGAACTACAAATGAATCTGTGGATGTACCTTCACTTGCCGCGATTGCTGCTGAGATAACAGCTACAAGTTCAAGATCATCTGCAAGATTCTCGTTGACGGTTTCTACTGCTGTTGTTTTTACTTCTTCTGTCTTTGCTGTCTCTTTCTTAGGAGCACCGACTTTTGAAATAAATTTGAAGCAGTAAATGATCAAGCTGATAAGTATTAATACGCAGAATACAGTTCCAAGTCCCATAACGGTATTTAAAGCTGCTTTCTCTAACTTTTCACCCATTGTATACACAACATCTGCTGTCGCATCTGTCATCTCGATCTCTTGTGTCAGATAATTGTACTCATATACGAAAGTAACATCTACTTCTCTCTCAGAAAAGTTTACGATCTGGTCAACCGTAACGGTATCACTTGTCTTATCAACAGAGAACTCACCAAGTCCGACGAACTCACCAACACCGGATGATGTTGTATCCAGCCAGGACTGTAACAGATTGATCACAGCTTCTGCCTCTGTGTATTCTCTTCCGTATTGCTTTGCATACTGCTTTGCATACTGCTCATTTGTCTCAATTGCTGCAGATAATTCTTCATCAGAAAATGCTGCAATTGAAGTTACCAGGTTCTGTGCGCTGCTCTGTAAATCAGAGTAACTCATTCCGCCGTAGTCGACATCCTGTGAATCAGATCCGCAGGCTGCGAGTGTCAGCGCCATGATGCAAAGACAAAGCATTAAAGATAATTTTTTCTTCATAACTTCACCTTTCTATTTTGTTCCATGTTTCTTATCCGGTGCATATACACATTTTGTGTAAAGCATCTCAAATGCTGCAACAAGATATTTTCTTGTATCTGCAGGCTCAATGATCAGATCAACATAACCTCTTCTTGCGGCTGTCACTACATTAGACTGTAACTGCTCGTACTCTTTTGCTTTCTCAGCAAGAACCTCTGCGGAAGCGTCTGCATACATAATCTTGGCTGCAAGTTCTGCATCCATCATACCAATCTTGGTCTCTGGCCATGCATATACTAAATCTGCTCCGATTGATTTGGAGTTCATTGTCACATAAGCACTTCCGAAAGCGTCGCCTACGATCAGGTTTACCTTAGGACATGTTGCAGATGCAAATGCGGATGTCATATGGGCAAGTGCTTTTGCAAGTCCTTTTTCTGCACACATGCATGCCTTAAATCCTGCTACATTCGTAATGGATAAAACAGGGATTTCAAATGCATCACAGAAACGGATGAACTCAGATGCTTTCTCACAGCCTTTTACAGTAAGTGCTGCTTCAAAAGTCTCTGCTGTCTTTCCTTCTTCATCATGGATCTCTGTACAGTTTGCAACTGCACCAACTGTCATGCCGTTTAATTTGATAAATCCTGTTACCATGTTCTTTGCATAATCAGCTTTTGTCTCGAAGAATGCATGTCCATCAGAAATCTCGCTTAAAAGATATCTTGCATCACCCTTCATAACGTCCATGCTTGCACATACACGGTTTAAATCATCTTCACACTCGTCTGTGTATACATCTCCTTCATTGTTCAAAGGAAGCATAGATACTAACTCACGGATCTGTGCAAGAATATCATCCTCTGTGCCGGCATAATCAATACATCCTGTCTCTTCACTCTGGAATTTTGCTGCGGATGTATCGCATTTTTCAATTCTGTTGCCCTCGATTGCATTTGGGGAATTGATGAACATTTTAGCCTTGGTTTCTTCCATAAAAGCGAAATCAGATAAAGCTGGAACAACTGCAAGACCTCCGCCACAATTTCCAAATACGGCACTGATCTGTGGAATCACACCGGATGCCTCGATCTCTTTGGCATAAATTCTGCCAAATCCGTCTAACGCATCTAC
Organism: uncultured Roseburia sp.; assembly: GCA_900542495.1. Classification (GTDB taxonomy): domain Bacteria; phylum Bacillota; class Clostridia; order Lachnospirales; family Lachnospiraceae; genus Roseburia. Next base: position 69,102 of record UQNW01000009.1, read on the forward strand.
AGACTCCTGTAATCTCATACCTGCACAGTCAATAAAACCGATCACAGGTGCACCCATCTTCATTGCCATGTCATATACATTGGCAATCTTCTTTGCATGCATCTCACCGATGGTTCCGTTTAATACGGATGCATCCTGGCTGTAAACATATACCAGGTTGCCATCAATCAAACCATATCCTGTGATTACACCGTCGGATGGTGTGTCTGTGTTTGCAAGATTAAAGTCTGTATTTCTTGCTGTTACCAGAGAACCGATTTCCATAAAACTGTTCTCATCGACTAACTTGGTAATACGCTGCATTGCCAAGCTATCATTACTACTACTCATTCTTTAGCCCTCCATCTATAAAAAATTAACAAATTTCGCTATGATAATTGTATATCTTTTCCAAACAATTTTCAAGTGCATTGTTAATTTTTTGACAGATTTTTTACCAAACCTTTACCGGCTGTTTTACAGTGCAAGGCGGATCACCTGTTTTAAACACCACCTGAAATCTATCATCTCCATATCTTCTGCCGTCTCTATCTGATATTCTCTTAAAACCATATCTCCCAGCTTATAATAAATAACCCCGACCAAACTCCCCCTCTTCACTGGTGCGGTAAGTTTTTCTGCGATCTGATACTCCACAGAAATCTGTTCTCCCTCCGCAAGCAGCACACGGGATAAATCCTTTTTCTCGACAGCGTGCAGTTTCATATACATCTGCTCCCCGATTTTTACGCTCTGTGCATTTTCAACCGGAACTGGTGCGATTCTGTTCTCATCCAGCGCAATCTCATCGAGATCAAAAACTTCATAAGCAGAAAGTCCATACTCCATGAGCTTTCTCATATCTGACCATTTATAAGTTTTATTATTCGGCCACCCGCAGGCTAACAATGCAGCAATATACGTTTTCCCATTGCGTTCGAGAGCTCCCACATAGCAGTATCCGGCATTTCCGGTAAAACCTGTTTTCCCTGAAATTACGCCGTCCATCATATTTAAAAATGCATTGTGATTGTAACAGTGATAGGCATATTGTCCGCTGCTGTCTGTAAATGCATATTCCGGCGTTCCGGTTATTTTTAAGAAAAGATCTGCCTTTGGTGACTCTTTGATGCAGTAGCGCATGATCTGCGCAAGATCTTCCGCCGTCGTATGATGAAACTGCCCGTCTTTTTTTGCATCCAGTCCGTTCGGTGTCATAAAAAAAGTATCCCTGCACCCGATTCTTTTCGCATAATCGTTCATCAGATTTGAAAAATTCTCCACACTTCCTGCAATCTGTTCTGCAATGACCACCGCACAGTCATTAAAAGATTCCAACATCATCGCATAAAGCAGATCTTTCATCACAAATTTTCGCCCTGCCGGTGCACCAAGATGTACTTTCGGTGCTTTTGCCGCCTCTGTGGATACTTCCGCAAGCTGCTCAAGATTTCCATTTTCCAGCGCGATAATACAGGTTAATATTTTGGTCGTGCTGGCATTGGCAAGTGCCTCTGTTCCATTTTTACTATATAAAATGCGGCCGGAATCCCCATCCATTAAAACCGCTGCTTTCGCAAACAGCTCTGTTTCTTTCGGTGGTTCTTCAGCCGCAATGATTTTTTCCGGTTCTGTCAATAATATTGTAAAACAGATCAAAACTGTAATTATTTTCTTCAAATCTAAAACCTGTTTTTTTTCTTTTCATCCATCTATATGCCAAAAAGATGTTTTGTATTCTTTTTTATATATCCAGTTTCACTTTCATTTCTTCTTCTGCTTCCTGCTTGAACTCCTCAATCTGAACCTGATCTAACATCGGAAGTTCATCTAAGGACTGCACGCCAAAGCTTCTTAAAAATTCTTCTGTCGTCCCAAAAAGCAGTGGTCTTCCCGGAGCATCCAGCCTTCCAAGTTCTTTTACAAGGTTATACTCCACCAGCTTGTTCACCGCATGGTCGCAGGACACGCCACGGATTTTTTCAATCTCCACCTTTGTGATAGGCTGCTTGTATGCAATGATTGAAAGTGTTTCCAAAAGTACATCCGTGAGTACATGCTTCTTCGGCTGCTTTGCAATCCGGATCAGGTACTCGTACATCTCGCTTTTTGTGCACATCTGGTAGGCACCGTCTAACTCGATGATCTTCATGCCAATGCTCGGTTTTTCATATTCTTGCATGAGATTTTCAATGATTTTCTTTGTTTCTTTTTTATCTAATTCCAATGCGGCTGCAATCTTTTCAAGCTCCACGGATTCGCCCATGGTAAAAAGGATTGCCTCCACAATCGCTTCATAATTTTTTTCTTCCATCTGCTCTATTCCTTATGCTGCAATTTTCGATTCGATTTTAATATCGTCAAAGGTGTGCTCCTGCGAGATAAAAATCTTGCCGACCTTCATCATCTCTAAGATTGCCAAAAATGTAACGATCACTTCTACCTTGCCCGCCTGTGCCTCCAAAAGATTACGGAAGCTGAAATTCTTATGTGTTTTACAGTAGTCCTCCACATACACCATTTTATCGGAAAGAGAAACTTCTTCCTTCTCAATCTTGCCAAATTTGGAACGTACCGGATCGATTTTATCCGCCTGTTTCTTCATAATGGATTTAAAAATCTGATCCAGCTTTGCAAGGTTCATATCCCCCACCAGTTCTGTAAGGTCTACCGGCTCCTCATATTCGGCAACCTCCGGCGGAATCGTCGGCGTTTTAAAAAACACCTGTTCCGCATCCAGCTGTCTGTCGCGGAGTTCATAAGCCATACACTTGTACATCTTGTACTCTAATAACTGCTGGACAAGTTCTGCCCTCGGATCTTCCTCCTCTTCTTCCTCGGATTCTTTCTTTGGAAGCAGCATCCTTGATTTAATATCGATCAATGTGGCAGCCATAACAAGAAATTCACTCATGACATTCAAATCATTCCGTTTCATTTCCGCAATGTATTCCATATATTGATTGGTGATCTCTACAATCGGTATATCATAAATATTCACTTTATTTTTTTCTAACAGATGCAAAAGCAGATCCAGCGGACCTTCAAACACCTGCAGTTTCACTGTCAAATCCATATATGATACTTCCTTGTAATACTTCCTTATAACTGCAACGTATCAATTTTATATGGAAAAATGAAAAAAAGCAAGCATAATGTACAGGTTCTCTCTCTAAAATGAAGTAGAAACGTCGCAGTATTTTTCATCCGACGATCTGCGATATACAAAATCAACAACCTTCGGAGGTATCTTTTCATGCACCTTATATTCTCTGCCCTTTTGTCCGCCAACATGCTTTTTGCAAGCAGTTTTCCGTTCCTGTCACCATATCATTTTTTATGTCAGGACAATATTTTTCCGAAAAATAATATTTCACTTGAGAACACCTTCATCCTTTCCGAGACGCCGGAGGAATCCAGCCAGACATCTGAAAATTCTGACATTCTCAATCTGTCTGCGCCAAGTGTTGTTCTCATGGAAGCCTCCACCGGAACAATCCTTTATGAAAAAGATTCCCATACCATGCTCCATCCGGCGAGCATCACAAAAATCATGACACTGATCCTTATTTTTGATGCGATCGAATCCGGTCAGATTTCTTTGGATGACACGGTCACTGTATCCGAATATGCAGCAAGTATGGGAGGCTCACAGGTCTTTTTGGAGCCGAATGAAACGCAGACGGTAGATACCATGATCAAGTGCATCAGCGTTGCAAGTGCGAATGATGCCTGCGTTGCCATGGCTGAATTTATCTGCGGCAGTGAAGCTGCCTTTGTTGAGAAAATGAACGAACGCGCCAAAGGGCTCGGTATGAATGATACTACTTTTGTAAATTGTTGCGGATTAGATACTGACGGACATATGACGAGCGCCTATGATGTTGCGCTCATGTCCAGAGAGCTGACCGTCAAATATCCCCAGATCCACGACTATTCCACCATCTGGATGGATACGATCACACACGTCACAAGGCGTGGTTCTGAGGAATTTGGTCTTGCAAACACAAATAAACTGATCCGCCAGTACCAATATGCAACCGGATTAAAAACCGGTTCCACCAGCCTTGCAAAATACTGTGTCTCTGCCACTGCGGTAAAAGACGGAATGGAACTGATTGCAGTTGTCATGGCTGCCCCGGATTTTAAAGTCCGGTTTGCGGATGCAGCCTCACTTTTAAATTATGGTTTCTCCAAATGCCGGATCTACTCTGATGAGAATACCGATACGCTTTCACCTCTGCCTTTGAAAAAAGGAACTTCTGACGAAGTAACGCTTTGTTACCGCTCCCCATTTCAATATGTGGTGACCGACGGTTCCGACCTCTCCGGCATCACAAAAGAACTGGAATTACCGGAATTTGCCGAGGCTCCGGTTGTATCCGGTGATGTGATTGGGCGTGCTGTCTATAAATTCGGTGACAGGGAGCTTGGAGCTGTAGATATTTTATGCAGCGAGGATGTTGCCGCCGCTGTCTATAAGGACTACTTTATGGAATCGCTGCGGATGTATCTACCGTAACCCGCTCGACACTTGTTATATTTGCGGCTCTGTCTTACATAAATCATCTGCTATAACAGTGGCGCAAACAGACGCATCATGCCCTGAAATACATGAATAAACACATTCTGATTTTTACAGAACTCCAGTGTCATCTCCTCAGACTGGGCAAATGTATCCATGCAGTCCTGCTTTAACTGTACAAGTGCTTTCGTCTTATGCATGAACACACCACACTCAAAATGAAGATATAAACTGCGGTAATCTAAGTTAATGCTTCCGACTGTTCCGATCTTATCATCACATAGAAAACTCTTGGCATGGATAAAGCCCGGTGTATACTGGTAGATCTTCACACCACATTTGAGCAACGGCTCGTAGTGGGACTGCGTCAGAAGATATACCATCTTCTTATCCGGGATTCCCGGTGTCACGATCCGGACATCCACACCTCTTTTTGCTGCATTGCAAAGGCTCACAAGCATCTCATTATCAATGATCAGATATGGTGTGAAAATGTATACATAATGTTCGGCGTGATTAATAATATTCAGGTAAATATTTTCTCCTACCGTCTCATGATCTAGCGGCGTATCTCCGTATGGCTGTACATAGCCGTCTTCCTTAAAAGGTTCGCTCTGATATACCTGAGGCATAAACTGCTTATAATCTTCGCTGGAATGATTGATATAGTTCCACATTTCAAGGAACATGACCGTCATGCTCCAGACCGCCTCTCCTTCGAGACGGATTCCGGTGTCCTTCCAGTAGCCAAATCTCGATGCCTTGTTAATATATTCGTCCGCAAGGTTGATTCCTCCGGTAAATCCAACTTTTCCGTCGACAACAAAAATCTTCCGGTGATCTCTGTTATTCATCACAACCGACATGATCGGACGGAATGGATTAAATGCTGCGCATTTGATTCCTTTTTCCTGAAGCTTCTTATAATACTTCGGTGGAAGCGTATTGATGCAGCCAATATCATCATAGATCAGTCTGACATCCACACCCTCTTTGCTTTTGCGTTCCAGCACATCCACAATGCTGTCGAACATAGTTCCCTCATCTATAATGAAATATTCCAGAAAAATAAAATGCTCTGCCTTTTCTAATTCTGCAAGCATATCTGGAAACATTTCCTCTCCACAACGGTAATAATTCGTGGAAGTATGGTGGTAAAGCGGGAATCCAGCCCAGTCATTGATATATTTCGACTGACGGTACACAGATATATCCTCTTTTTCCAACTGTTCCTTGATTTCCGGCGTCTGATAAAGGCATGCACTCACCTCCCGGTTCACGGAATCCATACGTTCCTGTGTTTTCTTCGTAAGACTTGATCTGCCAAAAATCATATATAATAATAGTCCAAGCACCGGGGACAGCAGGATAATAAATGTCCACGAAAGTTTATTTGCCGGATTCGTCCAACGGTTTACGATCACAAGCACCACAATAATTGCGATTGTCCTGATCGCAAGATTTGCATATGTGAACTGATAACTGAACTGATACATGACCATTACAAGCCAGAAAAACTGGAGAATAATAGAAACTGCAACGATTGAAAATCTTCCTAATAATAAATGTGCTATTTTTTTCATCTGTATTTATCGCCCCTTTCCCATTATTCTAATCTCAGAACCAAAAAATGTCAAACTACAAGGTTATTCACGTGTAGCATCCCCCAGCATTTTCTGCCAATCTGCTCCCCTCTTGGATATACGCTCTCATAAAGTTTTAATTTCATATCTGCCGGCGTATAGTCCGGATGTTTCTGGTATGCGAGTGCAATCGCTCCTGACACCACCGGAGCTGCCATGGAGGTACCGCTTTTTACCACATATCCCCTCGCATCTTTGCTGCAGCTTTTTACATTGGTTCCCGGTGCAAGCACTTCCGGCTTCACAATGCAACATTCCGTTGGTCCAAAACCGCTGTAGTTTTTTGTCAGCCGTCCACTGTTTCCTGTCTCCGTCACATTGTCATCCCAGCTTCCGACTGTAAGCACTTTTCTGGAAATACCGGGAATTGTGACTGAATTTTCTTTCGGTCCGTTATTTCCCGCAGCCGTCACCACCATAATGCCCTGATTCCAGGCCTCATCCACAGCATGAAGCAACTGCTCCTGCTCGCTTTTTCCTGCACTTGCCATCATTCCAACCGATATATTTAAAATTTTCACTTGATACTTCTCCCGGTTTTTTAAAAGCCAGTCCATCCCCTCTAACACATGACTGGTCACGCCGTTTCCTTTTTTATCCAGTACTTTTAACACAACAAACTGCGCCCTTGGTGCCACCCCGCTAAGCAGCCTTACGCCACGCTTATCCTTTGACATCAGTCCGCTTCCGCCGATAATCCCTGCGACATGCGTTCCATGTCCGTTGTCGTCATAAGCTGTGAGTTTCTTCTGGCAGAAATCCTCAAAATGCAAAATTCTCTGGTCAAAATCGATATGAGGAGCAATCCCCGTATCCATAACTGCCACGGTGATATTTTTTCCGTTTAGCCCCATTTTATATGCACGATCACAATGAATGATCCTTTTTACCCGATCCATAGGAATTCCTTTTTTCTATCAATATATGAAACTGAAAAACGGTAAGTGACAAAAAGAGGTGTTCCCTAAAGTGATACTTTAGAAAAACACCTCTTTCTTAAATATATGAAACTACTGGATTTTTATGAATTACTTAGTTATTCTCCGGAACATCCTTCATAGAGAAACTGATTCTTCCCATCTTGTCTTTTCCAAGGCATACAACGGTTACTTTGTCGCCTAAAGTAAGTACATCCTCTACGCGGTTGATTCTCTCTTTAGAAATCTTGGAAATGTGTACCATTCCCTCTTTTCCAGGAGCGAACTCGATAAATGCACCAAACTCTTTGATACTTACAACAGTTCCTGTGAAGATCTGTCCTTCCTCAAAATCAGTTGTAATCGTCTTAATCATATCAATTGCCTGTGCCATTTTCTCTTTGTCTGTTCCACATACAGATACTGCACCTTCATCGGTAATATCAATCTTAACATCTGTGCGGGCAATGATCTCATTGATTGTCTTACCCTTCTGACCAACTACATCACCGATCTTATTTGGATCGATCTGAATCTGGATGATCTTAGGTGCATATGCTCCAACTTCTTTACGAGGTTCAGAGATTGCTTTGGACATTACTTCGTCCATGATGTAAAGTCTTGCCTCACGTGTTCTTGCGATTGCTTCCTCTACGATAGGTCTTGTCAGACCATGAATCTTAATATCCATCTGGATTGCTGTGATACCCTTATGAGTACCGGTTACTTTAAAGTCCATATCTCCGAAGAAGTCTTCCAGTCCCTGAATATCTGTTAATACGATGTAATCATCATCTGTATCACCAGTTACAAGACCACAGGAAATACCTGCTACCATGGATTTGATCGGCACACCTGCAGCCATAAGTGCCATACAGGATGCACAGGTAGATGCCATGGAAGTAGATCCGTTAGACTCAAATGTCTCGGATACGGCACGGATTGCATATGGGAACTCCTCTTCAGAAGGAAGTACTGCAACAAGTGCTTTCTCAGCAAGTGCTCCATGTCCGATCTCACGGCGTCCTGGACCACGGGATACTTTTGTCTCACCTACAGAGTATGCAGGGAAATTGTACTGATGAATATATCTCTTAGTTGTAACATTCGCATCAAGTCCATCGATCTTCTGTACTTCAGATAATGGAGCCAAAGTAACAACATCACAGATCTGTGTCTGTCCACGTGTAAACATAGCAGAACCATGTACTCTAGGGATCAGATCTACCTCTGCTGCCAATGGACGGATCTGGTTGATTGCACGGCCATCCGGGCGTTTATGGTCTTTTAAGATCATCTTACGAACGGTCTTCTTCTGATACTGGTAAACTGCCTCGCCTAAAACTGCAAGCCATTCCTCGTTGTCAGCAAATGCCTCTGCCAGTTTATCTGTGATCTCGCGGATGTTTTCTTCACGTTTCTGTTTCTCATCTGTAAATACAGCGTTCTCCATATCTTCCGGAGTGACAATCTCTTTCATTGCTGCAAACATCTCATCCGGGATTGCACAGCTTGTGTACTCATGTTTTGGTTTGCCACATTCTGCAACGATCTTGTCCATAAATGCAATAACAGTCTGGTTAATGTCATGACATTTGTAGATTGCTTCGATCATCTTATCTTCCGGGATCTCGTTAGCTCCTGCCTCGATCATAATAACTTTGGTTCTTGTAGAAGCAACTGTTAACTGCAGATCTCCCTCATCCCATACTTTCTGGGAAGGGTTTACGATAAATTCTCCATCTACCATACCCATCTGTGTCATAGCACATGGACCGTCAAATGGGATATCAGACATCGTAGTTACAAGTGCAGAACCGATCATACCAACAACCTCAGGACGGCACTCAGGATCTACAGACATTACCATGTTATTTAATGTAACATCATTACGATAATCTTTCGGGAATAACGGTCTCATTGGACGGTCGATAACACGGGAAGTAAGGATTGCATTCTCAGATGCTTTTCCCTCTCTCTTATTGAATCCACCCGGGATCTTTCCTACTGCGTACATCTTCTCCTCAAACTCTACGCTTAATGGGAAGAAATCTACTCCATCTCTTGGCTTGTCTGATGCTACTACAGTAGATAATACAGTTGTCTCACCATACTTGATCAATGCAGCGCCATTTGCCTGTGCACATACTCTTCCGATATCTACAGTAAGAGTTCTGCCGGCAAGTTCCATTGAAAAACTTTTATACATGTTTTCTCTCCTTTAAATTTTGTATACGCCACAGCATACTGTGTGACTGAAACAGAAGTACCGAAACTACTGAACCGTACACGCGCTTTAGTCATGCACCCTTCAGTGGTCTCGGGTATTTAGACTCCTGCCTCATTTCATTGTACTAAAAATAACCAGAATATACAAGCAAAAAAATAGAGCGGTAAAAACTCCGCTCTATTCTGCTTGCGCTCACTATTTTCTTAAGCCTAAGCTGTCGATCAGTGCACGATATCTCTCGATATCAATTTTCTTTAAGTAAGCAAGTAAACCACGTCTCTGACCTACCATTTTCAGAAGACCTCTTCTGGAATGATGATCATTTGGGTTCTCTTTTAAATGATCTGTTAACTCTGTGATACGAGCTGTTAAAAGAGCTACCTGTACCTCTGGAGATCCAGTATCATTTGCTGTTCTGCCGTATTTAGCGATAATTTCCTGTTTCTTTTCTTTTGCGATCATGTTATGATCCTCCTTCTTATTCTTAATCGCCCAATAAAACATGATACTCAGTAAAAGGTCGGAGTGTCCATCTACCGAATATGGGCTAAACTCATGCTTGCATAGTATAACACAGTCCTTCTGTGTTTGTAAATATAAATTTTTATAATTTAATCCTGTAAAACTCGGACTACTTTTACCGGGTTACGATAGTATGCACCAGAGATTTTGATTCCGGTACGAGGGGAACTTGCATGTACCACCTGTCCGTTTCCAATATAGATAGCCACATGATTGATCCTGCTTCCATTTCCATAGAAGAACAGATCTCCCGGCTGGGCTTCTGACGCAGAAATACTTGTTCCACATCCTGCCTGTGACCCGGAAGAATGTGGCAGTGAAACACCATAGTTTGCAAATACACTCATGACAAAACCGGAGCAGTCAGCACCTCTTGTCAGGCTTGTACCTCCCCACACATATGGGTTTCCCACGAACTGGCATGCGTAAGATACCAGATCAACACGGACATCAGAAACACCCTGTCCATATCTGACTTCTGTCATGGTCATGGCTGTTGGGAGTTCGGTATTGATCTCAATATAATCCGCAGATACATATCCCTCATCACTGTCGATGCTTACCTTTACCCAGCCATCTAACTGCTCTACAACCTCTAACTCCTCGCCCATTGGCATGGAAGTTACAATGCTGCAGTCAGTATTTGGTTCTTCTCTCACATAAAGCGTTGTTGTTGTAACCTTGGCAACGGTCTCTTTTACCTGCTCTGCCATGGCCGCTGCTGCATTTCCGGTTACCAGATATTCTGACTTCACATAACCGGTTACCTCACCGGACTGAATCTGCGTCCATTCTCCGTCCACACCAAGCACTTCGCATGCTGCATGGTTTGGCATCTTACCGACAAGTGTTGCATCGGTTCCCGGTGCCTCGCGGACATTTAAGTTACCGGAATCAACCACTGCGATTCCAAGATTCGTATATCCATATACGGATGACACTTCCTCCTGTGCTGCAGCAGTAAGTTCTGTATCTGTATCAGAAACGGTTGCTGTGACCTCATCACTTGCGAGTGCCTCTGCTGTGACACTTGCAATACCGGCTGTCACACCTGTATCAATCGTCTCTGAATCCTCTTCCATTACGGATGCTGTGGCAACAGTCTGTTCTGCCACATCCTCTGTCTGTTTTGAATTATTAATTGCTGCAGTGGAAATAACTAGTAATCCGGCTGCTCCAAGACATATTGCTCTGATATATTGGGATTTCATAAAACCTCCTGAACATCTGCATGTCCCTGCAATAAATTTCTTAATATTACTCTCAAACTTTTTACAGTATAACAGTCATTTATTACAATGTCAATAATATTTTTGTAACATCTCTGTAACATTTATAGTCTGTTCAAAATTAACTTTCCTTTTTTTCGAAAAAAGTTCTTGTAAAAGCAATATCATTCATCATCTGTTCCTGAAGTTTTTCGATGCTTTCAAACTTACGCTCTGCCCGGATTCTGTCTAAAAACTCGACTGTCACTACCTTTTCATAGACATCTTCCTTAAAATCAAGCAGATGTGTCTCCACTCCGACCGGATTATGCCCCTCGATCGTTGGCTTGCATCCCACATTCGTGACACCGTAATACTTCCTGTCGTCAATATAAACTTCTGTCACATAAACGCCGAATGGCGGAAGCAGCTTCTCTTCCGGTGGAATCAGGTTGATCGTTGGAATCCCGATCGTTCTTCCGATCTGGTTGCCGTGTTTTACCATTCCTGTCACAAAATAGCGGTAGCCAAGCAAATGATTAGCTTTTTCGATATTTCCTGCCATGATTTCTTCCCGGACAAACGTACTGCTGATATCACGCTCGTCCTCTTTCATTTTGGAGAGGATGAGTGCCTCATAGCCGTAAACCGGTGCATATTTTTTTAACATCTGATAATCACCGCGTCTGTTGTGTCCGAAATGAAAATCCTCACCTGCCACAATGCATTTCACGTTTAATTTTTCAACCAGCATAGAGATAAAATCTTCCGGCTCCATGCACATCACTTCTTTTGTAAACGGGCACTCGATGAGATAGTCTATCCCGATGCCTTCAAAAATATGCATTTTCTCCTCATTGGTCGTCAGCACCTTCGTCTCAATATGCTCCACATTCTTTTTCGGTGGGATATCAAACGTAAAAATAGCCGCCTTTAAGCCTTCTTCTTTTTTCTGTGCAAGTTTTTCCATTAAAAGTTCATGTCCTCTATGGATACCGTCGAACTTTCCAAGCGAAATAACCGTCGGCTCCTCCACATGAAAATCCAGTGTATTTCTTATATATTTCATTCTTCCATAAACACTTTTACAGGTTTGAAGTTTCCCCGCTCCTGCTGGAATTCGTAAATTCCGATAAAGTGATCCTTTTCATCATAAATTCTGGTTGGGTTTTGCTGCATAGACGGATCAAATGCACAGATCATCTCCGGCTCAATCCGGTTTCCATTATATAATACTTTTGCAAACTGCTCCGCCACGGTTGCTTTCTGGTACTGTAAAAAAACAGAATCCACAGACCGCACGAACGGAAAACATGCCGCGTTCCATTCTTCCGCTGGAATGTCTTTCGTGCACTCTTTTACAAGCTGCTCGATCTCTCCGATCTTTAAGGCATCCTGTAAGAAAAACTCGGACACCTGTGTGCGGAGAAGTGCCTCCATACAGCCACCACAGCCAAGTTTTTCTCCAATGTCCTGACACAAAGTACGAATATAGGTTCCCTTCGAACAATGCACACGCATACGCACACGCGGCAGCGCAATGTCTAAAATATCAATGGATAAGATCTTTACCGGTCTAGCCTGCCGCTCCACCGTTTTTCCTTCCCTTGCCAGATCACACAATTTCTTTCCGTTCACTTTCAGTGCGGAATACATCGGCGGGATCTGCATATAGTCCCCCACAAAAGAAAGGACTGTCTCCCTCACGGCTTCCTCTGTCACCTTCACATCTTTCTCCTCCAGCACTGTACCGGTGATATCCTGGGTATCTGTCACCTTTCCCAATAAGAGCACTGTCTCATATTCTTTGCTTTTATCGGTGAGCAGGTCACAGACTTTTGTGGCTTTACCAAGACACACAGGCAACACCCCTTCCGCATCCGGATCGAGTGTCCCTGTGTGTCCGATTTTTTTCTGTTTGAAGATACCACGGAGTTTTGCCACTACATCAAAAGATGTATACCCTTTTTCTTTATATACATTAATGATTCCGTTGACCATAGTGTATCCTTTTTCTTCATTATTTTCTAAAGCTGTTTTTTTACTTCTTCCAAAATAGCTTCGATGATCTGCTCCGGTTCTCCCTTCATGGAAAAACCAGCAGCCCTCACATGACCGCCGCCGTCAAACTTCACAGCGATCTCTGACAGGTCAACAAGTTCTTTGGATCTTGTGCTGACCTTAAATTCTCCATCCTCTAACTCATACAAAAAGATTGCAACCTCCACATCCTTTGTGACGCGGAGCTGGCTGACGATTCCGTCTAAATGCTTTGGAAGTACATCATACTCTTTCATTTCCTGCTTTGTGATCACACTGGAAATGCATTTTCCGTCCAGATGCAGGACACTCTTGATGAGAGCCAGTCCCATAATGCGGTTCTGGTTATAGGTTTTTGTAAAAAATGTCTCATCCACGATCTTCGGGAAGTTGATTCCTTTTTCAATGAGCTTGCCTGCAATCTCCATTGTCTTTCTTGATGTGCAGGAATACTGGAACACGCCGGTATCATGCACCATTCCGGTGTAGATGCACTCTGCGATCTCCTGGTCGATCCGCTCATTTGGAAGCAGTTCAAAGATCAGTTCACAGGTGGAGCTTGCCTCCGGGAAAATGTAGTTATGCTCTGCGAAACTCTGATTGCTCACATGATGATCCACGCAGATCGTATGTTTTGCGGACTCAAAATACTTTGCCGCATTGCCAAGACGCTTGGTATCTCCACAGTCCTGTGCAATGAACAGATCATATTCCCGGTCGTCCGGCCACTCACTCTGGATCTCTTCCGAACGCATCATAAATTTGAAAATATTCGGGATCGGTTCTAAGTACAGATCTACTTTCACATGCGGAAAATAGTTTTTAATGTAATTGTATGTAGCGAGGCAGGAGCCGACGCAGTCGCCATCCGGTCTGACGTGACCTGCAATGGCAACTGTTTTGGCGTCTGCCAGATAAACATCAAAATTTGTCATCTTTATTCCTCTGTCTTATCTGTAATGTCTTTTGTTACATCATCGATCATTTTTGACATTTTAACACCATATTCAATGGACTGGTCTAAGATAAATGTGATCTGTGGTGTATTTCTCAGATTAATGCTCTTTGCCAGCATTGTTCTGATATAACCCTCTGCACTCTTTAAGCCACGGATCGTATCCTGCTGGGATTTTTCATCCCCTAAGACACTGATATATGCCTTGCAGGTTTTTAAATCCGGTGCCACCTCCACTGCAACTACGCTTGTCAGTGGATTAATGCGTGGATCTTTGATCTCGCCACGGATAATGTTACTTAATTCTTTCTGGACTTCTCCATTGATCCTGGTATTTTTAATACTGTTTTTTCTCATATTTTATGCCTCTTTTTTATCTAGGAACCTCTACCATGGTATATGCTTCCACAATATCAAGCTCAGCAATATCATTAAATCCTTCAAATACAAGACCACATTCGTATCCTGCTTTTACTTCCTTCACATCATCTTTGAATCTCTTTAAGGATGCAAGATTTCCTTCAAAAATCTGTGTTCCCTCACGGGAAATACGGACTTTGCAGCCTCTCTGGAATACACCGTCAAGGACATAAGAACCTGCGATGTTACCAACTCCGGATGCTTTAAATATCTGTCTTACTTCTGCATGACCAAGTACTTTCTCCTCGTATACAGGATCTAACATACCCTTCATGGCAGCCTCTACATCTTCGATCGCATTGTAAATGACTTTGTAGAGACGTACATCTACGTTCTCTCTGTCGGCTGTCACTTTTGCAGTCGGGTCCGGACGAACGTTAAATCCAATGATGATCGCGTTGGAAGCGGATGCTAAGATGATATCGGATTCGTTGATCGCACCTACACCACCATGGATGACTTTTACAACAACTTCCTCGTTTGACAGTTTTACAAGACTCTGTTTTACTGCTTCCACAGAACCCTGTACGTCTGCTTTTACGATAATATTTAATTCTTTTACATTTCCGGACTGGATCTGTGAGAACAGATCGTCTAAGGACATCTTTGCTTTTGTATCCTCGATCAGCTTATTCTTGCTCTCGGAAATGTAGGTATCTGCAAATGCTCTTGCCTCTTTCTCGGAATCAGTGGAAACAAATGTCTCTCCTGCTTCCGGAACTGCGGATAAACCAAGGATCTCAACCGGAGTAGACGGACCTGCTTCTTTTACTCTTCTTCCCTGATCATCGATCATCGCACGGACTTTACCAAAGCAGCTTCCGCAGGCGATCGGATCACCGACTCTTAAAGTACCTTTCTGTACTAATACAGTTGCAACTGCACCGCGTCCCTTATCAAGCTGTGCCTCGATGACAAGACCTCTTGCTTTACGGTTTGGATTTGCTTTTAACTCAAGTACTTCTGCTGTTAAAAGGATCATCTCTAACAAGTTGTCGATACCCTCTTTTGTATGAGCAGATACCGGACAGAAAATAGTGCTTCCACCCCAGTCTTCCGGAATGAGTTCGTACTCGGATAATTCCTGTTTTACACGTTCAATGTTTGCACTTGGTTTATCGATCTTGTTGATTGCAACAATAATCTCTACTCCGGCAGCCTTTGCATGGTTAATCGCTTCTACAGTCTGTGGCATTACACCATCGTCTGCTGCGACAACTAAGATTGCAATATCTGTCGAATTTGCACCACGCATACGCATTGCAGTAAATGCTTCATGACCTGGTGTATCTAAGAATGTGATTTTCTGTCCGTTGATAGATACAACCGAAGCACCGATATGCTGTGTGATACCGCCTGCCTCTCTGTCTGTCACACGGGTAGAACGGATTGCATCCAGAAGGGAAGTTTTACCGTGGTCAACGTGTCCCATGACACATACAACCGGTGGACGTGCCACTAATGTCTCTTCTGCATCATCTTCCTCTTTTAAGAGTTCTGCGATCACATCGATCTTCTCTTCCGGTTCACAGATGCAGTTGAACTCTAATGCGATCTCTTCTGCCTGATCGTAGTCGATCTCCTGATTTACCGTTACCATAGTTCCTTTTAAGAATAATTTCTTTACGATCACTGCCGGCTGGACTTTCATCTTATCAGCAAGTTCTTTGATCGTAAGCTTCTCTGGAAGAACTAATGTCTTAATTGTATCTTCTTCCTGTTTTGGCTGTGGCTGCTGCTGTGGTTTCTTCTTGCCGCCATTCTTCTCTAAATTTACAAAACGCTCCTGCTTCTTGCTTCCTAAAACGTCATAATCGCCACGCTGTTTTCCGTTGCGGTTCTTATTGTCACGTTCTCTCTCGCGTGTCTCTTTGCCGCGCATCTCCTCTGCCAATGGTGCAGAATCCTTATTGAACTTGTCGATCTCGCGGTCTAATCTTCCACCGTTGTCTTTTCCACGGAAGTTATTACGTCCTCCGTTACGGTCTCCCTGATTGAAGCCCTGACCCGGTCTGCCATTGTTAAATGGTCTCTGGTTTCCACCGTTTGGTCTCTGTCCGCGGTTATCTCCCTGCATACGGGCTGGTCTGTCACCATTGTTACGGTTATTATATCCACCTTCGCCATTATTATTTCTGTATGGACGGTCTCCCTGTGGGCGGGCTGGTCTGTCACCGTTTGCACGGTTATTGTAGCCACCGTTCTGTCCGTTTCTTGCCGGGCGTTCTCCCTGTGGACGTCTGTTGTCCTGATTTGGTCTGGAAGCTTTCTCCTGCTGACGCATCTGCTCGTATACGTTCTCTGTTGGTTTTTTGAACACGCGCTCCTGTGTTACCGGTGCGCTCTGTGCGGTTTCTGCTTTGGCTTCCTCTGCTTTTGGAGCTTTGTTTTCGGTCTCTTTTGCAGCATTTGGATTGATCAGGCTGTCAAAATACTTTCTCATGTCGTTTCCAGACATGGAAGGTTTTGCCTGACCAGCCGGTCTGTCGCCACGGTCATTTCCTGGACGTCTGCCATCCTGTGGTCTGCCGCTTTTTGCGCCCTGGTTTGGTCTTCTGTTATTGCCATGAGGTGCACCCTGTTTGCTATACTGTGCATTGAACACTGCTGTGATGCTTGACTTTTTCTTAGGTCTCTCATGCTCAGCCTCTGCTGCCTTGCTTCCTTCTGCTTTCGCTTCCGGTGCTTCCTTTTTCTCCTCAGCCTTTGCAGGGGCAGCTTTTACTTCCGGCGCTTTTTCTGCAGATTTTTTATCTGTAGAAGCTTTCTCTGCTTTCGGTACCGCTTTCTCTGCTGGGGCTTTTTCCTCAGCCTTCGGTGCTGCAGCTTTCTTGTACTTTTTACGGATGATCTCCTGCGCAGCATCATCAATGTTGCTGCTTGCAGACTTGATCTCGTACTCGGTACCGCTTAAGCTTTCTATAATTTCCTGTGATTTTATTTCTAACTCTTTTGCAAGTTCATGAACTCTCATTTTTGCCATATGTTTTTGACTCCTCCATTATTCAGTTGTTATTGTCTGTTTCAATTTGTCTTCCACGGAATGGGCAAGCCCTTCATTTACAATTGCAAGTGATGCGCGAAACTCTTTTCCAATACAGTGTCCCAATGCTTCTTTGTCTGAATAAACATACATTGGCACCTCATAAAAATCGGTCATATTGGTAAACATCTTTTTCGTGTTATCGGAGGAATCGCCTGCCACGATCACAAGGTATGCTCTGCCTTCCTTGACTGCTTTCTCCGTCGAAAACTCACCACTTACGACACTACCGGATTTTGCTGCAATTCCCAACATGGATAAAACTTTATCTGGTTTCAAATTCTTCCATCTCCTTTGTCAGCATTTCATATACATCTTTTGGAATCGGCATTTTAAATGAGCGTTCTAAACCTTTACACTTAATTGCTTTCTGCAGACATTCGTTTCCAGGACAAATGTATGCACCTCTGCCATTTTTCCGACCGGTTGTATCTAATATTATCTCATCTTCCGCTGTCTTAATGACTCGTATCATTTCTTTCTTAGGCTTCATCTCACCGCAGCCTATGCATTGACGCATCGGAATCTTTTTATTTGCCATATTCTGCTATCCTCGATTAATTCTCCTCGGAATACTCTGTATTCTCCTGATAGTCTGCATCATTGTACTCGCCATCTTCCTCATAGTATTCGTCATCTTCGTACTCGTTCTCATAATCAAAGAAGTCTCCGGCTTCTCTTGCCTGTGTCTCACTCTTGATATCGATCTTGAATCCGGTTAATCTTGCAGCTAATCTTGCGTTCTGTCCTTCTTTACCGATTGCAAGTGATAACTGGTAATCCGGAACGACTACTTTTGCTGCTTTCTCTTCTGCATCAGCGATAACAGAGATAACTTTTGCAGGACTTAATGCATTCTCAATGAGCATTGCAGGATTCTCGTTCCATGTGATGATATCGATCTTCTCACCACGAAGCTCGTTGACGATCGCATTGACACGTGCACCGTTCATACCGACACATGCTCCAACCGGATCTACATCAGGATCGTTAGACCATACTGCGATCTTGGTTCTGCTTCCTGCCTCACGGGCGATTGCTTTGATCTCAACAGTTCCGTCTTTTACCTCAGCTACCTCGGACTCAAATAAACGTTTTACAAGTTCCGGATGTGTTCTGGAAACTAACACTCTTGGTCCTTTGGATGTGGATTTTACTTCAAGGATGTAAACTTTGATTCGCTCAGTTGGCTGGAAAACTTCTCCTTTTACCTGCTCGTTCTCAGTAAGGATCGCATCCACTTTACCGAGGTTGATGCTCACATTTTTTCCAACATAGCGCTGAACGATACCTGTTACGATATCTTTTTCTTTGCTGTAGTACTCATCAAAAAGAACTTTTCTCTCTTCCTCACGGATTTTCTGTAAGATCACGTTCTTGGCATTCTGTGTTGCGATACGTCCAAACTCTTTGGATTTTACTTCCACGTTCACAATGTCATCTAACTCGTATTTCGAATCGATCATCTTTGCATTCACAAGGCTGATCTCCTCAACAGGATCTTCTACTTTCTCTACGACTTTTTTCTCCTGAAATACATGATATTCACAAGTTTCCGGATCAATGTTAACTTTTACATTTTCAGACTTGCCAAAATGATTTTTACATGCAGTCACGAGTGAGTTCTCAATTGCCTCAAGTAAAGTCTCCTTGCTGATATTTTTTTCCTGTTCTAATATATTTAACGCTTCTAACAATTCATTATTCTTAGCCATTGTTTTTTTATCCTCCATTATTTTTTCTGTTATTTTACGCTAAAAATCAAAAGCCAGACGGATCAGTGCGATATTGGACTTTTCAAATACTCTCTCTGTTCCATCTTCCTGCTCAATTGTCACTGTATCGGCATCATATGCTTTCAAAATGCCATAAAATTCTTTTTCCCGGTCGATTGCACGGTAAGTCCGGATCTCTAATTCCTTCCCCATGCTTCTTATATAGTCTTTTTCTTTTTTGAGTGGTCTTCCAAGACCCGGAGAGCTCACTTCAAAGGTATAGGAACCTTCTACATAATCCTCTCTGTCAAGAATCTCATTCATCTCCCTGGATACATCTGCGCAGTCGTCGGAAGTGATTCCGCCTTCTTTGTCAATGTAAACCCGTAAATACCAGGTGCTTCCCTCTTTCACATACTCCACATCCACAAGTTCAAAGTTTCTGCGGTCTAAAATCGGGGTGATGAGTTCTTCGGTGCGTGCTTCATACATCTCTTTTTTCGACATGTGTACACCTCTTCCTTCCATATTCAGTTTTTTCGTGTTCCATCACGCTGCTGTCTCCTAAACATAAATTGAGAGAGGGTTCTGCCCTCTCTCAATCAAGTCAACGTGTTAACATAAATAAAGTAACACTCTTTGTTCTATTTTGCAAGCTTTTTATTGAAAAAAGCATTTAAAAATGCCAGAAACATTGTTTCTGGCATTCCGGGTTGGGCTGTTATAAAAATAACAGAGCAGTTCGTAGGGGAATCGAACCCCTGATTCCGCCGTGAGAGGGCGGCGTCTTAACCGCTTGACCAACGAACCATAGTTACAAATAACAGATATAAAATTGCTGAGCAGTTCGTAGGGGAATCGAACCCCTGATTCCGCCGTGAGAGGGCGGCGTCTTAACCGCTTGACCAACGAACCGTGCTTGACTAATATAGCACGCCAAAAAGAAAAATGCAAGTACTTTTTTGTAATTTTTTAAGTTTTTTCAATTTTATATAAAAAATATATAATTTTGACAATTAAGTAAAATGTGCCTTTGCTCCCAAAATATGCAGATGTTTTCTTTTCTAATTGAAAAAAGCAAGCCCGCGGCAACTGCCGCGGACTCTGTAGCTTTCTTTTTATTCACGATGCATGGAGAAACTGTCCATATCATAGTTCTTTAAGTTTTCGTGGATTCCACGTTCGTCTGCATTACTGATCAGTGCATCTCTGTTCTTCTTGGAAGAGATCTGGTCATTGAATGCACTTGGTCCGCCGACACATCCGCCTTCACATACCATACCTTCAATGAAGTCTTCAGGTAATCTTCCGGCTTTCATTAATAACAGTGCCTTCTTACACTCTGCTGCACCATTACACTTGCATACTTTTGCATCGATCTCATCATCAGATTCTTTCAGGCTCTGGAGAACGGCTGCTGTCACACCACCGGCATTGGCAAATCTCTTACCATATACGGAAGATTCCTGATAGCTGTTCTCATCCGGTTCTAATGCCACACTCTTGGCTTTCATAATGGCACGGATTTCAGAATAAGTTAAAACATAATCTGCATTGCCCTCAATCTTCTGGTCTTCCACCTCAGATTTCTTTGCGATACATGGTCCGATAAATACAGTTACTGCTTCCGGATCTTTTGCTTTGATCAGACGGGATACTGCTGCCATCGGGGAAATCGTAGTAGAAATATTGTCTGCAAGCTCCGGGAAGTGGCGTCTTACCATATTTACAAATGCAGGACAACAGGAAGTTACTTTCTTTTTGCCTTCCTTATATGCCTCTGCCCATTCCTCTGCCTCATAAGCTGCTGTCATATCTCCACCGAGACCAACCTCGAAGAACCCATCAAATCCGACTTTCTCCATTGCTTTCTTCCAGCTGTTCATTGTGATATCATCACCGAACTGTCCCTCTGTTGCAGGAGCAGCCATGGCATAAACTTTTTTATTTGATTTTAATGCTTCAATTACTTTTACAATATAGGTCTTAGATCCGATCGCACCAAATGGACAGCTGTGGATACATTTTCCGCAGCGGATGCATTTCTTCTCGTCGATCACGGAAATTCCGTACTCGTCGTATGTAATCGCATTGACCGGACAACTGAACTTACATGGTCTCTTTAAATGTGCGATTGCATTGTATGGACAGGCCTGTGCACATTTTCCACACTCTTTACATTTCTGTGGATCAATATGGGAACGAAGTCTTCCCGGTTCGATCGCACCGAATTTACATGCATTGATACATGCTTTGCCAAGACAGTTCTGGCAGTTCTCTGTAACTGTATAGCTGGAGATCGGGCAATCTTCACAGGCAGAACTGATCACCTGAATCACATTACCGTCATCTACCGGGCCAGGAGCTTTTCCTTCTGCTAATCTGACTCTCTGTCTGATAATCTCTCGCTCTTTATAAATACAGCAGCGGAACTGTGCTGTTGGTCCTGGGATCAATTGGTTTGCAATGTAGTCTTTCTTCTCCTCAAGCTCACCTGCAAATGCAAGTTTTGCCACTTCATAAAGTACATCATGTTTAATTCTAATCACATTTTCATCAGCGTACATTGTAAATACCTCACTCGTTTTTGTTCGTTAATTTTTTAACCATCTAAGACATTATATCGAAAATGTATGGAATTACAAGTACCTCTGATGTTTTTATTGTAGTACATAAGCTTTTTGTGAAAAATTACAATTTTCCAAGTGTTTTTTTGTGTAATTAGTTCATGCAGCACCGGGTCATTCAAATACGGTCATCTGATCCGTGATTCCCATGGTTGATTTCCTGTGGGATACTAAAAGAATAGTCTTCTCCTCTTTTTCTTCCTGAAGGCTCTTTAAAATCATTCCTTCATTCAGGCTGTCAATGTTGCTGGTCGGCTCGTCCAAAAAGATCACTTCGCAGTCGTGCAAAAATGCCCTCACGATTCCGATCCGCTGCCGTTCTCCGCCGGATAAGGAACTTCCCAGTTCTGCCACGTTTGTCTCATAATCGTTCGGAAGGGAACAGATAAACTCATGAATGGAAGCTTTTTTCGCTGCTTCGATCACTTCCTCCCTCGTCGCATCTGCCTTCGCCACCTTGATATTATTTTCAATCGTATCGTGGAATAAGAACGTCTCCTGTGTCACATATGCAATATGTTTCCGTAAGGAATCCGTATTGATCGCATTGACATTCTCTGCGCCATAACGGATTGTTCCACCGTCCGTCTCATAGAAACGCATGAGAAGCTTTAACAGCGTAGACTTTCCGCAGCCACTCTTTCCAAGAATGCCGTGAATCTTCTTTTGTTCAAATACCTGTGAGAAATCAGAAAGAACAGGCTTGTCTTCATACGAAAAGCTGATATTTTCACAGTCGATATCCCCTGCCTGAAATCCGGTTCCATTTTCCACATCACAGACAACCGGCTCCTCCCCAAGCAGATTCAACACACGGTTTCCGCACGCAAGCGTCTGGTTTAAATTATTCGATAACGCAGATAATGCAGCGGTCGGCCCGAAGGAACTCATGATTGCGATCACTGCGATGACCGCCTCGTATCCTTTAACGGCTCCCCTGTTCACAAGATAAGAACCTGCATATGCCATAACGATGCCGGATGCAAGAATTACCCAGTCCGTTACAATACGCTGCGTTCTTTCCTGATTTTTCAGTGTCTGGTTCACCTGTTCAAGCTTGTCGGTCTGCTCCGACATCGCCATCATACGCTCTGCCTGTCTGCCATACTGAATGGTTTCTTCCAAACCATAAAGGTTGTCTAATACGGTTGTATTCAATCTGCCGAACGCATCCCGGTAGTTTTTTCCGTATGTGCTTCCCCGCCTTCCGTTCCACAATGGAATCAGGACACCGACAATCAGGTAAAAGCAAAGCGCGATCACTGCAAAAACCACTGACATGCTTCCAAGGTAAATGCACATCACTACAGATGTAATAAATGCAATGGCAATCGGTGAGATTGTGTGTGCGTAAAACACTTCTAAAAGTTCAATATCACTTGTGATGATAGAAATTAAGTTTCCTTTTTCGCTTCCGTCAAGCTTTGCCGGGGATAGTTTTCTAAGTGCGGTAAATACCTGATGTCTTATGCGCGCCAAAAGCTTAAATGCAATAAAATGGTTGCACGCCTGCTCTGCATAACGCAGCACGCCACGCAAAACTGCAAACACCGCCATTAACGTGATAATAAGTGTCAATGACATTTTTCCATAATATCCGGTGACAGTCAGAAGTCCGTAACCGCCGAGTACCGTAATAAATGTTGCCATGAGATTGCCAATGCAGCCCATGAGCACCGCTAAAAACATGATGCCAAGCATTGGTTTTATCATTCCAATCAGCCCTGCCATAACCGCAAAGCCACTTCGATTCCTGTTCATAAAGCCTCCTTGTTTTGCGAAGCAAAATCCTATTTTACAAAGCAAAATTTGTCCTTTGATGAGGAGTGGATTTAACTTCCTTATTTTGCGAAATTTTCAAGTTCCTTCTGGGCAAGAAAAAGTTCACTGTAATATCCGTGCTTCTCCATAAGCTTCTCATGCGTGCCGCTTTCTTCCACAATGCCGTCTTTCATCACAAGCACCTGGTCTGCATTCACAACGTTTGCCAGACGGTGTGAGATCAGAATGACCGTCTTCTCCTTTGCAAGCTCTGTGATCACTTCCATAATCTTGTTTTCACTCTCCACATCCACATTCGAAGCCGCCTCATCAAAAATATAAATATCGCTGTCATGCAGCATGGCTCTCGCTAATGCCACCCTCTGTTTCTGACCACCGGAAAGATTTGCTGCCTTCTCTGTGATCTCCATGGAAAGACCGCCCTTTTCCATAACGGTGTCATAGAGTTCCACCTGTTTTAAAGCCGCATACATTTTATCTTCATCCGGCAACTTCATCGCCATAGCAAGATTATCCCTTAATGTTCCTGCAAACAGATAACTATCATGCCGGACACGGGTTATTTTCTTATGTAAAAAGGCTTCTTCCAGCTCCTTTGCCTGCACACCACCAATGGTGATCTCTCCGCTGTTCTCACCCAGATCTCCCATTAAAAGCGATGCGGTCGTGCTCTTTCCGCAGCCGGAAACTCCGACAATTGCCGTAAAGCTTTTTTCCGGAATCGTAAATAAAACATCCTTTAACACCTGCTGATGTTCCTCATAACCGAATGTCACGTGTGAAAAACAAATCGTATCTCCGTCACAGGAAGTCTTCGTTCCTTTTTCTTTTTCTGCACTGTCTAACAGGGCAAAAATCTTGTTTGCCGCCTCATTTCCGTTCATTGCAATATGGAAAAAAGAACCGAGCATACGCAGTGGCAGGAAAAATTCTGCCGACACCATAATGATAAAGAAACACTGTGCCAGCGAAATTGCACCGGCTCTTAGTTCCAGAACACTTAAGATCATGCCGATAGCTGCTCCACCGTAAGCAACGATATCCATGACACTGATAGAGTTCAACTGCATGATCAAAACACTCATCGTGACTTTTCGGAATTTTTCTGCTTCCTCGTCCATTTTCTTCGCATAGCGTTCGTCTGCCTGATAAATTTTTAACGTGGTCAGTCCCTGCAGATTTTCCAGAAAAGAATCACCGAGTTCTGTGTAAGTACCCCAGTATTTTTTCAGCATTTTCTTGGCAAACTTCTGTACTGCCACGATTGAGATTGGAATTAACGGCACACACAGTAACAGCACTGCTGCTACTTTCATGCTCATCGTACCAACGATCACAAATAACGTGAGTGGTGCCAATAAACTGTAAAAAAACTGCGGCACATATTTCCCAAAATAGATCTCCAACTGGTCAACGCCCTCTGTGCTGATCTGAACTGCCTCCGACGTAGCAATGTTCTCATGGTATTTTGTGCCTAACCGCATCAGTTTTTCATACGTCAGTTCACGCAGTCTGCGTTTCACATTCGAAGATGCCTGAAATGATAATTTCTGGTTGACTGTGTTTGCAATGCCGCGTACCAGCATGACTGCGATCAGCGTCACCGGCAGTATCCAAAGCAGCTTTCCTTGTGTCTGTCCCTGCAGCAAATTGCTGACAAAGAGGGCTAACGCAAAAACGAGCACAACATTTGCCAACAGTGTGATCCACTGTGTCATGACCATGCCTGCTGCTAATTTTTGATTTTCTTTAAATTCTTTTAAGAGTCTTTTGTGGAACATGTTTTACTCCGTTTCTTATTGATTTATTTTATATGAATGACCGGTCCTGTTGCTTTTTCAGTTCTTGTTTCTGTTTTAAAGTAATGACTGCGTGCTTAATCGCAAGCACGGGGTGATATAACAGCATACGCGGACCTGCATACCGCATCACTTTCCGGATTTTTTCTTTGTTTTCTTTTGAATAGCAATGCACCTTACAGGCACTGCAAAAAGTTTTTGTTTCCATAAAAGGACATTTGTCTGTGCGCAGATTGCAGTAACTGGTCAGTTCTTCACATTCTTTGCACAATGACTTTCCTTTTGTATGATGATTTCCATGACAGTATATCCGGATCATCAGATCTACCGTCTTTTTTTCATGCTCCCGTTTTTCTTCTGATGTCATAGTCTTTCTTATCCTTTTGCTGCATTTTCATCATTTGCTTTACTTATTGTACGTTTTGTAATTTATTCTTCAGCAATAAGTCTCTCATTCTGGCTTTCTTCCTCAGACTCTTCCACTGTCTTGATCTTAGCTAAGAAATAATACAAATGTCCTGCTGCAATCACCACGATGATCGCTTTTGCATACCATACCGGTGAAAAAAGAAAACCTGCCAAGAATATAATTCCAAGTGTTGCCATCGCCTTGCGCTTTGTCTCTTTTGTCATTGCTTTTCGATTCAATGCCTGATCAATGTATTTATCGTATAACTTAGTTGAGACAAACCATTTATGAAACCTCTCCGAACTTTTTGCGAATAACGCTGCCGTCAAAAGCAAAAACGGCGTCGTTGGCAGGATCGGAAGAACAATCCCTGCAATACCTATTCCAAGGAATAAAAACGCCAGTACTAAATAAATTGCGCGAATTATTTTTTTCATATCGTGCTCTCTTTCTATGTAATCTTTTTGCTTTTGATTAGTTTTATCTAACCGTTAGCTAGGTTAGAATACACTAACACGTTTGTATTTGTCAACCAAAAAATCTTATCAATCCGCCATTTAGCTTCGCATCATCCAAAATATAGTTGAATTGTTTTTTCAATTTTTTCTGTAGTTAATGGGTTTTCTTTTGTCTCAAATGTTACTATTAATTGATCTAATGGATATATTTGATTTGATAAATAGAATTCCAGTTTTGCACATGCGTCTCGGTAATATTTTGCATCATCCATCATTCCAAAATGCTCCCAATATAGCATTTTACCTGTTTTGGGATGTATTAATGTAAAATCAGGATATATATCACGATTACCTAAATGCAATTTACTTTCGTACCGGTATGGTATATGCCTCTGCTCTAACAGCATAAGAATCATTGCTTCCGATTTCGAACGTACATAAATGCCAGAACATGTTTTATGAATAAGCTGTTCCTGATGAAATGTATTTGTCTCGTAATTTTGATGCATCCATTCTTCGAATTCCTGCACAGCATTTTTAAAATACGGTTCTAGCAATTCCTGAAAACCGCTTTTCGCCAATAATTCTTTCTCTGCCGTATTATCTGAATGATGCCTCAAATAAAAATCGATTGCCATTCTTTCACTCATCATTTCCTGAAGTTTTAACTTTTCATATCTTTTGAGTGCCAGTTGCTCTGCAAACTTCCGTTTCTTTTTCGGAATATATTGTCTTTCACCGTTTTCGCTCAAATACCACTTCACATGATCATCTGATTTGCAGCAAATAAGTTTTCCTTTTGGATATTTTTTTATTCTTTTTTCCAATTCACCAATTTGTCTTTCCAAAAATGCTTTTTCCTCTAAAGCCTGTTGATAAATACTTATAGTGTTCTCCATCCTTTCTCATTTGGGAATGCTGCTGAAATAGCTGAATGGGTCAGATTGATAAGATTTGTTTATCATACCCTATTATCATGGAACTTACAAGTGATTTTGCGCAAAAAAGTATAATATTGAATATTATGGTGTGGCAGAGTCTATCAGAGAACTTAAGAACAATCAACCAAAAATGGCAAAATAATAACACTTTGTATCTATACAAAATAATTATACAAAAATACTCCTTTTTTTCTGCTCAAACTATCCCTTTTTTAGCTAAATGTATCTATATCATTTTTTCATCATAAGTGATTCCATTAATAAAAGAAAAAATCATTCAAAGTAAAAGATTGAATGATTTTTCCTTTTATTTATAGAGTTTTTTCGAAACATTTTTTCTATATGAATCTATTTGAACCTGTTACTCTGTTTGTGAAATTATTCACAGGGTCTTTTATGTCATTAATTTTATATAGAATCTTTTCATTTAAATATTTTAATTTTAACGTGCTGCCTCCAAAACTTTGCGCTTATTTGGCACGAACTTCTATCGAAAGTTCCATTCGCTCAAATACCCTCTTGATGTTTCCCACTTACTTCCGATTATAATACACATCTCTATCCACCGCCTTATTCCACGATGCAACGATCGTCGTACAAACTGCATCTCCGGTGATATTGACTGCAGTACGTGTCATGTCAAGGATTCGGTCGATTCCCATGATAAGGGCGATTCCCTCAATTGGAAGTCCAACAGAATTAAATACCATAGTCAGCGTGATCAGACCGACACTTGGGACTCCAGCCGTTCCGATTGAAGCGAGCGTTGCTGTTCCGATCACGGTAAGATAATCCATCATATCAAGTGGAATGCCAAATGCCTGTGCGGTAAACACTACGGCAACACCCTGCATAATAGAGGTTCCGTCCATATTGATCGTAGCGCCAAGCGGAATCGTAAAAGAAGAAATCTTTTTCGAAACACCCATTTTAGCTGCCAGCGTATCAATATTCATTGGAATAGTCGCATTCGACGTGGAAGTCGAGAACGCAAACGCCATGACTGGGAAGAAATTCTTGATAAAAATAAATGGATTTAGCCCGGAAAATACTTTTAACAGTCCAAGATATACCACAAAACACTGTACTGCCAACGCCAAAAGAACACAGAACATGTATTTTAACAGCGGAATGAACACTTCAAAACCAATCTCTGCAAATGTTTTTGCGATCAGACAGAATACTCCGATCGGTGCAAGCTTCATGACCGCCATTGTCATCTCCATCATAATATCGTTGAACTGTCCGAAAAAGTTCTTCACAATATCGACACGGTCTCCCATGTTTGCAAGAATCACACCAAGGATCAGCGCAAACACGATGATCTGGAGCATATTTCCTTCGCTTAAGGAATTAAAAATATTGACCGGAATAATATCTAAAAGTGTCTCTGTCATGCTCATGGACTGTGTTGTCTCACTCACTGCAGATGTCGCCTGGATCTGTGACATATCCAGTCCTTTTCCCGGATTGAAAATATTCGCAATGCTGAGCGCTACTGTAATGGCGATTGCTGTCGTGCAAAGGTAAAAAATCAATGTTTTGACGCCGACACTTCCAAGCTTTTTCGTGTCGCCGACCGCCATACTTCCACAGACAATCGAACAAAATACAAGCGGCACAACAAGCATACGCATCAGACGGATAAATCCCTGTCCGACAATGTAAAACACGCCCTGCACAATAATATCATCCACAACATAATTCGCAGGGATCAGATAATTGATGACCACACCTGTTAAGGCTCCTGCAAGAAGCGCAATAAAAATCAACGTGGTCAGACTTAATTTTTTCTTTTTCTTCTCTTTATTCTGCATGATGTAATCCCCTTTCGGTCAGATACTCTTTCAGGGAATCCTGCCAGTCCGGGAAATCATAGATTGGCACCATGCTCATAATAAAATTATCCAGCACTGCATACGCCGGTCTGACTTTGGAAAAGTCCGACATCACAGTTGGAACCGGCTGCATGGAAGCAGTCTTTCCGGTCAGCTTTAAAATCTCCTCCGCAAACGCATAACGGCTGCATACGCCCTTATTGGTTGCGTGGTAAGTTCCATATTCACTTGTATGCACAAGATGTAATAAAAATCTCGCCAGTTCATTCGCACTTGTCGGTGAACCGAACTGATCGGATGCAATAGATAACTGCTCTCCTGCATCTACTTTATTTAAGAAATCATTGATAAAGTTCTGGCCTTTTCCGTACACCCAGGTGCTCCGCACGATAAAGTGCTTGGTTGTGAATTCCTTCACATAGTTTTCCCCTGCAAGCTTTGATTTTCCGTAAACCGTTCCCGGATTCGTAACATCGAACTCGGTATAAGGTTCGGTACTCTTTCCGTCAAACACATCATCCGTGGAAAGCTGTACCATTTTTGCCTGCATTTTCGCAGCTACGATTGCAAGGTTTCTTGCTCCCAATGCGTTTACTTTAAACGCCTGGGAAGGATTTTCCTCGCACGCATTAATGTCCGTCATACCGGAACAGTTAATAATAATATCCGGACGGTTCATCTCGCCAAAACGGAGTACTTCATCTGTATCCGTCACATCAAGATCATCCACATCCGTATCTAACATTTCAAATTCCAATTTATCTACAACATCATTGATTGCCTGGCCTATCTGACCACGGGCACCGCACACCCAGATTTTCTGCATCACAGTTCCTCCATTTTCTGTACAAGTATTTCCCAAAACATAGAAAAAGATGTGAGTTTATGATTCACATGATATCTCACATCTTTTTAACGTTCTATATTATATTGATTCATCCGCTCTATGTCAAATATATTTTTCCATGGTCTGATAAAGCTGTTCTCTTTTGACCGGCTTTGTGATCCGCTCATTCATGCCAGCCTCATGCACCCTGACAACATCTTTTGCCAGAACATTTGCCGTCACCGCCAGTATCGGAATATCCTGCGCGTCCGGCTTTTTGCTGTCACGGATTTTCCTCGTTGCCTCATATCCATCCATGATCGGCATATTAAGATCCATAAAAATCATATCATAATAATAGTCCGGCATGCTCTGGTATCGTTCGAGTGCTGCCTCACCATTATCCACACACTCTGTTTCCATGTGAACCGCTTTCAAAAATCCCTGGAACACCTCTGCATTCACTGCATTATCCTCAGCTAAAAGTGCTCTTTTCCCTGAGAAATCATATGTTTCCAGATTGCAAGTTTCTGTCTCCGGTGCACGGCAGATCTCTGAGATCAGACTGTAAACCTGCGACTGTAAAACCGGTTTTGTCAAAATATAGTCCGCGCCAGCCTCACGCATCTCATCCTCGAAATCTTTTGCATTATAAGAGGACGCAATGATTTTTAACGTATCGTGGTCGAATAGCTTCCGGATCTTTTCGATCAGGCTCCTGCCGTAGCCATTTGGCATCTGCCAGTATACAAAGCAGATATCGTAGCCCTCTCCACGGTCATAAGCATCTTTGAGCGTGCTTAAAATCTCCGTCTCACTCATAGAACTGTCATAACGGATTCCAAGTCTTGCGAGCGTTGCCTTCATATAATTCAGCGTGATCTCATCATTATTGACCAAAAATGCTTTTAAGGATTTAAACTTGCGTTTTTCCCGCACAACACGCCTGCCGATTTCAAACGGAAGTTCCACCAGAAACTTCGTTCCGACATTATATTCAGAGATCACCTCGATTTTACCTTCCATTTGTTCCACAATACTCTTTGTGATTGGAAGTCCAAGACCGCTGCCACCATAATTTTTTCCATTCTCATGCTGTTCCTGTTCAAATGGCTGCCAGATTTTTTCCAGTACCTTTTCCGAAATGCCACAGCCTGTGTCCTGCACTGTGATATGCAAAATAGTGTTCTTATCGTCCACATCCTGCTCAAACATGCACACTTCGATCACACCGTTTTTCTCCGTGAACTTAAACGCATTGGAGAGCAGATTGACGAGCACCTGCTTCACACGGACATCATCTCCCACCAGATATTCATGTGTCACACGATCAACCCGGAAATAAAACCGGATTTTTTTCTGTCTGCACTGAGAGTAAAAAAGATTGGATACTTCCGACACAACATCATTCAAAGAAAACAGTTTTGTGTGCAGCGTCATCTTATCATTGTCGATCGCTGCCATATCCAGCACATCATTTACAAGTGTCTGGAGATATTCTGCCTGCGAACGGATCTTCTTGAAATCCTCCTGCACCGCAGCATCTTTGTAATGTGCAAGCTGCGTGATTCCCATGATTCCATTGATCGGTGTTCTTAATTCATGGGACATTCTTGCCAAAAACAATTCCTTGGCACGGCTCATCTCCTGCTCTTTTTCTAACTGCGCCTGGATTTTTTCTCTTTCCAGAATATATTTTTCAACGAGATTATGCACTCTCTTTTTTATGATTGCCGAATCACACGGCACAAAAATGTAATCATCCGCACCAAGCTCTAATGCCCGCACTTCCGAATTTTCATCAATGGCAGTCTTCGCAACGACCGGGATTCCTGCAAACTTCTTCTGCTGTTTCAGCTCCTGCAAGACCTCAAAGCCATTCATCACCGGCATGCAGAGATCCAAAAGCACAATGTGTACTTTTTGTTGTTCTATCTGCTCTAACGCCTGTTTTCCGTTTTCTGCCTCTAAAATATGATACTCCTCTTTGAAGATCTCCGCAAAAGATGCGCGGTTTATCTCCATATCATCCACTATGAGCATTGTCAGCCTTTTTTCCATGTCCGATCTGTACCTTCCTAGTTTCCGTAATGTGTAAACTATCGCTCTAGCTATTATACATAATTTTCAGAGAAAAAAAGAAGTTTTTTGCAAATTTTTACAAAAACGAGCATTCTTACACGCCTTCTATACATGATATTACATTTTTCGACAAGCGTTCTGCCCCGCTTAATAAAACAGTGGACTGACTGCCAGCAAAAAAATTCCCATATAATAAGTGGTCAGATTAAAAAGATGAATCCTGCGATTCCTGTTTTTATAAAAATAAAGAAACAGGATCGAAATATCAGAAATCATAAACAGAAAACTTCCCACTGCACAAATGCTATGATACCAGTCTGGCAGGCAAAGCGCAATATGCATACTTTTGGCAAACAGGTATGCAATGAAAAAGCTGTAGACCAGAATACATGGTCTGAGCCTTCCTGTATGAAAGCATCCCATTCCTGTCACAAAAAACATGAGCAGCACCGCCATTGCTGGTATCACTACATCTGTAATAGTAATTGACTGCATCCGGTTTAACCAGCGGATAAAAAACAGATGTCCGAGCAAAAATGCGACAAGCCCGGAAAGAAAAATCTTCTTTTCCCGTACTTTATTGTAAAAGGCAAGAAGCACATCTCCGGCAAAACAGCACACAAACGCCGGCAGCATCCGCCAGAGATTTCGCATATCCCCACTGACGCCTGCTGCCACTAAAAACACCAGCAGAAATGCCGCGCTCTGCACCGTCTTGGTGAACACATAATGTTTTTTATAATCCGGCTTTCTCACCTGACAGATAAACCACAGAAACAGCACTCCGTAAAGAACCGCCATTCCAGCGCCCCACATCCATAATCTCATAGCATACTCCTACTTTTCTTTGCCAAATAATACCGGGTTTCTCACTGCGGTCACGATCAGCGGAATGACCATGCAGATCCAGATGACAGGCTCCGTCCAGATGACCGCCCAGTAACCGAATATCCGCACAAAAACAAGTGTGAACACCACTTTTCCAGCCATTTCGATAAAACTCGAAAAAACAGGTGTCCGCTGATCTCCGATTCCCTGTAAGGAATTGCGCAGGATCACGATAAATACGCAGACAACCTGAAACGACATATCATACACAAGATACTGCGTTCCCCAGTAAATGACCTCCTCGTTGTCAGAACTTGCGATAAAAGAGATCAGATACGGAGATATTGTATGCGACAAAATAAAAATGATCACACTGAACACACAGCCGATCCCGGTCACCGCCTTTAAGCCCTGACGAATCCTGTCATACTTTCCGGCGCCGTAATTCTGACCACAGTAAGTTGCCATAGATGCACCGAACACACTGACTGGAAGGCTGAAAATCTCAAATACTTTTCTCGCCGCCGTATGTGCCACGATAATATTTGTTCCGAGTGTATTGATCCCTGTCTGTAAAATCAAGGTCCCACAGTTTACCAATGAAGACATAAGCGCCATTGCAAGTCCGTTCTGATATAACACTTTCATGCGCGCCTTATCCCATTCGAAATCCTCTTTTGCAATATGTAAAATTGGGAAACCGGATCTGATGCGCAAAAAACATAGCACTGCGGAGATCAACTGCGACAGTACCGTTGCATAGGCAGCTCCTGCCACGCCCATAGCACAGCCGCCGATAAAAAGATAATCCAGCGCAATGTTCGTAACTGTTGCCACGATCAGAAAAATCAACGGTGTCACAGAATCCCCGATTGCCCGAAGCATGTCCGCACACAGGTTGTAGGCGAGTGTGATAAACATTCCCCACACTAAGATCCGGATATAATCATGCGCCATTGCAAACTGTTCCTTTGGAACATTCATCAGATGCAGGATCGGATTTAAGAACAGTAATACTGCAAAAACAATGACGACCGCCGTTATCATGCCAAGTAAAATCGAGGACGCTTCATTTTTCTTTAAAAGCTTTTTGTTTCCACTTCCGAAGTTCTGTGCGATCACAATGGAAAATCCCAATGTGAATCCACTGAAAATACCGGTCAGCAGATTATAAAGGATTGACACGGAACCGACAGCTGCCAGTGCCTGCTCTCCTAAAATGCTTCCGACGATCTTCGTGTCGATCAGACTGTACATCATCTGAAACAGTCTTCCCAAAAAGACCGGGATTGCAAATAACAAAATTAATTTTAACGGACTGCCTTCCGTCAGATTCAGATTTTTTGCTGTTTTTTCCTTAACCATTTTTACGAAGTCCCTTCGGATAATGATTTTTCAAAATACCACCCGCTAACTTACCCCAGCCAATGCTGTAGCCGTCGACTGTGACTAAATACCAGCCTTTCTCTCCTTCTAAGTTAAATGTCTGCCCGTTCAGATATGCCTTCACCTGTGGGCTGTCACCTGTCAGGCTGCACACATGCTTTACATCCTCCGGTCTTAACGCAAGCGCTAATGCATGGGAAGGCTCAAAGCGGTTCTTCTTCATTGTTCCAAGATGCAGTCCCGGACGAAGCACTTTTAATTTATGAATCGACGGCATTGCTTCCGGCATCCGGTAAAGCTGATCGCCGAATTTTAAATAATCGCCTGTTATTTTTTTCACAAGTGTTTCCTCTGCAAATGCCAAAAATTCCCTGCACTCTTTCTCATTGATTCCCTTCTCCACACCGTTTCTGCAATACCCTTGATAGGATTTTGATAAAACGCCCGCTTTTTGCAGCACCGCAAGATAATGTCCTTCCCCTTTTAAATGATGCGGCCACAGACGGATCGTATGCTCGATGCCTTTCGCCGGATGATCGGTCCACGCTCCCACGCCGGGCATCATGCCCGCTTTTTTCTCCACCGGCAAAATCTCAAATTCCGGATGACGCTCTATAAATCTGCTGATGCTGCCCTCATTCTCTGCCGGTGCAAATGTGCAGGTCGAATACACCAATCTTCCACCCGGCTTTAACATCTCCGCTGCGCAGTCTAAGATCTCTGCCTGCCTTGTGGCACAATTTTCCACATTTTCAAGGCTCCACTCGTCACAGGCATCCTCATTCTTACGGAACATCCCCTCGCCGGAACATGGTGCATCCACTAAAATATGGTCAAAGTACTCCCTGAAATTCTCTGCAAGTCTCTGTGGTGTTTCATTGGTCACAAGCGCGTTGCTCACGCCCATGCGCTCGATATTTTCCGATAAGATTTTCGCTCTTGCCGGATGAATCTCGTTGCAGACGATAATCCCCTCGCCCTGCATGGCGCAGGCGATCTGCGTACTCTTTCCTCCCGGTGCGGCGCAGAGATCTAACACACGCTCTCCCGGTTCTGCCATAAGATATTCTGCCGGTGCCATTGCGCTTGGCTCCTGAATATAGTAAACACCTGCCTCATGATACGGATGTTTTCCCGGCTGGTCATTCTCACTGTAATAGTATCCGTTTGCTGCCCACGGCACTTCCTCTAAGGAAAACGGTGCCTGATTTAAAAAATTCTCCCGCGTTGTCTTTAACGGATTGATTCTGAGCGCCTGATATTTTGGCAGATCGTAGCTTGCAAAAAAATCTGCATATTCTGCTCCTAGCATTTCTTTCATTCGTTCACAAAATTGTTCTGGTAACATTTTATTCTTACTCCTGAATTTTTCATTTTTCGGTTTTTATATTTTCCTGCATTTCTTTGTATTCCGTCTTTCATCATTTTGGGTTGGTCAGTTTTTCAATTGCCTCTCCCAGTAAGCGGTTGGAAGATTTTTCCCTGCTCTCTTCGATTCTTTCCCGGATCGCGTGGCTCGCTGTCTCCACTTCCTTTTCAAACTCCCTTGCGGAAATCAGATGACAGCCCTGTCCGGTAATGATGATCTGCTCAAGTCCGTCCGAGGTTGCCACCGTCACCCGGTACTTTCTTCCATTTTCATGTGCAAACTTTTCAATATAAGCGTCGGCAGTCTCTGCCTCTTTTGTATAGACCACATGAATATTATGGTAATCGGACATTTCCGTCTGATGTCCTTTTACACGGTAAGCATCAAATACTACGATCAGATTGCATTTTCTGATTCCCTGATAGTTGCATAAAATATCTAAAAGCCTTCCTCTTGCGCCGTCAATATTAGATGCCGCCAGCTCTTTCAAACTCTCCCATGCAAAAATAATATTATAACCGTCCACCAGCAGATATTCCTCTTTCGAAACTGTCTTAGGTGGAACGTAACGCGAAGTCTGGTCGGATGTGATCACTTTTTTCGTGGTGCGCCACTGCTTCGTTGCTCCTTTCTCATGCTTATTCGCATGATAGGTGCGTGCTAAAATTGCGTCAATCTCCTCAATATCGATCCAGTGATCCGGATCGTAAGTACGGTTCTTTCCTGTCGTGTGGATTTCTTCTTCCTGCTCTTTCTTCTGCAGCAGTCTGCCCTCCACATGCATATAATCCGGCACTTCATTCCACGGAACTATAAATCCTGCTCCGTGTGCACAGAATACCGATCCGGTCGGATGTGCAAGATCCCGCTCCGAATCATAACCGATCTGCGCGATCACTTCCTCCGTATTATGACATGGATAGTAACCAGCAAACTGAAACGTTACTTTTCCAAGACCTTTCGTATATGCTGTGACCTCTTTCTGGTAGTTCGCCATGCATGAGACCGGCGCGATCCCGCGCAGCACCTGTGCGTTCCCTTCCTGATAAGGTCCCTCAAACTTTCCGTGCATCTTTTCAATATCGGTCATCGCGCGCCCGATCATACTCTGCGGCACTGCTATATGAAATTCATAGTATGGTTCCAACAGCACAGACTGTGCCTGTTTTAATCCCTGCCGCACCGCACGGTAAGTTGCCTGCCGGAAATCTCCGCCCTCGGTGTGCTTCGTGTGCGCCCTGCCACCGATCACAGTGATCTTCATGTCCGTGATCACAGAACCTGTCAGCACACCGATGTGTTCCCGTTCCTTTAAGTGCGTTACGATCAGCCGCTGCCAGTTCTTATCAAGCACATCCTCACTGCAGTCTGTCTCTATCACAATGCCGCTGCCCGGCTCTAACGGTTCTAATAACAGATGTACTTCCGCGTAATGACGCAGTGGCTCAAAATGTCCCACGCCTTCCACGGTATCTGCAATTGTTTCCTTGTATACAATTTTTCCCGGACCAAATTCTACATCCACTCCAAACCGTTCTGCGATCATGTTTTTTAAAATCTCAGTCTGCACCTCTCCCATGATCTGGATCTGGATTTCCTGAAGCTTTTCATTCCATACAATATGTAATTCCGGTTCCTCCTCCTCGATCTGGCGGAGTTTTGGCAGCATCACCGCCGGTTCAACTTCCTCCGGAAGTATCAGGGCAAAATGCAGCACCGGTTCAAGCACCGGCGTGTCTGCCTGCGCTTCGATTCCAAATCCCTGTCCCGGATACGTGTAGTCTAATCCGGTAACAGCGCAGACCATTCCTGCCTTTGCCTCACTGACGGTCTCATATTTTGTTCCGGAATAAATGCGGATCTGATTCACCTTCTGCTCCCAGCGTTCCTCGCCAAACCGCATATGGTCTTCATTCGAAAGAAGCGCCTTTACTTTTAAAGTTCCTCCGGTCACTTTCAGATACGTCAGGCGGTTATTCGCCTCATCTCTTGCGATCTTAAAGACCTTCATGCCAAATTCATCCGGATATTCCGGTGCTAACGTATAATGGTCAAATCCCTGTAAAAATGCATCTACCCCAGTGTTGCGAAGTGCCGAACCAAAAAAGCACGGAAAGATCTTACGCTCTATGATCATTTCCCGGATTTTCTCATCCTCAAGTTTTCCGTTTTCCAAAAATGCTTCCATGGCAGTCTCATCTTCCATGGCGATCTCTTCCATAACCGCATGGGCTGTCTCGTCCGCTCCCTTGTCTATTTCTTTATCTGCTTCTTTGTCAGTTCCTGCCTCTTTTTTCGCCTGAACAAGTCCTGTAAAATCAATGCATCCGTCGGACAACTGCTTTTTCAGCTCCGAAAGAATTGCCTCTTTGTCTGCTCCCGGCTGATCCATTTTATTGATAAAAAGAAATACCGGAATCTCGTACCGCTTTAACAGCCGCCAGAGTGTCTGCGTATGTCCCTGGATACCGTCAGCTGCACTGATTACTAACACCGCATAATCGAGCACCATTAAAGTGCGTTCCATTTCTGCGGAAAAATCCACATGTCCGGGTGTATCCAGCAATGTCATGTCAGTGTCGCCAAAGCTTAGAACCGCCTGTTTGGAAAATATAGTGATCCCGCGTTTTTTCTCCATGGCATCTGTGTCTAAAAACGCATCTCCGTTATCGACGCGTCCTATTTTTTTGATACTTCCACTACTATATAAAAGTGCTTCTGACAATGTGGTCTTGCCGGCGTCAACATGTGCTAAAATTCCTGCTATGATTTGTTTCATGATTATTTTTTTCCTTAAGTTGTGAATCGAATTGTAAAATTCATCTATACTGTCTTTAAATTGTTCAAAATTAATCCGTGCATAAAGAGACCCGCTTCCGCTACGTGTCGCTCGCAACGGTACTAAGAAACCACCGGCTGCATTTCTTATCTGATAAATCAGAACGAAATACAGCCACTGCTTTCTAAGAACCGGCGGCTCCCCAGTGTCTTTTATGCGCGGATTAATTTTTCACAATATATTTACACTGTGTTGAGTTTTACAATTCGCAATTTACTGTACTGAAAAATGATTCATGTGTGTATTGTCCTGATATTGAATCACTTATATATTTTATCACACTTCGCCTAACCAGAAAAGGGACAGCACACGGAATTTATCCATGTACTATCCCTTTTGCTGGCTGTGTCGTGATCTGGTACTTTATTAGTAGCAGAAATAATGACAGCAGATTTTTACATCAAGATTCGACGTCAGCGGATAAGTTGAAAAATTCATTGTATCATTTCTTAATAGGTCTGTATTTCCATTTAATACATTATAAATAGACTGGTATTCTGTCTCTGTCGGATGCGCTTTATCCCGTCTTTTCCAGGAAACAAACTGAACCGGATTGTTCTGGCTCAGCACATCATATAATGTATCTGGATACAAATCGGATGCCATGCGGTTTAAAACCACCTCGACAACCGCTTCCTGCCCCTCGACAGGTTCGCCGTTTGCTTCCAGCCATACGATTTTGGCGAGCAGATCGACTTCATCTTCGGTCAGGCTGATGTTCCAGCGGTTGTTATACACTGTACTTTCCGAAGTTCCAAGAACTTCCTCCACCTGATCATTCTCACTTACTTCTGTATTTGTTTCAACTATTTCGCCTGTCTCTTCTTCTAAATTACTTTCTGAATCATTCGAAGTTGTCACTAAAACAACATCTTTCTTTTCAACACCTGTTTCTTCATCTGATTCTGTGGTAAATGAATTTGCGGAAATTGCAACTGTCACACCAGCCATAAGCTGTAATTCTTCTGGCTCTGCTTTCTGATCCTCAAGTGAAACCACATCACCCGGATTCTCAGCAATCGGAGTTACCTCTTCCGGAATGTTGGACGTAACAATCAAGCATAACGTGAATGTAAAAAGTAATGCTGCGTCCAATATTTTTTTTCTCATTTTTCTCCTTTCCTCAAGAATGATACATAACATAGTAAAACGACAGATAAACTAAAAATTTATCTGCCGCTTCATTACAAATCCCTATCATACTCAATTATTCCCAAAAGTCAAATTTCTCATTCAGGAACTTCACTGGAAAAATTTCTTCGATTTTTACCAGATTCTTTTTTACATTTGTGCCAATAATCTACTAACGAGCCAGTTATAACTTTTTTGCGCTAAAGCAGAAACAGTCAGATATTACAATTATTCTGCTCTTTTCTGCTTCTTTTTATGCAATTTCCATTAATTTTTTCTGGAAAAACATGGGAAATCGCTTAGTCTCTTCTAATCTCGGATAAAATTTCTGCACGTTTTGTCCCGATCAGAAGCTGATTTTTGTACATTTCATAGCGTTCGATCGGATGCTCACTTAAGAAAACTGCAATCTCCGGTGTGATCGTAAGTTCTGTCACAAACACAACCATTTCCTGCCCGTTGGAAAATGCCTGTTCCATAAATGAAAATGCATTTTCCAACACCTGTACGCCTTGATTTTCAAGGTCTTGCAGCATTTCGCACTGTGCGTCAAACGGAACTTTTGCCAGGACGAATAACGATGTTTCTTCTATATTAATAGATTCCTCTGCCGCAATTTTTCCCGCGCTTTCTTTTAATTTTTCATTCAGACTGCGCGCACATTCACTCTGCGATTTTGTCACAAACTGCTGTCTTTCGTTTTGTTCATCTATCGTTGTTTTTTCTGCAAGAATTGATGCAAAAACGCCTTCTTTTTTCTCGGAATCTTTTAATTTCTGACGGTATTCCTTCAAAAAAGAATACCATGCGTCGGTAATTTCACGCTCTCTTTGAATCCGGTAAAACACATTTGACACACCACTCAGCAACAGATTGACCACGGAAAGTCTTTCATCAAACGCCGCCCGATCAATGCGCGCATAGACAGACGGTTTTACTTTTCCTTCCAATATGTCTGCGATGCCATAATCATCCTGATATTTTTTATACAGATCAAAATAAGCCGACACATCCTCTGCCACATCTTCGTGATGCAAAAACTCATGAATCGTCTCCTCGTCCACCGGAATCTGAAGCTCTTCATAAACATCCATGAGATTGCTCAGATCCTCCCAGCCTCTGGCAGTCACAAACTGCAAACCGTCCACATCCGCCTCCACGCGGTAAAAATTGTTCGGGCGAAGCTCCAGATAACTTAAGATAGCACTGTTTAAATGTTTTTCCCGCGCATATTCCTTCCATACGCCAAGATCCGCTTCGATGTTCATGCAGCGCACACGGTCTAAGGTTACCATATCAAAATCCCGGACTGATTTATTGTATTCCGGTGGATTTCCGGCTGCAACAATGATCCAGCCCTCTGGAATCGCCTGATTACCAAACGTTTTACACTGCAAAAACTGTAACATGGTCGGAGCCAGCGTCTCGGACACACAGTTGATCTCATCGATAAATAAGATTCCCTCTTTTCTGCCGCTCTCCTCCATTTTCCGGTAGACACTCGCAATAATCTCACTCATCGTATATTCCGTCACAGAATATGTTTTTCCGCCATATTCCTCCTCTTTGATAAAAGGAAGACCGACCGCACTCTGTCTTGTGTGATGCGTGATTGTATAAGCCACCAGCCCGATCTCGCACTCCCTTGCGATCTGTTCCATAATCTGTGTCTTTCCGATTCCCGGTGGTCCGATCAAAAGCATCGGGCGCTGCCGGATCGCCGGAATTTTATAAACGCCAAACGTATCCTTGCTCAAATACGCCTGCACTGTGTGTTTTATCTCTTCTTTCGCCTGTTTAATGTTCATGTTTTCTCCTTGTCTCCTCTGCCAAAATATCCTCCTGTTCCACCCGGAGTCTCATCGCCCACGGTGGAACTGCACTCTCGTCATAATCTTCCAGAAATAAAAATGCTGTTTTATAATCCGGGCGTTTCCTCGGGTAAACGCCCTTGCCGTCTGTAAAATAGAGCAGGCCTCCCAGATTTTTTAAAATGCCCTGCTCGATCAGCTCATTCACATAAGCAAATGCCGGTCTGAAATCCGTTCCGCCACCGCCTACAATTGTAAAACGGTTTAACAACTGTTCTAGTTCCTGACTGCTTCTTACCTCCTCATCCGTGCGCACCTGATTGTCACACTGAATGATCCGGATACGGCTCTGCGCAAAAAAGCTGTTTCGCTCTGTGAGAATCGTATACGTCTCTTTCAGGAAATTTTTGATCAGCTCTCCGCTTGTGGAATAACTGGTGTCGACCACAATGACAAACTCCTGGATTTTCATTACTTCCCGGCTCTCAACCGGCTCGATCAGCGGCATATTTCCATAAAGCCGCAGACCATAAGTATAATAATTCAGGTCAAATTCATCCGGATCTGCATGTATTTCTTCTCTTAAAACGGAAAATTTCCGAAGAAATTCCGCATAACTGCGTTTTCCCTTCTCTGCCTTTAGCTGGGCGGCAAAGGCTTCCTCTCCGTCCTCCGTCTCATCGCCTCTGGACTCTTTTTCCATGCGCGTCTGCCTTGCGATTTTATCCCACTGTTTTCTGGCATCCTCATTTGCCGCATTTTTCTGTTCCTCTTTCGGCCAGTAACGGTGATCATCTGTATAAAATTCCTTTTGCAACGCCAGCAGCTCCTCCGGCTTTCTGCCACAAAGATAACGATAAATCACTGCCGCTGAGATTCCCTGCTTCTGCTGTTTTAACTCCTCATACAACTTCTGTCTCTGCCAGCTTAAAATCCTTCTGGTACACGGCTTGTTCATCTGATCGATCGTGTATTCCACGGCAATGTCACAGGCAAGATTCCATTTTTCCCGGTCTCTTTTCCCACCGATCCACAGATGAAAAAAGATGCAGTGCAGCACACTGTGCAGATACGCCCGGTCCAAATATTTCGGATTGTCCTGAAACACTCTTAGCACCTGCTCCGTCGAAAAGTAAAGGTACATGCCGTCCGTTGCAAAGCTGTGGATGTTTTCATCCGCCTGATAGGTAAGTGCTCCGAGCGCAATATCCAAGAAACGCAGATCCATATAAAGCTCGCTTCGCACAAACTCCAGTACCTTTTTCGACATCTGTGCTTCCCACTCGCTCTGTGTCTGTATATGTTTGCTCCTAAACTGCTCCATTCCCGCTCCTTTCCGTTGCTTTATAAATCATCGAACGAATACCGGCTTTTTACGTCTACGGTATTTGTCTGTTCTGTAAAAAGCTTCCTTCTCCACGCAATTAGGCTTGCGACGCCTTCCATCCACTCCGTTGCTGATGCCCTGAAAACTGCCAGATCCATCTGCTCTTTCGTTCCGTATCCCCTTTCAAAAAAGAAGGAAAGCTGCTTTAATTCCCTCTGTTTTATCAAAAGTTCCAGTATTTTCTCCGCCTGTTCACGCACATAAGCCTCATAAACCGCCTTCGCTTCCGGCAAAAGTCCCATTGCATAATATAACCTGTTCCATGCCATCGGAATCAGCACTTCCGCGCCTTCTTCCACACACGCCTGTGGGAAAATCTCATCATATGCCTGTAAAAGGACAACCCCCTCTTTAAAGCACTGTCTTGCACGAAAGCCCTCTCCGGTCAGATTTAATTCAAAAATATGCGCCGGTCCGATCTCATCATAGCTTTCATAATATTCCGGATACAAAAGTACTGCCTCTTTCGTTCCTTCCGTCTTTTCAAAAGAAACCTCCACCTGCCATTTGATCTGCGCCAAAAGCTGTTTTAACCCGGTTTTCTCCTCTACCTCTGCACACATCTGTACATGACGCAGTTTCAGACAGTTCATAAACGCATCACTTCCCACCTCGGTCAGTTTCGGATATACTGTGATCCGCTCCATTTCCGTGCAGTTATAAAATGCACAGCTTCCTATTTTCTCCAAACCCGATGGAAGTTGTACCTCTTTGATGTATTTTTCTGATAATTCGTGCAATTTTCCATCCCGTTCTATTGTTTCCAAAGAAATAATATTTTCATCCATATATTCCTGCTCTGAGACAATACGATCCTTTTTCACTTTGTCATTCAACGCAAACAGACCACTCTCCCACATACCTCCGCAGTACCTTGAATACCGGATTTCATTCTCCGGAAGCTTTCTTCTTGAAAAGCAATAGTCTCCCAATTCCCGCACGCATCTTCCCTCGATAAATCCCGGCACTGTCACGACCGGCTGTTCTCCGAATACCCGAAGCAGCCGCACCGCATCTTCTGAAATTTTTTCCCATAAAAAAAGCAATTGTTCTGCCCTGTTTTCTTCCATCATTTTTTCCCTGCCATTCATGTCCAATATCTTGTATATCCTTCTAGATCACAGCATTCTCTCCGCGCCTCAGACGCCCATAACTGCGCACTAAAAGAGGCACTTCCGTAAGCAGCATGGCGATCCATCCTGCCAGACACGCAAACGGGAATGTCTCCACCTTCATTGCAAATACAAAAACGAACACAAACGCTGCAAGCACGCGCACTCCCATATTTACCATACTGCTGATCAGTGTGATCTTCAGATCCCCGATTCCACGGAAATATCCCTGAATCCCATTCGTCACTGCCGGAAGCAGATACATAAAGGAGATCAGCTTTAAGTAGGTGACACCCTCTTTCACAACATCTGCATCATTGACAAACAGGCGCACGATCGGCTCTGCGAAGAAGAAACACACCAGAAAAATCACAAATCCATAGACAAGTTCAATCTTCATGCCTCCTAAAAATCCCCTGCGCACGCGTTCTTTTTTTCCGGCTCCACTGTTCTGCGCCATAAAAGAAGTCATGGAATGTGCAATATTCTGCTCCGGCAGACAGGCAAAATCATCAATCCGGTTCACGATCGTATAAGCTGCCATGACCGAAACTCCCATTGTGTTGGCGATCGCCTGTACCCCGATTTTTCCAAGCTGCACGGTTCCCTGCTGCATTGCACTCGTCCAGCCATAAAGAATTGTCTGCTTCAACAGGTTTTTATCAAATACAAACCATGCTTTTCCAAGATTTAACTCCGGTACTTTTTTCTTAATATAAACAGTGCAAAGCAGACAGCACATTGCCTCACTGACGACCGTTGCGATCGCACAGCCCCTGC
The DNA here is from genome assembly GCA_900542495.1 of uncultured Roseburia sp. Lineage (GTDB taxonomy): Bacteria > Bacillota > Clostridia > Lachnospirales > Lachnospiraceae > Roseburia. The sequence continues at coordinate 113,704 of UQNW01000009.1, forward strand.
TTCCCCAGCCAAACACTGCCACAAAAAACAGATCTCCAATAATATTCAGCACAGAACTTGCCACCAGAAAATACAGTGGTGTCGTGCTGTCGCCCAATGCCCGCAGTGTGCAGGCAAAGAAATTATAGATAAATGTAAAAATAAATCCAAGAAATACAATCCGCAAATAAGAAACTGCAAGCGGCAATACCTCCTCCTGCACCTGGATCAGCATTAAGAGCGGCTTTGCGAAAAGAATACAAAACAGCGTGATCGCGACGGAAAACGCGATTCCTGCGATCATGGTCGTACTGATCTGCCGTTTTAGCACGTCCATTTTCTTTGCGCCATACTGCATTCCCATTAAAATAGAAGCGCCAATGCACATTCCATTCACAAATAAAATAGCAAGCGTCATGAGCGGATTGCTCGTACCAACCGCCGCCAATGCTTCTTTTCCAACAAGCTGTCCGACGATAATGCTGTCTACTGAGTTGTACATAAGCTGAAAAATATTTCCAAATAAAAGCGGTATCGTAAATTTTACAAGTAACGGGGTGATTTTTCCCTGTGTCAGATCTTTTGTCATACTAATTCCCCAGACTTTTTCTATCGTAAAAACTTCTTTGCAATTTCCTATAGTCGCGACCACCCCTACAAGGGGTGGCTCGAGATGCGGGCTATAAGCCCTTGTTACTAGACAGCGTCTCAAGGCGCATCAGACTTTCTCTTCGTTCAAGTCACTATCGCACTTGACGCGTTACA
>UQNW01000010.1 GCA_900542495.1 uncultured Roseburia sp.
TACTGTTAAAGACAGGACTTCGTATCTCGGAACTGTGCGGACTGACAGTAGCCGATATTGATTTCAAGAATGAAGTTGTGATTATCGACCACCAGTTACTAAAGAGCAAGGAACAAGGCTATTATATTGAAACGCCTAAAACAAAGAGCGGAATAAGGCAAGTGCCATTAAGCAGAGAAACAATACAGGCATTTCAACGGGTTATGAAGAAACGCCCAAAGGCAGAACCATTTGTGATAGACGGACGGGGCAACTTTCTATTTGTCAATCATAAAGGCAAGCCCAAAGTTGCGATTGATTACAACGCCTTATTTGTCCGTATGGTAAAGAAATACAACAAGCACCACAAGGACAATCCCTTGCCACATATCACACCGCATACGCTACGCCATACATTCTGCACAAGGCTGGCAAGCAAGAACATGAACCCAAAAGATTTACAGTATATCATGGGACATTCCAACATTAGTATCACAATGAACTGGTACGCTCATGCGTCCATAGATACCGCAAAATCAGAGGTTCAGCGTCTAATCGCATAAGAAGTATTTACCACGATTTTAACCACGTTTGATAGCGAAAATATAAGAAGATAGACCTAGATATGTGAGGTTTACCACAAAAGCAAAATGCCCGTAGAGCCGATAAAATAAGGCTTTGCGGACATTTAAGAAGATATAAAAAGATACTCAAAAAGACATATATAATTTTCTATAAATTATATGCTTTTTCAAAATCCACTGGCATAAAATCTCATTTCGCGGTATATTAGTTTTAATTAAGGATTTTACCGGAGGAAAGAGATTTATGCTGCAGTTAGAACGTCAACAACAGATTTTAGATTATCTTGAGAAAAAAGAAAAGCCACTACCAATGAATTAAGCGATATGCTTGGTGTCTCGGCAACTACGATACGCACCGATTTAAATCAAATGGATAAGGCAAAACTGCTGACAAAAACACACGGTGGCGCTGTTTACCGCGATGCCTCTTCCGGTAACAAGGAACTGACCGGGCGGGCATATTTTTTCCACGAGAGAGCCTTAGAGAATCAGCATGAAAAAGATCTGATCGCAGGCGAAGCGATCAAACTGGTGGAAAACCATATGTGCATTTTCTTAGATGCAAGTTCCACTGCATACACACTTGGCATGAAGCTGCGTGGTTTCACGGAACTGACGGTCATTACAAATGGAATTAATCTTGCTTTGTCCTTAAAGGATATTCCGGGTGTAACCGTGATTCTTACCGGCGGTATCGTTACCTCTGCCTCCTCTTCCATCGAGGGACTTTTGGGCGAAGATCTGTTAAAAAAAATCCATACCGACATTGCTTTTGTATCAGCACGCGGATTTTCCCTGGAAAATGGTCTGACCGATTTTAGTATTTATGAGGCGGATTTAAAACGGATGTGTATTAAATCTTCCGCCAAAACGGTAGCTTTAATCGATCACACGAAGTTTGATACAACGTCGATTTCAAGCTATGCTTCTGTGGATGATATTCATTTACTGATCACAGACAATGGACTTTCCAGAAACACCAAAGAAATTTATGAGAAAGCAGGAATCGACCTTTTAATCGCTGGAGAATAAATTTTCCGCACAGCTTTGATTCCATTTACAAAAACAGCAGAACTGCCCGATATGATGCAGTTCTGCTGTTTTTTAGTCTCCTGCCTCAATCACAATTAAGATTCCCTGCTCGAATTTTATTGTGGCACTTGCCTCAATAATTTCATTGCTCACGCCAAGTGAACAGAATCCCTTTAAATCATAACGATCCAACGGATACTTAAATCCGGTCAGTGTAAGTCCTTTTACTACATTTGTATATGGAATCAGGGAAACAAATTTTCCAAACTGTTTTTCCCGTTCCAGTGTGATTCCGGAATCAATCATCCGAACCCGGTTTCGTTCATCCACAATCTGGATTGGGATATGATTCTGCAACCCGATTCCAAGAAGTTCGATATTTCCAAGCATATGATCGATTCTTGTTCCTGTTGCGCCTAGAAGCGTGATTTTTTCTGCTCCAAGTGCAATTGCTTTCCGGATTGCCGATTCTGTATCGGTGTCATCTTTGACTGGATTCAATTTTATCCATGAAATATCCGTCTGCCCTTTGAAATATTCGAGTGCCTCACCCGATGCGGAATCAAAATCTCCAATGATCCACTCCGGCTTTAATCCCGTTCTGTAAAAAAAATTCATTCCGGAATCCGCTGCAATGCAAAGATCCGGTTTTTCCTGCACGATAAATTCTTTTGCAAATCCGTCCTCTATATGTCCCCCTACGACAATGACACAATTTTTCATATTTTTTTACCTCGTATTAAAAAGACTGCTGCACAATGACTTTTCATTCTTATGCAACAGCCCAGTTATTTACTCATTTAAAATATCTAAAAAACGTTCCACGTTCTCTGCAATGTCGCCCTTGAACACAGCACTTCCAGCCACAATAATGTTCGCTCCGGCATCCATAACCTCAGTCACGTTTTCGAGGTTCACACCGCCGTCTACCTCTATGTCAATCTTAAGTCCTGCCTCGTCAATCATTTTCTTTAAGGCTCTCACTTTTTCCACCGTATAAGGAATCAGTTTCTGTCCGCCAAAGCCCGGATTTACGGTCATGATCAGCACCATATCTACTTTCGGGAGTACCCACTCAATCGCGGATAACGGCGTTGCCGGATTGAGCGCAACACCTGCAAGCAGTCCTTTCTCCTTGATTGCCTCGATTGTGCGGTCTAAATGTTTACATGCCTCTGCATGCACGGTAATGAGATCCGCGCCTGCCTCCGCAAGGTCATCGATATACCTGCCCGGTTCCTCGATCATCAGATGCACATCAAAAATACGGTCGCTGCAGTCTCTGATACTCTTTATGACTGGCATTCCAAATGAAATGCTTGGCACAAACATGCCATCCATCACATCGATATGCACATACTGTGCACCTGCCTCGTCCAAAATTTTCACCTGCTCCCCCAGATTTGCAAAATCTGCGGATAAAATAGAAGGTGATAAACAATTCATAACTTTTTCCTCCAACATAATTTAAAAACAGTAATCTGTCATCAATATTTTTTAACGTCTTTTAATTCTTCATAAAGCAGCTTGTAGTTCTCATAGCGCAAAGGACTGATATTCCCTTCTGCCAATGCCTCTTTCACACCACAATCCGGTTCATTGATATGACTGCAGCCCTTGAATCTGCAATAAGGTTCATATTCTTTAAATTCCGGATAAAACTCCTGAAGGTCTTCCTTCTCAAAGCCCGGTATATAGAGCGTACTAAAACCGGGAGTATCCATAATATAAGTGTCCGCCGCGATTGGAATGATTTCAGAATGACGTGTCGTATGTTTTCCACGCTCGATTTTTCTGCTGATACTGCCTGTCTCCATCTGCACATTCGGCTGGAGACGGTTCACCAGAGATGATTTTCCGACACCGGAAGGACCTGCTACCGCGGTTGTCTTTCCATCTAACAGCGCATGCAGCTCCCGGATTCCCTCCTCTTTTTCCGCACTGGTGTAGAGAACGGAGTAGCCGCACTTTTTGTAGACACCTGCAAATTCCTCAATCTCCGATTCCTCTAACAGATCTTTTTTATTAAAACAGATCGTCACAGGTACTTTCTGATATTCCATCATGATAAGGAAACGGTCTAACAGATTAAAATTCGGCTGTGGCTTCGCTGCCGCAAAAATGATCAATGCCAGATCAATATTGGCAACCGCCGGGCGGATCAGTTCATTTTTCCGCGGAAGAATCTTTTCGATATTCCCTTTTTTTGTTTCTTCGTCAACAATCGCAATCTCTACATCATCCCCGACTAACGGTTTGATCTTCTGATTGCGGAACGCACCTTTTGCCTTACATTCATAAATTCCGGGCTCTCCTACATGAACGTAGTAGAACCCGGAAATTCCTTTTACAATCTTTCCCTGCATATATTACCTTTTGTTATTATTCTGCCTTGAATGAGATTGGAGACACGATCTGGGATGATCCAAGCTGCTGTCCATCTGCTCCAAGCCAGTCAATCTTTAATGAACCGCTGGATGCTAACATTCCGGATTTGGAAATGCTGAGACCGTCCTCCCCGAATAAGGAGATAGACTGGTTCGTCCACTGCTCTAAGATATTACCTGTTCCGTCTGCTCCATCATACAGATAAATATTGGCTGCTGCCACGGATTCATTATTTGGTTTTTTGATGTTCAGATTGATCTTATAAGTGGTAGGCTTTACTTCCTGTGCTGGTTCTGCACCCATACTTACCACAAAATCAACTGCGGTTCCAGCATCTACTGCTGTATCTGCAACCGGACTCTGGGAAATGATCTGTCCGCTTGCCACGCTGTCACTGTAGGCGCTTGACACATTACCAACCGCAAGACCGACATTCTGGATGGCAGATCTGGCTGCATCCTCGGTAAGTCCTGTCACGCCAGGTACTGCTACACTTGTTGCCTCTGCCTGCTCTTTACCACGGCTGATCACGATCTTGACATTGTCCCCTGACTTTGCAAGCGATCCCGCATTCGGGCTCTGTTCGATGACATTTCCCTGTGCGACATCCGCACTGTATGCATAATCTTTTACCGGAGTAAATCCTGAATTTGTCAGTGTATTGTAAGCAGTTGTCTCATCCATGCCTGTCACGGAAGGAACGGAAACCTCTCCTTTTCCGCTGCTTAAGGTAACTTCCACTGTTGTGTTCGCCTCTGCCTTTGTCAGTGCATCCGGTGTCTGGCTTACGATCTGTCCCTCGTCATATTGGTCAGACGCAACGGTTCCTGCATTCTTCTTGATTCCGAGACCCTTTGCATTGAGCTGCTCTTTTGCCTCGTCAAATGTAAGCCCCTTCAGATCCGGCACTTCAATTCCGTCTGCCTGGGCTTCAGATGTCTCAGTGTTTGCTTTGTTGGAAGATCCTCCGAATTTAAAGGTTCCGAAGAAGCTTACCAGAATAAAAATGATCAGTGCAACAATGATGACACCGGCAGCAATCCCCATGATCGTGATCGCCTTATCCATTTTCGGATTCATTTCTTCGAGTTCATCATCATCATATGCCTCTTCGTCGTCCTCATCATCCTCTTCGAAGCGGTCACGCTTTTCAAATTTGTCTCTGTGATTCTGATTATGTGACACAACATCCTCATCGCTGAGATAAATATTGCTTGTTTCCTGCTTGATCTTATTGATCTCTTCTTCCCCGATCACACGTGTCTTCTCCTGGGAAACCGGTGCGATCACAACAAAGTCTTCATTTGGGCTGATCAACGCTTTTCTTAAATCTGCAAGCAGCGCTGTCATGGACTCATAGCGTCTGTCCGGATTCTTCTGCGTACATTTTAAGATGATTTTTTCCATACTGATCGGAAGATTTGGTGCGTAAGCACTCGGTGGAACGATCTCCTCCTGCAGATGCTGGATCGCCACCGCAACGGTCGTATCTCCGTCAAACGGTACTCTTCCGGTCACCATCTCATACATCACGATACCAAGGGAATAAATGTCACTCTTGCCATCCACAAAGCCGTTTCTCGCCTGTTCCGGGGATGCGTAATGAACAGATCCCATCACATCGGAACTGATCGTGTTGGATGTTGCGGCTCTTGCGATACCAAAGTCTGTGACTTTTACTTTTCCCTCTGTGGAGATAATGATGTTCTGCGGCTTGATATCCCGGTGGATAATGCCTTTGTTATGGGCAGCCTCAATACCTCTTCCCACCTGGATCGCAATGCTGACAGCCTCCTTGAATGTGAGCTGTCCTTTTTTCTCAATATAAGTTTTTAAAGTGATTCCTTCCACATACTCCATCACGATGTAATGCATGCCATTTTCGCTGCCTACATCATAGATGTTTACAATATTCGGATGTTCTAATCCGGCCGCCGACTGGGCTTCCGTGCGGAACTTTGTCACAAAATTGACATCCTCCGAAAATTCCGGTTTCAATACTTTAATCGCTACAAAACGTCCAAGTGTATGATCTTTCGCTTTGTATACATCTGACATTCCGCCAGTTCCTATCTTGTTTACGATCTCATAACGATCTCCAACAAACATACCTTCCGTTAACATTCCTTCACCTCATCAGAAAATGGTTCTATCAACACAACCGTAATATTATCTTTTCCGCCATTCTCGTTGGCAGTATCTATTAATTTTTCTGCTTTCTCAACAATATCTCTCTGTCCGAGCACGATCTTTTTGATCTCTTCATCCTCGATCATGTTCGTCAGACCATCCGAGCACATTAAAACTGTGTCTCCCGGCTTTAACTCAACCTCAAAAAAATCCACGGACAACTCGGGAACAACGCCCACCGCCCGTGTGATGATGTTCTTATCCGGATGATCTTTCGCATCCGCTTTATCCATCTCTCCTAAACGGACCATCTCTTCTACCAGAGAATGATCCCTTGTGATCTGCCTGATAGCTTCGTGATTTATTAAGTATAAACGACTGTCTCCTACATTGGCAACATGCAGGTGATCTTCTACCACTGTGGCTGCCACCACGGTAGTTCCCATTCCTGCTTTGGCGGTATCTATTGCCGCCTCTTCCAAAAGACCTCTGTTTGCCGCCTCGACAGCTTCCTTCATTGCTGCCACAGGCTCTGTCTGTCCAGATGTTTCAATCGTCTCTACAATCTTCTCTACTGTGAATCTGGAAGCATACTCACCCGCTTTGTGACCGCCCATACCATCCGCAACCAGAAAAAGGTTCGGCAGCTTTCCAACTGCGTTCTCAGACGTATACATATAATCCTGATTCATCTCACGTCGCCTTCCAATATGTGTCATGGAAAACGTCTTCATTTACCAATTCCTGCCTTTCTTACTGCTACACCTGTGCATCCCTGCCGGAATGTTTTAGAAACTCTTGTTATTTTAGCACATGAACTGCAAAAGAACAAGTCAACTTCCCATATAACGTTTGCGAAGCTGCCCACAGGCTCCGTCAATATCTCTTCCCATCTCTCTGCGGATTGTTGCAGTGATACCGTTTTTTTCCAGTTTATTCTTAAATTCTGTCGTCACTCTCATATCCGGCTGCACGAAATCCCGTTCCTTGATTGGGTTCACCGGAATCAGGTTCACATGACAGTTGATGCCTTTTATCAGTCTGCATAGATTTTTCACATCCTCATCTGTGTCGTTCACACCGCCTACCAGACTGTACTCAAAAGTAACTCTCCTGCCTGTCTGTTCAAAATAATATTTGCAGGCATCAATCACCTCATGGATCTCATACTTATTCGCCACCGGCATCAATTCCAGTCGTTTCTCCTGCGTGGACGCATGCAAAGACAACGCCAGCGTGATCTGCAGTTTCTTGTCCGCCAGTTCCCGCATACGTGGAACGATTCCGCAGGTGGATACCGTAAGATTTCTCTGGCTGATATGAAGTCCGTTTTCATCTGTCAGAAGTTCAATGAATTTTAACAGGTTTTGAAAATTATCCATCGGCTCCCCGGTTCCCATTACGACCACATTGGAAACACGCTCGCCTGTGTCCCGCCCGATATGATAGATCTGGTCTAACATCTCAGACGGTGTCAGTCCTCTCACCAGTCCGTCTAATGTGGATGCACAGAATCTGCATCCCATACGGCATCCGACCTGTGAGGAAATACAGACCGAATTGCCATGTTTATAACGCATGAGAACACTCTCGATCACATTTCCGTCATCTAACAGAAACAGATATTTGCGTGTTCCGTCGATTTTGGAAATCTGTACCGCCTCCTGCTTTAAACTGACCAGATGACAGTTTTTTTTCAGCTTTTCGATCAGTGCCTTAGAGATATTGGTCATCTCATCAAAGGACGCCACCTGTTTCACATGCAGCCACTGATAAATCTGCTTTGCACGAAAACCCTTCTCTCCAAGCTGCTCCATGAGCGCTGTCAATTCTTTCAGATTCAATGATTTGATATCTGTTTTTTCCTGTTGCTCCATAATTCTCCTTCATTTCCTGAAAGTTTGTGAAATCTTTCACGCTTTTTTCTGTAACTTTGCAAGGAAAAATCCATCTCCGTAAGTTTCCTTTGGAAAAATCTGCTGCATTTTCACAAGTTCAAATTCCGGATGATGTTCCAAAAACCATGCGACATTGTCTTCATTTTCCATTTTATCCATTGTGCAGGTAGAATATAAAAGGGTTCCCCCTGCCTTTACATATAAGCAGACAGTGTCTAACATTTTCTGTTGTAATACGACAAGTTCCTTTTCTGTTTCCAGTGTCATCTTATATTTGATGTCTGTTTTCTTACGCATCACGCCAAGACCGGAACATGGGAGATCTGCGATCACCACGTCTGCCTTTCCAACCGATGCTTCATCTAACACGGTTGCATCCTTTTGCACAGCGCACATATTAGAAAGCTGATGCCTCTCAATATTCTCCTGAATCAGTTCCACCTTGTACTCTGTGAGATCCCTCGCTTCCACCATTCCGGTGCCGTGAAGCTTCTCTGCAAGATGTACGCTTTTGCCTCCCGGTGCCGCACAGACATCTATGACAAAATCATTTTCCTTCGGGTCAGCCAGTTCAGCAACCAGCATAGAACTGATATCCTGCACGTAAAAAAGTCCCTCCCGGAAACTTTCCAGTCTGTTTAAATAGTCAAACCCAAAAATCTGGAAAGCGTAATCAAGCTGCGGTGCTTCCTCACAGATGATCTTCTCTGCCTGGACGCCTTCTGCTTTCAAGCGCATTTCCAGTTCTTCCGGTGTAATCTTTGACAGATTCGTGCGGATTGTAAGCGGTGCCTCTTTTAAAAATGCCTGTAACACGTTTTTCGTCTGCTCCATGCCATAATCAGCGATCCACTGTGTTACGATCCATTCCGGCATGGAATAGCGCACAGACAGATATTCTATCTTATTCGTTTTTTCGTCCGGATATGTGATGTCATTTAAGTTCCGGCTGATATTGCGCAGCACGCCATTCACGAAACCGCTTAAAGAGGCAAAACCTTTTCTTTTTGCCAGCTTTACTGCCTCATTGCACACTGCTGAATCCGGCACGGAATCCATATATTTGAGCTGATACACACTCATCCGCAAAAGATTGCGGATGACTGGTTTCATTTTATTCACTTTTACTTTAGAAAACTGATTAATGATATAATCGAGTTCGATCATATACTGGATAGTTCCCTCAGACACTCTTGTGATAAAAGCACGATCCTTTTTTTCCAGATACTGGTACTTATCCAGCACGGAACGGATCACAAGATGACTGTAGCTGCCTTCCTTCGTAACTTCCATCAGGATTCCCAAAATCAGTTCTCTCGTATTGACAGAATCAGTCACGGTCTCTTCCTCCAAATAACAATACCAGACGCAGTAACTGTAAAATAGCGGCTGCTGCACTTGCCACATATGTCAGTGCTGCTGCTTTTAACACTTTTTTCGTATATGGAAGTTCGCTGTCACTTAAAATGCCCTGCTCTCCCAAAATGCGAAGTGCCCTGCTTGATGCATTAAACTCTACCGGCAATGTCACAAGCTGGAAGATCACTGCAAAAGAAAAACAGATAATTCCAAGGTTTATAAGCACTGCCCCTGTATTTCTGGTAAAGAATAAGCCGATCAGGATCAACGGCCACGCAAGTGTCGAACCGAGATTGGCAACCGGAACGATTGCTGTACGCAGTGTCAATGGGAAATAGCTGTTCTGATGCTGGATCGCATGTCCGCATTCATGTGCTGCAACTCCCACTGCCGCAACAGATGTTGAATTGTATACAGAATCTGAAAGATTTAATGTCTTTGCAGACGGATTGTAATGGTCTGTCAGATTTCCGGATACGTGCTGGATCGTCACATCATAAATCCCTGCTGAATTTAAGATTCTCTGTGCAGCCTGTGCCCCTGTCATACCGGATGCACTCCGGTACTGGGAATACTTATTGTAAGTTGATTTCACTCTTGCGGAAGCGATCATACAGATCACTGCTCCGATGATCACAAGAAAATACGTTGGGTCAAATCCGTAATAATAATATGGCATATGAATCATCCTTTCTTCGTTAACAACGTTTTAAAAAACTGCCCTCTGTCACATGATAACCTCTTAAGAAGGCATCTGTTGTCATTCGTTTCTTTCCTTCTAACTGTACCTCTAATAATGCTAATACTCCGTTTCCGGTCTGGACTTCCAGTTCATCTTTGGTCACTTTTAAAATGCAGCCCGGTGCCGCTTTCACCTCATGTGAGATTACTTTTGCACTCCAGATTTTCAGATTCTTGTCATCAATCCTTGTGTATGCACTTGGCCACGGATTCAGGCCACGTACCAGACGCTCGATCACCTCTGCATCTTTGGACCAGTCAATGCTTCCCATTTCTTTCTGGATTTTTCCGGTGTGGGTTGCAAGCGCATCATCCTGCGGTGTGTAAACTGCGGTTCCATTTTCAATTGCTTCCATTGTTTTCACACAGAGTTTTGCACCGACTTCGGATAATTTATCAAACAGGCTTCCGCCTGTCTCATTCTCATCGACGATCACTTCCTGCTTCATGATCATGTCTCCGGTATCAAGTCCCTCATCCATGCGCATGGTAGTCACACCGGTAACCTGCTCACCGTTTAACACTGCCCACTGGATTGGCGCTGCACCACGGTATTTTGGCAGCAGGGAGGCATGTACATTCACACATCCAAATCGTGGCATATCAAGGATTGCCTTCGGAATGATCTGCCCAAAAGCCTCCACAATGATGATATCCGCATTGTACTGTCTTAAATATTCTACGCTTTCCTCTGCACGGATTTTTGCCGGCTGATACACTTCAATCCCATGTGCAACCGCACATTCCTTCACCGGTGTGTACTTTAATGCCTTGCTTCTTCCAACTGCTTTATCCGGCTGTGAAACAACAAGCACAACCTCATGTCCTGCCTTTATAATCTCCTCTAACGTACCCACTGCAAAATCCGGGGTTCCCATAAATATAACTCTCATGATTCTCTCCTCGCTTCCGGTTTCTTTCTATCGCTTCCCTCTGCGCCTATTCCTCTTCCTCGTAGGTGACATCATGAAGCTGTCCTTCCACTTTTTCCACGTAAAGATGTCCGTCTAAATGATCGATCTCATGGCACATGGCTCTCGCCATTAACTCTGTGCCCTCTATCTCGTATTCTTCCATGTTTTCGTCAAATGCATGCACCTTCACATAATTTGGTCTTGTGACCTGTCCTGCTTTTCCCGGAATACTTAAGCATCCCTCGTCGCCGGTCTGCTCACCGGACGTTTCCAAGATCACCGGATTTATCATCACGACCGGACCTTCGCCAATGTCGATTACAACGATTCTTTTTAAAATGCCGACCTGAGGTGCTGCAAGTCCCACACCATTCGCCTCATACATCGTATCTAACATGTCCTCGATCAGTTCGCCTGTGCGCGGTGTCATCTCCTTTACCGGTTTACAAACTTTTTCTAATACAGGATCTCCCTGTACACGGATTGTTCTAAGTGCCATAACGTCCTCCTTGTTTTTAAAAACCACTCATTGGATTAAAGTCAAACTGTACGACCGTATCTTTAAATGCCCTGTTGTCACGCATATAATATTCCAGCCGGTCTTTCATCTCAACCAGTGTCTGATAATCTTTTGTTTTTATATAAATCACCTTTTTATAGATGTCATTTACTTTTGCAATTGCCGGATCTGCCGGTCCTACCACAAAAACCCGTTTCTTTTTGAAATCCTCCTCTGCTGTCTCTGCCGCAGATTTCAGTTCCTCCTGCCATGCGTCAATCTCTGTTCCCAGAAGCGCCGCTGAATCATAGGCTGTCTGCTCCCACTTCGAGGCACACAGGATGACAAGCATATTCCAGACCGGTGGATACAAAAGCATACTGCGGTATTCCATTTCCTGCTCGTAAAATGCTTCGTAGTCCTGATCTTTTGCCGTCTGCACACTGTAATGATCCGGCTGATAGGTCTGTATCACAACCTCGCCCGGCTCACTGCCACGCCCGGCTCTGCCAGCCGCCTGTGTCAGCAGTTCAAATGTACGCTCTGCCGCGTGGTAATCGCTCACATACAAAGATAAATCTGCCGCAAGCACACCGACTAATGTCACATTTGGAAAATCGTGTCCCTTGACGATCATCTGTGTTCCGATCAGGATATCTGCCTCCTGATTAGCAAAAGCGGACAGAATCTGTTCGTGTCCTTCCTTATTCCGGGTGGTATCCATATCCATGCGCAGCACCCGTGCCTTTGGGAAACGTTCTTTTACGATCATCTCGATTTTCTGCGTTCCTGCCTTAAAACCGCTGATGTATTTCGAGCCGCAGGAAGGACATGTTTTCGGCATTGGCTCCTCATATCCACAGTAATGACAGACCATTTTTCCTTCCGGATGCTGTCTTGTCACATGCTGGCTTAAAGACACATCGCAATGCGGACATTTTAACACATGACCGCAGGCTCTGCAAGAGACAAAGCCTGCAACCCCTCTCCGGTTGATAAAAAGCATCATCTGCTGTCCCTTCTTAAGCCGGTCCTCCATAAGCTCCTGAAGCTTCACACTTAAGATAGACCTGTTTCCTGCTTTCAGTTCCTCCCGGAGATCTACCACATCCACTTTCGGAAGCGGTTTTTCCGCCACACGGTGTTTTAATTCTAAAAGCTGGTATTCCCCTGTTTTCGCTTTGTAATAGCTTTCTACCGAAGGGGTTGCCGATCCGAGCACAACGCTCGCACCGCACATTCTCGCCCGCTCGATTGCAGTTTCCCTTGCATGATACCTTGGGAGTGTCTCGCTTTTATAACTGCTCTCATGTTCTTCGTCTATAATAATAAGCCCTAATTTTGAAAATGGTGTGAACAAAGCTGATCTTGGTCCGATCATAATATCCACATCCCCTTTTTTTGCCCGCTCAAACTGGTCAAAACGCTCTCCTGCCGACAGTCTTGAGTTCATGATCGATACCCGGTCTCCAAAACGGTTGTAAAACCGCATGACTGTCTGAAAAGTCAGCGCGATCTCAGGGATTAAGACGATTGCCTGTTTTCCCTGCTCTAAAATGTGGGCAATCAGTTCCATATAAACTTCCGTCTTTCCGCTTCCGGTCACGCCCTTGACCAGATATGTTTTTTGGATGCCCTGTTTTTGATTGCTTATAACCGCATCCACAACTGCCTGCTGTTCCTCGTTTAAAGTAAGATGATATCCCTTGCTGTCTAAATGCGACACCGGATTTCTATAAGAACGCTCGCTTTGAATCTCCACAATCCCCATCGTCTCTAACGCTCGTATCACCGTTCCCGAGACATTCAACTTCTGCGTGATGATACTCTGATCCATCTGTGGACTCTCGATCAGTGCTTCTAACAGTCTTGCACGCGCCGTCTGATGTTTCCGTTCAAACTCTGCCAGCTGGTTTTTTGCCTCGATGTTTCCTAACTTTAAGCGCACACTTTTATGTTCGACGGCATTGCTCTTTTTCTTGATCGGGATAACTGTTTTTAATGCATGGTTCATCGTTGCTCCGTAATTTTTCTTCATCCAGCCTGCAAGTGCGATCAACTGGCTTTCGATCGGTACGCTGTCTGTCACAATTCCGGTAATATTTTTGATCTTTAAAACTTCAAATTCCGGCTCATCCGTCAGTTCCACCACATACCCTTTGATACTGCGCGTTCCAAACGGAACTAAAACCTGCATCCCAAGTTTCAGTTTTTCCTTCATTGCTTCCGGGATTCTGTACTGAAACGTTTTATCTAATTTTTCATTGAAAATATCAACAATAATATTTGCGTATTCCGCCATCCAGTACCTCCTGTACGATTCTTCTGTCGTCTAACGGATATCGGATTCCTTTGATCTCCTGATAACTCTCATGCCCTTTTCCGGCAAGAACGATAATATCCCTTTTTTCTGCCATTCCAACGGCATATTCTACTGCTGCCCTGCGGTCAGCGATTTTTATGTAATCGGGCTTTTTTCCTTCCCGTACTGTTCCAAGCAGTCCGTCCTCAATCTGATTCATGATGCGCTCTGGATCTTCCCACCTCGGATTATCCGAAGTGATAATGGTAAAATCCGCCAGCCGCCCTGCTGTCTCTCCCATCTGATACCGTCTTAACACCGAACGGTTTCCACCACAGCCAAAAATGACGATCAGCCGCGACGGTTCGAATTTTTTCAGCGTCTGCAATAAATTCCGGAGACTCATCTCATTATGCGCATAATCGATCAGAAATACATAGTCTGCACCTGATGTCATATTCTGGCATCTTCCGGGCACCACCTGTTTTGATAATGCCTCTTTTATCTGCTCCCACGTCACCTTAAAATGCCCCGCCACGGAAATTGCAGCAAGTGCATTGTAAACGTTAAACTGCCCCGGAAGCTGCATGGTAAGCGCTATCTTCTGCCATTCTTTTTTTACTGTAAAATGGCTTTGCAGACTGCCCTCTGTCATCTCATACCACTCTCCCTCTGCCATCACATCCGACGGATGCCGGATTGCAAAGGTTTCCACCTCACAGGTATGTCCTGCAAGTATCTTATTCACATTCGGATCATCCTGATTCACAATGCCAATGCCACATTGACGCATTAATCTGCTTTTACAATACAGATATTCGGAAAAAGTCGCATGCTCGCCCTTTCCGATATGATCCGGCTCGATATTCAAAAAAACTCCGATATCGAAGGAAACATCTGCGGTACGCTGCAGCGCGATTCCCTGCGAGGATACTTCCATTACACAGCAGTCACATTCCTGCGCCACCATATCCGCAAGCAGTCTGTGGATCTCGCAGGATTCCGGCGTTGTGTTGATCATCGGCTGCTCCATGCTTCCATTATAGGAGCAGATTGTTCCGATCATTCCCACCCGGTAACCGGCTTCCCTCAAAATGCCAGCCACCAGAAAAGCTGTTGTCGTCTTTCCATTGGTTCCAGTGATGCCGATCATCTTCATTTTTTCTGCCGGATGATCAAAAAAAGCGGCGGAGAGCGCGGAAAGCGCTTTTCTTGTATCCCTTACCGTCACCACGCAGATGTGTCTCTCATGGATCAGTTCCGCCACATTCACTTTCATATGTTCGGTCAGAATCACCGGACCTGACCGGCTCTCGATCACATAACCGTCATCCACGACAAGTACTGCCGCCCCGCGTTCTACTGCCTGCGGCAGATATTCATGACCGTTATTGCGGTATCCATTTATGCAAACAAAAAGGGAGCCTTCCTTTACTTTTTCAGAATGACAACAAATATCCGTTATCACCCGGTCATCGTCTCCCCTTACACTTTCGTATGAAATCTCTTTTAACAGACTGCGTAATAATTGCATACTGCTCCCCTGCCTAATGGCAGAATGTACTTTTTTTATTATATGCCAAGAGAAGGGATTTTACAAGTTGTCCACAGCTTTTGTTTATGTGCAAAACTCGATTTGAGTTATGAAGATTGTGCTGCATTAACAAATCGGAGCAACTGTAAAATCATTAACGTAGTGTTTTTCTGAAAGAATTTATACATAATTCCGACGGATTTGTAGAATGCTATATATGTCATTTTAAGCTCTGGATTTCATCAAAACAAGCGGGGAGGATTTGTATGCGGCGAAATTTTTTTATCTGTGGACTCACGGGCTGGTGCCTCGAAATTCTTTTTACCTCCATTGGCAATTGCAGCCGGCATGACCTGCGTCTGATCGGTCAGACTTCTATCTGGATGTTTCCGATCTATGGCATGGCATGTGTGATCAAACCACTATATAAATATCTGAAAAATCTTCCTGTTTTATTCCGGGGATGCATTTACTCTGCCGGTATTTTCTGTTTTGAATACTTAAGTGGTTCCCTGCTAAAAAAACACCACCTATGCCCTTGGGATTACAGCAAAGCTCCCGCAAACATAAATGGTGTCATCCGTCTTGATTATGCACCGGTGTGGATGGCTGCCGGACTGATCTTTGAACGAATCCTTTCAAAATGATTACTCCCAATCTCCACCCCATTTTTACCGTTTAATCATCCAGCGCGTCTGATAAATCCTGCGCCGCTCCAATGTCTAATGTATTTAATGTGCGGCGTTTCATGCGTGCCGCCTCTGATGCTTTCAGAAGATAATTCTTGACTTCCTTCGACTTTCTGATGTGGATCAGTTTTAGTTCCGAATTCGTGACATCCCCGGTGTAGCAGGTGATCGTTCCGAGCCCGAAAATGCGCTCCATCAGTGTCGTTGTCAGTTTTACATCCTGCACTTTGTACATGTAACAGTCATTTTCTTCCGTCTTTAACAGACCTTCATCGATCGTCAGCATGCTCGGTGTGATCGTATACTTGGTAAATGTCCATGGAAGACCGAAAAATAATAATCTCTTCCGCTCACAGTATTTTACTTCATCCTCGTCTTCTTCATGCATTGTCCTGATATCTTCAGCCATATGATACTCCCTCTCCTTATCGGATTGATTTTCATTTTTATGATTATTTGATTATAACTTTTTTACATTCAAACTGCAACACAAAAAGGCGGATACCCTGCAAAAATATCTGAAAATTTTCCTGTTTTATCCCAATATAACGTAAATAATTTTTCTCTTGAATTTGGAAAATGATTATTATATGATAGTAAAAATGCCTGAGAGAAATATCACTATTTCTTATAAAAAAGCAGGTATTTATAAGGAGGTTTATATGCGTCATTTAATGAGTCCATTAGACTTCTCCGTCGAAGAGTTAGACAAACTCTTAGGCCTTGCAAATGATATTGAGAAGTTTCCTGGTAAGTATGCTCATGCATGTGAAGGCAAAAAACTTGCAACATGTTTTTATGAGCCAAGTACACGAACAAGACTTAGTTTTGAAGCTGCCATGTTAAATCTTGGTGGTTCTGTTTTAGGTTTTTCCGATGCAGCCTGTTCTTCTGCATCCAAAGGTGAAAGCGTTTCTGATACGATCCGGATTATTTCCTGTTACGCAGATATCTGTGCTATGCGTCATCCAAAGGAAGGTGCACCTCTTGTAGCCTCCCAAAAATCCCGAATTCCAGTAATTAATGCCGGCGACGGTGGTCATCAGCATCCTACCCAGACATTGACGGACTTATTGACGATCCGTTCTTTAAAGGGCAGACTTTCCAATATGACGATCGGTCTCTGCGGTGACTTAAAATTCGGACGGACCGTACACTCACTGATCAATGCCTTAATCCGCTACCCTGGAATCAAATTCGTACTCATCTCACCGGAAGAATTAAAGATTCCAAGTTATATCCGCGAAGATGTATTAAGAGCCAACAACATTCCTTTTGAAGAGGTGGAACGTTTAGAAGATGCCATGCCGGATCTTGATATTTTGTACATGACACGTGTGCAGAAAGAACGTTTCTTCAATGAGGAAGATTATGTACGTTTGAAAAATTTCTATATCCTGACCAAAGCCAAAATGGAACTCGCAAAAGAAGATATGTTAGTGCTTCATCCGCTTCCTCGTGTCAATGAGATTTCCGTTGAAGTTGATGACGATCCAAGAGCGGCTTACTTTAAACAGGCACAGTATGGAGTTTATGTAAGAATGGCGTTGATTCTGACACTGCTTGGAATTGATACTACGAAACTCTAATATAAATTTTTCGTGACAAAGTCACAGATAGGAGTACACATGTTAAATATTAGTGGTATTCAGGAAGGTTTCGTCTTAGACCATATTCAGGCGGGAATGAGCCTTCAGATTTATCATGATCTGAAATTAGACCAGTTAGACTGTACGGTTGCTATTATTAAAAATGCAAAGAGTAATAAAATGGGCAAGAAAGATATTTTGAAAGTGGAATGCCCGATTGAAGCATTAGACCTTGATATTTTAGGTTTCATTGACCACAATATTACAGTCAATGTCATCAAAGATTCCAAGATTGTCGAGAAAAAAGAGCTTCATATGCCAAAACAGGTAAAAAATGTGATCCGCTGCAAGAATCCTCGCTGTATCACTTCCATCGAGCAGGAACTTGACCAGATTTTCATTCTTACCGATGAGCAGAAAGAAATTTACCGCTGCAAGTATTGCGAAGAAAAATATACAAATCCAAACCGCAGATAACTATGAAAACCCCTTAAAATAAAGCCAGACCTTACATGGCTATTATTTTAAGGGGTTTCCCATTTCTTCTCATATGATCTAAAACGGTCTTAAGCAACAGCAGTTGCACAACATATTTAAGAATAAAAGACTTAAGCACCAGCTTCCGGAACTCGAATATGGTCTGTCGTAATTGTCACCCATATTGGTGTACCACGTTCCACCGTATTCTAAGTGCTGTAAAAACTGACGGTATTCAAAGTTACTCGGCTCCATTTCCACTGCGCGGCTGGCATGCTGCTTGGCAACGATATTATTACCGGCACCCTGATTTGCCATGGCGCTATAGTAATACCAGCGTGCATTCCGCTCTGCAAATGGAATACCATTTAAAACATTCAATGCCTCCGCATAGCAGCGGTTTGCGATGTAGTTGGCAGCCGCCTGCATCTGCACAGAATCATTCGTTGTCCGGTATCCCTGATTTCCACTGTAATTATAACGGTAACTTCCGCCACCAGCAGAAGAAGTATTGTATCCATAACTTCCACCGAAGCTTCCGCCGGACTGTTTTTCCTTCATGATCTGGTCATAGGCCTGCTGTACTTCCTTAAACTTCTCCTCCGCCTCTGCCTTATTCGGGTTATTGATATTGGCATCCGGGTGGTATTTGCGGCTTAGTGCACGATATGCTTTTTTTATCTCATCATCCGAGGCTCCCGGCGAAATACCGAGCACCTGATATGGATTCATCATATATTTCTCCTGCTACTTTTTCTTTTCTTCTTTTTTTCGCTTTGACTTTTTCTCTTCTAGCTTCTTTTTCTTCAACTGAAGATACTCATACTTGCTCCACACACCGGAATAGAGAATATTTCTCAATATATCCGCATGCAGCAAAATCGGCAGACGCTCAAATGATTTTGCACACTCTGACATCATGCTGGTCAGCAGTAATTTGCAGAGAGTGTCAAACTCCTGATCATTTTCTTTTTCCATGTATACAAGCGGATTATAGCAGTTTTTCTTCTGATCTGCGTCATAATCTTCATAGGCGTCCATAAGATAAATGAACTTACCCATGTAAAATCCCAATGTCCGCATCTCTTCCTGCCACTCATCTTCTCGCCAGCACATGATCTCGCCGAGCATCTCGCCGGTAAGACCTGCCACCAGATCCAGATTCGTCTCTTTATTCTTCTCTGCTTCCGCCGTCTTTTGCATGAATTCTTCCAAAGCCTTCACCTGCCTTGGATATTTTGACACGATACGAGTATAATCCTTATCCAGTATTTTTACAAACGCTTTTTTTGTGTAAGACTTCTCATCTTTCCAGTCATCCAGAAGATTCTGATATGCCAGAATCAGATTCATGTCTGCTGCATATTCGGTCGCTTCATTGATATATGCAGTCCGTTTCTTCGTCGGGTGCAGCGGGCAGGTAAACTCAGTCTCTGTGTTCTCAAGTTCATACAGCCCTGTCAGCAGCACGATCAGAAAGGTCAGATCATAGCTTAATAACATCTGCCCCTTCGTTCCGCAGTTTGTCTTTAGCTTCTGACAGAGTCCACAGTAATATGCCTGATAGATTTTTCTATTTTCTTCTGATAATTCTTTTTGATTGATATTGATATAACCAAACAATGGAAAAATCTCCTTTTATTTTCAACTTTTTTTCACGAACTCTGTCCTGCATTTCGGACAGGTAATGCAGATCTTTCCTCTGCCCTTTGGCACTCTTACCTTCTGCTTGCACTGCGGGCATTTGTAAAACCGGTAGATTTTTCTCTGTGCCAGATGTTTTTTGAACCGGTCCCACTTCACAGCCATCTGGTATCTGTAGTTGAGATATTTCTGATTTTCTGCATATCTTGCGGAAATATTCTTTGAGAACATTCTCCATGTGGAATAGATCATCAGTGCGATCGCCAGCCAGTAAAAAATACCAAGACGGCTGAACATCGACAAAAAAAGCAATACCAGTGCAGCAATGCTCTGTGCCTTTGCCAGTTCGTCCGCCCCATATCTTCCAATCATAAAACGCTGTATTTTCTCTCTCATTGTTCCGACCTCCTATCCAGGTGATTTTATGTTACGCTCTGAAAGAAGTCCAGTCAACACATCTATTGTCTTTTTAGAAACATTTTAGATTTCCATAATATTTTTTCTGCAATCATGGAAAAGGTTTTCTTAGCCTTTTCCCATAAAGCAAAAAAAAGATGTCACCAGACACCTTTTCTATCTAAAATAAGCAGGACGATAAGCCGGGTTATGTCCGTCTGCTGACGCAGACACGAATGATCATCTTTCTAGAATGACTGTTACCAGCCATTTCAAGCGACCTACCTAAAGCTGGCGGGCCACGTCAACGCTTTTGTTCGGTCTTGCTTCGAATGGGGTTTACATATGCCCCTCCTGTTACCAGGAAGGCGGTAGTCTCTTACACTGCCCTTCCACCCTTACCAGATTTTAACAGAGTTAAAATCCGAAGCTGCTTACGCAGCTTCCGCAGAACTTGTCATGTGACAAGTTCTGTGGCGGTATATTTCTGTTGCACTTTCCTTGGAGTCGCCTCCACCGGACGTTATCCGGCATTCTGCCCTATGAAGCCCGGACTTTCCTCACCTGCAGCCTTTCGGCATTTGCAGCCGCGATCATTTGTCCTACTTATTTTAAAACTGAAAGAACGCCGCAAAAACTTTGCGACGTTCCTTAATATACACTATTCCTTCAATTTTCGCAAGAAAATTTTTTTCGCAAGAAAATTTTTTTCGCAAGAAATTTTTTAGACATTAAAGCAGCTTCCGCCGATAAATTCCCGCAAAATGGAGTTCTGATTGATTCCGTCACTTGGCATTGGAAGGAAATAATCCAAAAACTTCAAAAGTCGTTTCGCCTCTAAATATTCCGGGCAGTCCTTATCAATCGCAAAAAGCAATGGCTCTGCGTATATTTTGAGGATTGCAAGCTCATATATGAGTGCGGAATTAAACATCACATCCGCGCCTTCCTGAAATGGGAAAATGTATTTTTCCTCGCCTCTGCGCACAGAATCCCACATTGCAATCGTCTCCTTTGCAGAAGTTCCGCGTGTCCGTGCATCGCGGACAATTCTCCGGATCAGTCTGCCGTCCGTTGTCGGCAGGCAGTTATGCTCGTCGATATTTAACTGTGTCAGGGCGCTGATGTATATTTTGAATTTGCTCTCAATTGGCAGTGAATAAGATAACTTGTCATTTAATCCATGGATTCCCTCAATGACCAAAACATCATCTTTTCCAAGTGTCATAAGCTTATCCTTATACTCTCTCTTTCCTGTCTTGAAATTAAAAATAGGAAGATTGACTGTTTTTCCTGCCAGCAGTTCATTCATGTCATGGTTGAATAATTCCACATCCAGCGCATCCAGACATTCAAGATCCAGTTCACCGTTGTCATCCCTTGGACAGATATCCCGGTTCTTATAATAATCATCCAGTGGAAATGGATGCGGATTCAGTCCTTTTGCAGCCAGCTGGATGGACAGTCTGTGTGAAAAAGTCGTTTTTCCTGAGGAGGATGGTCCTGCGATCATAATGAATTTCCGGTCTTTTGCTGAAATGATCTCTTCGGCAAGCCTTCCGATACGCTCCTCAAACAAGGCTTCCTGCGTCAGTATCATCTGCTGTGTTTTTCCGGCTGCGATCGCGTCATTTAAGGCTCCGATCGTATCGATCTCAAGCATTTTTCCCCAGTCTCTGGAAGTTTTTAAGGTATGGAACAGCTTTTCCGCCGGAACAAAAGGTGCAACCTCTTTTGTGTTCTTATCCGGGAATAAAAGCATGAATCCTTCCGCATAGGAAATAACATCATAATAGCGCAGATATCCGGTTGACGGCACCATAAAGCCATAAAAATAATCCATGTAATGATCCAGTTCATAAATATTGACTCTGGAACTTCTGCGGTAACGGAACAGCTTCTCCTTGTCTGTCATGCCAAGGTCATGAAACAGTGCCACTGCATCATCCGTATTGATACTCTCCTTGTGGATTTCAATATCAGAAACCACCATTTGATACATCTCATTTTTTAATTTCTGGATTTTTTCATCCGATACCTCAACAAGCTTCTCTGTGTTTTCTTCCCTTTTTACAAGTTCACAGTAATAACCCTGTCCAATCGAATATTTTACCCGGACTGATACCTGTTCTTTTCCCCAGAGATTGTACACTGCCTTCTGCATTAAAAGTGTCACACTTCTGCGGTATGCTTTCTTACCTGTCTTATCCGCAGTTGTAAGAAATTCGACCGTTCCGTCCTCATCCGCACATTTATTCAGTTCCCTTAATCTTGCATTGTTTAAAACAAGAACAATATCATCCGGATATGTCTCCTGATAATCCTGTGCGATCCGCAGAAAACTTGTTCCTGCCGGGTACTCTTTTTTCTCCCCAAGAATGGTTAATGTAATTGTTTTTTCCTGCATAGTATTATATTCCTCCATATCTGCAATGTTCTCACGCAATCTGCCAAAACCCTTCAAAAAACATTCTCCTAAATCAGAAAAATACGAAACCTAACATTATGATTAAGCTTCGTATTTTTCAAAAAATTACTGCTGGATCAATGTCACGCTGACGGTACCAGTTCTTAAATCTGCCACTGCCGAAATCTGAAGTGGTGTATTATAAATATTCACAAATTTCAGGTCAAGATAATTACCTGCGATCGTAGCATCCCTTCCCTCCGGAAGATATGGAACCGGAAGTGAGTGTGGATGACGCTCTGTTGCCGGAATGCCGCCATTTAACATTGCAGAATACATGGTAGAAGATACCTGACAGATACCGCCGCCTGTTCCAGTCGAATGTTTACCGCTCACATAAATCGGTGCCTCCACATAACCGTTCGCTGCTGTTCTTGGTAAAATTGTTTTGCTAAACGAAAATTCTTCGCCCGGCTGGATGACCACGCCGTTGATTCTGGAAGCTGCAATTGCGATATTGGTCGCTCTGGATGCTCTTGGATCAAACTTTGTCGTGCAGGAACCACGGACAATGGATGCCTGTGCTCCCTCTCCGGCAGAGATCAGGGTTGTCGCATTTCTTCCTTCTGCCACACCGTTTGCTGCATAATGTGCACAGTAAGAAGCAAGATCATTGCCATAAGCTGCCTGAAGATCCGGGTAATTCGCTCTGTAAATTGCAACATTAAAATCTGCACAGCCGGATCTGCCCTCGTAAATACCGGAAGATACAAAATGATCAAACAATCTGTTTACATCATAGCCAAACGCCGCCTGAAGATCCGGGTTGGAATTATAATAATATTCTGCATCAAATACGGCCTGATATGCACTTGTTTTGGATGATTTTTTTGCAGCATTGGCAGTTACGGTACCTCCAAACAACAGCACCATGCACAATGCGATTGATAAAATCTGCGTTACTTTCTTTTTCATAAGAAACTCCCTTCTTTTGTATTATATTAGATGATTGCGAAACTCTGATTCATATTATGAATATTGTGAAAATATAACAAAATTTTCGAAGACACGCTTCCGCTACGTGTCGCTCGCAACGATACTAGCATATAATCCATTATAACACTTTCAAATATTTTCCACAATCGTTCCTGCACGATATGCCTGAAGTAAACATTCCAGATCCCGGATATTTTCCCGCATCACTTTTCCATTATCTGTGTCTGCAACCGTTTTTCTTTTTACCACATGCTGCACAAGGATCGTGTGCGATACAATATCCGTTCCGTCTGAAACTGCTTTCTCCACGGATTCAAACGGCTCATGCGCCGCTAAAACAAGTCCGTAGGAATTGTAGATTAAAGTGTACCCTGCAATCCCCGTTTTCGGCTGATAGGCTTTCGAAAAGCCACCGTCAATGATCAGAAGCTTGCCTCCACATTTTACCGGAGACTCGCCTTTTTTTGCCTCGATCGGGATATGCCCATTGATAATATGCGCCTCCTGACCGGATAACCCAAACTCTGCAAGGATTGCATTCACGACTTCTTCCTTTTCCAATAAGGTGTAATATGGATTTTTCGGTTCTATGTGTGTTGCTTTATCCTCCACAAAATACCGCTCGAAGGTCGTCATCTTATCTTTTCCAAAAACAGGCGAATTTTTATTTTCCCAAATAAACCAGAGAATATCCTGTCCTTTCGCACGTTCCTTTGGATCAATGGCATAATACCCTTTCCGCGCATAGCTCTCTAACACATCATACAGTTCTTTTCCGGCGTATTCCGTTCCATAAATATTCACTTTTGTAAAAGTTCCGTCCTCGTTCAGCGGAACACAGCCATGATACAGCAGATTTCCATTGTATACATGATACAGGCTGCCCTTGGTAAAAAGAAAACGGACATGCTTTTGTAATTTTTCACAGTTTATAAATGCGGCTGTCAGACGCTCCATCACGTCTGCCTCGTCCGCAGATAATTCATACGGATGTTCCCAGTCGATCGTCGGATAATTCAGGTCACGAAGCTGGTACTTCTTTCCCTCAATCTCCACCGTGCCCTTCTGAATATCTATCTTATCGAGCAGCAGCCGGTTCTCCATGCCAAACTCCGGATGTTTCTGTATCAACTGTCCTTCGAGTTTGAACTGCATGACGGCGATTGCCTTATGCATCTTCTCATCTAACATAGCATCCCGCACATCATATTCTTCTTCCCGGTAATCGAGTTTAAAACAAGTGCACGGATCTTTGTCATAGCGGCTCATGGCAAGTCTTGCCAACGGTACTAAATTAATTCCATATCCGTCTTCTAACAAATTGAGATTGCCATACTTGGCGGAAATACGGATCACATTGCAGATCAGCGCCTGACTTCCCGCTGCTGCTCCCATCCACGAAATATCATGGTTTCCCCATTGGATATCTACAGAATGATGCGTCATTAAGGTATCCATGATCAGATTCGGATATGGTCCTCTGTCAAAAATGTCACCGACCACATGCAGATGATCCACCACCAGCCTGCGGATCAGATTACAGAATGCGATCACTAGCTCCGCCGCCCTTCCGGTGCGTATCACGGAACGGATGATCTCATTATAATATGCCTCCTGATCGGAGATATCCGGTCTTCCGGTCAGAAGTTCTTCGATCACATAGGAAAAATCTTTTGGCAGTGCCTTGCGCACCTTAGAGCGGGTATACTTCGAAGAAGCACCCTTACAGATCCGGATCAGCCGATACAAAGTGACCTTGTACCAGTCTTCCATATTTTCCTCTGTTTTCAGCACCTGCTCTAACTTCTGCTCCGGGTAATAAATTAACGTCGCAATCGCCTTTTTCTCTGCCTGACTGATCGCACTCCCGAACTCATCCTCGATCTTTCTTTTGATCGCACCGGAGCCATTCTTTATCACATGCTGAAACTGGTCATATTCTCCGTGGATATCCGTGATAAAATGCTCGGTTCCTTTCGGCAGGCTCAAAATCGCCTGTAAATTAATAATCTCTGTCGCGGCTGCTGCCACGGTCGGATACTGTTTTGCAAGACTCTTCAAATAGCGCAAATCCGTCTGTTCCATCCGTCACCATCCTGTTTTTATTCCGTGAATTTTTACACTGCAAAAATAATTATTCTGCCTTGATCACATCACTCATATCATAAAATCCTGCCGGTTTTCCTGCAAGGAATTTTGCTGCCTGTACAGCTCCTTTGGCAAAAACAGCTTTTGAATATGCTGTATGCTTAAATTCGATCACTTCATCCTGACCGGCAAAGATCACTTCATGCTCTCCGACAATGTTTCCACCGCGGACGGCTGAAATACCGATTTCATACTTGTCTCTCTTTTTTCTCTCCCGGCTTCTGTCATAAACATAGGCGTACTTTTCATCCAGCGCCTCATTCATGGAATCTGCCAGTGCCAGAGCTGTTCCGCTCGGTGCATCCAGCTTCTGATTGTGGTGTTTCTCCACGATCTCCATATCAAAGCCTGCCGGAGCCAGTGTCAGTGCTGCTTTTTTCAAAAGTTCCATTAACATATTGATACCAAGTGACATATTGGCTGATTTTAAAACTGCCACATGCTCACTGACCTGTTTTGCTTTTGCAAGCTGCTCCTCTGATAAACCAGTTGTGCACAATACAACCGGCACCTGTTTTTCTTCACAATAAATAAGCAGATCATCCACCGCCTTCGCATTGGAAAAATCGATCACGGCATCTGCCTTCACATCGCAGACGGAAATATTCGGGAATACCGGGTAATCATTCCTGATTCCGTCATACAGATCGATTCCTGCCACGATCTCAATTTCCGGATCCTCCTTGCACATTGCTGTGATTGTCTGTCCCATTTTTCCATTACATCCATGCATAATTACTTTTGTCATAATCCTAAGTCCTGCCTTTCGTATCTTCGTTGTTTTTTGATATATAGTGAATTGCGAAACTCAACTTTATACAATGAAAGGATATGAAAATAAAACAAAATTTTCGAAAACACGCTTTCGCTACGTGTCGCTCGCAACGGTACCAGCATGCCAGCCATAGCTAACGCCATGTCTGCCAAGCAAGAACCAATCGAACTTGTTCGATTTTGGCTCACCCAGTGTTTTCTCAAGCTTTTGTTTCATCTTCATATTTTAAATTTACATTTTACATGAGTTTCGCAGTTATACAATATTATAATACATAAAAAGGAGCTGTGAAACAGCTCCAATTTTTCATGATAATAGAATATCCGCCAAGCGTACATTCCATTATATTAATCCAGAATGCCATATGCCTTCATCGCATCTGCCAAAACGGCTGCATTCGCATCTGTCATCTCTGTAAGTGGAGAACGAAGTGTTCCGACTTCTTTTCCCATGAGGTTTAACGCTTTCTTTACCGGAATTGGGTTTACCTCTGAGAATAAAGCACTTACAAGCGGCTGTGCCTCTCTCTGGATCTTCATGGCTGTCTTTAAGTCTCCGTCAAAGAAACTCTGGCACATGCCATGTACTTTGGCAGGTGCAACATTTGACCATACAGAGATCACTCCGATTGCGCCGATCGCCATAAGCGGAACTACGATTCCATCCTCGCCGGAATAAAGGTCGATCCTGCCATCGGTCAGATACATTAACTGTGATGCCTGTGCAACACTTCCTGTCGCCTCTTTGATTGCTACTACATTTTCAACTTCCTTAAAAATCTTTGCTGCTGTCTCCGGAAGAATATTGCATCCGGTTCTTCCAGGTACATTATACATGATGATCGGTAACTTTGTACACTCTGCAATTTCAGAATAATAACGTACCAGACCGCCCTGTGTACATTTATTATAATAAGGTGTCACTGCAAGGATTCCGTCCGCTCCTGCTTCCTCTGCTTCCTGTGTCAGATAAATTGCTTCTCTTGTGCAGTTCGAACCGGAACCAGCCACAACCGGTACACGGTGTTTTGCAAATTCTACTGCTGCTTTGATCACTTTACTGTGCTCTTCCATGGTCAGTGTGGAACTCTCTCCTGTCGTTCCTGCAATGATGATTGCATCTGTTCCCTGGTCGATCTGCCATTCGATCAGTTCCTGTAACTTTTCGTAATTGACTTCTTCATTTTCTTTCATCGGTGTGACGATCGCTACACCTGCTCCTTTAAAAATAGACATTGCATTCTCCTCCTATTGTCATTATACGCACATCAAATATTTTTGTTCAAAAATGTTGCTGTAGTAAAGTAAAAAAAGACCGGCTGACGAGCCGGTCTCAAAATTCTAATATTATACGCATTCTGCATCTTTGCAAATCTGCCTAGAATCTGATAGCTCCCCATCTCAAATGATCTCCATTCAGATGACAGTCATAAAGTTCTTCACTTTATGCCCAAGTAATATGCCTTCAGGCTGCATACCCTTTCGGCGTACTTTCCTTTTGCTTCTTATCAACTGTTCCTGACACATCCAAAAAGCGACTCATAAAGCACGCGACCTCTACCAAGCAATATTTTCATTGCGTAAATCATAACACCATCTTATTCCCTTGTCAATGCACGATTTTCCTGTCAATATCTACTCTCAGGAATGATTTCCCTGTTAACATCTACTCTTCGTCTTCGATAAATTCCACTTTGCTCACGGAAACTTCATATGCCACACGCTTTTCCGTCTCTGTCTCGCTCAGTTTCTTCACATACTCCCTGCTCTGGATACGTCCCCATACCTGAACATGCCCACCGACTTCAAAACCGGATGCAAACCTTGCATTTCTTCCCCAGCAGATACATGGAATATAATCCGATTTTCCATAAGAGCGGTTCACTGCGATCAAAAGGTCTGCAATCTCTCTTCCAAGCGGTGTTTTCCGGTAAATCGGATCTTTGCAGATGTAGCCATCCAGAAAAATCTGGTTCGTCTTGATATCCTCATCGATCTCATCTAACAATTCCAGTTCCCTTACAAAAACGGATAAAACAAGACGGTTCTTTTTTTCCTCGTGCCGGTTGAATGACCGGAACTGTCCCATAACATATATGGTCTGACCAATATAGTCCTCATTCACGTCAATGAGCCGTTCTGAGATCATCAGTGGTATGTAATCCATAAAATTGCTCAGCCGGTTGACTGCGACATCTACCACATAAAAGCCCTCTCCATACACTTCGTGGCTGAATCTGAAATCAGAAACAATCTCTCCCACAATTGACACCTGGTTATTTTCAAAAATTTTATCTGCCATGAATTTTTCTCCCTTCCTCTTATCACCGGAATCGACCGGTGATTTGCCTGACAACTATGGTTTTACCATTTCCTTCCAGAAAAAATTTCGTGTAACTTGTCGATAAGTTTTTTATATTGTTTTGAAAAAAATATTGCTGCCTACTTGCGTTCTCATAAAATTGTGATAGAATATATGGGTTCGAGTTAATTTATAAGCTATATTAATAGGAAAAGACAGGATTTATTTCCAGATAATTTCTTTTCCGCACAGAAGAAAGAGAGATTTTTTATGAAGCAGAAACGTGAAGACGTACGTAACATAGCAATCATCGCCCACGTTGACCATGGCAAAACAACACTGGTCGATGAACTTTTAAAACAGAGTGGTGTATTCCGTGAGAATCAGGAAGTTGCTGAACGTGTCATGGACTCCAACGATATTGAGAAGGAACGTGGTATCACAATCCTCTCCAAAAATACAGCGATCACTTACAAAGGAACAAAGATCAACATCATCGACACTCCTGGCCACGCCGATTTCGGTGGCGAGGTAGAGCGTGTCCTTAAAATGGTAAACGGTGTTATCCTTGTCGTTGACGCATTTGAAGGTGTTATGCCTCAGACCAAATTCGTTTTGATGAAAGCTCTGGATTTAAAACTCCCGGTTATCGTCTGTGTCAATAAAGTAGACCGCCCGGAAGCCCGTCCAAACGAAGTTGTGGACGAAGTATTAGAGTTATTTATGGATCTGGATGCCTCTGACGAGCAGTTAGACTGCCCATTCCTTTTTGCTTCCGCAAGAGACGGTTATGCCGTTCGTGAAATCCACGACCTTGTAAACAACAAAAAAGATATGACACCATTATTTGAAACCATTTTAGATTACATTCCTGCTCCGGAAGGTGATCCTGAAGCACCGACACAGGTACTGATCAGTACCATTGATTACAATGAATACGTTGGACGTATCGGTATCGGTAAGATCGACAATGGTTCCCTGAAAGTAAATCAGGAAGCGGTCGTAGTCAACCATCACGATCCTGACAAAAAGAAAAAAGTCCGCATCAGCAAATTATATGAATTTGACGGATTAAATAAAGTAGATGTCGAAGAAGCAAATATTGGTTCCATCGTTGCAATTTCCGGTATTGCTGATATTCACATCGGTGATACGATCTGTTCTGTGGAGAACCCGGTTGCGATCCCATTCCAGAAGATCTCCGAGCCGACTCTTTCCATGAACTTCATCGTAAATGACAGTCCATTGGCAGGTCAGGAAGGAAAGTTTATCACTTCCCGCCACTTAAGAGACCGTTTATTCCGCGAGTTAAATACAGACGTTTCCCTTCGTGTAGAGGAGACCGATTCCCCGGACAGCTACAAAGTATCGGGCCGCGGCGAATTACATTTATCTGTATTGATTGAAAATATGCGTCGTGAGGGATATGAGTTTGCCGTAAGTAAGGCTGAAGTATTATATCACACAGACGAAAACGGCAAGAAATTAGAACCTATGGAACTTGCCTATGTCGATGTTCCGGATGAGTATACCGGTGCTGTTATCGACAAGTTAAGCCAGCGCAAAGGTGAAATGATCAATATGAAACCTCTGACCGGCGGATATACAAGACTTGAGTTCAATATCCCATCCCGCGGTCTGATCGGTTACAGAGGCGAATTTATGACCGATACCAGAGGTAATGGTATTATCAACACCATTTTCAATGGCTATGATACTTACCGCGGAGATATTGCTTACCGTCAGCTTGGTTCGCTGATCGCATTCGAATCCGGTGAATCCGTCACTTACGGTCTGTTCTCTGCACAGGATCGCGGTACTTTATTCATCGGACCTGGTGAAAAAGTATATGCAGGTATGGTCATCGGTTCCTGCTCCAGAAACGAGGATATCGAATTAAACGTTTGTAAGAAGAAACACCTTACCAATACACGTTCCTCTTCCGCTGACGAAGCATTGACTTTAGTTCCGCCTAAGATTTTAAGCTTAGAGCAGGCACTTGACTTCATCGATGTCGACGAGTTATTGGAGGTTACTCCGAAATCTCTTCGTATCCGTAAGAGAATTTTGGATCCAACTTTAAGAAAAAGAGCGAATTTTAAGAAATAAAAAACGGCTCTACGCCTTTTTTCCAGAAACTATAAAAACCTATGCAACATTCAACGACAAACAGGAGAATATGTATGAAAAAAATATGTACATTTTTCGGATTGCTGATATCCATGTGTCTGTTGCTAAATGTCGGTTTTAGCTCTCTGTCCGTAAAGGGCGCAGCTGCCGGGAATACAGAACAGACTTCCGATTCAAACTTTACAAATTTAATCGTATTTGCCAGATTTGCAGATGAGAATGAATTTGTGAATGATATTTATCAAGGTGTCTCTGTGCGGGAGATCATAGACAATTCCTATAACACTGCCTATTATTCCGTGGGCGATTACTACCGGAATGCGTCCTCAGACAAATTGCGCATGAATAGTCTTTATCTGTTTGATAACGGCGGTTCCCTGCAGTTAAAACATGAACGCGGATACTATGCCAGTTACAGCAATGATAATGAAATCGGTTATAAAACGAGTAAAGAAAAAGCCTACCGCATGTACGAACTGCGCACCGATTGGTCTGCTGCCATAAACAAAGCGATCCAGAATGGAAACACCATTACGAATTACGATGGCAGCAAGACATATTCTTATGAGGATCTTGACAAAAACCGGGATGGAAAGATCGATTCCATTACTGTTATCTATAAAAACACGACACAAAATATTGTGATAAACCGCTCTGATCCGCTTTGGAACTATAAGGATTATGCAGACTATGTGGAGATCAATCTTGGCGATGGCAGGATGCTTCAAAGCCAATATTATGTACAGGTCATAAATAACTACTCAACTCTGTATATGGCAAACAATGATCAAAAACCGATCGTTTCATTGAAGTCTCCGATCCATGAAATGGGGCATATATTTGGTCTGCTGGATTTATACAATTCGTCAAATCAAACGCCGGTTTATTTCATGTCTGCCATGGCAAATGCCATCTCACCTGTTCCACAGGGACTTTCGATCAAAGAAAAAGAGGCTCTGGGATGGACAGACCATAGTACTCTAAAGACGATCACAGAACCGGGTAAATACAAAGTAAAGCTCAGCGGCACAGCCACCGGTACTGACGACTGTATCGGATATAAAGCAGGCATTCCGGAACTGAACAGGACACTGTATCTGGAATACAGAAACTTCTCAACAGATGGCAGCAAATATGATAAGTCAGAGAAGCAGCTGACCAATTCAGAAACATCAAACATAAAATCCGGTTTAGTCTGTTATCTTGCACAACCTGACATCCGCTTTCCAAGCAATCTAAATGGAAAACCGGGAAATTGGGCACTGGAAGTTATGGGCGGTACACAATCCACTAAATCTGATGCAGCCCTTGGCTTAAATGATTCGCTTCAGGTTACAGACAAACTCAAAGTGACTGTCACTGCTATAGAAGGGGAAGTCCTTACCTTTCAAATCGAAGGGGAAATGGAACAACATGTCCATTCCGGTGGACAGGCGACCTGCACGAAAAAAGCCGTCTGTGAAGAATGTAGGGAGGAATACGGAGAAATAGATCCAACATGCCATTTGAATCTCCAGCGACAGGGCTTTAAAGAGCCAACACAGGAGGAAACCGGATATACCGGTGATCTGGTATGTACAGATTGTCATACCATAGTAGAAGCTGGTGAGGTCATTGATAAATTACCAGTCACTCCACCTGAAGGAAAACCGGAACCGGAAATACCGCCTGTGGTTCCTGATAAGCCACCGGTCATGCTGGAAGGTGACAAAGCAGAAGTGAGCAAAAATCCAGACAATCACTCCGGTGCAGTATTTCGTTCAGATGCATCCTTTGATACCTTTGTCCGGGTAATGGTAGATAATATTGAATTAGTGAGGGACAGAGACTATACTGCCCGCTCCGGAAGTACTATCATAACTTTACTTCCATCCTTCCTTGCCGGTCTTTCCGAAGGAGCTCACAACATTGCCATTGAATCAACAACCGGAACGGCAACGGCGGATTTTTCTGTAATTTCAGATCCTGCCCCGGCGTCACCAGCTCCGGTACCACCGGCATCCGCACCTGTGCCACCGGCATCAGGTAATACAAACACTGATGATTCATCTACAGATACT
Source organism: uncultured Roseburia sp. (assembly GCA_900542495.1). GTDB lineage: Bacteria > Bacillota > Clostridia > Lachnospirales > Lachnospiraceae > Roseburia. Next base: position 32,973 of record UQNW01000010.1, read on the forward strand.
GTGGCTGATCCGGTTTCCGAAACTGCTTCTACAGCCGGATCTGCCAATGTATCCGGCAACAGTTCTTTACCTGATACCGCTCAGATGAAGAAAGACTCCTCCGGCACGGACATAAAATCACCGCAATGTGGAGAGAAAAACTGTTTCACTCTCTTATTGGAAGATTTCATAGAAATATTAAAAAAAGTATTATTATTCTTAGGTTTTTCATCTAAGATCTGAAAAAACACACAGGACAGCTCCTATGTTAAGCTGTCCTGTGTGTTTTTTTTCAAAAGTAATTGATATATTTTCTGCCCGTCATAATCCGGTGCGTTCTGCCGAAGTATATCATAAATCTGCTCAATGACTGACGCATTTAATATCAATTCTTCGACCTAAATGTATCTTTAATTCTTCAAAATCCAGCAAAGTCCAATCTAATTGTTGCGTTTCTGAAGATAAGGAAAAACTATTATCATCTTCGTATTCCGTCTGTGCAATATTTTTTCCGTAACCTTTTTCTACTATTGGCTTCGATTTATTAAAGGTACAAGAACACAATCCAATTATAATAAAAAGGTAACAAAACAAAAAAAGCTTCTTCATATACCTGCCTCTTCACAATTAATACCTTATTGTTCAGCAGACACTAATCATTTATACTATATTTTTGTACAAATTCCTGTTCAAATTCGGATTCTGTATATGTATATACAGCATGAAAATATAACTTTTCAAACTTTTCAAGGTTGAAACGCACAAATCTCTTTCCACCCTTTTTCATAAAATGCTTTCCAATTGCTACTCGAGATTTATCCTCTTTTACGTCAGTTTTATTGGGATTCTTTTCTTCATTATAAACTAAAATAAAATTTACATTATTTCTACAAAATGAAACCCCCTCATCTACTATATCTGTAAATATCAACAAACTATCATATATTTTATTGTATACATTATAAATTACATTACTCTGTATTTTTCCATTTTTAAACTCAATAAAATAGTAATTGCCTGTTTCTGATAAATAAAGAGCATCATTCGAACATGGTGTCTCTGATACTCCTAATTTTTTTGCATATTTTTCTTTTACTTTATCAAAATTTACCACTTGCAAATCTGATTCTGTCATATAACTGATCTCTTTGCTGTCTGAATCTTTAGATGTCTCTTTTAATGAAGATAAACTATTCTTAAAAAGTTCAAATTTATCATATCGTGTTTCCATTGCTATACTCCAAATTCTCCAAATCCTGTAATGGTCTAGCCAACTTTTCATATATCAGTTCTGTCTGATCTGTTACATCCTTAATATTGGTTCTTCCCTCATTGTCATCTGTCAGATAAAATTTACATTTCTTTTCAATCCCATATTTTTTTACATATACCTCGATTGCATTTAAAAAATAAGGACTATGTGTATTTAACAAAATATTTACACCAAATTCTTTCTGAATCAATACGATAACTTCTGCAAACTTTAATTGCCACTCAGGATGTAAGTGTATCTCTGGTTCATCTAATATTACTACACCATTATCATTAATACTTCCATTTCTTAATAGTGTTTTTAAAATAATAAAACTTTTTATTCCAGTTGATAAATTAGACATTTCAAGTGTACCATTCAGTTCACTTGTTCTATAACTATAATTTCCTCCATCTTCCGATACAGTTAAATCTCCATCACATATACCATTCATTGTTTCAAAAATTCGCTCAAGTTTTTTATTTACCAAGATTTCATCCAGAGCACCAAAATCTCTTGTATCCTTAACCCTTACAATCTTATCCAGTAAACTGTCTCTATGATTCAAACCATAAGCACTCCGATATGGCAATAAATCTTGTAAATCATCCAATACAAATGGATCATCTATATAGATAATCTCCTTATTCAAACTCATATCCTGTATAATATTTATGTTTTCATTATTGATCACTTCAAATTCGATCTTGCTGTTTCTTATTTCCAGCTGAATTTTTGAATAATTACTCTCATTATTTAAAAATCCTATTTTCATTCCAAATTCAGAGTCCAATGTTCTTTGCAAAATTGCCCTGCGTATTTCTGTATCTTCAATAAATAGGACAGAATATATTTTGTCTGCTAATTGCTCTAATGTATCCTGATATGCAATTGCATCAAAATTTATTTCTCGATTTTCAAAAAAATTTTCAATTGCTTTTCTAATGATTCTGGAATCTCCAACATACTGCTCCTTATTGTGCACAAATTCCGCTGCGAGATCATGTACAGAATACTTTCTTCCTGCACGATTAAAGGTTTCATGATAAAAATTGGCAATATGACGTCCTATTGTATTAATCCGTTCTTGACTTATCTGCCTTTCTATTTTATAAAAAGATTCAAAAATGCAGAATAACATTTTCCCTACTGTGCTTTTTCCTGTGTTGTTTTCTCCAGCAATTAACGTTATTCCATCTAACTTAATATCTGCTTCTTGCACTTTTCCAACATTTTCTAAAATTAGTCTCATATTACTTCCTATTCTTCCACCTTAATAATTTTATATTACTCAGCTATACTATTATTAGTTAAATTCATTATCAATATTATATTGCTTGTATAAAATTATTGCAAGTTTACCATATTATTTAATATTACACCCCAGTTACATCAGTCATTCCTCTGCCCAGCAGAAAAATGACCTTATTTACTGTGAAATTAACTTTACATTACAGACAGAAAATCTATCTTCTGACCACTCTAACTCTATTTGCAATTCCTCTGGCAGACGATAAAACAGTTTCTCATATAGAATTAATTTTTGATCTCTGACATCTGCTCTCCAAGCCATATTTTCTTCTTTACCCGTATCTTCCCCATACTCCACAAAATAACTATCATACACTTCTCTCTCATCAACAGGAATTGTATAAAACTCCTCAAAATTCAAACAGCGGCTGGAAATGTTCACTTCATACTTATGATCTGTTTTTTTACAAGAAACCGGAAACCTAATTTCTGTCGTCTGATTTTCCGTCCACTCGACATTTTTATATGTTCCATTTTCACTCATAAAAACAGTAATTTTGCTTCCACTTTCCGGATAATTGCTCCCCATATCCTGCCCAATATATACAATATCCTTCATTCCATCCGCATTAAAATCTTCTGTCAGAATGGATATCCCAATCCATGCGCTCTCAAATGGTCCAATTTCTAACAACTCCCCACTTCCAAATATGATTGCATACATTTTTCTCCCGTCTTGGAGAAAATATTGAAGAACTCTGTCTTCTTGACCATCTCCATCGAAATCCCTATGAACAAATTCTCCTTGTAATACATCCACCAAATCTAAATATCCTTCATAGTCAAACAGAAAATCCACATATCCCACCGATGTTGTTTCTTCTGGGAATTGCGATACATCTCTTCCATCCATTAACTTTGGCTTTACTTTCTTACAAGATAAAATGAAAAGAATGAAAATCATTATGACAATTAAAACACTTCGAATGAATCTTTTTTTATAATACTTTGTTTCATATTCGTACCTCATTTACAACTTTAAAACTATTTTTTTAGTTTTATTTATCATAAAATAAATATATTTTTTCAATATCAGGTTTCAAATTTATGGATTTATTGCTTCTTAATAAATAGATTTGCAAATCAATAAATAGAAAAGAGGAAAATTTTATGATTAATTACGGAGCACCTTTAACCTACAGTCAATGGACAAATGCCTGGAATGATTCCAGCATATCTGATATTGATTGTCTCGCACGAGTAATTTATGCTGAAGACACAAGGTATATTGATGGAGAATACGCCGTTGCTAAGGAAATATACAACAGAAAGCATAGTGGCAATCCAAAACTGTTTTCCAGAGACAAGAAAAATTTAACTTGGAAAAACATCTTATTCAATGGGCATTATGATACAGCAACTGGACCAGCTAAGAATTGTCAGAATGCCATGTGTCCTACTATGGGCAACGAATGGACGAATTGCATTGCACGCGCAACAGAACTAGTGAACGGTGGGGTTCCTTCTTCATCACTCGGTTTCCAGAAATATCACCGAGCATCATCTGTTGACGTTAGTTCGTTTGATAAAGTGGACACTTCTACAATTAAAACTATCGGCGGAAATACCTTTTTTGACTATCTGTAAAACTAATTAGAATCATTGAAAAGTAATTATTTTTCAAAATGGGGTTGCAAAAATGCAACCCCATTTACATGTCATGGTATGATTCTATATTTACCTTGTATATTTTCCTTACCTGAATCACATCAAAGTTGCATTTTTTTCTAAAAGTAATTGATATATTTTCTGCACATCATAATCCGGTGCGTTCTGCCGAATTATATCATAAATCTGCTCAATGACTGACGGATTTTCTTCCAGCATATCTGCTGTTTCAGCCACAGAACATCCTTTTTTGTACTTTTTCATGATCTGCTCAATCATTTTAGATGCTTCGCCCTTCGCTCTTCCTTCTGCTTCGCCCTGTGCCCTCGCTTCCGCTTCACATTTATGAAATTGGTCTGCGAAAATTTCTTTTATTACATCACTCATGTTTCCTTCTTCCTCCACTTCTTTCCAGTTTGCGCGCATGACGGTATCTGCCAGTGCCTGGAACAATTTTGAATCCCTGTTTTTCTCATATTGTTCCATAAATAATTTAATTTCTCCACCAGACTTCAAATTGTTGCGAAGTTTATTCAGCCAGTAATTATTTTCGATTGACAATTCCGGTACGATAATAAGCTGTATTGGAATTCCATCTCCATAGAGATAATAGATACCATTTTCGATATTTTTCACATTCATATTTCTCTCATTTTGAAGATTTCTCAACATTTGCCGCGGATAATGATAACATACGAACGTAATCGTCAATTCTTCTGCCGGAATCTGGTTCACTTTCTCGACTTCCGTTTTGTAAATACAGGTATAACCATAGACTTTATAAAAATCATCAATGTTCAAATGATCTTCCGGTGACTTATACTCGATAATGTTATGCTGCCGGAAAATCCTTCCAATATTTTTCCTGATTTTTACCTTCTTCTCATTTTTGACCAACACATCGATCTGCATTGGTTTCTTCGAAAGCAAATGTTCCGGCTCAAAAGTCAGATACTTTGCCTCTTCTCCCAGTTCAATCTGCAACGCCGCATCAAACGCAGGATGCCATTGGATTTTTTCTCCTTCTGTGTTCAATCATGTTCCCCCTTTATCATAATAGAATCTGCTTTGTTTTTCAACGCATAAGAAGCATTTTCTATGTTAAAAATATAACAAAAAAAATGAGAATCTATATGCATTGCTGTTCTTCATCAAAATGGAATCTCGTGCCGAACCGGCTGTGAAATTTGAGATTATATCCTTTACCACTAAAAGCTGGGTTTGGATTTGCAGACAAGAAAATATAGAACCCTTTATTTGTCTGCGACTTTGATGTGATTCCAAGTATAAAGGGTTCTGTGTGGAATGTCAACAAGTATCTACTGTTGCCACCTCTCTTAAATAAATCTCTTTATTACATTCATTTTTTCAATTGAAAGTTTATCAATCTCCCTATCAAAGATGATTTCTTCTTGATTAATTGTTTTTATGTATGGCTCTAACCATTCAATATCCTCAAAAGAAAAGCCATATCTAAGCATCCATATCTCCTTTTCGTCTTCTGTTCCATATTTAACTAGTTGAGCCATTCTCTTTGCTCTTAAATCATTCTTTTTTTCAAAATACTCATTAAAAGCTGCATAAAAAATATCACTTAACTTAAAACCTATTATTTTATCCAAATAATCATAAGTATCAAATACTATCCTGTCATAATCAACATCTTTAGCCTTTATCGCATTGTTTCCAAACATATTAAATGCCTGAAGATTTTTATTAGGAATATCTGCGTAACCAGTTACAAATGCCGCTTGTAAATGTTGCAATTTTAAATTTGCCATATAACTTTCAAATTCATTTCCGTTTTGAATTTGTTTCTGCAATTGCTCTCTCTCCTGCTTTTTGCTTGCATAAGAATATCTATAAAAGCATATATCTTTAAAGGATTTACAATGAATTTGCCAAAGTAAAATTTTAATTGCTGTATTAAAAACATTTTTTTCGCCATTATTTAATGTTCTACCAAGATAATTTTCATACAGTTGTTCAAAATACGTATACAACCACAATTTACATTCCTGATCTTCATTAATGGAACTTAGACTCACAAAATCATTATTTTCAAACATTGTATCCAATATATTTTTAACAATGTTCTCTGCATTTTCATCGCATAATTTAGTCAACTGTTTTTCTGAAATATTGTATTCATCTGAAATAGTACCATCTATAATTGCATCCTTAAACTCCTTCAAATCATCTTCCACCTCTGACTCAAGCATCGAAACATTATCGAGTATATCGGGAGAATTAATGATATGCCTCAATCGAGTCATGTCGCCTTTTTTTATAACAATACTGCCAAAATCAAATTTTTGTTCCAATGTTGACCGTCCTGCTCTACCTATCAAATTTTTTAATGATAAGGGTTTACTTGCTTCAAACGTGTTAAGATAAACAATATCAAATGGCATATTAATTCCTTGTTCCAAGGTTGATGTTGCAAAACAAATTTTACAATATCCTGCATTAGTAAATTGTTCTAATAGCAATCTAGCTTGTAAAGGCAATGAGCCATGATGAATTACAATTCCATGTTTCATCAAATCAATCATCTGAGAATATCTTTCTTCACCAGAGTTATCATTTGCTCCGATATATTTTTTTATTTGTTTTATATACTTTTTTGCATTTTCATCATTTATTTCTGCACACATGTTAATGTACTTTTTAAATTTTGAAAACACCTTTTTATTATATATACTTGCTTTAGTAGTATATACCAAAACACTTCCCTCATGATTTATTACTGTTTCTATGGGATCAAACTCACATGCCACCTTATGCTTTCCCATAATTTCTTTATCAATGCCAAAATGATAATACCTATTTTCATCTACTGCATAAAATATTTGTCCAACATTTCTATATTTATAACATATCGCCCCAGAATCATTTATATTAAAATGATTTTTTTGAATCTGTGCTTCAGGATTTTCTACAAAAGGATGTGCAAATACAAATTTTGCATCAGGAAATGCCTTTTGAGCCCGTCTAACTATGCTATCAAAAAAAATTCCTCTCGATGATTCCTCATTACTTAACTGTGCCTCATCAAACAAAAAAATATCAATAACAAATTCTTCCTTTTGCTTATATATTTCCTTACATCTTTCCGGTGTGACAATAAAAATATTTCTCTTTGCTCTTTTGATATTAATTTTGTCTATAAACGTAAGGATATTGACACTTTTATCTGTAATAGTATTACATAAAGCATTAAAATATTCATTAATCAATGCTCGTGACGGCACAACTATAACAATATCATTTTTTGAATCTCTTATTAAATGTTGAAACACATATGATTTTCCAGTGCTTGTCGGAGCTGAAAAACTAAAACATTTGTTTTTCTGTATCTCACTTACCAAATTCGCTTGAACAGGTGTATAACTGTCATTAAATAATTCTTCTATATGTTTTTCGTACATACCAAAAATTACTTCTGGAAAACAATCTGTTTTTATTTTCTTATAATATACTCCCATATATTTCAAAATTCTATTTTCCCATTTTTCAAACTCCTGTGACTGATAAATTGATAAATAACATAATATTTCCATGGTAGTGCCATTAATTGGTCCATTTTCATAAATATCATGTACTACGCATTGTATTATCTCTGATATCCTGTCCCCAGCTTTAATTCTCTTAATTAAATCGTTCATACATTCACCGCCAAAAAAATTACTTCTTTGTTGATAGCAATGTCTTTATAATGTTTGTTTCTAATAATTCCTTTTATTATCATATCTGATGCTGTTCCCTTAGCAGCAAACGCAATAGCATACGCTTTATCTCCATTATCTGCTAACTTTAATGATTCTTCTTCAAAAAATTTATCTATATCGTTTAAATCTGATACATCCTGCCCCTCCCTTATAAACCTGTCTACTTGCTCCATTCCAATACCATAAGCATTTCTACCTGAACTGTATTTAGCCTCTCCAAAAATAATAACTTTTTCCTTATTCGCAGAATAAAAATCAAATCCCGGATTACCTGAAACTTGTTCTTTAAATAGTTCCGCCAAAGGAACATCAAGATATTTTAATTCAATTACCAACGCTTCTCTTGCTAATTCAGAAACAACATATTCTCCTGAGTCCTCTGTTATCTTATCCCCATCATCTTTTAAAATTTTATCTGCTAAATACTCTGCTGTATCTTCCGCACGCTTAAAAAAACTATTACGAATATAAGACTTATCAAACTTTGCAATCCATGACAAATTAGAAAGTGATGTTATAATATCTCGAATAGTGACTGACAGATTCTCTGGATCTATTCTTATATATGTAATGCTATTATAATTCTCAACATCTATCTTTTTGCATTCTAAAACTTTCAAAATATATAACCTCTCTATTTCATCTGTTGTAACATTGTTTACACCAATCTTTCCAGCAAATAACCTTTTCCAATATTATATAATATATATATTCATCTTTGACCCTAAAATCTATCTTTTAATTATATATCTATTTCCATACAAAGCCATTCGATATCATGTAACTAGCCAATTTTCTACTAAATATAGATGAATTTTCCCTAATAGCATAAATCTGGAGATACTATTATCAATATCTCCAGATTTATAAAGTACAAAATATAACTTTTCGGCTTTAGCCTATGTTAGATCTTTTTTCCAACGTGTATACCCAATCCTTGACCTTTTTGATATATGCTGCTGAATCCGTTCCACCATAACCTGCTTTTGCAATGTATGTAATACATGTATTTATATCTGGTGACTCTGTTCCTTTAAGATATGTGATTAATTCTGAATATCTTGAATTATTAACAAAAAACTTTGCAAATGCAATTGCATGTTTTCCTCTTCCTTCAAATTTTGCCCATCCGTTTACTCCCTTTCCAATATTTCCTACCGGATTATTTGCAGTCGAATATATCATATTTGACCAATTCTGATTGCTATTTTGTGTACTACCAGTTGCCCAGCCTGACTCTCCTCCCCAAATTGCTAAAATTAGTTTTCTCGGCAAACCATAACAACTGGTGTGTGCATTCATCGCACTTGCCCTAAATGCATCTACAAATGCCTGCACTTTATCATCCGCATTTGTATTAGGATTAATGCCTACTTTGTAATCAATAGTACCATCTTGACATACTACTTTTGTTAATGTAATTTCTTTCTTTGCCATTTCTTTTTTCTCCTTTTTTTATTGATTTGCAAATCTAATAATAAAGAAGAAAATTTGTCCCTTTTTGTAAACTAATTTCTAACTAATTTTCACATTCCTGTTGACATCCTTATAAACATGGCTATTTCTCTGTCCAGCCACTCCCCATAACCCGGTAATTCCCAGACTGTCCAGCTTGCACTATCCATTTCAGACTGCACCGCCAGATATCCATTATCGCCCTGTCTGTAAATTAGATAATCCCCATGTCCTGTCTCTGTGGTTCCTGTCTCAGAACGAACCTGTTTTTGAACAACTCTTACCCATGTATCATACCCTTCAGTATCAATGATTTCATCATATTGCTCCAAATATCGGCTGCTTTCCGCAATATAACCATTCTCCTCCTGCACCTGTTCGATTCCTTCTGTATTAATTCCAGCACCACCCCGCGGTGCTATCCATGCAAGTGCATTTATGTCTTGAACAATTCCGGTAAGTTCAGGCGTATCCGTATCAAAAAACTGAACTTCATTTTCCCAGTTTATAATCACACGACTGGCAGACGCTCTTTCTTCCTGTTTCTTCTGTGAAATTAATTTAACATTATGGACAAAAAATCTATCATCTGACCACTCTAACTCTATTTGCAATTCCTCTGGCAGACGATAAAACAGTTTCTCATATAGAATTAATTTTTGATCTCTGACATCTGCTCTCCAAGCCATATTTTCTTCTTTACCCGTATCTTCCCCATACTCCACAAAATAACTATCATACACTTCTCTCTCATCAACAGGAATTGTATAAAACTCCTCAAAATTCAAACAGCGGCTGGAAATGTTCACTTCATACTTATGATCTGTTTTTTTACAAGAAACCGGAAACCTAATTTCTGTCGTCTGATTTTCCGTCCACTCGACATTTTTATATGTTCCATTTTCACTCATAAAAACAGTAATTTTGCTTCCACTTTCCGGATAATTGCTCCCCATATCCTGCCCAATATATACAATATCCTTCATTCCATCCGCATTAAAATCTTCTGTCAGAATGGATATCCCAATCCATGCGCTCTCAAATGGTCCAATTTCTAACAACTCCCCACTTCCAAATATGATTGCATACATTTTTCTCCCGTCTTGGAGAAAATATTGAAGAACTCTGTCTTCTTGACCGTCTCCATCGAAATCTCTATGAACAAATTCTCCTTGTAATACATCCACCAAATCTAAATATCCCTCATAGTCAAACAGAAAATCCACATATCCCATCGATGTTGTTTCTTCTGGAAATTGTGATACAGTTCTTCCGTCCATTAACTTTGGCTTAACTTTCTGGCAAGCTAAAAGGAAAAGAATGAAAATCATTATGACGATCAAAGCACTTTGAATGAATCTTTTTTTTATAATACCTTTTTTCATATTCATGCCTCATTTATAATATTGAAATTATCTTTTTAGTTTTATTTATTATAAAATAAATATATATCTTTTTCAATACTGTTTAATCTCAAATACGACCGCCAGACACCAGCTCCACTGTTAAAAAATAATACTGATTTTATCTGTCATGGCTGCAATTCAAACGTAAAAACTGCTCTTTTATCTGTTGGCTGAAGCTCTACTTTATCCTCTCCTTCTACTTGTAAAGTCATTCCGTCCACGTTCATTCCGATTTCTTCATAAGTCAGCGCTGCAGCTCCAACATTAATTTTTACTCCTTTTTTTGTGCCGTCTTTATAATTTGCAGTACAGGTAATAACCACTCCATCTACAAGTTTTTGATATGCTGCTGCCACTTCCTCCTGTGTTTTTTTCTTTTGTTCTACAATACTGTCAAAATCTGAAAACGGAATTTCATCATTACAAAAGGTTACCCACACTCCTTCTTTCTGCTGATTTTCATAGGAAACTGTGTATTCAACAAAATCGTTTACTTTCTGCTGCATGACAATTTCTCCATTATCATCAAAAATTGGATTGAGATACCCATTGCTATTTTCATCCAATGGCTTTCCGCTCTCGACAGCACTCTGAAAATCATCGGTAATATTTTCACTTATTTCAAAATATCCTTTGCTGATACTGTAAGTTACACTTTCTATATTCTCACCTTCGCAGTAAAGTGGCATATCAATTTTATAACTTGCTGTATTCATATCGCTGTCCCCATTAATCGCATAACCAAACCTGTCATTTTGTGCGATTGCTACAGGCTTCTGTGCCGTCACTTCTGCCTGTGCCGCCATTACTTTCATGGTAAACATATTCTCTTTTTCTGTTGTCGTATGTTCAGCCACTGTTGTTTCTTTTTCTTCCTGAGGTCTGTTGAGATAGTTGTTTGTTGTGGATGCAACAATAATAATCGATGCACAGGCAGCCATTGCTACAAACAATTTTGTTACTTTTAAATTTTTTTTACTCATATTAGTTTCCCTTTCCGATTGAATCTGTGAAAAGGCGACATCTGCTTTTTTCTGAACGATTTCTGGCACTTGAATATCACTATTTAAAATTTCACTCACTTTTTTTGACATGAATCTCACCTCATTTTTCCTTATAATAAACTTCCAGCTTTTCCCGTCCACGTTGTAAACGTGTTTTCACCGTACTTTCAGGAATTTTTAAAATGTCAGAAATTTCTCTGATACGATAGCCCTCGCTGTAAAAAAGAATCATAATAATCCGGTATTTTTCATCTAACGCTGCGAGTGCCTCTTTTAATTCCAGATTATATTCATCGCAGGCTGCTGGTTCCTCGTACTCATCCAAACAAATGATATTCTGATTTTTCTTTCTGATATCATAGCATTTGTTGATGAGGATTCTTGTCATCCATGTTTTAAAATACCGTATCTTCACTAATTGATTCATTTTTTCCCAGCATATCAGAATCGTATCTCCGATTGCATCGGCAACATCTTCATCATTCATCAAAATTGCATACGCAACTTTATACATATCCGTCATATAAAGCTGCATTAATTCTGTGAAAGCTTCCGACTCATGCCTTTTCGCTCTTTTCACAAGATCATCTGTTTGTTTTTTCATAATGCTTTTCTCCACGCGCGCAGTGAATGTAAGACAGTCGCTTTTCTTCTTTTTTTATCTTACATATATTAGACAACAAAATGTATATAAAAGTCTCATAAAGGGACTATAAAATAAGTCCATAGATAAAAAAAGTGCCAGTTCCGGCAAATGTCGGTTCTGGCGTTCTGTGCTATCTGCTTATATATGGCTCAAATGCCGCCATTCAGAAAATCTTCCGACAACTGTTCTATTGGCGTTTCTGGCATATATAAAGTAAAATTCTCACCATTTTCCAAACCATATGGCTCATCTTCTTTTAGAAATCTGTATCCATTTTCTATCCACATCTCCGGAATATCCAATATCTCTAATTTTTCTAAAGACATTGTATAATGATACTGATCCATCCGCTGAATATTTGTAAACTTACCTTCAAATTCACATATCGTTACCGTTCCTTTGGGGAAATCGTCCTCTGCATATGCATTAAAATCTGAATACTCTCCTGTAAATGAGCCATCTCTGTTTAATCGTAAATACGTCCGCCAACCACCAACTCCACTGTTAAAAAATAAATCTTTCGGAAAATCGGCTGGCAATCCATTATCTGCTTCTTGTTGAATTTTGTCCTCTGTTACTACATTTTGTTCAATCTCTATTTCGTCTTTATTGGATGTCAAACCGCACATATATAACAAAGTTAATATAAACAGCCCTATTCCCAATGTATCTATCCATTTTTTGTGCTGTATCCTATTCATTTCATAAACCCATCCATTGATTTGGATAAATCCTCTTCCTTCCTCATTCCTTAAAATCCAAATCACTTATTACCTATCCATCAGATAATAAGTGATTTGATTCCATATAGAACAATCTTTTTTCTATACTTTTTGTTCTGTCGAAAGCATTTCGACTTTTTTCTGAATTTCATCCACGCTGTTTCTGATATCTTCAACAACTGCGTATTTTTCTGTCATATCAGACAACAGTTTCTGGTAATTTACCTCTCTCTGATCCTGTTTTTCCACTAATTTTTCATTATTTTTAATCGTATACAAAAATAGCGAAACAAAAAGAAGAACCCAGATTCCCTGCGTGGTTGCAGCTTCAATTAATGCCTGTTCCAAATGCATCATCTCCTTTCAAAATATTAAGAAGAAACATTTAAAACTTTTCGCAACAAATTGTTTTAATAAACTATATATCCACCTTCAATAGTAACCGTTTTTGAACTAGTATTTTTGATAAAAATTTGAAAATTATCACTAGAACTAATCGAAAAAGCATGACTACATGCCCCTGTACCATTAACATATCTCATTTTATTACCTGATGTAATTATTCCGTATTGAACACTTTTATCTGCCGGTGTAATATTCAATCTTATAGTAATTGCTTGATTCTTTTTTGCATATACAGTTCCCACTATAAGCGTCACCCCTTTCTCTAATGAAGTGCTATCAATTGCTCCACTTTCATCAATAAGGTTGATACCACTCTGGTTATAAAATATTATATTTTCATTCTCAGAGATAAAATCCTCTTCATACTCAATATCTTCTGCGCCTTCATCCTCAACCATTACCTTCGTATCGTCAAAAACCTTCTCATACCCAGCCTTAAATCCTTCTGCTGCTGCAAAAGTAGTTGTTGTTGACAAAACGCACAGCCCAAGGCTTAAAGCAACACCTCCAACAACTTTCATTTCCTTTTCTTTTCTGTAATTTTTCATTTGCAATAATCTCCTTTTAAAATTACTCTTTTTCTTAAATCCAGTTACCATTTGCGGCATCCAGATATGTGACTGTTCCAGTCCATCCACAGCAACGGTATAATATTCCTTTACCGTGTACGGATAGGCAGTTTCATAACACACATATCTGTCACAGGCAATTTCTCCCCACTCATCAATATTTCGTAACAGACTGTTCATTATCGGATTACACCAGAAAATCAATTTTAAGAAAATCCCTATTTTTTTCATTTCCAAAATATGCTGTCTGATATGTACTAACTCGTGATAAAGTATGGTTACAAGTTCTCTTTCCTCATAGTCCTGTACTGGGAAAATAATTTTCTTATTCCACCAGCCAACAACAATTGGAGAAGTCACGGCGTAGTTCTGATACAATGTGACCTTCCTTTTCATTTCGAGTTCCTGCAAAATTTTACTGCACATATCTTCTGGCTGCTGATATGCAAAGCTTTTTTTCAAAATACTTTTAAATTTCCAATATTCCTTGATATAGTTTCCTAAATTAAATATCACGCCGAGAATCCATATCCCTGCTATCAAACATTCTGCCATGTAAATGAACGGTGTCTGCAAAAACAAAGTTCCATAATATGAGCCATGACTTCCCGGAACATGCGTAGAAATCTTCAGATAAATAAACATTACCGGAAAAATGAAAAAAGCTTCCACAATTCCGAGCATCGGATACACATATTTCAATTTTTTCTTCTTCGCCATACCGCTTTTTGCTATTATCCAAAATCCATAAGCAATCACACCTGCAAATGAATTAAGCAGAAGAATATAGAACATTTCATTAGACCATCTCATTCGTGTTTCTCCATAAATTACTTTTTCTGGCTATTATTTCCTTGCGTAAATACATAGATAATGTCTTCTCTACCCATATTGATTTATTTCATTGACTTATCCTCCTAAAAACTAAGTCTATAGTAATATTAATATACTTAATCTTTATTTTCATCATATTTTTACTTTCCGTTAATATTATATAATTATCCATTCATTTATATTATGTAAAAATAAAGTTATTCTATCTATTGTTTCAAATGTTAATAAGAATATTACATCATGGAGTTATATATGTCAAAAAAAGATACTTCAAAAACATCCGAACCCAAATTTGAAAATATTGATTATTATCATACAATTTCATTAAATCTGAATCACTACCGCCGATGCATGGGATATACACAAGCCATGCTTGCAGAAAAAGTTGATTTAACTTCCTCGTATCTAAGTCAGATTGAGTCCATCAACACGGTACGTTCGTTTTCTATGGAAACATTTTTTGATTTAGCCCGCGCACTGGAAATCGAACCTTATAAATTACTAAAACCTTTAGATGACGACATGTAGGTTCACCCCTCTCTATCAAAAGATGTTTTCTCCTGAAAGCATCTTTTTCTTTATTCTGTTCACATACTGTCGTGATACATTTAATTCTGCTGCAATTTCTTTATCATCTTTTCCAGTCAGAATCCCTTGAAGGATTACTCTCTGCTGTTCCGGTAATTTCTTTGAATACTCTGACATATCTGTATAAAAAATCATATCATCATACGCATTTTCATGCACTTCAAAATCCATATCTTCCAATATAGCAGTTTCAGATTCAATTCTTTTCCGATGCTTACCATATAAATAGATGAATCGCGACTTCACAGCCTTCACAAGATAATTCACAACTTTTGCTTCCATATCAACCTGATCAATCTGCTCCACTGCGCTATACAATGCAATTCTTAATTCCTGCTCTGCATCTTCCATCTCGCGTGTTCCAAAATTCCGGGCATAACTTTTAATTAATGGTTCATACTGCTTTAGTAATGCTTCAATTGCTGACTTGTCACCATTCTTATATGCACGTACTTTATCTATTGTAGTTTCTGTCATAAAAATATCACCCTTGAGGTAATAAGCATGATATTTTATTTTTAGAAACTATTTTTTTAGTTTATATTATTTTTCTGTTTCATGCAACAAAATAACAATAAAATTTATTTTCTTGTTTCTATTTTGAAAACTGTTTGCTTCTTAATAGGTGATTTGCAAATCAAATATCACACACAAAGGAGATAAAATTATGTCAAATTATTTTTGCATCAACAAGAGTGGATTAAAAATTCCAGTTTACTCTGACACCAAAAAGACAAAACAGATAGGTACTCTCTACGACCGCGAAGCATTTGGATATGACTGTAATTGGGGTGGCGATGACTATTTTTGCCGTATTGAATTCAGAAATTCTGCCGGGAAATTATCCGGTGGATATATTATTGATCCTCCTGCCAAGGCAATTACCCTCTGCTCTGATTATCCATATGGAACTGTTAAAATTGGTAAAGAAACCTTTTTAACTTTCCTGATGCGCAAATCCTGCCCTGTATACAAAGCTCGTGGTGGTTCATGGGGAAATGTAGCAGCAAATTGCCGGGTTGCATGCCGTACAGCTCTATCAGGTGACTCAAACCCTACCTGGAAAGGTATCAATTATGTAGAAAATACAAAAGGAGTATGGATTCCCGTAACCGGGGATGATGTTTCTTACGGTTTTGTAGATACTTCTTTAGCATCTGCATCAGGACATAGTTCTGTCGCAATGTACGGAAGCTGGTAATCTAATCATTAAATTTATGTCGCAGACATTTTGCACTTTTTCAGATGTCTGCGACTACTATCCGAATTATATAATCCATCAAGGAGGAAAAAAATATGGCTGACGAAATGGTAAAAGAAACTCAAGTATGGTTAAATAAAACCTATAAAGGAAAGACTGGATTCACTACATTTACCAATGAGGAATTAGATGGTGTAACTGGGCAGGGAACATTTAAACGTTTAATTCAGGCACTTCAGATTGAGTTAAATGAAGTTTACGGAAAAAATATAACAGTTGATGGTTCTTTTGGAAACGGCACTTTAAAAGCGCTTCCTTCTCAAATTGAATCTGGATTTCCACATAGTAACATTGTAAAAATTATTCAAGGATCATTTTGGTGCAAAGGATACTCTGCAGGTTCTATTGATGGTGTTTTTGGCAACTTGGTAAAAAAAGCTGTCATATCCTTTGAGAAAGACGCTGGTTTAGATGAAACTGGAATTATTACTCCTGTCAAATTACAGGGAATCATGAATACAGATGGTTATCGTTATTCTGGTGCTAATAACACACTTGCTTATTACCAGCATCTGGTTCAGAAAGCAATGAACCAAAAATATAGTTCTATCTTTGGTTTAGTAGCTCCTAATGGCATCTGGGAAAGGAAATCTCACAAAATACTTATCAAATGCTGTCAGAAAGAATGGGGTATATCCTCTCCCGATGGTGTATGGGGAAATAATACCAAATCAAAAGCACCTGCATTAAATATTGCTACTGGGACCAGCAATCCAAAATCTACTCTGCTCCTGCAGTGGGCACTCACTGTTAATGACTTCTATACCGGAGCTTTTTCTGGCATATTTGATGAATCAATGTCCTCTGCCGTAACAGAATTCCAAAAATTCATGTGTCTTATTCCAGAATCATATGGTGCTGTTGATCAGAATACCTGGGCATCTCTGCTAAATAGCAAAGGTGACACATCACGCAGAGTAAAAGGACTGGATACTTCTTCTAAATTAACTGAAGCATCTTTAAAAAATTTTATTACTCAGGGGATTACTGATATTGGAAGATACCTGACAAATGCAAATGGTGGAAAAGATAAAGCACTTACCTTAGAAGAACTTAATGCATTTCATAATGCTAATATGCATGTTTTTCCGATATATCAAACATCTGGAAATCATGAAGCGTATTTTTCATCAAATCAAGGACTAAAAGATGCTGAATTAGCTAAGGAAGCCGCACAAAAATTGAATTTTCCTTCTAATACAACAATCTACTTTGCTGTCGATTTCGATGTAAAAACAAAATCCATAGAACAATGTATTGTTCCTTATTTCCGTCAGATTAATTCTGTTTTAAAATTATATTATAATGTAGGTGTCTATGGTCCAAGAGCTGTATGTAATGCATTAACAGAAAAAAGACTTGTGACATCCAGTTTCGTAGCAGATATGTCCAGTGGATTTACAGGAAATATTGGACAGCCTATGCCTAAAAATTGGGCTTATGAGCAAATCCTTGAAACTACAATGAATGGAATCGACGTAGATAAATGTGTTGTTTCGCCAAGAAGAACAGGACTTATCTGGGAACCAAAGATCGATTATGCTCCTGTAAATGAAGATCTTGTAGCCAAATATGAAAAAGACTTACCGGATGTTTATGATGCTAAAAATCATTGTTTTTATGAAGGAACAAATCAGCTTGTTGTATATAATACTTTGAAAGCTGCTGGTCTTGGCATCTATGCATTAGCAGCTTTTCTCGGCAATATTCAAGCAGAAAAATTTGACACTGCGCTTTCTGGTCATGATGGTTCTGTTGGCATTTGCCAGTGGCGCGATATATCTAATCCGTCTGCTGGAAGTAATGACGGTCTGCGCCGTACAAACTTTTTTGCATATGCTAAAGACTGCAATGAACAAAATCCTGAAAGTATTCAATTTCAAGCAAATTTTATACTTGAGGAATGTACATCTACCAGCAAGTATTGCGATTCACTAGCTATTAAGTGCTTTAATCTATTAAAAGATTCCTCTGATATACAAAGCACTTATATTGCTAGTGATTATGTAACAGCATTTTATGAACGACCATCCTTATGCAAAACTATTGATGAAATTAATGCTTCGCAATACGATATTTCACGATTTGACATTGATGTTGCTAATTATTGTAATGGATATTATTATTTGGATACCCCTAAAAGGCGTGGCTACACAGAGGTCTACTATAAATATCTTCTAGACATGTTATCTGCTATGTCAATTTAATTACGTTTTTAAAGCCTGTATTTTATACAGGCTTTAAATATTTTCTACAGTTCACACCAATCTATTTTCATCTCCGGCATCCAGAAAATCTGTTTTTTCCATGCAAGATATTCTTGTTCATCTAAATATTTAACGGATTCTCCCTGACTGATGATATACACTTTTCCATCCCCGTCCTTATCATATTCCTCTGGAAAATTATCTGGATTTTCCGGGGCTTTTGGAATCTCCTCTACACTGGCTGTAAGCACAAACTCGTTTTTATTTTCATCATACTGAAATACACTATACGGCCAAAAATCATCCTGATATATAAAACCTGAGTGAAGCGGCTTTGCCTTAATCACTCCGTTCTGATAATAATTACATCCCGCTGAATATTCAAATTCAAGTTCAAAAGCATTTTTTTCTTCTGAATACCGATAGACATATTCTGCCGAATCTCTCACACAAGTTCCTTCAATAAAAAATAGTAATTCTGCCGTACCATCGTCATCCACATCTGCCACCGCAACTCTTTCCGGACTATAATGCTGTGCCCTCTGTTCCTGAAACCGTTCCACATCTGTTCTGCCGTCCTGCTCTATATAAAAGCAGTATCTCCCATCCGGCAGAAATCCCGTTGTATCCAGTGTCTTGATTGCATTATAATATGTCTCATTGATCTTATCATCCTCCGAAAAACGAGGAACTTTACGTTTCAGTTTCTCCATATCGTAGTTTTTGTCTATCTCTTCCAATAAAGCTTCATTTTTTCTTGCAAGAACAGCCTCTTCGCTCTGGCTCTCCTTTCGCTCAATGTATTCTCTTTGTTTCCTGTTCAACATTTCTTCATCCCAGTCCAGCGGAAGAAACTCTGATGAGCAGACTGTGTCAAGCTCCGACACTTCATAATATTGCGGCAATACCACACTTTTGTCGCCGACACCCATTCCACATGCATAGAATGTGCCGTCTGTTTTTTCAATGATCGTATTATCCACATAATCATTACCGAATTCTTCCATATCGGTAATATCATCCTCTTTGGCTGAATAATTCAAAAGTCCTGTCCACACGCGCTGCACGTCTTCTGCCACCTGCACCGGCGTTTCAATCATCGTGGCTTTATCCGTTCCGCAGTTTCCACTAAAGTTGTATCCCCACGTCCAGAGTGTTCCATCTTCCTTCAGTGCGGCGTGGTTAAACCATCCGCCTGTGATCATCTTCACATCTGTCAGAATCTGCTGTGGCATTGTGATACAATATCCCGTACTCTGATAATTCCAGATCATTCCCCATGTCCAGACTGTACCATCCTTTTTCAATGCAACTACATCATCACGTCCGCACCTCGCATAACTGACATCTTCCAGCAAAAGTGCCGGACTGGTGACATACCGTTTTGTCGGATATGCCAAATCTTCCACTGGCATTTCTGTATGCTGCAATAACATATAGGTAGAATCGTTTCCAAGACCATAAAGTTTCCCTTCCTCCGTCAGATAGACAACAAAATCTTTCTGGGAATAGTCCACATGCACAACGTGTTCTGCGATTTTACTTTTTTCCTCATGAAATTCCTCGTCCGCATACCCAAGTCCAATCTGCGCATACTCATTATGCCCACTTCCCCAGAGCACACCATCCTCATCAATGGTATACAGATTGAACTGGTCGCCACAGGATTTCATATAATAATCTTCGATTGTCTGTGCATCCAGCCGCATATCATAAAGATCGCCCGCGTCGAAAGAATATCCTGTCTCTTCTTCTGTCTGCGTGTCACTTTCCGTCTGTGAAACAGTTTCGATGGAATTATTTTGAGTTTCATTTTCCTCCATAAACACCATTCCTACAAAAATAATGACCGCCAATGCAATCGTTCCGCCTGTGATGCCGCACTTGATACGATTCTCTTTATTTGCAAAATACTGTTTGATTTTACTGCTCATATTGCTTTCCCCCTATACTAATCTTCCACTTAACCAGATATTCCTATATGCTAAAGATAATGTGTATGATGTTTAAATCTGTAAACTATATTTTCAGTTTACAGTATTTTATTTTTTTATGCAAGAAAGTATTAACTATATTTTTAGTTTTTTATTCTTTCAAAACTATATACGACCAAAGCTAAATGTGATAAGATAACATCTGTATTTTAACAACTTTATGAAAAAGAATTTCTATAAAGCACAGCAACCTATACGTTAAATTAAGGGAGAAATTAACCATGAGAAAAAAATTTTTAGTTTGCATCTTATTACCATGCTGCATATTGATTGCTGCCTGCGGTCATACGGCTGATACGAAAAACGATCTTTTATCAGAAAATATAACATCTGACACCGAGACAGATACCCAGACATCTGACTATGAAAAATACAACAACTATGGATCAACAGAAGAACAAATGGATGAAGCGATAACAGAAACCAGTGAAACTGCCTCCTCTTCAGAAGAAAACGATTTACCGGAACAATCTTTGCAGAAATACAGCGATGACTGGGACGAAAGCCAGATTTTGGAAGAACTCCAAAAACGGAACACCTATCACGACTACTGCTCCTTTTACCCGGAGTATGTCCGATATATGGAAAATGTAATGGAAGTCCGGGATATTTCCATGAATATTTACCCGATTTATGCTACAGATACAAGATATTATCAGGCTTCCGACTTTAGCAATGTCCCTCCGTTAATCATTCATCTGGCAAAAAATGAAATCTATGCCAGACACGGATACATTTTTAAAAATCAGGACTTAAATGCTTATTTTTTGAGCCAGCTCTGGTATTTACCGGAATTCGACTCGGAAACTTTTGATTCCTCTGTTTTCAATGAATATGAAAACGCGAATCTTCAATTATTGGTACAGCTTGATACTTACAAATAAAAAATTCCCTTTCTGGTTTCTATTCCTCAAACTATATGCTTCTTAATAAGTGATTTGCAAATCAAATATCACACATAAAGGAGAAAAATTATGGTAGTAAAAGAGGAGAAACAGGAACCTATGTAAAATGGTTACAGCAGGGATTGCACATCACAATGATAATTGGCTGTTCTTCTTTATTTAATTTTATAGTTACAAATATTATCTATTACCGTTTCTTATCTGTGGCATCTTCTCCCGAATCAGCGCAAGAAATATTTCTCTTTCCTCATGTGTCATATGCTCTTTATCAATGAAAATAAACCCTAAATGATCCGCCTGTTCCTGCGCTTTGCTTATGGACATATATAGTTTTGTCCTTAAAAGATAAACCTCTTTCAAATCATAAAATTTTTGAAATGACTCATATGAAATCTTCTTTTCCTGCTTGAAATCTCTTTGATATAACAAATATTCATTCATAAAGATGCAGCTTCCATGGATTTCTCTGATTCCATATTGATCTTGAAACCGTTCTATCGTCATTTTGCAGACTTTCTTTTTTTCTGCATACCAGAAAATGAGCAGAAAAACTCCACCTCCAAGCATAAATATTGCCTGTCCTTTTTGACCATATCTCTCAAAAATTACGGTCAAAATCCCTACGCCAAACACTATTGCCCCATACACTGCCTTATACCATGGAAATATTTTTGAAAAATACTTATCAAATATATTGTAATTAAAAATTATTTTAAACTGATGATTGTTTTCACTCTTTTCCATATTCCTCGTTTGCATTCATTTTCTCCTAAATCTTTGTTTTATAAACCCAAAATTTAATTTTTCATTTTATATTTTATACTATACGAATTGCTTCTTTTTTTAATTCCATTTTCAACACATCCTGACCGTTATTTTGGTAACTTCACCTGTGACATTTTTTCCCGGACAACTTCAATCAGTACCTCTTCAGACTATTTCTGTAAATTCAGAATATTTTTTTATTTTCTAACGTCCATATATACTTTGCTGCAACTCCCACGGTATTTTTAACTGTGGCATTTTTGTTCTGAAAAGTTCTGCAAGTTTTTCTCTGTCTGCTGGCGAAATTTTGCTTTTTTCTACACAAAAGAGTAATCCGCCTCTGGTTTTAAAAATATAATAATGCTGGCTGGAATAATATTTTTTGATTCTTTTGTATGCAATCTTACAAACAATATTATTCAAATCTCCTGATACCGCAATTTCATCTTCGAGAAATGCCACTTTTTGGAGGTATTCACTACTGCCGTCTTTCTTTTTGGGACAGATCATATTAAGTTGTCTTTGATAATAAATGATTAAAAATATCACCGTTGCTATCAAGGAACCTGCCAACAGTAAGATCATCGCAATATCTTTTATCAGCAAAAAAAGAAACAGACATATCGCCAGAAAACAGAAAATGATTTTTATAATTGTTATACCAACGTTCTTCCCGGTCTTTTTATATATTTCCTTTGCACTTTTTCGATTAATTGTGCATTCAAACTCCATTTTATTCCTCACTCCTTTTCCCAACCTGAAACTATGCTAATCCTCTGGCTCGCAGCCACGGCATTTTTTTGTGAATGATCCGAAGCAGTTCATCCTGCTGCGCAATTGACATTTGCAATTTGTCAAGAATAATAATATGTTGGTCCTTTGTCTGAAAAATAAGAAGATACTTTTTCTTTCGTAATTTTTTGATCTCGCCATAAGGAATTTCAAAATTTGTATCATTGATTACGTTTGTCACTCTGATCACTTCTTTTTCAAAAGATACCACCTGACGAAACTGCTTTACATCATATTGTTTCAAAATGCAGACTGCTTCTCTCCTCTGGTCAACGAAATACACCACAATCTCCACGATTGCCCAAATGCTCAATCCTATGAGAAAGAATGAAGAACTCTTATTTGACTCTATAGATGCCATATCTAACATCTGTTTAACCAAAATCAATAATAAGAGCACGCATATTTTCGTCAAACGGCTGGCAGCATACAATCTGTACATTAATTTTTTATTTATCAGCGTTTCACATACCATACAAGTCTCCTTGAGAATGAAGATTATAAAAAGCAAATCTCTGTTTTATCGTTTTTGCAGTCTGATTCTTCAACTGTGGCATTTTCTGTTGCACCAGAAGTTCTAATTTCTCCATTTCTTCATTCGTTAATGATTTTTTATCGACAAAAATGGGAATCACTTCGTTTGTAATTATCAGGAAAAAATAATAGTGTTTCAATTTGTAATAGTTACTGATTGATTCATACCCCACAATCCTGCTTTCTACATCAAAATCGTTAATTTCTACACTATCAGGCAAAAAATTTACTTTACCAAATTCATTTTCCATCTTATACTTTTTGCATAAACGCATTGCCGCAATCCTGCAGTTATGAACAATCAACCATGTCGGCGCAATAAATGCTGCCACAACCACACACATATTTTGTATCATTAGTTCAGTGGATTTCACTCGAAGCATACATGTAAAAAGAAATAGTATGGCAACGACAAAAACTCTGTATAATGCCATGTAGCGAAAATCCCTTACTCTATAAAATAATTCCACAAATGCTCTGGTTCGATATATGTTTTTCAATTGTTTTTCCTTTCTTTCTCATGAACTTTTACCTGTGGCATTTTCTCATGAATCAGGGAAGTCAAATTATGCATATCTGCTTCTGTTAAAACTGTTTTATCAATGATGATTGTTTCCTGCGTCAGTCCCTTTTCGATTTTTCTTTTATCCCCGAAGACACAATAATGTTTCAGTATATAAAAATCTTTAAACCTACTATATTCCATAGAATACTCAGACTCCGTATTTCCATATGGGATTACTTTTAATGCAGACTCATCAAATACAATCTCTCCCCAAAGTTCATTTGTATGTGCTAAGTCTTCTATTTTTTCCATCATCATTTTGGTGTCATGTCTCATAATGAATTGATTTTCAATAATAATCGCAAATATAAACAAGAAAAATGCTGCTGAAAAAACTATTTGGTGAAAACAATAAAAAACAATTGACATTACTAAGGATGTACCGATAAAACTATATAAAATTTTTCGAATCATCGGATTTATTGCCATATAACATTCACGTACCGACTTATAATTTATAATTATTTTAAATTTCATTTTTTCTGCACTCCTTCTGTTTGCTGATCTATCTTACTTTGGTAACTTCACCTATGACATTTTTTCCTTACACCATAAAACGCTATCTGTGAAACACACAGGCAAAATAACTTTCATATACTACTTTATCATTTACAATCGTTGTATATCTCATCTTGTTTTCCTCATGTGTCATATGCTCTTTATCAAGAAGGATAAACCTCTTTCACCCTAAAACTATTCTTCCAGTTCCTCAATTGCTTTCCGAAGTTCCTCAATCTCCGCTTTGGAAGCCGGTTCATCCTTATAAAAAGCGGTGATAAACTGCTTCAGCGAACCATTATTCCAGAATGCGACAAACTCTCTCGCCTGCTCACTCTTGTAGTCCTCTTCCGTGATGAGTATTTCATAGGTGATCGTTCTTCCGGCTCGTTTCATTTGGATATAATTTTTGATACAGAGTTTTGCAAGGTATGTGGATACCGTCTGTGGTTTCCACTCTTTTCCGTATCCCTCATTTGCATTTTTTACGATCTCTGCCAGTGACATCTCATGGTCTGCGTCCCAGATACACTTCATCACAATTGTTTCTGCTGCGGTCAGTTGTTTTGCATTCATTTTCTTTTCCTCCTGAATCATTCCATAACTATATAAACTATAAATTTAATTTGCAATTACTTACTATATACTATACGATTTAATTCCATATTGCAATCTTTTTCTGCGCATCCCTGCGGCGCATTACTACTTTCCCTCAACAGGGTACTTCCATTTTTTAGGCTCAAAAAGGACTGCACAAGGCAGTCCTCTCTCTGTTCTCTCTATTTTTCTATTCTTCATCAATTGCTGCAATCGCCTTCAGATTCTCCAATGCTTCGAATGTATGATCGACAGCTGTTGAAAAATTGCTTACACTGTCATGCAGACCATCCATATCCGTTCTGCTTGCGGAAGTGCTTGCAGAAATCTCCTGCGTGATTCCTGACAAAGTAGAGATTCCGTCTACGATCACTTCATTGGCACTTAGAACGGCAGATACCTCATCGCTTACCGTCGTCATATCTCCTACTAAAGATTTCACATCTTCCTCAACGGTTATAAAGCTTTCATGTACCGTTTTTACCTTTTCACGCTGCACATCGATACTGTCTACCGCATTCTTAAGTTCGGTCTGTGTATCCTTTGTGATAGCAGTCAGTTCATTCATGATCTGTGTGATCTGCTCCGTTGATACCTTGGTCATTTCTGCCAGCTGGCGGATTTCCTCTGCAACAACGGCAAAACCTTTTCCGGCATCTCCTGCTCGGGCAGCCTCGATTGAAGCGTTCAGTGCCAACAGGTTTGTCTGGCTGGAAATATTTAAAATTGCATCTGTGATTCCGGATACTTTTCCAACATGTTCCACCAGTTTCTCAATGGTCTGGGAAATCTGCTCTGTGGACTGATCTACGATCACGGACTGTCTTGCCAGTTCATCCGACTCATTCTTGCCAGTTTCAATGACACCCTGCAGCTTCTCCGTTGTCTCCAAAGCTCCTGCTGCCGTCTGATTGGTGTGCTCTAAACGCTCCTGGATCTCATTTGTTTTTTCTGACTGCGTCTGTGTCTGTGTTGCTGAACTGTCAGCGCCATTTGCAATGATTCCGATTGCGATCTGCGTATTGTCGATTGTGCTGGATATCTGGGATAAATCTTTTCTGACCTGCGTAAACTGCGCATCCACGTCGTTTACGATAGTCTCAACTTCTTTTGCTACCTGTAACTGCTTCTCTGCTTTTACTTTTACTGCGTCCGTCTCCTCATTGGAAAACTCGATCAGACGCCTGATCGCCTTACATCCGCCAAACACACACATGATCAGACAGATACATACGAGAAAAACCGTATTCAACTGTTCTGCCTTGTCCGCCGGATTATTTACAAGGATCTGGGCCATCTTGGTAATAATAAATACTAAGGTTGCACCCGCTCCCCACATGATCAGAAATTCGTTCAAATATACAGACAATGAAAGCAAAACCGGGAAAATCAGCATCATAACTGTTGGGTTCTGTAAATAAGAAATAATTCCAAATCCGATACAAAATCCAATTGCTATAAACAGTTCCGCTTTTCTTTCATAAATATTCTTTGCCACAAAAATGGCTGTCAGCGCATACCAGATCACATAAAATGAAACAAATATTATTTTCTCAAGCGTTGTCCGATCCGATGTGAGCATGATCAAAATATAAAAAACATATGCCATTGTAACGGTAAGACACGTCGTGATATTGGCACGTTTCATTTGATCCGGTGGTAAATCTTTTCTGGTAAATTTCATATTCCTATGCCCCTTTACATAAAAAATAGCAGCTCTGTAATCAAATATTTTCATTTTTATTACAATGCACAAATCTATCTCTATGATAATACTTCATTCGACAAACGTAAACATTTTTTTCGAAATAGGAAGCAAAAAATTTTCGTTATTTTTTATCCGACAGCACAAAAAGAACTGCTGAATATTTCTATGCGCAGTCCTTTTTTATTAAGAAATGAATATTCAAAATGGCCTATATTATTTTACTGCGTCAAACGCTTCCTGCAGATCATAGAGAATATCGTCGATATTTTCTGTACCGATTGAGAGACGGATCGTGTTTGGTTTGATTCCCTGTTCTGCCTGCTCCTGCTCGTTTAACTCTGCATGTGTGGTAGATGCCGGATGGATGACAAGTGATTTTACATCAGCGACATTTGCAAGTAAGGAGAATAACTGTAAATGATCGATAAACTCCTGTGCTTTTTTGTCATCGCCCTTAATCTCGAATGTGAAAATGGAACCACCACCATTTGGGAAATATTTCTTGTATAATCTCTGCTGCTCCGGATCTTCGGATACGGATGGATGATTTACTTTTTCAACCAGTGGCTGTTTCTCTAAAAACTCCACAACCTTTAATGCATTTTCCACATGACGCTCGACTCTTAAGGATAATGTCTCTAAGCCCTGTAAAAAGATAAATGCATGGATTGGAGAAAGTGTTGCTCCGGTATCCCTTAATAAAATAGCACGGATTCTTGTCACGAATGCTGCCGGTCCTGCTGCCGCTGCGAAGCTGACACCATGATAGCTTGGGTTTGGTTCCGTGAGCTGTGGGAATTTTCCGGATGCAGCCCAGTCAAATTTTCCACCGTCAATGATGACACCACCGATTGTGGTTCCGTGTCCACCAATGAATTTGGTTGCGGAATGAACCACGATATCTGCGCCGTACTCGATTGGACGGATCAGATATGGCGTGCCGAACGTATTGTCGATGACAAGTGGAATTTTATGTTTGTGTGCGATCTCTGCGAGTGCTTCGATATCCACTACTTCAGAGTTTGGATTGCCGAGTGTCTCAATGTAAACTGCTTTTGTGTTGTCCTTGATAGCGCCTTCTACTTCCTCTAAGTTAAAAGGATCAACAAACGTGGTCGTAACGCCAAAATCTACTAATGTATGTGCCAGCAGATTATAAGTGCCGCCGTAAATATTTTTTGCAGATACGATATGATCACCTGCCTGTGCAAGGTTTTCAATCGTGTATGTAACGGCTGCTGCACCGGAACCGACTGCAAGCGCTGCCACGCCGCCCTCTAATGCTGCAATACGCTGTTCAAAAATATCCTCTGTCGGATTGGTCAGTCTTCCGTAAATATTTCCTGCGTCACGCAAACCGAAACGGTCTGCTGCATGCTTTGAATTGTGGAATACGTAGGAAGATGTCTGGTAAATCGGAACTGCTCTTGCATCGGTCACCGGATCCGGTTCTTCCTGTCCAACGTGTAACTGTAATGTCTCAAATTTTAATTTTCTCTCTTTTAATGTGCTCATGTGTTTTCCCATCCTTTTTCTATGTTTTCATTCTTTTTGCCTGCCTGTTTTTCTCAGGTTCTGCTGTTGGAATTATCATATCAAATCAATCGAAAAAGTGTTAATCCATAAAACCATGAGCCGATTATAGGGAAATCCTATAGCAGTATTATTCCCTGTCCTGTTTTTCCCTGCATTCCCTGCAAAGTCCATAAATAATGGAATTTTTACACTGCAGTTTAAATCCGTGGTCTTCTAAAATATGTTCCGATATTTCCTGCATAAACGCACATTCCAAATGAATAATACAGCCACAGGAAACACATTTTAAATGAAGATGTTCCTCACAGTGATGTCCCATCTCCACGTACTGATACACCGCCTGGCTCCCCTTCTCTGCCACATATTTCATGACAGTTCCCTCTTTGGCAAGTTTATCCAGGTAACGGTAAATCGTTGTGATGTTCACCTCGTTATCGTGTTTTTTCAAATACTGGTCAATGTCCGTCACCGTCACTGTGCGGTCGCTGTTTGCCATGAGATATTCTAAAATTTTCTTTCTGCTGGTCGTTGCATAACCATTTCCTGCCATTTTTTCATCTCTTTTCTTTCTCTGTATATGCTTTCACTGTAGCAGATACAATTTTTAACTCTTTCCTCTTAATTTCATACTTCCGCGTATCAATTATTCATCTACATCTGTTAAAATACAATCCCAAGTAACTCAATGATCACGCCCCAGACAACACCAAAGCCATAGAGTGCTGCCATAATTCCGGCATTCTGTTTCCAGTCCCGGTTCAGTCGGAACAAAACCAAAAGTCCAACTCCTGCATTTACCAAAAGTCCGGACATCATTGCTCCTGCTCCGATAATTCCGCTTAAATATAACTCTGTGATTACCACCGAAGATGCGCAGTTTGGGATCAGTCCCACAAATGCTGCGATCATCTCTCCCACCACCGGAATGTCCTGAAATACCACCGCAAGCTGGTCTTCGCCGATCAGTTCGATCACGAATGTCAGCATAAACGTGATGAGCAGAATGTATGCAAAAATCTTGAACGTGTGTTTTAGCGCCGACTTCAAGACACCGTCCTCACAACTGCAATGTTCTTCCTCACAGACCACATGAATATCCATGTCTTTTTCTTTCTTTTTGAAAACATTCACATAAACCAGCTCTGCAAGAAATCCTGAAATAATCGCAATGCAGACTTTTGCTGCAAGAATTTTTACGATTGTTGCCGGTGCGACCGCCTCGGAAATAAAAATCGGAAGCATCTCATCCGACGTAGATAAAAATACGGCAAGCAGCGTTCCAACCGTAATGACTCGTCCGGCATAAAGGCTGGACGCTGCTGCTGAAAAACCACATTGCGGCATAATCCCAAGCAAACCGCCCCACAGCGGTCCGACTTTCCCTGCATTTTTGATTTTGTTCTGCACTTTTCCGCCTGTCGTGTGCTCTAACAATTCCATTAATAAATAAGTGAAAAACAGAAATGGAAGCAGCTTCACGCTGTCTTCGATCGTGTGTGATAATGTATGTTCTAAAATGTGTAACATAACAAACGCCTCCTGCATTTGGTTGTTTCAATCTTAATTTTTCAAATTGCAATCAATTTGTTTTTGCATTTTGTATGCATTTGCAAATTGTTTGCATTTTGACTGCATTGGTTATTATACACACTTAGTTGGAGATGTCAAGAGGAAAATTCCTCTGAATCTTTTCCATTTTCAAGAAACGCAGTATCATTTATAATCTCATTTACATCACAGTTTCTTTTATTCTTTTCTTTAACTGATTTTTATAAACCAATAGAATTAAGATCTACATGATAAGATTCATAATTTTTTCCACTATAATATACCCTGACATTTTCTCCCTGATAATCTCTTTGAGGTTCCCCCCACTGCCCTCTGGATGCAAAAATATGTATTTTCCCATCCGGTGCATCATATCGGCATAACACTGTATACCCCACAAATGCTCTGTTTTTTTCATCAACCGGAACTTTAAACTGCTCACTTAAACTATCCGTAACTTTCAAAAACATTGGCTTTACAATACTGTTAACCTTTATTCTTCCCACAAGTTCCACTCCACAGGTTACCGCATTTATATAATTTCCTTCTTTCAGTAAAGCACGTTCTTTTCCTCTACTATCAAACTTAAACTTATGTAAAACTGCCGAATCCGGCAAAATAGAACTTGTATCTACATAATACTTCTTTGGATTTTTCAAATCGACATAAACCTTTAATTGCTTCTCTTTAATTAAAGCCGATGGATTATATAAAAGTGACTTGCTTTTAAACAGATATTCTTTTCCATTTGCTTCCACATATTTACATACAATAAAATAGGGATTCATTGAAATACGGTCTATCTGTACTTTCTGATATACATTTACATCAATATCGACAATATCTGCGTAAATATATTTTCCATTTGCAATTAATTTTTCTTTTTTTCCTTTTTTCGTAGTATAAATTATCATGCAAATTATTCCAACGATTAAAAAAACTGCCAGAACGCTGCCAAAGATAATTGAAAACAACCACAAAGATGGGACTATGAAACACAAAATCAGACTACCTGAAACACCCAAAGTTCCTATACATAAAAATATAATACTCAGCTTTTTTAATAAGCTTGCACCGTTTTCCATGATGTTGTTATTCCTTTTCCTTTATTTTTCTTTTTTCAAATTAAAGAACAAACCTAATACTCCAAATAACATAATACCAATTGGTATTGCAATGGGAACAACAATATCAATCAAGTTTATCTCTCTGCTATTTATAAAATTGTACGGATTATCAGGGTTAACCCAAAGTGTTATTTTTGTACCTTCTGGCACTGGATCTGACTTTTCATCCGTTACTGTCAATGTAATTTTTTCATTATCAACAGTATATTCACCAATTTGTCTATACCTGCGTACAGACTCTCCATCCCCTGTAGTTGTCCAATAAGGCTCATTCTATATAACAACCGCCTCAACTTCTAAAGTACATACTTCTGCATTATGTGTCATTGCCGGAAGAACCACAAATAATACAAATAGTAACATCCCTATCCCAATTATTAAAAAAACAAGACTGACAATTACATTTTTTATATTGATACCCTTTTTCATTCCATCTCTTTCACTTTCTATTTTATTATTCATAAAACACTAATTTCTCATTTGCAAATTCGATTTGAGTTTCATCTTACCTGCACGCAATTGCTATTTTTCATTATTTGCCTTTTAAACTTATCCTTACTTTTCCACCTATTACCGCATCATCATACTGCTCTTGTGTTAAATAATAGATACTCTCATACCCAATTGTTGTATCTCTTCCAACAATCGGATAAACAATGGACAGATCTGATCCTGATGTCAACGTTCCATCCATATGTCTCTCCTCCGGTAAAATTTTCACAACTTCCGCCTCAATATAATATGCTCTCTTGGCTGCTTTAATATTTGTCTTGTCCCCAGACTCACATATAATAGTTCTGCAAAATAAAATAACAATGCAATGTCTATAACACATCTGATTTTCCAAGCCAAACACCTTATTAACACGAGCACCATTAATATGATTAAAAAAACACATCTCCTTTTTTTTCTTTTTTTCAAAAATTGTTCTGAATTACATTTTATTTCTTCATCCGTATATTTTTTTACTGTAAAATTCTCTCTGTCACTATCGGTAAACTGAATCGCTCCTCCATTTATAACCATAATACTATCTAAATCTCCAGATTCTAAATTTGCATTATTAACATTCTTTTTTGTGCCATTACGAAGCCTTCACCCGAAACGAAGGATCATCCTTGATCAATTCAATAAATGCTTCTGCGACATCCGGATCAAACTGCGTGCCTTTTCCTTTTTCCAATTCCCCGATCGCATATTCCACACTCAGTGGATCTTTGTAGGCTCTTTTTGACACCATTGCATCAAAGCTGTCGCACACCGCAAGGATCCTGCCTAAAAGTGGGATGTCGTTGCCCTTAACACCGCCCGGATAGCCTTTTCCGTCATAACGTTCATGATGGGATAAGACCGCCGGAATGACATAGTTCATATTCGGGAGAAAATGGATCATCTCAATGGAATTCTCCACATGTGTTTTCATCACCTCGTATTCCTCATCTGTGAGCTTGCCCTTTTTCTTTAAAATACTTTCCGGAATTCCGATTTTTCCGATATCATGGAGCAGACCCGCCACTTTTGCAGTCTGGATATCATCCTTTGGAAGCCCCATTTTTGCTGCAAGCTTCATCGCATATTCTGAAACATGCTCAGAATGTTCAAAGGTAAAGGAATCCTTTGCATCGACTGCTGCCATTAATGCAAAAATCGTCGGTGTTACCTGCTCGTAGCCTTTCTCCCTGCTCTGTTCCTGTCCCTCAAAACTCTTCTCGTAAACCTCGATATGATTTTTTCCATTTCCTTTTGCATAGAAGGCTGCCCGTCTTGCCTGACGGAATAATTTTCTTGCATTTTCTGCCATGGTTTTGTCCCATGCGATTCCAATGCTGAACGTAATCGGCTGGATGACTTTTGGCTTATCCTCTTTCTGTTCTAATATCGTATTCTGTATCAGCCTCGCAAACGACAATAGTTTTTCTTTTCTGTCTTCCTCTGCGACAACAAGAAATTCATTGGAGCCGACACGGAATACCGACATGCTGCTATCCGCAAGATTCTGCACCTGGGATGCGCTCCACCTCAGGATCTGATCTCCCGTCTCCTCGCCGTACAGATCATTGTATAACTTAAAGTTATCCATATCCAGATAGATCATTCCTGTCGAATGTTCCACAATGTTCAATTTTTTCAGATATTCGCTGCAATAGCTGCGGTTATATAATCCTGTCAGTTCATCATGAATAGATACCTGATATACTTTTTCATAGGCACTGATATTTTTTAATGCGCCGGATACACTGTTCCCGATCTGCCGGATACAGTCCGCCTCATCATAGATCAGCCTGTTTTTTCTGTGAAGCTCCACATATAAAAATCCATAAATTTGATCGTCATACTTAAAAACTGCAATCTCCGGTTTTTTATGTATGCCATCGGTGCCGTAGAATAACCTCAGCCTTGCCTCCTCCTCTGTGTCCAGCACCCGGTCTCTGTCTGCCATACACTCCACAAAATGGCCATCTCTTTTTTCAAAAATACGTGCATAAGAGTCCGGTACCGCTGAACTGACGGTGCTTCGGATTCTCTGGTACAGTTCTTTTTTATTCAGGATCGAAGCCGCCATATCCTGAAATTTCACAAGGCTCTCCACAATGTGTTTTTTCTTCTGGTACAGGATACGCTCCAGCCATTTTCTGGCATAGGTCATGACCAGCACCATCCAGAGGCACTGCAGAACGACAAACACTGTGATAAACTGTCTGGTAAAGCTGTCCGCCTGACCGATCACACGGTCAATGTTTGGCTCCAGAATAATCATTGGAAGAAACGCTACAACTGCTGCAATCAAATAAACGGCACCTGTTGTCGCACGCATGGAAAATGAGAACAGATACTGTTTATAAATAATGTATACAAAACAGACTGCCATTCCCACTCCGCCAAGGGTATCGAATGGGAAATCACCGCTCCATGGCATCACGCACAGAATATTTCCACCCATAATGAGCAGTGTTCCTATTAATAATGGTCCGAGTTTTTTCCGATACTCTAATTGTTCCCCGATTTTTTTATGGGCAAGCAGCGTTACATACACTAACAGAAATATCTCTGCTGCTGCCAGTAACCAGATGCCTGCTTTTGCATGATAATGGTAGGATATACCGCCATTCGCCATGATCTGCACTTCCGGCGGTGGGAGAATACAACCGGTAAAAACATTCAGCAGGACAACTGACACCGTCACAGCCATACAGCCATGCAGAAATCTGTCCTTTCCCCGGATGTCAAGATAACGGAACAAAAATCCATATATCAGTATCGGGATCATAAAAAGTCCCATCAGTGATACATGATACCAGAACTGTATCCCCGGGCTGATCTGCAGTCTCATGAGCACAGCGCCGCCTGTCCAGAACAATAATGCCGTCAGTATTTCCTTGAGATAGCTTACTTCTGATGATTTCTCTTCAACATTCAGAAAACAGAATAGTAAAAACAGATAGCATATGAGTGCAGCCATTGGAATGCCAATATATATATTTTTGAGCAACACCAAATTCATGAAACGCTCCATTTTTCCTTCTCCTTCGTAAGTTCCAGTATAAGCATAAGTACACTCCATTTCCGGTTCGATGGTGTAAGGACTGCTTTAAAGTCAACCGGGATCTGTTTCCGGCGCAGTTCAAACAGTATTTTGTCAAAATGCTTTTCCTTCACACCGCAGAATACCATAAGGCTCTCCTGTGGTGCACTGCCGTTAAACGGTGCTGTGAGC
Organism: uncultured Roseburia sp.; assembly: GCA_900542495.1. GTDB lineage: Bacteria > Bacillota > Clostridia > Lachnospirales > Lachnospiraceae > Roseburia. Next base: position 68,235 of record UQNW01000010.1, read on the forward strand.
ACGTTCTTTTTTCCATCTGCAAGATCCCCGATACTCTGCCGCAAATCTGCGGCTTTGATCTCCTCCAGACGGATTTTCATTGGCGCAAGCAGCTGTTTTATCGTTTCTTTTTCTTTTACCTGATAGATCAATATTTTTTCCATGTTTTTCTCTCCAGACCTAAGAAAAGCCAAACACAAAATATGTCTGGCTTTTTCTTTCATTCTATCATTTTTTATAACACTTCTTCAACAATTTTTTTCAAAGTGCCGGCAGAACTTTTCAGTTTTTCTGTTTCCTCTTCATCGAGGGCGATTGGAATCTGTTTTTCCACACCGTGCGCTCCCACGATTGCCGGCATGCTTAAGGAAATATCGGAAATCCCGAATTCTCCGTGCATCAGATTCGATACCGGTAAAATGGATTTTTCGTCGCGGATAATCGCCTCGCAGATTCTGCGCACTGCCATTGCAACGCCAAAATAGGTCGCCTTTTTCTTTGCAATGATCTCGTAAGCACTGTTTTTTACATTCTCTGCAATACGCTCGGTCGCTTCGTCATGGTTGAAGTGTCCGCGCATCTCGCAGAATGTATTGATCGGCACGCCTGAAACAGTTGCGCTGCTCCATGCTGCAAGCTCGCTGTCTCCGTGTTCGCCGATAATGAATGCGTGCACACTCCGGCTGTCCACATTCAAATGCTCTCCGAGGTTGTATTTTAATCTTGCAGTATCTAACACCGTTCCGGAGCCAAGCACCCGGTTTTCCGGGAAACCAGACAATTTCAATGCCGTGTAGGTCAGGATATCCACCGGATTGGAAACGATCAACAGGATTCCTCCGCAGTTTCTTTTTGCAATTTCCGGAATGATGGATTTGAAAATACCGACATTTTTCTGGACAAGGTCTAATCTTGTCTCATCCGGTTTCTGATTGGCGCCTGCTGTCACGATGATGATCGCTGCATCCACGATATCATCATAATCTCCGGCATAGATTTTCATTGGTCTTGCAAAAGGAAGTCCATGGCTGATGTCCAGCGCCTCTCCCTCTGCCCTATTTTTATCAGCATCGATCAGAACCATCTCGGAAAACAGACCGCTTTCCATCAATGCAAATGCTGTTGCAGATCCTACAAAACCGCATCCGATCATTGCAACTTTTCTCTGATTTACGCTTGTTTCACTCATATTTTCGTCCTCTCTTTCTTTTTTCCAATATATCTCCTGTAAATGGAGACAACTGCAGAATTTTACTGTTATTCCAGGATTCTTCCATCCGTAGAAATGGTCACCACCTGCCATGGAATGAATTTTCCACTGTTCTGCAGTGCTTTTTTCGCAGCCATCTCAATTCCGCCACAGCAAGGCACTTCCATACGTGTTATTGTAACAGATTTGATGTCATTGTTTTTGATAATTTCTGTCAACTTTTCAGAATAGTCCACATCATCTAACTTTGGACATCCGATCAGTGTTACATGATTCCTGATGAATCTGCGGTGGAAATCGCCATACGCATAAGCGCTGCAGTCTGCCGCGATCAGTAAGTTCGCTCCGTCAAAATATGGGGCGCGGACCGGTGCAAGCTTGATCTGTACCGGCCACTGTGTCAGTTCGGAGCGGATCTCTCCGGCTGTTGCTGCGCCTGTGTTCATGCCTGAATCTGCTTCCTCTCTGTGGATTGCTCTTGCACGACTGCCCGGACATCCGCAAGGAGATGCTGTGCTCTGTTTCTCTGCTTCTTTTCTTTTCTTGTTTTCTGCTACCGCCTGCTCGTCATAAGCTGCTGCCTCACGCTCTACAAAATGAATCGCATCCACCGGACAGGCTGGGAGACAGTCTCCAAGACCGTCACAGTAATCATCCCGCATCAGCTTTGCCTTTCCATTCACCATTGCGATTGCTCCCTCATGACATTCCTCTGCACAAAGACCGCATCCTACACATGCTTCCTCATTGATCTCTATAATTTTTCTTACCATAATTCGTTCCTCCTGTTTTTCTCTCTGTGATTTTTCTGCTGCAATTTGCAGAATACGTTACTGTTCACTTGCACCTCGTTCCAGCAACGATTCACAGACTCATTTTAAGTTTGGTTGGTTATATTGACTTTCTGTGGATATATTAATATAATACAGAAAAGATTTCTGTTGTTTTTACAACGTAATTTGCGAGAGTTGGATCATAACGGAGCAATTTGTGTATCAAATGAAGATCAAATACCATTTAACTTTACAGTTATGATTTGAAAAGGAGTTTCCATGCTAGACAACGACTTACTTTTATTACAAAAATCTGTATTTACCGGTATCACAACGGACGAGATCAACGCCATGCTCTCCTGCCTGTCGGCGAGAGAAGCAGCTTTCCAGAAGGATGAGATTATTTTTTCCTACGGGCAGAACATCACAAGCATTGGCATTGTGTTAGAAGGAAATGTGCACATTATTAAGGAAGATTTCTGGGGAAATGCCAATCTTATGGCTGAATGTTCACCGGGTGATATTTTCGGGGAGGCCTACGCGATCAACGCTGCTGAACCATTGGAAATGAATATTTTTGCTGCCTCTGCCTGCCGCATTTTATTTCTCGAAGTTTCCAAGATTTTAACAGTCTGTTCCTCTGCCTGTGAATTTCACAACCGGCTGATCCGCAATCTGTTAACGCTGGTATCCCGCAAGAATTTTCAGCTAAACCGCAAGTTAGAGCACATGTCAAAACGCACGACCAGGGACAAGCTGCTCTCTTACCTGTCTATGGAATCCAAAAAAGCAAACGCCTCCTCCTTTACGATTCCATTCAACCGCCAGCAGCTCGCCGACTATCTCTCTGTCGACCGCTCTGCAATGTCGAATGAATTATGTAAACTAAGAGACGAGGGGATTCTAACGTTCAACAAAAATTCCTTCACACTTACAGACTGGGACTAAACGAAAAGAGCTGCCAAGCAGCTCTTTTCCTCTGATGTATATACACTTCCGCCTGTTTAAATTCCCTTCTCCTTGAGATAATCAACCCAGATGTCGTACTTCGAACCGTAAAGGTGAACGTCATCGAAAGTCAGATTGCTTTTCAGATTGCCGTCCTCGTCACACACCACCTCATTCATGTCAATGTAAAAAATATTTTTTCCGTCTGCGAGTGCAGCGATCCGCTCATTCCGCTGCTCGATCCCCACATTGTTAAAGATTGGATCTTTATCACTTTTTTCTTTTGCAACCTTCATGATCCCCTGAACAAAGATCACAGCATCCGGCTGGAGTTCTCGGAATTTTTTCACAGACTCCTCGTAGGCTGTCATGAAGCCGTCCAGCGTTCCCCTTCCCATTTCGTTAATGCCGATCTGGAAATAGATTTTGCCATACTGTTTTGCTTTTAAGGCTTCTTCGAGTGTGACCTTCTCTCCGTCTACTTCACAGAACTTTTCAGTCCAGAGATTGTAGATATTCATGCCGACGGTCGCATAGAAAGTACTGTCATTAAGTCCGCCGTAATCGTGAAGTCCGACGGTTCTTGAATCACCGATGAATACCGCATCTGAAAAATAGGAATCATCCACCGGATGAAAGGATTTTACCTCCTCTGTCTCTGTGACGGTCTCGGTTTCCACCACATTTTCAGTTCCTTCTGCCACGATCTCACTGCTCTCCGTCCCAAGAATCTGTTCTTCATCTTTTCGCTGCTCCGCGAGTTTTTCCCATTTATCCCATAAAGATTCGTGCTCGCCGCTCCACGGATACACGCCGTCATGGATTCCCTGCATGACAAGCACAAAGTATGGTGTTTTTTTCACATCTATCGTATAACGGCTGTATACCGTATTTTTTCCCAGAAATCCTATCGCCGACAGGATCACCCAGCCAGCTAAAATCAGAATGGTGATTTTGCAGTATCTGATTTTTTTCATTTCTGCTCCTTCCTAGAAATTAAAGTATAAAAACGGATTGTTTGCTGATACCGCAAGGTAGTACATGCTGAGTGCAAAGATCACCGCAATTGCAAGCGTACCAAGCAGTCCCCGCTTTATTCTTCCATAAATGACCGCCGGAAGCGGAGTTGCAAAAAGAACTCCCATTGCTAACAGACTGTCATAGTCTCTGATATATTTGACATAATCGAGCGGATTAACCGTTCCTGTGTGCATTTTCACAAACGGAAACATCCGCATCAGATAGATTCCAAGCTGGTGCACATCTGGGATTGTAAAAGCCATCCATGTCACAGGCACAACGAGAAGCAGATACACATGACTTAAAACTCTGCTTTTCTGTAAAAAAGGAAGCAGAAACAATTTTTCCACAAATAAAAGTCCAAGCAGCATGCCGCCCCAGATCAGAAAATTATACCCGGCTCCGTGCCACAGTGCAGTCAGCGCCCATACCACAAAAAGGTTGAACATTGTTCTGGCTTTGCCTTTCCTGTTACCGCCCAGCGGAATGTATACATAATCACGGAACCACCGTCCCAGCGTGATGTGCCAGCGCCGCCAGAATTCCGTCACCGATTTCGAAATGTATGGGAAACGGAAGTTCACCGGAATCTGGAATCCGAGCATTTTTCCGAGACCGATTGCCATCATGGAATACCCTGCAAAGTCAAAGTACAGTTCCATGGAATAAGCGATCGCCCCAAGCCATGCTAACGGCGTTGAAATGCTGTTAAATCCAATCGTCTGCACGTTGTTCCACAGCATGCCGATCCGGTCTGCGATAATGACCTTGGAACCAAGCCCGATAATTAAAATCCGCACACCGTCCTCAAAATCACGGACTGTCACAGTACGGCTTTTTAACCGGCTGCTCACCTCTGTATAGTTGACGATTGGTCCGGCGATCAACTGCGGAAACATCGTCAGATAAGTTCCGAGGTTTACATAAGATTTTTCCGCCGGTACAACGCCACGATACACATCAATGACATACGCTGCAATCTGGAATGTATAAAAGCTGATACCAAGTGGCAGCTTCGTAGTCAGACCGCTGTATTTGAAGAAAAAGAGCATGCCAAAATCATAGCACAGCGCGAGCACGAGCAGTACCGCCTGCCGTCTTCCTCTCCCGCTCTCCCTTTTCCGGTACATGTTCCGCGCGATCACATAGTTTACCATGACAGACGCCAGCAGTAACAGCACATACTGCGCCTCTCCATAGGTATAGAACACAAGGCTCCCAAAAAAGAGTACCGCGTTGCGGAACTTCTTTGGTGTCACAAAATATAAGATTAAAAAAGCCGGTAAAAACCGGAATAAAAATTCAAAACTGCTAAATACCATACGTGGTTTCTTCTCACATTCTAATCTGTACTAAAACAATTTTCATGTACAAAAAAATAACTGCCTGCATCTTAACAGACAGTTGTTATTATAGATGAAAAAAATAAAGATTTCCATAGCATTAATTTTAAAATTATATTAAATAGCTGGGATTTTGTAACTTTTCTGTAATGATTTTATCTCCCCTATAAAATATAAAGAACCGAATGCGACTGTTTTTTCTGATGATGATTCTGAAAAATCCGGCAGCACCTCGGCAAGACTCTGAAATGCCTCTGCCGGGATTCCTTTTGTCCGGATACATTCCGCAAGCGCCTCCCCCTGTAAAGCCCGCTCGCTCTCCACCGTCACAGTCTTAAAATCAATTGCAAGTGGCAGCAGTTCTTCGATCATCTCCTCATAATCTTTGTCTGCCATAACACCCATGATAAAATGAAACTTCTCGCCCGGATATAATGTCTCTAAACTTTTTTTCAAAGCCTCCACGCCGTTGCTGTTATGCGCACCGTCCAACAGGAAAAATGGATCACGGCTCACAAGTTCCATGCGCCCCATCCACGTTGTTTTTCCGATACCAGAATGGATAGCACTCTCTATTATTTTTCCGGTATCTGCTATTTTTTCCAGAAAAAACTCCGCGGCAAGCATTGCTGCCACTGCATTTTCATACTGGTGCACACCGAGCATCTGCATGGTGAATGGTCCGGCTTCTCCATAGGAAAAGCACTGTTTTCCGTCGGTCTGCGGTAAGATTTTGATTTTATCCCAGTCTACGATTTTTACATTTTCTATCCCTGCTTTTTGAGCTGCGCCTATTAACACGTCCATGGCTTCTTTTTCCTGACTTTCTAACACCAGTGCTGTGCCATGCTTGATGATACCTGCTTTTTCCGATGCGATCTTACCTAACGTATCACCGAGGATCGCCATGTGGTCGAACCCGATTTTTGCAATGACTGTCACATCCGGTATGCCGCACGCATTTGTGGAATCATAGGTTCCGCCAAGCCCGGTTTCTAAGATCACGACCTCACACTGCTGCTCTTTGAAATAAAGCAGTGCCATTGCCAGGCAATAGTCAAACATCGTCGGATACACCCCAAAATCCATGGAAAGCAGCCTATTTCCAAGGCGTGCGGTATCCTCTTTTGAGATCATTTTTCCCTGCACCTGAATCCGTTCCCTGAAATCCACAAGATGCGGTGATGTAAACATTCCGGTTTTTAACCCTGCTTCTTCTAAAATCGAGCGCAAAAAAGCAGAGACGGAGCCTTTGCCATTCGTCCCTGCTATGTGTATGATGTGTAAATCCTTCTCCGGGTGTCCTAGTTTTTCTAACATGATTCTGGAAATCTCGACACCCTTTAAGTTTCCAAATCTTCTTTTATTTTCAATGGTTGTTACTGTTTCTTCGTAAGTTAATCTCTGCATCTGACTATACTGCCATGATCACGCCGCCGTCATTCGCATACATGCTGCTGACACCTGCTGTATTGATGATAATGATCTTTTTGAATTTCGCGATCTTCTCGATTTTTTCTTTCACTGCTTTTGCACGCTCCGGGCAGTTGCAGTGTGCGATCGCAAGGACACGGTTCTCACAGTCTTTTGTCTTTGAGATCATATCCTTTACCATGCGCTCTAACGCTTTATTCATGCCGCGCGCCTGATCTAACTGGCAGATTAAGCCCTCCTTTGTTGAGCCCATAACAGGCTTGATATTTAATGAATTGGCAATAAATGCCTTTAAATTGGAAAGTCTTCCGTTCTTTCTCAATGTTTCTAATGTCTCTAATACAAAATAGGTGTTCATCGACTTGATGTACTCTTCCACCTTCGCTACGACTTCGTCAAAGCTGCATCCGGCTTCCTCGAACTCCTGAATCTTCATTCCAATGATCGTCTCACCAATGGAAGCTGATTTCGAATTGAACACATAAATCTGTTTTCCGTCCTCATGTTCTTCCTCATACAGATTCTTTCCCAATACAGCGCTGTTATAAGAACCGCTTAAGCCGCCGGATAAGGTTACCACATAGACATGATCTGCCTCTCCCTCATATGCGTTCATATACTGCTCTGGTGACGGGCAGGAAGATTTTGGTCCGGTCAGACTTTCTTTCACTCTGCGCAAAAAATCTAACTGGTTAAAAGTATTATCATCCTTAATGCGGCATCCGTCTACTTCTAATTCCAGAGAAACAGTCTCAAAATGACTATCCTGTTTTAATTCTTCTGGTAATTCTCCACAACTGTCAATTACAATCTTATACATAATATCCTCCTTGTTTTGCGAAGCAAAATGCAATTTTACGAAGTAAAATTTCTCCTCTGGTGAGCAGAGGATTTAGCCTCCTTTTTTCCGTAGGAAAATCTATTTAAAGTTTTATTTTCTATTACATGTAGTTTTTGTTACTATGTAACATTAACACAAAAACTTTGTTTTGTATAGAGGATATTTTATTTTTTTAAATTAGTAACTATTCAGCACCACACTCGCAAAATCGCTCTTTCAGAGCTTTCCTTTTGCTCATATGGTTACTAAAATTTTATCGTTAACACATTCTGGTCGGAATCTTCCAGATAATATAAAGAGGTCAGTCCATGGCAATAATGCACGATTTTCTGCTCCGTAATCAAATAGGAAAAAGCCTGTTCATACAGCTCCCTGCTGGCAAATTTAACTGAGCAGAATCCTTTTCCCTGCTCATAGGCTGTTTTATATACCTCGCCAACCGCATCTGCGTCCCAGCTATCAAAATACAGATTTTCATGCACATAATAATTATCCCTGACCGCCTGACAGACTGGGATGATGATATCGTCATTCGGCTGATGCGTCTTTTGCAGTTCCTCCGTCGTCACCGCAAAATAATTATAATTGACAAAAGAATCCAGACCTATGTTTTCACCGCTGTAGGTGGCATTTCCCCAGGTTGTATCGATGTAGTAGTACTCTCCGTCTAATTTTACCAGATTCCATGCGTGGGACTGACCGTTTGCCGTTCCTGTCACCACTGCTGCCGGGATATCCAGTTTTTCCAACAGATACTGCGTTGCTGTCGCATAGCCCTGACAAACGGTTTCCCCATTCACAAATACGCTGATGATGTTCTGGTTATCCGGTGCACCTGTGCTGTAGGCAACATTGGACGCAAGAAAGTCAAACACATATTTTGCCTTATCATAATCGGAAGCGGAAACATCGATTCCTGCCAGAATCTGGTTCACTGCTGCATCAATTTCAGCCTGTGTATTCACCTGTTCTTCTTCTGTCATGGTAAACTTTGGAGTAAAATGAAGATCTACCAGCTTCTCACCTCTGGTATACTGCGTATAAGTATAACCGGACACCCAGAACAGTCCTCCGTGGTCTGCCATTACCGATACATACGCCTGATTCAATATTTCCTGTTCCAACGTACTGACCGCGACATCTTCCTTATGATGCAGGATTGCATCATAAACCTCGTCATAGACCGTGCGGACATTCTCCGGAAGCGTCTGATAGACATAGCAGTCTGCGGACAGCATTTCAGCAGCCGGCTCTGTGGCGTTTTCTGTTGTCTCTGCCGTTTCTTCTGTTTCCACAGAAACAATCTGTGAATCTTCCTGCACAGTCTCTTGTTCTGTATTTTTTTCTCCGGTTCCGATTCCTTCTGAGATTTTTTCCTGCGCATACCGGACAAGCTCCGATAAGTTACCGTCTCCGGGCTCACATCCCGAAAGCAGGATGAGCGCTGCACATGCCACGCTTCCTGCAATAAAGGTAAAATTCTTTCTTTTCACCTGTTTCTCCTGTTTTGTTACATTTTCACAACGTTCATAACATAAATTAGAGTTTCACAAAGGCGCTTTAGCAAAAATAAGCTTTCACTAAGTCTTTTAACGCCTGCTGGTCTGACGCTGCCATCAGCTCTCTTGCAGAATGCATGGCAAGCAGCGGAATACCAATATCCACTGTTTTTACCGGCAAAAGTGCGGATGCGATCGAACCTAATGTACCGCCTCCTGCTATGTCAGAACGGTTTACAAACTTCTGATATGGGATCTGGTTTTTCTCACAGATCTGCTGGATCACTGCAACCGCACCGCAGTCTGTCGCATACGACTGGGAGCATGCCTCCTTGATGCAAAAGCCTTTGCCGAGTACCGGTTTGTTTGTCAGATCCATTTTTCCGGCGTAATTCGGATGAAGTCCATGTGCCACATCCACAGATAAGATCATGCTGTTGTATAATCTGCTGCACGCTTCTTTTTCCTGTCCTGCCTCACGCAAAATCCGCTCAAGCATATCGTGAAGCAGAATAGAACCTGCTCCCTGCTTCGAGCGGCTTCCGATTTCCTCATGGTCAAACAGTGCGATCAGGTTCATGCCATTTGTCCGGTCACTGTCAATGATAGCAGACACTAACGCAGAGCAGGAATTTAAGTTATCTAATCTTGACGCAGAGATAAACTCATCATTTAAACCGACAAATTCCGGTTTTTCCTTATTATATACGGTCAGTTCAAAATCAAGGATATCCTCTTTTTTTACCGAAAGTTCCTTGGCGAGGAAGTTAAGAAAATAGTCTGCGTCCTCCGCAAGTCCGCAGATTGGGAGCAGCTCTGTCTGTCTGTTTAATTCCACACCTTTATTCACTTCGCGGTTCATGTGGATTGCAAGATTCGGGATCGTCATAAGATTTTTTTCCGATTGAAAATGAACCACTTCCGGCGTAAACACATCTTCTCCGCGCACTGCCACTCTTCCGGCTACGCCTAGCGGACGATCCAGCCATGTATTTAAGATCGCGCCGCCATAAACTTCCACGTTCACCTGTGCATATCCGTTGGCCTTAATATCACAGGAAGGTTTGATCCTCAAGCACGGAAAATCCGTATGTGCTGCTGCAATACGGATCGCAGGCTCTTTATCGCCCCATTTTTCCGGCAGGGTAAAAGCAAATAAGGTTGTCTCATGATGATTTACCACATATTTTCCCCCGGCTTTCAGATTCCATTCCTTCCCATAATCAATCACTTCAAAACCGGCGTCTGTCAGCCTTTTCTCGCATGCACTCACTGCATGTGCCGGTGAAATTCCTTTTTCTAATAAATCGAATAAAATTTCTGTCTCTGTCATATTCGTTACCATACCTTTCCATTTCCCGCGGACATTTTACTCCGCAGTCACAAATCCTCTACATTCTAGCATAGTTTCTCTTTTTTTCCTATAGGCGGCAGTTATTTCTTTACAAGACTTCCGGTGAATGATAAATTGTATCTATATGCTGTAATGTACTCTCGGAATCTTCTAAAGGAAGGATTGCGATAGTTTTTACTGATTGGGAGGGTTTTATGATCGCATTAAAAATGATAGAAGTGAAAGACTTTATGAATAAATTGCTGTGTCAGAATGTGTTTGACCATTTTCTGCTTCAGGAAGCTGCCATTCACACAAATGTGTCCTACCATATCGATGGTGCCCTGCAAAAAGATTTTTATTCCGAAGAAGAATTAGAAGTCCAGGAGCTTACCGGACTTTCCTTTGCGCCATACGGACTTTTGCGCAGTCAGTGTTTTAACCTGATCAAAGGAAAAAAAACACCTTCCTATTTTAAATTTTCTCTGCTCTTATCCCCGGAAAATTTAAAACGGACGCTTTCCAAGACCGGAAGTTCTTTCACCGAAAATGATATTTCTGCGGTATTTTTGAATATCCGCTTCCAGAATGGAGAACTGACCATTACCACCGGGATCTCTTATCGGATTTTCTCTGTCGATAAAACGTTAGAGCATGAGTGGGACGCCCTGCTGAAACGTTTTCTGACAAAAAATGAGATTGCATTTGAAGAATTGTAGGCGGCATCTCTCCGCCTACAATGTGACTGTAAATAAAATGGATTTTCCCTTTTCTATCTGATCCGTCGTGTTCCACACCGTTATGATTTTGTTTTTGCCGGAGTTTTTTAATGTAATGCGGATTGTTCCATGATCTGAAGAATATTTCATGGCGTTGTCTAAAAGCAGGGAGATCATCTGTCTGATGTTTTTCTCATCCCCCACATAATCAATCTGCTTTCTTGTGCTTTTCGTCCACTCGTTCTCACCCTCCATCATCTCAAGCACTTCGGTGTTCGCATCAATGATCGTAAGCGGTGTTTTGATCTCGTGGCTTGCATCCGTGATGAAACGTTTTTGTTTTTCGTAACTTTCTGACACCGGTTTTAACACTTTTCCGGAGAAAAAGTAGATCATGATAAATACCACGATCAACCCGAGTGCTCCGATTCCTGCACTGTAAAATATCTTGTATCAAAAGGGCTTTCCTCCGAGATACCATGCTTTTGTAATTCATTCATAAGCGGAGGGTTTTGTGGACTGCCGCCCGGTTGTGTGTTCTGCTGCAGCATCTTTCAACGTCACATGGTAAGTCAGTTTATAAAGGCTTCCCATATTCGAAATTTTTACGGAAACCACTTCACAGAATGATAAATATTTTTCAAAAAGATCTTCAAAGACTGTTCCGTAATTTAAATCTTCCGGGATTGTGATACGCACTGTCTTCTCTTTTATTTCCGCTTTTTTTACGGCAAAACCGCTCACATTCAACACGAACATGACCACTCCCATAATCAGGGAAAACAGTACCGAAAATACGGTACGGAAATCACGGTCGTTGCTGCTGAATCAAAAAGTCCTGTAAATAAATTGTTTAACATAATATTTTCTCCATTTCTCATTAACATTTCACTGCCTGCTGCATCACTTCATTTCCTGTAAAAATAAAGAGTTCTTTCGGCTGACAGCTTCTTAGGCTTCTTTCATAAGTCGTGCGGTATGCTGTGGCATATTTGGAAAATGATGTTTTGTAAATCTGATTTTCTGGCAGTAATCAATCTCTCTGGTGATCTGCGTATCCTTTACTTTTTCATGACCTGACAGATAGCGTTCTGTCTCTGCCTCGGACATGGCGATTCTTCTTTTGTATACAACAGATTCGTATTTCTTTTTTAATTCTACAAAAACAGTCGTATCCTTATCTGCCGTTCCATAACTTCTCAGTCTTAATTTTTCTTTATAAACCGGATGTTCCATGGATCTTCGGATCAGCAGATGATCTGGTGTATCAAAGTACAGCCTGCATATGGTACTTACGCCATGTTCGTCTGCAACCATATACTGGTCCATAAGTTTTTTTAACAGTTCTGCCTGTGTGACATCCAACATGTATTTGATCTCACATCTTTTAAATATCATCTGGTCTGCCATCGGTTTCTCCTTTCCTTTGAGCACATCTTAACAGGCGAACCTTAAATGAACTTAAAAATATTTTTATGTACGCAAAAAAGAGTGTCGGTAAAACCGACACTCCTTTTCAAATCCATTGTTTGCAATATCTTAATCTAGAAAAATAAAACAAGTTCTATTTAATAAAGAAAAAGGTACATGAAACTACTGATTTAGACTGTAGTAACAAGCGATAATCTGATTATCTTACTACTGTTACGTTTGTTGCCTGTGGTCCTTTTGCGCCTTCAACAACTTCAAATTCTACTGCTGCGCCTTCTTCTAAGGATTTGAATCCTTCCATGTTAAGACCTGAGTAGTGAACGAATACGTCATTTCCCTGCTCATCAGAGATGAATCCGTATCCTTTTTGGTTGTTAAACCACTTTACTGTACCTTTGTTCATTGAAAAGTACCTCCAAAAAATATTTCTATGGTGCACTTATCACACCATAATCACAGAATAACATAACAGTTTCAAAAAGTAAAGCGATAAAATCAAAGTTCATTGGGATATTTTTCAATTACTTTTTCCTGACTGCTGCGGTCTGGCTAAGCTTTCCACTTACATTCCAAGCTTCACTTTAATGATCCTTGCAACGGATTCATTGATGCGGTCTTCGGTGATCGTTCCACTTGTCACTGCATCAATCACACCCTGATAGGCGCTCTGGAAATCCTCCGGCATTAAGATCATATCCACACCTGCCTGTATAGCTGCGACAGCCGCATCCGACGAACTATAGGTTCCTGCAATGGCACCCATATTCATCGCATCCGTGATCACAACACCATGAAAACCTAACTGGTTTCGAAGTACATCTGTCACCATAACAGAGGAAAGAGACGCTGGTGTATCATCTCCTGTAACCGCAGGAGCAGAAATATGTCCTACCATGACAAAAGATGCTCCGTTATTGACTGCCTGCTGGAATGGAACAAATTCATTCGCGAGAAGGTCATCTAATGATTTGTCAGTAGAAACTGTTCCCTCATGGGAATCTCCTGCTGTCGCACCATGTCCCGGGAAATGTTTCACTACGCTTAATATCTGGTGTTCGTTCAGCCCCTGCATCTCAGCACAGACCATATCTGCCACAATCTGGCTGTCTGAACCGAAAGACCTGTCTTTCATTACTGTATTATCCGGATTCGAAAGTACATCTGCAACCGGTGCAAAATCCATATTAAAACCAAGTGTGTTCAGATATGTTCCGATCGTACTTCCTGCATTGTAAGCATTCTGGGAATCTCCCGTTGCCCCGACATCACTCATATTTCCAACATCTGTCACACCAAAAGCACTGTTAGAGGCGATTCTTGCAACGGTTCCGCCTTCCTCATCCACACCAAGGAAAACCGGAAGTCCAGTAATCTCCTGACTATAGTTTTTCATATTTGTAAGCATCTGTGTCGTCTGATCCGTTCCTGTCAGATTCTTTGACATATAGATAAGTCCACCAACCGGATACTGTGTGTATGCTGCTTTCGTGGAATCTCCTGCCATAGTAGCTCCGTCTACTCCCGTTAAAGCATCTGGCGTGATCATAAACATCTGCGCTACTTTCTGTTCTAACGTCATTCCAGCTGCAATCTGCATTGCCTGATCCATAAGCGGATCACTGACTTCCGTCACAGGAGTTGTTTCCGGTTCTTCTGTCGCCTCGGTTATCACGCTCTCGGTATTCTTTTCCGGTTTATCTGCGCCCGGTTTTACAAATTTATGGACTGCAAACACAATTCCTCCGATCAAAACTGCAAGTACTATAAAAAATACTGCCACAACTATGACCGCACTCTGTGTATCTTTTTTTCGTTTCTCTCGTCTTTCTTCCTGATTCATCTGTGTATTTCCTTCCGTGAAAAATGTTCTTTCTGCGCTGTTACACCATTGCTGGTTCTTTCTTTCTAATAATCATCTCGACTTCAGCAACGCTTGTTTCAGCTACATCTGCAATCTGATTTAATGTATAACCTTTTTTATACATATTCAGAATAAACTTTTCAGTAACTCTTTTAGTAGTCCTTGCAGTAGCTTTTATAGTGGCTCTTTCAGCAGCTTTTTCTTCAATTCCTGTACTCAGATTACACATAATCCTCACATCCTCTCTGAACTCCTGACTGATTGGGATATTATACTCATGCTCTATTATATCCAATTTTTCCTGTTCTTTCAACTCGCTTGAAAGCAATGCTCCAATCAGACGATGCATCTCATAGTTCTCCTCATGTTCTGGAATATCGTTTGTGATTCCTATTGTGATGATACCAGTCTGCTCACATAAAAGATTGCCCGATTTAAGATTTTATATTTTGTTGGCTCATCTTTTTGCGCCTCAATATTCACAATAATCTGTGAAAGTCCATTTCTCATGCGGACATAAAATATAATATCAAATCTGACTAATCCTTCATTGATCTCGGAATTTTCCGTATTAAGTCCTACAATACGCTGTCCTGTCGCATCTATTCTTTCTACATTGGTCAGTCCCGGTTCTACTGGTACAATTCCAATAATTGGCTCTCCCTCAATGTATTTTACAACATCTTCCGGTTTCATGTCCTTAAATTCATCTACTGTTTTTACAAGAATATGAGCTAAGATATGCTTCTGTGCCAATATTCTCTTAACACGGGTATCATACTGTACCTTATCTCTTGCTGCACTCACAGCATTTGTTATTTCTGTATTCAAAATCGGCATCCCTCCTTTTGTGTTTATGCACATGGCACTTTCAAGATTCCACAAAAGTCTCTCTGCCTCAATCTCATTATAATTGAGGAACCATGCGGAATCAACTTAATTTTCTGTAATCACTTCATCATCAATCAAGTGAATGGTATTCTGTCTGCATTGGTTTGTTTTTGCTGAATGTTACACGGATTTCGTGTATGATAGCTGAATTTTGCATTTTGTTTTTAACACAATGATAAAAAAGATATGGTTATTGTTCCGAAGCCATTTGGAAGTATAAAATGATCTCCTTTTTTCACCGGCTGGCCATTGATGATTCCATCACCTTCGGTAACAGTCATGTTCATAAATGGTGCTTCCTGCTCAAAAGTCATTTTACCGGAAACCTCAATTTTATAAATATGATAATATTTGCAGGCATAAAGTTCATTTAACGTATTGACCGGAAGATCTGCTGCGGATTTCACACTGTCTGAAACGGATTTTGCAGGTACTGTGATCACGTCGATACTCTTGTCAATATGTAATTCTCTCGGTTTTCCGTTTGAGAGACGGTCATAATCGTAAACACGGTAAGTAATATCACTGTTCTGCTGCGTCTCTAAAATCAAAGTTCCACCCTTGATCGCATGTACGGTTCCCGGATCGATCTGAAGAAAATCACCCTTTTTGATTGGGATTTCACGGATAAATTCACTCCATCTTCCCTCATGGATCATACCGCTTAATTCTTCTTTTGTCTTTGCATTATGTCCGATAACGATCGTCGCATTTTCCTTGCAGTCGAGAATGTACCAGCACTCTGTTTTTCCAAGTGAACCATTTTCATGTACTTTTGCATAATCATCATCCGGATGCACCTGTATACTTAAATCATCTTTTGCATCAATAATCTTGATCAGGAGCGGGAAACGGTCACTATCCACATTTCCGAAGACTTCCGGATGCTTTTTCCACAATTCAGAGAGCTTCATTCCACGGAATCCACAGTCCCTCAACGTTCCGTCTCCGTTTGGATGCGCCGAGATTCCCCAGCACTCACCTAAATCGTTTCCTTCCACCGGATAATGAAAATCCTCTCTTAATCTTGTTCCGCCCCAGATATTATGGGTGCAAACCGAATCTAAGAATAAAATTTCTTTTGTTGTCTGATTCATTGATAAGTTTCCTCCATTTGTCTCAATCACATTCTGATACCAGAATGCAGAATCTTTTACAATTCTTCTCTGTGTCATAAAGTCCACATAAATCATGCCAAAACGTTCTTTGTAGCCTTCTGACCATTCAAAATTATCCAGAAATGTCCATAGAAAATAGCCACGGATATTCGCACCCTCATCATAGGCTTTCTGCCTAGCTCCGATATAGGAATCCAAAAAGGTAATACGATCCATGTCATGTACTCTGCCGTCCGCACTTACGTTGTCATGGCAGGACATTCCATTTTCCGTGATATATAAAGGAAGCGGATACCGCTCCGTCAAAAACTTAATGCCATAATAAAATGCCTCTGGCGTTACCGGCCAATTACACGCGGTCTTCGGAAATCCCGGCTTTCTGTCTACAAATTCCGGCTCGCCGTCTGCTCCCTGGCGCACGTAATAGCCATTATAAATGTTTTGTCCCATAAAGTCCAGTTGCTCATCGGATTATAAAATCCAAAATAAACTTTTCGTGCCGCCTCAATATCTTCCGGACTGTCTGTGTACGGATATGCCACTCCTCCGGTCGGTGCAAAACCAATTTTTATGTTCTGCTTTGCATATTTCTTAAATTGATCACTGCCTGACCATGTGCCTTTAACAGATTATGTGCGATCTGAAACGTCTCCGGAACCGACAGTTTCAGCCCCGGTGCATGAACTCCGCTTAAATGTCCGAGTCCAACCACGCACTGTGGCTCATTGATCGTAATAAAATACTCGCAAAGATCCGAAAAATTCTCTGCCACAACTTTTGCGTATTCTCCAAACCAGTCGACGACTGCCTCATTCAGCCAGCCACCCTGATCCTGCAATGCCTGCGGAAATTCCCAGTGAAACATCGTAATATATGGCGTAATGCCGTCTGCCTTCATTGTAAGGAGCATATCGCAGTACATCAAAATTGCTTTTTCATTGATGCGCCCTGCTCCGTAAAAGCGTCCCAGACCGTCTTTCCTCTTCCGTCGTCCGGGTCAGTTCCCTCTACCTGATATGCGCTACTTGCCACGCCCCAAACAAATTTGTCATCAAACATGTGATCCTCCTTCTCTGTTTCTGGTTATTATTTTTATCTTGACACAAATATTAATTCTAAATTATATATTTATTTTTTCTCCAGAGGCGATCACAACTTCTGCGAATGTTCATTTTTCTATTCTTCCACAAGATCCTTTTTTAATGTTTCCAGTTTTTCCTCTGCATCCTGTAAAGAAGTGCCTTTGACACCATAATAGAACTTGATCTTCGGTTCTGTTCCGGATGGGCGCACACAGCACCATGCATTGTCAGAAAGTTCATAATATAAAACATTGGAAGCCGGAAGTCCTGTTTTGGTCACTTCCCCGGTCTTTAAATCTTTTCTTGTATCTTCTTTGTAATCGCGGACTGCAAGCACTTCAAATCCGCCGAGTGTCTTCTTTGGATTGCTCCGCATATCACTCATCATCTGCTGGATCTGGGCTGCTCCGTCGATTCCTTTTAAGGTCATGGTAGAGAGACCTTCTCTGTAGTAACCATACTTCTCATACAGGTCGATCATGGCATCCCACAGTGTTTTGCCATGCTTTTTGCACCAGGAAGCTACCTCACATAACATCATAACTGCCACGCACGCATCTTTGTCTCTCGCATAGGTTCCGGCAAGACAGCCGTAGCTTTCCTCTAAACCGAACACGTAATTGTGGGAATGATTCTCCTCAAACCATTTGATCTGCTCACCAATGTATTTAAATCCGGTCAGAACCTCGATCAGTGCCACACCATAGGAAGCCGCCATTGCTTTTGCCATATCAGTTGTAACGATTGTCTCAACTAATGCTGGATTTTCCGGCATCGTTCCAGTTGCTTTTTTCTCTCTTAAAATATATTCTGCGATCAGCATGCCAGACATATTTCCAGTAAAGGTCACATACTCTCCGGTCTTTGTATCCTTGCAATAAACGCCGAGACGGTCAGCATCCGGGTCTGTGGCAAGCACGATGTCTGCATCCACTTCTTTTGCAAGTTTTAAGGCAAGCTCAAATGCCTTCGGAGATTCCGGGTTCGGATAAGCAACGGTTGGGAAGTTTCCGTCCGGAAGTTCCTGTTCTTTTACAACATAGACATTTTCGAATCCAAGCTCTTTTAACACACGGCGCACCGGGAGATTTCCGGTTCCATGTAACGGTGTGTATACAATCTTGATGTCCTTTGCCATCTCTTTGATGATTTCCGGGTGAATGGACTGTTTTTTCAGTTCTTCCATATAGCGGTCGTCGATTTCTTTTCCGATTGTCACAAAAAGTCCGGCTTTCACAGCATCCTCTTTTGCCATGGTC
Organism: uncultured Roseburia sp.; assembly: GCA_900542495.1. Lineage (GTDB taxonomy): Bacteria > Bacillota > Clostridia > Lachnospirales > Lachnospiraceae > Roseburia. The sequence continues at coordinate 86,976 of UQNW01000010.1, forward strand.
TTTACCTGTGTAAAGGATGTTACTTTTGCAACTTCCGCAAGAATGTTCTTATCGTGAGGCGGTGTGATCTGTGCGCCGTCCTCCCAGTAAACTTTGTATCCATTATATTCTCTAGGGTTATGGCTTGCAGTGATCACGATTCCGGAAACGCAGCCAAGTTCACGGACTGCAAAAGAAAGCTCCGGCGTCGGGCGGAGGCTGTCAAACACATAAGCCCTGATTCCGTTTGCATTTAAGCAGAGTGCTGCCTCCTCGGCAAATTCCGGCGACATGATTCTGGAATCGTGTGCGATGGCAACTCCTTTTTCCTGCCCGTTCTGGGAAATGATATAATTTGCAAGTCCCTGAGTCGCCTGTCTTACTGTATAAATGTTCATGCGGTTCGTTCCTGCCCCAATCACACCGCGGAGTCCGCCGGTTCCAAACTCAAGCTGACGGTAGAAACGATCCTCAATCTCTGCCTCATTATTCTTGATCGCTTCTAATTCTGCTCTTGTTTCCTCTGAAAAATATGGGTTTGTACACCATTCTCTGTAGGTTTCCATGTAACTCATCGTAATTTTCTCCTATCTTCTTCCTGCTATTTTTTGAAAGATTTTACTTTCCTCTCAAAAGATTATTGAAAATTTCACACCATTCGTCATCATAACGGCAGAGAGACCATTCAGATTTGAATAGACAAAACACAGCACGATCATTCCAATGACCGATACCGCCATACCGATTCCTGATAAAATCATGCCCGCCAGTGCCATTCCATTTTTCTCCGGCTGCACATTTCTGGATAATTTTCCACCGATCAGACCGGCGATTCCAATGCCAAGACCATATCCCATAAAACCTGTCAGAATTGATATCATTCCAAGTGCAAGGGAAAAGACAGCGTTTCTGTCCGCCTCCTCATACGTCTCAAACACCACGATATGGTTTGCTTCCTGTTCTAATTCCAGTAATTTTCTCGGACGGAGCAGAACAATACTTGGAATCAGCAAAACCGGAACCGCGATCAGATTAACCGCAGACATCTGGTTGATCTGTTCCACTGTCGTTCCAATGCCAAATATGCCGCTTCCCATGAGACTTGCAAAATCCACTAATGCATGAAACATGATCACAAGCCAGATATTTCCCGACCGTACATAAACGGCGGCAAAGATCACACCTAAAAATGCTCCGTTGATTGCCTGAATCATCGCGCTTGTCACGGTTACTCCCTGTGAAATATTGGTCAGATGAACCGCGCCAAACAGCATACCATTTAAAATGACTGCCCATAAAATCCCACGTTTTGTTTTTGAAAAACGCTCTAAAAACAGATTCAGGATCACTCCGCGGAAAATCAGTTCTTCCGTCCAGCCAATTAAGAACATGGTTGCAATAAAGAACAGGATTTCCAGCGCAGATACCACTTTTGCATCCGGTGTCATCATCTGCACATAAAGCTGTGCCGCCAGCTCCAGACAGCAATAACCTGTCAGGAATCCACCGATATAAAGTCCATGGATAAATCCTTTTCCTTTTTCACCAAGCACCCTGACATATCCGAACAGACATAAAAACAAAAATGCAACAACTCCAGCCACAAACTCTGCAATCATACTGTTTCCATACCCCGGAAGTGAAACTGTCCTGCCAAGAAAAAAGGCTGCCACATCCATACTTCCCAGAAAAATCGCTACGATCAGTACCGCAACGAGTATCGTAACCACCTTCGGCATTCTCATAAGTTTCTTTTTCATGTTCTTCTCCCCTTTAATTAATCTTTCCATCAGCACCAATCGTAATGCCATCTGAAATCTGTGTCATATATTGATACAGCGCAGATGCACTGTTTGTATCCATCAGTTTTGTCGTGCCCCCTGCCGCATAGACCGGAAGCAGTTCATAAGATACAGTATCGTCTGCTTCCACCTGCACTTTCACTGCAACGGTTCTGTCAATGCTCTGCCCGAACACAAAATTTCCAAGACTGTAAAAGACCGGTTTTCCTTCTATGTAAGAGATTCCCTGCAGACAATGTGTGTGCGCTCCCAACACCAGATCTGCTCCTGCCGCAAAACAGTCAGATGCAATCTTCGTCTGATACTCCTGTGGGTATGCATCATATTCCACCCCCCAGTGAATATAGACCGAAAGGAAATCACATTCGCTCTGTGCTTCTTTGATCAGCTGGACTAACTTTGTATCGTCATAAGCCGTCAACATGCCCGGCGTGCGTTCTTCTACCTTCCAGTTTGATTCCGGCACTACGCGGGATGCTGCAAGAAATCCAAATTTTTTGCCATTCTTCTCGATCACCTGAAGTTCATACGCCCGCTCTTTTGTATCACCTGCTCCTGCATACAAAATATCAGCCTGATCTAATGTCTGAAAGGTATCTGACAATGCATCTCTTCCATAATCCAAGGTATGATTGTTGGCGAGTGATACAATATCCACGCCCATCTCATTTAAAGCCTTCACATATTTCGGATCACTGCAGAACGTAAACTGTTTGTTCTCCATCGGTTCCCCACGATTGCTGAACGGGAACTCATTATTCACCATGAAAATATCCGCATCCTGTAACTGTTTTAAAAGCTGTGGCTCAATCACTTTTTCAATACCGCCTGCGTCATAGCTGCTTTTAAATGCATTGGCAAAGAGCACATCCCCGGCAAAAATCAGTGTTGTGCTGCCGTCTCCCGTGGTATCGTCTGCCTGTCCCGGTTCATTCTCTATTTCCTCTGTTGCACCCGATTCTGTCTCATTCGTTTCTTCCTGCCCTGTGCCATTGTTCAGATTCTTCTGCCCTTCTGCGGTGTCTGTATGATTTTCCGGCGTCTGGATCTGTTCTTCCGTGCTCACCACATCTGTCTGCGCCATTGCATCTTCTGTTGTTTTCCCTTGCTGCCTTCCGCGTGAAAAAATGATCAGTGTCACCATCGCAAGCAGTGTCACAAGTGACAGTGCATATAAAATAATTCTTGTTCTTTTTCCCATTCCCTGCTCCTGTTTTTCTTAATCATTAATTGTATATATGAACATGCTGTATCCCTTAATCTGTTTTTTATAACCGTTTTGTCATGTCCTTTTTTATTTCTAGTTCATTATACACTATTTCTGACATTTTGAGAAATTTTCTATAAAGCAAGTTTTAAGCTGAAATAATGCGGAGACTTTCACCAGAAATAAATTGCACTAATTTTATTGGTTTGCTATAACAACGAGTGAGCTTTTGCAGTTAATAAGTTTGTTAGTTAGTGTTGCCGGATTATTTTACCTCATTGGAAAAGATAATCACGGCAGAAAAAAAATAGCCGTCCCCGGCTATTTTTTCTTCTTTACTGCTGTGTCAAAACATCAATATCTCCCACTCCTGCAGTCAGTTCCACTTCTGCTCCGCCGTTGCTGCCGGTCTCGTACTCCGCATCAAAAGCCCCTTTCAACCGCCCGTTCAACCGGATTTCTCCAAGTCCGGCAGACAAATCAAATGCATAGCTTTTCTCTGTTCCAGTAAGAGAGACACTGACATCGCCGGTTCCTGCCTCCACTTCGAGTTTATTTAAAACGCTTCCGCTGAATACGGTATCTCCAACTCCTGCTTCGATGGACACCTTCGGGAACTGTCCATTCAGAATCGACACATCTCCTGTTCCGACTTCAAACACAGCTTTCTCGCTGGCTGAGATCTGATTCACAGAGATTTCTCCCGCTCCAACAGACACATTTACTTTTCTTGCCGTAAATGCTTCGCTTTCCATGGAGATATCCCCGGCTCCCACTACAATGTCCAGTGTCATATTTTCACACTGCCTTGGCAGAACGACAGTAAAGGTCGGTCCTTTCTCAAAATGGTGGTGTCCGCTATGATAAGTTACCTTTAGATCAGAATCCTTCTGTTTTGCAGAAAGATAATCCTGATACCCATTTTCCATATTAATGCTGATCTCATCCGCAGAATCCGACACTTCAAAAATAAGTTCATTTACCACATCCAGTTCCAGTTTCAGGGAAGCAGCTTCTGAAGCCGGATAAGGTATCATGCAGCTTTCCGTCCCTGCCGGTTCACTCTTCATATCCGTAAGATTCAGAATCCAGGAACCAAAACTCTCCACCGCCCTATTATCATCCATGGACCCGTCATCCTCATCGTCCCAGTCGTCATCAGCCCAATCTTCGTCGTCCCAATCATCATCGTCATCATAATCATCATCCCAAAAATGATCCAAGATGCCATGTCCCTGATCATAAGCATAATAAACTCCATTGCCAATATGCCAGTTACCAAAATCAAATTCCCCGGCAAGTGCTTTCCGGTGGATAGTTGACCATCCGGCTCCCATCACTGTGGCGATACCGCCGAAAACAATTCCAAGTGCTGCTAAGCTTCCTGCAATGATCAATATAATCTTTGTAAATTTTTTCATTTCACCTCACACTCCTCTCTTTCTCTTGCCAAACGCCTTTTTGCAAAGCTCTGCAATACCTTTTACTGCCCATGGGACAAACCAGCCGAAGCACCATACCACGAGCCACACTGCAAGTACTCCAAACGCAAGAACCAAAAGTCCACCGCCTAACAGTCCAAGACCTACTGCCACACCTTTTGTGAAAAGATATCCGATACCAACGCCGGTCAATACAAATCCAGTGATCACTAACGACGCCATCACCGCCACAATGCTGACCGCCACTGCAAATACACACGCTAAAATTGCTACAAGGATTGCCGCTAAAACCGCTGCAACCGTGATCCAGACCGGACTTGTCAAAACTGCGAGGATCACCCATAAAACTGTTTTTTCTGTTTTATTCTTCTGATTTTCCTTTTTCAGATTCTCTATATCGATCTGACCGGACGTATTCTGACTCCCATAAGCTGCTCCTGCATAAGCAGTATTTTTCTGTTCATAATTGCCAGAACCGTAAGTACTGCTTCCATATAAACTACTGCTGTAAGCATCCTGCGTTTCTTTTCGAGTATCAGCTCCGCTCTCACCTTCACTCACCGTATCCGCATCAGCCGTTTCACTCACCCCAAGATCTTTCTTGATCACTTCTGCCACCTTCTCCGGCGACTCCAGTTCCTTTAAGATCGATGTCTCATTTCCAATTCCGGCATCCTCAAAATAGCTTCTGTAAAAAGCAAGTGCATCCGTTCTCTCCTCCTCTGAAATATCCGAAAGCAACTGCTCCAGACGTTTTAAAAATTCTTCCTTATTCATTCCTCTGACTCCTCTCCTGAAAATAACTCCGATATTTTCGAAGAATACGATTCCCATTCGCTGCGGTATTCTGCCAGCTTTTCTTCGCCGGTCTCCGTAATCTGATAATATCTCCGGTTTCTTCCTCCGCACTCCCTGTCATACACGATCAGGTATCCATCCTTTTGCAGTCTCCGCAGAACCGGGTACAGCGTGGACTCTGAAACTTCAATTGCTTTCCGTACGTCCTGTGTGATCTTATACCCATAAGTTCCTTCTTCCTCCTTCGACACGACAGCAAGGACAATCGCATCCAAAAGGGCTGCGCCTGTATTAAATACCATGTACTCACTCCTTTTTTCGAAACAGATACCAAAATATCTGCCTCTTTATTCTATTATTTGTTCTGTAATATTATTTCTTGTTTAATACTATATATCATATAGTATTGTTTTGTCAATATTATTATTAAAATATAACTGGCATGGTTAATTTGTTGCAAACTGGATTTTTAATTCATGACAGTTTTTGTATATAGTAATTCCAACAACAATCCTGGGAATTGGAAAATCCTTCTATATAATAAGAAGGTACCGAATCATTACAAACAAATAACAGAATCCGCAGGGATTCATGCAAAGGAGATTTTTATTTATGAAAACATCATCTACCACTACAGCACAGACTGCTGATTCAAAGTCTTTATCAAATATCCGTTTTATCACGATCACGGCTCTTTTTATTGCCCTGACCTACGTATTCACTGCATTTATTAACATAAGACTTCCAATCACTGCCAACGGCGGATTGATTCATCTCGGAAACGTACCTCTTTTTATCTGCGCTATTATTTTTGGCAGGAAAAGTGGTGCGATCGCCGGTGGTGTCGGAATGGGACTTTTTGATCTGCTCTCCGGATGGACTGCATGGGCACCATTTACACTGATCATTGTAGGACTTATGGGATATGCCGTAGGCGCCATTACTGAGAAACATCACGGTTTTGGATGGAACACACTTGCTATCGCGGTTGCATGCGTGATCAAAGTCGTTGGCTATTATATCGCAGAAGGCATTATCTACGGAAACTGGATTGCACCGGTTACTTCCATTCCTGGAAACCTTGTTCAGATCGGTGTTGCTGCTGTCATCGTACTTTTAATCGTTGGCCAGCTTCAGAAAATTGTAAATAAAATGTTATAATCTGTGTAACGCAGAGGATTTACAAAACAATATATTATAAAGAAGGAAGTAATTATGTATAAAGTCATGACGCCTGGTCCTACCCAGGTAAAAGAAAATGTGCGTATGGCGCGAAGCCTTGTATGCACCAATCCTGATCTTGATGAGGATTTTGTGGAATTTTACAAAGAAACCTGTGAACTGATCAGTTCACTGCTTGGTACAAAAAATGAAACGCTCATTTTAGACGGAGAGGGAATTTTAGGTCTGGAAGCTGCCTGCGCTTCCCTCACTGAGCCGGGAGATAAAGTGCTCATCATTGAGAACGGCGTATACGGCGAAGGTTTTGCGGACTTTGTATCCATGTACGGCGGTGTGCCGGAATTTTACCATGCCGACCGGCTGAATGCCATTGATGTGGATGCTCTTTCTTCTTATTTAAGAGAACATCACGATTATAAATATGCAACAGTCGTTCACTGTGATACGCCAAGCGGTATGCTAAACCCGGTCGAAAAAATCTGCCCTCTTTTAAAAGAATACGGTATTTTAACTGTGGTGGATTCTGTCTCCGGCATGTTCGGAAATCACGTGGACGTCGACAAATTCCAGATTGATCTTTTATGTGGCGGTTCCCAGAAAGCAGTTTCAGCCCCTCCGGGACTTACCTTTGTCACCTTAAGCGATGCCGTCAAAGAAGCCATGCATGCACGTAAAACACCAATCCGCTCTTTCTATGCAAGTCTTCTCGCGTTTGAAGGCTATTACGAGAAAAAATGGTTTCCTTACACCATGCCGATCAGCGATATTTATGGTTTAAGAGCCGCATTTGATAATATTGCTGCTGACACCGTATTAGAGGAACGCACTCACCACATTGCAGAGGCAACGAGAAATGCTTTGACGAAAGCGGGTATAAAGCTTCACTTAGAGAGCGGTTTTTCCGATACAGTTACCGTCTTTGACATTCCTGCAGAGACAACCTGCGATGCGATTCTCTCCCGCATGAAAAAAGAGCACAGCATCATGCTTGCCGGCTCTTTTGACGATCTCTCCGGAAAAGTAATCCGCATCGGTCATATGGGAAATAATGCAAACTTTGAGGATATGGCTGCAACCATGTATGCCTTGTCGGAGACTTTAACTTTCCTTGGTGTGAAATTAAATGGAAATCTTGCAGAGCTGTTTTTGAACTATTACAGGCAGGAAGATATTTGCTAATCCAATCTAAAGCATTTCTATTCTGAAATCCTGTTCTGACATGAAAAAATTACGGAATTTGCTCCAAACATGTTCCGTAATTTTTTTATTTTCTTCATCTGTCGTTGCATTTCTGGTAAAAAGAGTCTAAAATGAATGTAATATTAAGAAATAACGAATTCTTTCGAATTATTCTACATAGGAATTCATAAAAAAATCCAAAAACGAGCTTAACTTTTCAACCCGGAAGTGAGGATTTATATGAAACACAAAAGAGCAACCCTATATTATATCCTATTATTTACCGCAGCATTACTGGTGATTCTGACCTCCATTTTCCATACCTCACGCCAGATCAATCAAGACGTGAACTTGGAAATGCAAAATACACTGCACGATGTGGCAAACCAGAACGCCGTCATTGTCTATCAGGAGATCAAAGATAAATTCGATCTTTTATACAGCATTGCAGATACTTCAGATCCAGCCTCATTTGAGGATCTGTCCTCAATCAAACAATATTGTTCCTTTGTCGACATTTACCAGTTCAAGCGGATCGGTTTTATCGCTGCAAACGGACATGTTATAACAACAGACGGTTACACGCAGGATCTCTCGGAACGTGAATTTTTTCACGACGGAATGAAGGGAATCAGCGGTGTGACTTCCACTCTGCAGGATCATATTGGTTCCAAGGAACCAATTAGTGTATTCAGTGTTCCTGTTTATCAGAACGGCTCTGTCTATGGTGTTTTATTTGCAACCTACCGCACAAAGCAGTTTCAGGATCTTCTCAGTGTAGAATCCTTTAACGGAGAAGGATTCAGCTGTATCGTGTCAAAGACCGGTGAGGTGATTGTTTGTTCCAACAATGCTCCGGCATTTTTGCAGAATGTTGATAATATTTTTGATTATTTTTCCCAGTCATCTGCGCAGACTGATACACAGTCCGAACACATGAAAAATCTTCTTGCCGTAAAAGAAAGCGGTTCCGGCGAGTTCTTTGGTGACGATCAGAAATACTATTATCAGGCGGTTCCTCTCGATAACATAAGATCAGACCGCCAGTGGTTTGTTTTCACGATTGCCCCGGAATCCGTACTGATCAGCAGGACAAGCGATATTCTCGGTCATGTGCGTATTCTGATCCTGATTTTGATTCTTGTCCTTATCTGCGGACTGCTCATTTATATGTACGGCATCAGCTTAAAACAGGAACAACTACGAAAACTTGCCTATACAGACCAGCTTACCGGTGCTGACAACTATGCACGGTTCAAACAGAAAATGCTGTCCCAGTCCGAAAATCATGGCTTTTACGCTGCGATCGATCTGCAGGATTTTAAACTGATCAACAGCACCTGTGGTATTGTAAAAGGAGATGAAACCTTACAGTCTGTCTCCAAAGTGTTGCAGTCTCATCTTAAAAGAGACGAGTTCTTTGCCAGAATCGATGCCGACCGTTTTCTTGTCATCTTCTGGGATAAAGATAAGACATCTTTGGAGCCAAGATTGCAGGAGATCTGCAAAGACCTTGAAGCGTTATCTGTCGAACTGAATATCCCACGTATTTTCCCTCTTTTTGGAATTTACGAGACTTCAGATCATCAGGAAGTCGAACAGAATTATGGAAAAGCAGTTCAGGCAAAACACATTATAAAAGGCAATCGCAGCCGCCATTATGCTTTCTATGATGAGATCAATATGAATCAGATTCTGGAAAATAAACAGATTGAAGATCATTTTGAAAATGCGATCCAGAATGGAGAATTCCACATCTGGTATCAGCCAAAGGTTGACCCGCAGACCGCGCACATCCTTGGCGCTGAGGCTTTGATCCGCTGGCAGCGTCCAGACGGCACACTGCTCTCCCCTGCAAAATTCATTCCGCTCTTTGAACGGGACGGCAACATCACTGCATTAGATGAATATGTATTCCGCGCAGTTTGTAACCAGCAGGAAAAATGGCAGGATTCCGGTTTCCCAATGTTCCCTGTTTCTGTGAATATTTCCAGAATCAGCCTGTATTTCAGTAACATTGTAGAAAAATACCGCGATATTTTAGATTCCTATCATCTGGATCCAAAATATGTTCCTCTTGAGATCACAGAAAGTGCCACGATTGACAACAGCGATATTGCTTCCCTGATCGATCAGTTCCACGAAGCCGGCTTCACATTGCTGTTAGATGATTTTGGAAGCGGTTATTCTTCCCTTTCCTCTTTGAACGAGATGCACTTTGATACGATCAAACTCGACAAGAGCTTAATTGATTATATCGGTGATCCGAATGGCGAAAAGCTGCTCCAGCAGATCACTCTGTTATTACAAAATCTTGGAATGTCAATCACCGCGGAAGGTGTTGAGACAGCTTCCCAGGTAAAATTCCTCGAAAATCTTCATTGTGATGATATTCAGGGATATTACTTCTCCAAGCCATTACCATTAAATGATTACGAAAAATTCGCCCTGACGCACCGATAGGCGCCAAGGCGAATTTTTTATTGTCAATCATATATTCTCTTTTTCGTGCTGCTAGACTTCTGGTTCTGCATGTTTGATAATTCCAATCCCAATCGGATATGGTCCTGTGTGCACTCCAATGGTTGCTCCAATCTGGTAAATGCCGATCTCATCAATTCCAAGACGTTCTTTGATCAGATCCTTTAACATCTCTCGAAATTCTAAAGCTTCATTATGATCATATCCATAACCGATGCAGAAGCTGTACTCTCCCGGTTTTGCATTGACTTCATCTAAATATTCCCTTGTCATATCCACGACTTTTTTCATGGATTTGAGACGATTTCTTGTAATGCCGGAATTAAAGATCTCGCCTTCTTTTAACGTGATCAGCGGTTTGATTTTTAATGCACTGGCTGCAATCCCGGCTAATTTGCCAATCCTTCCGCCATGTTTTAAATAGTCAATACTTCCGATCGTGAAAAAAATTCTTCCTGTCTCACGGATTGGAAGCAACGCATCCACGATCTGCTGATACTCTAATCCCATATCACGCAGTCTGCACGCCTCTAATACATATAACCCCTGCAGCACAGTATTGACCGTAGAGTCAATGACCGTGATCTGTGCATCCGGAATATCCTCTAACACCATATCCTTTGCTGTTGTTGCTGACTGTAAGGAGCCACTGAATTTTCTGGTGATACAGATACAGATCACCGGAAGATTCTCCTCGGCATGTTTTTTGAACAATTCATAAAAATCATTCACGGATGGCATGGATGTCTTCGGGAAAACAGTCGGATGATCCACCATCTCCTGATAAAATTCCCTGACATCCTGTTCCACCATTTCTTTTTTGTAGGTCTGACCGTCAAAGGAAACATAAAATGGGACTACTTCTATATCCTTCTCCTTTGTCAGTTCCTGTGGAAGATCCAGAGAACCGTCACTGATGATCTGTACTTTTTTCTGCATTATAAATACCTCGTTTTCTTTATTTCGATTGTGTTCTTACCACACAGTTATTTTTCAATCTAAAAACTATGAATCATATCTCTGTGTTTTTAATGTAGTTTTTAATACTACATTTCAAAACATTTTTATTATATCACAGGGTATTTAAGTTGTACATTACTTTTACTATTATTTTCTAAATTTTTAATATTTGCCACAAAGAAAAAACTACCATGTAAAAACATGATAGCTTTCTTATCTTACCGGCAGCTCGTACTAATGGATTCAATTGCGACTGCTCCACCACGTACTACCTCGATTGTCTTAAATTTTGATTTTAACAGGGCGATCAGTTCATTGTTCCTGCGCGCTGTCAATTTACATTCCAACAATACACTGTCATTGCCGATATCCACAACCTGCACATTAAACACCTGCGCGATCTGGAATACTTCCTCTTTCTCGGCTGCATTCACACGAAGAACCTTTGCAAACAAAATCTCCTTCATATGAATCGGCACATCTGTCAGATCAATTACTTTAATAACTTCAACCATACGGTTTAACTGCTTTTTAATCTGTTCAAAAGTAATATCATCACTGGTAACACAGATCGTCATCCGGGAAACCGTTTCATCCTCTGTCGTACCAACGGTCAGGCTCTGCAGATTGTAAGATTTTCCGGAAAAAAGACCGGAAACTTTCGCTAAAACACCAACCTGATTTTCTACATATAATGCAATCCATCTATCTTTCATATTATCCCTTTCTGCCTATGTCCACATTCATCCGAGGACAGGAAACTTCCTGTCTTTTGTTCATAGGGCACGTTGTCTGCTTTCTTATTTTAAGATCATCTCACTCATTGGATTTCCACCTTTTACCATCGGAAGAACTATCTCGTCCGAGGAGATCAAAAATTCAATGATGGTTGGTGCATCCTGATAAGTTCTTGCCTCATCTAAAGCAGCCTGAATGTCCTCTTCTTTTTCTACACGGATGCCATGTGCCCCATAGCTTTTTGCAAGCGCAATAAAATCCGGTGTGTATGGCGGGCACGCTTCGTTTGGTCCCTTGCAGTTTGCCGGGCAGCTTCTTCTCTTTCTAAGACATACAGCAGAATAACGTTTTCCATAGAAAAGCTGCTGCATCTGGCGGACCATGCCAAGATACTGGTTGTTCAGCAGACAGATGATCACCGGTGTACCCTGTACGATTGCCGTTGCCATTTCCTGAATATTCATCTGAAAACCGCCGTCACCGGTAACACAGACAACTTCTTTGTCGCGGTTTCCGATCTTCGCACCGATTGCTGCCGGGAACCCAAATCCCATCGTTCCAAGTCCGCCGGAAGTGATCATCTGACGTTTTTCATCAATATCTAAATACTGCGTTGCCCACATCTGGTTCTGTCCGACATCCGTGACAAAAATCGCCTCATCAAATGTATTATTAATGTGTTCCATGATCATCTGCGGTGTCATGCCACGGTCTCTGCGCATCTCAAGTGGATTCTTTTCATCCCACGCTTTAATTTTCTCCTGCCATGCTGCCGTATCCTTCGGCTCCGCCCATTCTAATAACTTTTCTAAGGCAAGCTTCGCATCTGAAACGATTGGAACATCTACCACAACATTCCTGGAAATAGATGCTGTATCCACATCGATGTGTACGATCTTTGCTTTGGGTGCAAACTCATTCAGATCTCCGGTGATCCTGTCATTAAATCTCGTTCCAATGGAAAATAGCACATCACACTCACTGACTGCTTTGTTGCACGCATACTTTCCATGCATTCCGGTATTTCCAATATAAAGCGGATGTGTGGTCGGGATCGCACCCTTTCCCATAATGGTCGTCACAACCGGAACATTCATTTTCTCCGCAAATTCTTTCATCAGATCGTTGGCTTTTGCGATATTCACACCGCCGCCAGCCAAAATCAATGGTTTCTTCGCTGACTTGAACAGCTTATATGCTTTTTTCAGCTGTCCGATATGTACGCTCTCATTCGGCTTGTATCCACGGATCTGCACACTCTCCGGGTATTCTGCCGGTCCGCTCGCTGTCTGGATATCCTTCGGAAGGTCGATCAAAACCGGTCCCGGCTTTCCGGTGCTCGCAATGTGGAATGCCATTTTAATGATTTTTCCAAGATCTTTCCGATCCCTGACCGTCACGCCGTACTTTGTGATGCTTCTTGTCATTCCGACAATGTCTACCTCCTGAAAGGCATCATTTCCGATCAGGCTTAACGGTACCTGTCCGGTAAAACAGACTAACGGGATGTTGTCATAATGCGCATCCGCAAGTCCGGTCATGATATTCGTTGCACCCGGACCACTTGTCACCAGACACACGCCCACTTTTCCGGTTGATTTTGCGTATCCCTCTGCCTCGTGGAGAAGTCCCTGTTCATGTCTCGGTAAGACAACTTCAATCTCATCCTGCTTATATAATTCGTCAAAAAGGTCTGTTACCGTTCCGCCCGGATAGCCGAAAATGGTATCGACACCCTCTTCCTGTAACGCCTTTACAAATAATTTTCTACCTGCAATATCCATCTCTTTGTCTTACCTCTCTATCTTATATCTCTAATACTTCTTCTAATCCGCTAACCGATATACCCTAATGTTTTCAGTAAGAAAATCCAGCCGGTCAGTGTAAATGCCGCCATGAGTGTTGTTGTCACAATGACACTGGCAGTCAGCACCTCATCATTATTCATGCTCTTTGCCATAATATAACAGCTTGGTGTTGTAGGGGATGCCAGCATGATCAGAATTGCGATCATCTTCTCCCCTGTAAATCCCATCCATGCTGCAACCGGCAGGAAAACGAGTGGCTGTAACACCAGTTTGATCGTAGACGCCACCATAGTCGGTGCGATCTTCGCTAACGCTTTTCTTCCCTCAAATCCTGCACCGATCGTGATCAGTGCAAGCGGTGTTGCCATCTGTGCCACATTGCTGATCGTTTTATCGACCAGCGTTGGAAAATGAATCCCAAGCAGTGCAGCGATCAGACCTGCCAGAATACTTAAAATGATTGGATTCTTACAAATATTAATGCCTGCCTGTCTGATCTTTTCTTTCCTGTCAATTCCCGTATGATCGTTTGCCTCAAAGGTAAGCACGATTACTGAAAAAATGTTATAAAGAGGCACAGCGCTGACTATCATAAGCGGTCCCATTGCAGATGCACCATAAATATTCTGGATAAATGCAAGTCCCATAACGGCTGCACTTCCCCGGAAAGAGGACTGCACGAATGCTCCGCGGATCGTTTTATCCCTGACGAGAATCTTTGCCACTCCCCAGACAGTCCAGAAACAAATCGTGCTTACGATTGCGCAAAAGAGTACATATTTAATGTCAAACACCTGCTTAATATCAACGCCTGCAATATCCTTAAATAGCATAAATGGAAGTGTCACCTTGAAATTAAATTTATTTGCCACTGTGACAAAATTATCATTTAACATTCCAATCTGTTTTAAAATATAACCAATGACCATCACTAGAAAAATAGGCATTGTCACATTAATACTATAGATAAAATTTTCCATTTTTTTCTTTTTCCTATCAGGAAACTCCTCGTTCAAGTAAAGGTAAAACCCAGCAGTCTCTCTGTCTGGGTTTTAGAAATTATAAATCAATTTTCATCTTTTTTGTATGATATATTTTAACAACTTTGTTGATATTATTTAATTCTCTCATATTTATAAAAATAATATTCCAGATCAAAATACGTCTGTTCCTCACTGTCCTGCGTGATTTTCCACTCTGGCTTTTCATCCAGATTCGGGAAATACGCATCTGCTTCAAATGCGTAATCGATCTTTGTGATATGCGCCACGTCACAGTCATCTAAGAGCTGCTTGTAGATTGTTTCTCCGCCGATCACGTAAATATCTTCACTCGGATAATTTTCCAGTTCTTTCTTAAGTTCTTCCATGGAATGAACGATAATGGCATCGCCTGCCTTAAAATTTTTATCATGCGTCAGCACGATGTTCACTCTTTTTTTGAGAGGCTGTCCATTTGGAAAACTCTCCAACGTTTTTCTTCCCATGACAACCACTTTTCCGGTTGTCGTCTCACGGAAAAACTTCATGTCTGCCGGGATGCTCACCAGCAGTTTATTCTTACATCCAATTGCCCAGTTTTTATCTACAGCTGCGATTAAATTCATATTTCCTCCAACTTTTCACTCTGTATCACCTGTCAGTGCCATGTTATTTTATCCTGTCTTTTATCCTTTCATAAAATATTCCAGTCAGGCTTAAACTGCGATCGGAATATTTTTGATCTGCGGTCCCGTCACATAATCCTCAATGGTAATGTCCTTTGTCGTAAACTGATAAAAATCTTTGATTTCCGGGTTTAATGTGAATTTTGGCGCCGGATGCTGCTCTCTCTCGATCAGTTCCTTAATGACCGGGATATGACGGTCATAAATATGAGCATCTGCAATCACATGCACTAACTCGCCAACCTGCATATCGCATACCTGCGCTAACATATGCATTAACACTGCATACTGGCATACATTCCAGTTATTTGCAGCTAACACATCCTGGGAACGCTGGTTTAAAATCGCATTTAACGTCAGTTTTTCATCGCCCTCTTTGTGTGTCACATTAAAGGTCATGCTGTAGGCACACGGATATAAATTCATCTCATGCAGATCCTGATGCACATAAATATTCGTCATGATACGACGGCTGAATGGGTTATTTTTCAGATCATAGATCACACGGTCTACCTGATCCATCATACCCTCTTTATACTGGTGCTTCACGCCAAGCTGATAACCATATGCTTTTCCAATTGAACCGTTCTCATCTGCCCATTCATCCCATACGGTACTGTTTAAATCGTGAATATTATTGGATTTTCTCTGCCAGATCCAGAGCATTTCTTCCGTACAGGTCTTAATTGCTGTTTTTCTTAATGTAATTGCCGGAAACTCTTTGGAAAGATCATAGCGGTTCACAACGCCAAACTTCTTGATCGTATAGGCACTCGTTCCATCTTCCCAGTGTGGGCGGACTTTCTCGCCCTCTGTGCTTGTTCCGTTCTCTAAAATATCTTTGCACATATCTACAAAAATCTTGTCTGCAAGACTCATCTTTTATCCCCATCTTTCTGTTGCATTTTCACTTAACTATTGTTGAATCACTTTCTAACAATTGCAGTCACTCTCTGCATGAAGTCATACACGATTCAACGTTTCTATTCTACCTAATTTTCCTATAAAGTGCAAGTTATAACCATTACCTCTCAACGTAATCCATGCTGACAGAAATTGCCGTCGTCGATTTTAAAACTGCTGCCTGATGCCAATTTGCATTGATTTTTCTCCAAAAATGCAGTATAGTAAAGAAAGTTTAAAAAGTTAGGAGATTTATCATGAGTCAGGCAAAAGTAGATCGTTATAAAGAAGAAAAAAAGAACCGTAAAAAAATCATGGCAAAAGAAAAGAGAGTGCGTATCACCGGTTATATTGCAGGATGCGTTGTAGCTGTTGCTATCGTAGGATGGGCAGGCTATTCCGGATACCGTGCTTATGAGGCAAACAAACCTATGGAAACCATTTACGCAAATCTGGATTCCGTTACAGACTATATGAGTTCTTTAAATGCAGAATAAAAGATACTTGAACGAGGTTCGAGTGAACAGTAACAATAAAATAAATCAATAAAACAGATTAAAAATCGACCATTGACTTTACCAAACCAAAGTGCTATTTTGTTATTCAAACAGAGAACAAAATGCAACGAACAGAACAGGGTTATCTGAATCACCTGTATGACAGAGAGCTGTCGGCTGGTGCGAGACAGTATACAGTTTCAGGAACTATCCTCTGCGAGCAGTGCACTGAATTTTACTTAGTAGGTGTCACCGGTATTCTACCGTTATTTAGAAGCTTATTGTTGTAGGCATTTACCCACAAAGATAAGACAGAGAGGTCGTTTTTTTACGGCAAACAAAGTGGTAACGCGGAAGCTTAAGCCTTCGTCTTTGAGATATCTTAGCATATCTGAAGATGAGGGTTTTTTTATTTTGCAGAAATTACAAAATAAAATTCCTATAAAGTTAAAAGCACTCTGCAAAGATTTTTGTTATTTTTCAAAATTTCACTACCAGCTTTGACACAATGTATTTTGTTCCCAGAAAAAATACATTTTCAGAAAGGAGCCGCCTTAAGGCGGAAAAAAGTTATGAATGGTTTAGTTATTGTTTTAATCGGTATCGTTGCACTTGGCGCAGGCTACCTCTTCTATGGTCGCTGGCTTGCAAAGAAATGGGGAATCGACCCAAATGCAAAAACCCCTGCTTACACACACGAAGACGGGGAAGATTATGTTCCTTCCTCCAAATTCACCGTATTCTCACACCAGTTTTCTTCCATTGCTGGTGCAGGTCCTGTCACCGGTCCAATCCTTGCATCTGTTTTTGGCTGGGTTCCGGTATTACTCTGGCTGATCATCGGAGGTCTTTTCTTCGGTGCAGTTCAGGATTTCGGTGCTTTATATGCCTCTGTTAAAAATGAAGGAAAATCAATGGGTATGATCATTGAAAAATACATCGGAAAAACAGGAAGAAAGCTTTTCATGTTATTCTGCTGGTTATTTACTTTATTGGTTATCGCCGCATTTACAGATATGGTTGCCGGAACATTCGTTGGAACCGGAGTTGAGGGCATGACAGAAGCAACCTCCTATGCAAATTCTGCTGCTGCTTCCATTTCCATGCTGTTCATCGTTGTAGCTGTTATCTTCGGTGTTATCCAGAAGCATGTTGGAAAAATGAACGAAGTTGTAAAAGCAGTTGTTGCTATCGCTCTTTTAGTTGTGATGTTTGCAGTTGGTATGAAGTTCCCGATCTGTACAACAAAAACAGCCTGGATCTACATTGTAATGGCTTACCTTTTCCTTGCATCCGTCATGCCAATGTGGCTTTTAATGCAGCCTAGAGACTATATGACAACTTTCATGTTGCTTGGTATGATCATCGGTGCAGTTGTCGGTGTCGTTGTTGCACATCCGACCATGCAGTTAAATGCTTTCAGCGGATTTAATGTAGGAGGAAGCAGTTTGTTCCCTACTTTATTTGTTACGATTGCCTGCGGTGCCGTCTCCGGTTTCCACAGCCTTGTATCTTCCGGAACATCCTCAAAAACGATCAGCAATGAAAAAGATATGCCAATGGTTGGCTATGGTGCAATGGTCGTAGAATCCTTACTTGGTATCGTATCCTTAGTCGTTGTCGGTGCCGTTGCCGTCAACGGAACAAAACCGGACGGAACACCGTTCTCTATCTTTTCTTCCGGTGTTGCAGGATTCCTTGAAAAACTTGGTGTTCCTGTCTCCGTTGCAACTGTATTTATGACTATGTGTGTATCTGCACTTGCCCTGACATCACTTGACTCCGTTGCCAGAATCGGACGTATGTCTTTCCAGGAATTATTCTATGGAGATTCTACTGATCCGGCAACTATGACTCCGGTACAGCGTGTGCTTACCAACAAGTATTTTGCTACTGTGATCACATTATTCTTCGGATACTTATTAACACTTGGCGGATACAGCAATGTATGGCCGCTGTTTGGATCAGCAAACCAGTTACTTGCAGCCCTCGTATTGATTGCTCTTGCTGTTTTCTTAAAAACAACAGGCCGTACCGGCTGGACACTTTATATTCCAATGTTTGTAATGTTAGCCGTTACTTTCACTGCTCTGGTTCAGAAAACGATCGCACTTGTCGGCAGCTTCATGAGTGGTAATGCAACACTTCTTGTAGACGGACTTCAGTTTGTGGTTGCTATCCTTCTTATGGTACTTGGTGTTCTTGTGGCATTAAGCTGCCTCAAAAAACTTTTTGGAAAGAAAGCAAAAGCAGAAGCTTAATTTCTTAAATATAAAACACAACAATCGTCAATTGTTTCACAAAAAAATGATATGTCAACTGTCTGATGGACAAAGACATATCATTTTTTTACTGTTTTTTATTATCTTATTATCATCTCCGACTGCATCAGATTCCATATACCATATCCTGCTTCTTACTCGATAATCAGACGTACCTTCGGCAGTCTGGCTCTGCCTTTTTGCTTTGGCAGATGTACTGAATACACATCTTTATATCGATAAACACTAAGGATAACTCCCATTAAAATGTAGCATACGTACATACAGCTTCCTCCCTTAGAGAAAAATGGAAGAAATGTCTGGGAAGTTGGGAGAATCCCAAAATTCTCCAACAGATTGATCGCTATATTGGTAAAAAGGATCATTCCGCTTCCAAATCCCATCATCATGCCAAGCTGGTTCTTCTGATGGAATACGGTAGAAAAAATGGCAAATACAAGTAATGCCAGCACTGCACAGATTGCGATACAGGCGATATAACCATAAGTTCCCGTCAGATAGGCGAGGATAAAATTATTGTTATAATCCGGAAGTGTTGTCTTTAACTCCTCCACTCCATTTCCTACAAGGATGCTGTTCGCAAAACAGTCTTTTAAGGCGCGTGTCACATAATTCCACTCGACATCTCCTGTCAGGAAATTACGAATCCTGTCTATCTGATAAGGTGCATTTGCGATCAACAGGATGCCCGGCATCGGCAAAACCAGAAATACTGCTCCAATCACCGTCAGTACGCCCTTCCGGTTCACCTGAAACCAGTTTTGGGCAATACCAAGTATCAGAAGGCTCACCATGCATACGAACAGGATCACAAACAGAGTAAGGCTTGGCAGTCTTAATGCGATAAAAAGCGGTGGCACTGCCCATAAAGCTGCTTTTACCAGTCCCTTATATCCTTCCCCATAATAAGAGTAAAGAATTGCTCCATATACCGGGACATACAACATAAGAAAAGAAAACATCGATATTCTAAGCCATAACAGACTGGCTACCCAGATCTTTCCACCAAACGTGACTCCAAAAAATAAAGCATAGATACCAACCAGGATAATTCCTGCAGCGATCACTTTTGCAATTGCTGCAATCCTTGTATAATCCAGATGACAGATAAAAAGCATCAGACAAAATCCTGAAATAGTCTGCATACATGCCACTGGTGCACCCATCATCCAATGGATTAATACTCCTGCAAGCATGATCACTGCCATAAGTGCGATCATCTGCCATGCCATCTTTGGTCTGTGTATCTGATCCAGCGAGATTCCGGTAGTCACCGGGTCTCCCATATCACAAACAGCCGCCTTCTCTGCTTCCTCTCTTGTCATTCCGGCTTCCATATTATTTTCGATCTGATCGGATATATGGCTTTCTAATTCCTCACGGATTGCCGCATGTGCTTTTTTGCAACGGATCTGGTCTAACAAATTCTTCAAATATTCTTCCATCTGTCACACCTCCATTGCCAGTACATTGGTCACAGCAGTCTGGTATTCTTTCCACTCTTCCTGCTTCTGCTTTAACAGATGCTTTCCTTCTCTGGTAATGCTGTAATATTTACGGACTTTCCCGGTGCATTCTTTCTCATATACGGTGAGGAGCCCCTTCTCTTCGAGTCCATGTAAAAGCGGGTAAAGTGTTCCTGCTTTTAACTCGAATACATTCTCGGACTTCTGTCGCAATGTATCGATCATCTCGTAGCCATACATATCCTTCTCGGATAAAAGCTTTAAAATAAGCATCGTCATGCTTCCTGATATCAGTGACTTATCGACTGCCATAGATTGTTCCTCTCTTTCCTTTGTTCCATGCATCTGCTGCATTTCACAACATTTATATATCCAATATATAGATACTCTATATATCGGTTATCTATATAATATATCGGCAGTCTATATATGTCAATCATTTCTGCAATTTTTTTCTCTACGCTCCTTCAATCTCCTTAATGCTGAATCCGTTTCCTTCAAGAAGATACGTCGCACTGCTGCCACAATACGGACATATTTTGGCATATTGGACTGTGGAATATGTCTTTCCACAGTCCTCACATACTGTCACGCCCGGTATGATCTCTGTTCTCAATTCTGAGTCTTTCAAAAGCCCGGATTTCTTTCTTGCATACCCCCAGCAATCTGTCAGGTATTCCGGCACAACACCGCTCACTTCCCCGATTTCACAGGTCACAGATTTAATCTCTGTAAGTTGATTCTCTTCGGCAACTTCCTCTACCATTCGCATCACATGTACTACAATACCTAATTCGTGCATTACTTTCTCCCATTACTATTTTTTTCTGACCAAAAGCCCTTGTCCTGTAGGAAATAATCTACTGAACCTCACTCGGCTTTTTCATCACTTCCTGCTGTCTCCGATTTTACCTGTTCTTCTGTAAAAATAAGCTTCGCATCAATTGCAAATTTCGGCTCTGTATACACATCACCACCGACTGCGATACACCAGCTTTCCGGATCATCTGCACATCCCTGCTCCGCCTTCCGGTACCATCGGTGTCACTTTTTCAAGCGGCAGGCGGCTCATGCGTTAAATGCCTCTTCGCTAGGCCTGATATGTCTTACCTCACGGCGGATCCAGTTTGCCCAGTCTTCAAATCCTTCCCCTGTTTTTGCAGAGACAAAGAAAATCTCTGCCTTTGGATTTAATTTCAGAATCCGTTCTTTTACTGCATCTTTGTCAAAGTCATCAAAAACACTGAGTGTGTCACATTTATTGATCAATACGACATCGCAGATTGAAAACATGAGCGGGTATTTTAATGGTTTGTCATCTCCTTCCGGAACGGAAAGGATCATTGCATTCTTTGTGCTTCCGGTATCAAACTCTGCCGGGCAGACAAGATTCCCGACATTCTCTAATACAACAAAATCAAGATCTTTCGTTCCGAACTCGCGGATTCCCTGTCTTGTCATATCTGCATCCAGATGACACATGTCTCCGGTATGGATCTGAATGGCACGCACTCCTGTCTCTGTGATTGCCTGTGCATCCACGTCTGAATCAATATCCGCTTCCATGACACCGATCTTAAGCTCATCCTTCAACATGGCGATCGTACGCTTTAAAGTTGTTGTCTTGCCTGCTCCAGGTGAAGACATCAGATTTAATAAAAAAGTTCCCTCTTCCTTTAATTCCTCGCGAAGTCTGTTTGCATCTGCATCATTATCCTCAAAAATACTGCGTTTTACTTCGATTACTTTAAATTCTTTCATTGTTTCCCCCATTCCTTCTTCTGAATCAGAATAAGTTTTTCCTTTCGTATACTTATTCTCTGGTATATCCAGAGATACCAGGTATATCTCGGAGCGATTTACGTTACTAAAAAAATCCCGGTATAAAATAATCTGCAAAAATCTGTCAGATTATCTTATACTGAGACTTTTTAATTTATTTGTTCCTGGAAAATTTTCAATTAATGCTGATAGAATCTGTGGTTCTTCTGTAAAAACATTCGTCCACACTGAAAAAAAGCCATCACTAACAGCTGTCATTATGATTTGCCTCTTCATATCTATTTTAAATTCATCTGGAGCATCCCTATACGTATAATCAATGCATAATTCATTTTTATCGTTCAAGAATCCCCACAAATCATTTTCATTACATACCGCTGCATATCCATTCGCGAAACTTCTTGCTTTAGTATATTGAGGCTCTATAATAATTTTGCCACTAACTTCAACAAATCCCCATTTATCATCTTTCTTAAATGCTACTGTTTTTCCATCCACACAAATATCCATGTCGTCTGCCGAAAAGTCGCTTGTTTTCTCAAAGTTTTCATCATAAAAAGAATATTTGCCCGATTCTTTTGCAATTATAATGCCGTTCTGATTATGACAACCATATAAGTCAAGTTTAATATCTTCAATTCCTTCAAGTTCCGATTCCTTACCAGTATTATCAATCATAGTCCATTTTTCACCTGTATAAGCAACTGCCTTATTATTAAAAAAGCTTCCAGCTATCTCATATTCCTTTCCTACAAAGGAACCTTTTGAGTTCATATATTTCCACTTGCCATTAATTTTAACCGGAATTAAATCTGATTTTTCGTTATAATATCCTGCATCCTCAACATCCATATCGAAGCGTGCTCTTGTGATTTCCTTCGAATCCAGAATTCTCGTATCTACATCATTGGTATATAATCCCTTACCGTCATCATTAATTAAACCAATAAACTTGTACTGACTTGTAATTGCCTTACCAGATTCATCTATTACCGTCCATGAATTTCCATCAAATACAGAAATATATCCATTAAGTGCAGTTTTGTAATCTGTATACAACTTATAATCCGTGCTTACCATATAAAGCAACATATTATATTGCTTATCTAGCAATTTACTTGAAGCACCATAATTGCGTGCCTGTTTAACAGTAGAATAAGCCTTTGAATAATTTAATCCATCTAAATAAAGTTCAATTTGTTTTTCCCAAAATAATGCATTTTTAGGAAACTCAGTTGATGCAATCGCCATATCTTCAAGATATAAATTTCTAACAAATGCTGTATGTTCTTCTTCATATAATTTGTCATAAGATTCTTTAATTTTTTGATAAGTTTCCTCTGAACGTTTATATTCAAGAGATTTCTTATAATATTCTATTGCTTGCTCATACAACCCTGCTTCAATACTTTTTTCCGCCTCATCTGTACATGCACGATAATTTGTATATGAGCTTACTGTTCCCGACACAAAAGTAAACCAAGACATGCACAGGGTCGCAACCAGTATAATCGGTATAATTATTTTTGATGCTTTCATTATTTGTTACCACCTAACGCTTAATATAGAGTAAATAAACACATTATCATTATTCCTATTATGCAACATACTTTTGATCATCAGCTTTTTTATCTAAATATTGAGGAGCCTGGTCTGCTCTCTACGTTTCTGGATTTTTGCAGTTCATTAAATGATAATCTCTTTTTCACTGCGGAAGAAGCAGATGTGGAGCTTAAAAATTTACTCCTGTTATATAATCAGCAATTAAAATTACTTTAGGCTATCGGGATTGCGCCTCTTTATCAGCCGGCCATGATCTCCGAAGTGCCACATAGGATATTAAAAAGTTTGCAAACCAACCAGCCGGTACAGCAAGCCAGACAAATGCAATGCCAAAACGCGGTGCACAAATCAAAGCAACCGACAGACGAATCGCCAGGTTCACCATGTTTGCAATGAGAAATGGACGCATGATTCCGAGACCTCGAAGAACCCCATCGGTTGCCATTTTGATTCCCATAAAGATGAAGAAGTAACCGA
>UQNW01000011.1 GCA_900542495.1 uncultured Roseburia sp.
TTATGTGTATTTGGAATTTCTCATTTTGGCTTGTACTATTTATATTCTAGCACCATTCCAACCGTTTCCTGACAATCCGTAAGGGCAAAACTAATGCTGTTGTTTATTTTAATAACAGCATTCCCCCCCACATCATATATGTTTTGTTCATCATTACCTTCACGAGTAATGCTGTATCCATTCAGGCATAATGTTACGCCATTTGGACACTCCCATGCACTATCGATCGTCACTTCTTGCGTCAGATAGTAATATCCTTCTCCAGTTATTCCATTAAGATCAGAAATCCCTGTCCATTCCTTTTCCTCATGACTACAATTTCCAGCTGTCAGCTCCCCAGTTCCGCATACGCAATGCTTATGCTCAGGATTCCCCGCAGCTGTTACGTTCTGCTCACTTTCCCCTTCAGCCTTCGCATGCACTGTTCCATCCGGTACTGCCGGAACAAGTCCTGCCACCATTCCGAATACCAGTAAGCCGGAAAGTATTTTTGCAATTCCTTTGCCCATTCTCTTTTTTCTTATCATGTGTATTCTCCTCCTGCATTTGTTTGTAACTATTCAGAGCCAAGGCAATTTTCATAAATTTGCGAATCATGCTTGCATGAATGAGCATAATTTTGAAAATTTCTTTGGCGAAGTAACCACATGAGCAAAAGGAAAGCTCTGAAAGAGCGGTTTTGCGAATGGGGTTCTGAATAGTTACATATGGCACTTTACCATTTTTTTCATTTTATCACAGCGTTCACCCAAAACCCGGATTTCGGCGTGAGTTGTAATTATATGGCGTGAATTGTAAGATGCAGGCTTGCTTTGGTTTTCCGAATTTTTTATAATGGATGTATCATAACTGTGAAACAAGGAGGACTGCCACATGCTGCTTCAGATTTTAACTTATACACACCACTTAACGACAATGCTGTTTGGCATTTTTCTGTCCGCCTTTTTTCTCGGGGTAAAACAGAATAAGAAAAATGTCTGCATTCTTCTTGGCGGTGGAGCAGTATCCGGACTTTTCTTTCTGATCTGCAATACGGTATTCGGTTCGTTGTTCACGGAAGCCGTCTATCCGATTTTCGTGCATCTGCCGCTTTTTCTGCTGCTGGTGTTTTATTACCGTTTCCGCTGGCTGCCTTCCATAATCTCTATCATGACCGCCTATCTGTGCTGCCAGTTCAGCAACTGGGCAGGTATTTTTGCCTTATCCCTGAGCGGATTGGACTGGGTTTATTACCTGGTAAGGATTATCGTGACTGTTGCCGTTTTCGCTTTCTTAAGCCAGTATCTGTGCCAGACTACCGCACTGCTTTTTGCAAAATCTGACCGGGAGCTGTATATCCTCGGGGCAATGCCATTTGTCTATTATGTGTTTGATTACTCTACCACAAAGTTCTCCATGCTTCTTTACTCCGGAAATAAGGTGGTCGTGGAATTTCTCGCATTTGCCATGTGTATTTCCTATGTCATTTTCCTGTTCGTCTATTTTCAGGAATATGAGTTGAAAAACCGCGCTGAACAATACGGTCAGCTTACCAATATGCAGTTGAACTCCCTGCACTCGGAGATCGAGCAGGTCCGTAGCAGCGAACACCGCATGAAGATTCTGCGGCACGACATGCGCCATCATCTTGCTGCCATCCAGACTTTTATCTCCCAGCAGGAACCGGAGCGCGCGCTTGATTATATTCAGGAGATCAATAAGCAATATGACGACACGGTCATTCATTCTTTCTGCAGAAATGAGCTGCTGAATTCGGTTCTTTCCATTTACCAGACACGGTTTGCGGAAAATCAGATTGTTTTTGACGTACAGATCCAGACTTCACAGACACTCTGCTGCTCTGAGATGACTTTCTGTGCGATTCTTTCCAATCTTCTGGAAAATGCCATGCATGCGGTCACGAAGCTCCCTGAGGAAAAACGTATCGTGCATCTGAGCATTTTTGAAAAGGGAAACCACCTTCTGATCCTGCAGAAGAATCCGGCTTCAGAGACACCTGTTTTTTCAAACGGTATCCCGGTTACAACGGCAAAGAATCACGGTATCGGTGTCCAAAGCGTCATTTATTATGTAGAGAAGGAACACGGACAGTACCAGTTTTACATGGAAGGTGAGGACTTTGTAGTCCGCATTATTCTTTAAGCGAGGAAATTTATTATGGTAAAGATTGCGATTTGTGATGATGAA
Organism: uncultured Roseburia sp.; assembly: GCA_900542495.1. Classification (GTDB taxonomy): domain Bacteria; phylum Bacillota; class Clostridia; order Lachnospirales; family Lachnospiraceae; genus Roseburia. The sequence goes on from UQNW01000011.1 coordinate 2,188, forward strand.
ACTGAATTTTTGGATCTGCTTTCAGACAGTCTTGATTCCTGGTGCCGGGCGCATCAGCTGACACTGCAGCTCTACCGGTTCACAAACGGTGACGAACTGATCTCCGCACACAGGGCTTATGGCATGGATCTGATCCTGCTTGATATGATCATGCCCCTTTTAAGTGGCATGGATACCGCCCGCGAACTGCGCCAGCATGACCCGCACGTTCCGATCATTTTTCTGACTTCCTCACCGGAATTTGCGCTGGAATCTTATGAAGTCCGCACTTTCTGGTATCTGTTGAAACCTCTTGACGAAGTGCGTTTCCATGCGGTCCTCGACAGCTGGTACGAAGTCCACAAGGCTTCCATGGCTCATTTCGCGGCAAGAACAGATTCCGGCTACCAGGCGATTTATTTTCAGGATGTCGAATATCTGGAAGCGCAGAATAAGAATGTGTTAGTGACATTGAAAGACGGCTCGGTGATCTCCATAAAAGAACCCTTTCACCAGTGTGAAACAATTTTCACAGTGGAAAAAGGGTTTTATAAATGCCACCGCAGCTATATTACAGCGTTAAGCTGCGTGGAAAAGTTCGGTAAAACCTCTCTCTTCACAAAATCCGGCGCACAGATTCCGATTTCAAGAGACAATTACGCTAATTTTAAGGATGTTTATTTTTCCTATATGTTTCCGCAGTAATGATCCGGCTATTGGATCCCGAAGGACGCAAGCTTCATGTCCTCGTTGAACGCCAGTGTGTAATGCACCTCAATGTTTTCATATTCTGCGGTCACGTAAACGGCTGCGATATGCGCACCTCTCTGTATGATCTCCGCATCCTGCATTGTTTCAATGGAAACAAAATCTCCCCAGTCTTCCGAGATCCGCGCCTTGCCCTCGTCCATGCGCTCTTTGTTCATGATCTCCTGCATGTCCGGGACAACAAGGCTTTGCAGGCTGTCAAAATCCTCTTCATTTAAAAGCCCTATGATTTTTTCCGCCTGTGCTTTCACTTCCTCTTCGCTGAACACTTCACTCTCCGCCAGCGCTTTGTTCTGCGGCTGCATCCAGTAAGTTGCAACGGATGCTGCCACAAGGATCACTGCGACGATAACGATATTACGGATCCGCTTTTTCTTCTGCTCCGGTGTCAGCACTTTTTTTGTTTTTTTCTTACTCATTCTTCTCTCTGCACTTTCCTTTTTTTCATATTAGTCCCTGATCGCATCCAACGCATTCGAAATATCTGCGATCAGATCTTCCTTATCCTCTAAACCGAGACTTATCCGGATCAGCTCTGCCGGAACACCTGCCTCTTTCAGCTGTTCATCTGTCATCTGTCTGTGTGTGGAGGTTGCCGGATTCAGACAGCAGGTTCTTGCATCTGCCACATGTGTCTCGATCGCTCCAAGCTTTAAGTTCTGCATAAAAGCAGACGCAGCCTCCCTGCCGCCCTTTAATCCGAATGAAACGACACCGCATCCGCCGTGTGGCAGGTATTTTCTGGCACGTTCATAGTATTTGCTGGAAGACAGGCCCGGATAGTTCACATAGGCTACCTTTGGATGTTTTTCCAGAAATTCTGCAACTGCCTGTCCGTTTTCCACATGCTTAGGCATACGCACGTGCAGCGACTCCAGTCCAAGGTTTAACAGGAATGCGTTCTGTGGCGACTGGATGCATCCGAGATCACGCATAAGCTGTGTTGTACATTTTGTGATGAATGCGCCCTCATTGCCAAATTTTTCTGCATAGGTCACGCCATGGTAGCTCTCATCCGGTGTACAAAGTCCCGGATATTTGTCTGCGTGTGCCATCCAGTCGAATTTTCCGCTGTCAACGATTGCACCGCCCACTGCCGCACCATGTCCATCCATGTATTTGGTGGTGGAGTGTGTCACAATATCCGCACCCCACTCAAATGGCCTGCAGTTGACCGGAGTTGGAAATGTGTTGTCTATGATAAGAGGTACGCCGTGCGCATGTGCTGTTTTTGCAAAGAGCTCAATATCTAATACTGTCAATGCCGGATTGGCGATCGTCTCGCCAAACATCAGCTTTGTGTTTGGACGGAATGCAGCGTTTAACTCCTCCTCCGATGCGTCAGGAGACACGAAGGTTGCCGTGATCCCCATTTTTGCAAGCGTAACTGCAATGAGGTTGAAGGTTCCGCCGTAGATCGAGGATGATGCCACGATATGGTCTCCACTCTCACATATGTTGAATATGGCAAAAAAGTTCGCTGCCTGTCCGCTTGAGGTCAGCATTGCGGCTGTGCCGCCTTCCATTGCTGCGATCTTGGCTGCGACATGATCATTCGTCGGATTCTGCAGCCGTGTATAGAAATATCCGGATGCCTCAAGATCAAACAGTTTTCCCATGTCCTCACTGGTGCTGTATTTGAAAGTGGTAGACTGGATGATCGGGATCTGCCGCGGCTGTCCATTCTCCGGGGTATATCCTGCCTGTACACATTTTGTGCCTATTTTATAATCGTTCATTTCATTTTCCATGCCTTTCCGCAATCTGCCCTTCGTATCCGGCAGTCACATTATTGTCAAACTGATCTGCGCCATAATCTCTGCTGCAGATCATCAGTATTATTACTGTAGCATTATGAGCGCCGTTTTTCAAGAATTGTTTTTCCTGTCTGCCCGGAAGTAAAACACTTGCAGAAGTATGTTATTTTCGATAGTATATAAGTATCAGATGTACGGATATAGGTTGAGTCAGAACAGGTGATTGTCTGATCGATCCGGAAGATAAAAGGAGGAATCCTCATGACCGAGCAGGAGATCAAGGATATTTTACAACAACAGAACCACTTTTTTTCCAGTGGCAAAACGATCCCGGCGGAATTCCGCCTGAAACAGTTAGAAAGTTTGAAGGAGGCTATGATCCGCCATGAAGCCGACCTTGCTGCGGCATTGAAGGAGGATCTTGGAAAGAGCCATATGGAAAGCTATATGTGTGAGATCGGGCTGACGCTGTCCGAGCTTACCTGGATGCAGAAGCATCTCCGCAGCCTTATGCGCAGCAAACGTGTTTCCACCCCGGCCGCCCAGTTTGCAGCAAAGAGCTTCCGCTCCCCTTCCCCTTACGGAACCGTGCTGATCATGAGCCCATGGAATTACCCGGTGTTACTGACACTCGATCCGCTGATCGATGCCATAGCAGCCGGGAATACTGCGGTCGTAAAGCCAAGTGCCTACGCCCCTTGCACGTTCAATGTCATGAAGACCATGATCGAAGAATGTTTTCCGGCACATTATGTTGCAGTGGTCGATGGCGGCCGCGCAGAAAATCAGGCATTGTTACAGCAGCGTTTTGACATGATCTTTTTCACCGGCGGAAAGACTGTCGGACGGGAGGTACTCCGCCATGCGGCTGAATATTTAACCCCTGTCACGTTAGAGCTTGGCGGAAAGAGCCCATGTATCGTTGACTCCACCGCTAAGATCCGGCTTGCCGCAAAGCGTATTGTCTTCGGCAAGTATTTGAACTGCGGACAGACCTGTGTTGCGCCGGATTATATTCTCTGTGACAAACGCATCCGTGATGAGCTTATCACTGCGGTCTTAGCTGAGATTGAAAAGCAGTTTGGGAAAGAACCTCTGAAAAATCCGAATTACGGAAAGATCATCAACGAAAAGCATTTTGAACGCATTCTCGGGCTGATCAATGGGGAAAAGCTTGTGTATGGGGGACAGTCAGAGTCTGAATCGCTCCGCATTGCGCCCACCGTTCTCAATAATATTACGTGGGACGACGCTGTGATGGGCGAAGAGATCTTCGGTCCTCTGCTTCCGATCCTCACCTTCGACACATTAGACGAAGCGCTTGATACCGTGGAATCCCACCCTCATCCGCTTGCGCTTTATTTTTTCAGTGAGGACAAGGCTGCACAGAAGAAGGTCTTAGATACCTGCCGTTTTGGCGGCGGCTGTATCAATGACACGATCATTCATCTTGCAACGGGCGATATGCCATTCGGCGGTGTCGGTGAGAGCGGCATGGGCAGCTACCACGGCAGGGTTGGTTTTGAAACCTTCAGCCATTACCGCAGTATTGTCGATAAGAAAACGTGGATGGATCTGCCGATCCGGTATCAGAAATATACCAGATTGAAAGAAAAGATGATGCGGATGTTTTTGAAATAAGGGGGGATTATCGATAAAACTGTAATGCCAGTTCATTATAATACAGTATGTCTTCCACTTCTGCGAGCCGTGTCCTGATTTTTTCTGACACCGGCTGTTTTGCAAGATTCTCCTTGATGCCTGTGTATATGAGCTTTTCTTTTTCAAGGAAAGTTTTCAACACAGGATGGCGGTTTTGCAGGAGTAATCCACCATAGAGATCTGAAAGTTTCAACTCTTCCAAAGCTTTCTGTGCATTTTCACCCTGATATTGCACTTTCATCATTGGATAGAATTTTCCGTCCTCTAACACCATGTCCTCTGCGAGGATAGTATATCCTTCTTCTCTTAAAAACTCACGGACACGCTCTATCTCGGACTGCGGCTGCAGGATGAGTTCTTTCGCAGTCCGGCAGACCTGTTCCCCATCCTGTAAGATATGTATGACAAGTCCGCCTCCCATACCGGCGATGAGGACAGCTTCCACCTCGCCGGGTTCTAAAGCTGCCACACCGTCTGAGAGACGTGTCTGTATGTATGCCTGCAATCCATATAAAGCAATATGTTCTTTTGCCCGCTCTAACGGTCCTTCGTTGATATCCATGGCGATCGCAGATGGAATTTTCTCCTGCTGCAACAGATAGATTGGAATATATCCGTGGTCAGTTCCAACATCTGCTAATGTATATCCCTGTGTGACAAGAGCTGCGGCTGTCGTTAAACGATTTGAAATCTTTACCATTTTACTCTAAGTAATCCTTTAATTTGCGGCTTCTGCTTGGATGGCGGAGTTTGCGGAGCGCTTTTGCCTCGATCTGACGAATACGCTCACGGGTTACATTGAACTCTTTTCCAACTTCTTCCAGTGTTCTGGCACGACCGTCCTCCAAACCAAAACGAAGTGTCAGCACTTTCTGCTCTCTCTCGGTCAGTGTTCCAAGTACTTCCTCTAACTGCTCTTTTAACAATGTGAATGCTGCTGCATCTGCTGGTACAGGCACATTATCATCCTGAATGAAGTCTCCTAAATGGCTGTCTTCCTCCTCACCGATTGGTGTCTCCAGAGAAACAGGCTCCTGCGAAATCTTTAAGATCTCACGTACACGCTCTACCGGCATATTCATCTCTGCTGCAATTTCTTCCGGACTAGGTTCACGTCCTAACTCCTGAAGTAACTGTCTGGATACACGGATTAGCTTGTTGATCGTCTCAACCATATGGACAGGGATACGGATCGTTCTCGCCTGATCTGCGATCGCTCTAGTGATTGCCTGACGAATCCACCATGTTGCGTAGGTAGAGAATTTGTATCCTTTGCGGTAGTCAAATTTTTCCACAGCTTTGATCAGACCAAGGTTACCTTCCTGGATCAGATCAAGGAAAAGCATACCACGTCCGACATATCTTTTTGCAATTGAAACAACCAGACGTAAGTTTGCCTCTGCCAGACGTTTCTTTGCTTCATCTCCTGCATCAAGATCTTTCTGTAAGTTTTTAATCTCCTCTTTGATCTCAGCAAGTTCTTCTTCTGTCGCATTTTCTTCTCGGCCCTTTAAGATTGCAATTTTTTCTTTTGCAACATTTCCAGCTTCCATGTTCTTGGCGAGTTCGATCTCCTCCTCCGCACTTAAAAGAGGTACTTTACCGATCTCCTTTAAATACATACGAACCGGATCTTCAATCGAAACGCCGTCCGGCACGGAAAGGTCGATCTTCTCAACTTCGATTTCATCTTCATCATCTACTTCAAGTAAGATCTCATCATCAGAATCATCATCTGTGATACGAAGTACATCGATATTGTTTGCTTCCAGAAAATCTAAAATCTTGTCAAACTGCTCTGCTTCTAACTGCATGTCCGCAAAGAAATCACTGATTTCCTGATACTCTAACATGTTCTTTTTCTTTTTGGCTAAGGCTAACAGTTCCTTTAACTTCTGCTGAAACTTTTCTCTGGCAGCTTCGTCCATAACTGCTGCTTCTTTTTTGGTTTCCTTTACCTCGTTTTCTGTCTTTTTTGCCATTTTGTTTCATCCTCTCAAGTTTTCTACTATTTTGTCCCTAATCAATGGAAATATGCAATTTCTCCAATTCTTCCAGGTCACGTTTATCTGTTACTAGCTGCATCAGACCAGCCATATCTGTCGGTGCCAAATGCCCGGACCGATACTTGATACTGTTTTGTTTGATGCGGATAATGGTCTCTTTCAATGCCTTCTCCCGGTCTTCTTTGGACTCGACCTCGTGGATTCTTGCATTGAAAAGTCCTGCGATCTCTTTCTGTGCTTCCTCCTCTGGAAACATGCTGACAATTTTCGCCGGATTGGCTTCCCCATTTTCCTCAAACTGCTGGAATAATAATTCTGCCACCTTATGATATATCTCCTCCGTAAAATCCTGCGGTGCGATATATTTTTTTATCTTATGATATAATCCGGCATTCTCTATGAGCCATGTCAAAAGAAGTTTCTGTGACTGTTTCATCCCGTCTTCTTTTTTGATTCCTCTGGCTTGGGCATTTTTCTCATTGATACCGGTTTTTAACTGGGTTGGTTCTTTACGGATGCCTTCCATCTGCATCCCATATTTTCCTACAAGCCGCTGCAGATCCACAACAGGCAGCATGTATTTTTCAGCGACCGCCTGAACGTATATATCCCGCTCGATCTTTTCTGTGAAGGAGCAGAGTTTCTTCGCCACCTCATTATAAAAAGCTGCTTTACTCTCCGGATCTTTCATATCATACTGCTGCTCTAAAATACGAATTTCAAACATAAAACTGTTTTCCGCATGATCGATACGATCCTGATATGCCTCCGCTCCCAATGCCTTGATAAATTCATCCGGATCTTTATGTGGACGCATATTAATTACTTTTGTAGTAATTCCAACCTCCTTTAAGATTGGAATTGCACGAAGCGCTGCTTTCACACCCGCTCCGTCACTGTCATATGTCAGATACACTTCCTTCGTGTACCTCTTTAACAGATTGGCATGTCCTGCCGTTAACGCTGTTCCAAGTGATGCCACTGCATTGTCAAATCCTGCCTGATGCAGCGCGATCACATCCATATATCCTTCACACAGCAAAAACTGTGATTTTTTCGTTGTCCTTGCAAAGTTCAGTCCGTACAAATTCCGGCTCTTGTCAAAAATCGGTGTTTCCGGTGAGTTCAGATATTTTGGCTCTCCGTCTCCCATCACACGACCGCCGAATCCGATGACTTTGTTATGCACATCCATGATTGGAAACATGGCACGGTTCCAGAATTTATCGTATCCGCCACGCCGTTCATCAATTGTCACCAGACCGGATTCTTTTAAAATCTCATCCTCATATCCTTTGGAACGAAGATACCGGTATAAGTCATCACTGTACTGATCCGAGTATCCCAGACCGAATTTTTTCATGGTCTCCCCGGACAATTCTCTTTTCTGAAAATAGGCAAGCGCATGCATTCCCCGGTCGTTCCGCAACAGCGTGTAAAAATATCTGGCTGCCTCTTTGTTGATCTCCAACAACCGCTGTTTCTTGTCTGCCTCTCTTTTCTGCGCCGGAGAATATTCCTGTTTTGGCAAGGCAACTCCCGCCCGGTCAGCCAGAGCTTCCATGGCTTCCCCGAAAGTAAAGTTTTCATACTGCATCATGAAAGTAAAAACATTACCTCCGGCTCCACAGCCGAAGCAGTAATACATTTGTTTATTCGGAGAAACAGAAAATGATCCTGTTTTCTCATTATGAAAAGGACACAGTCCAAAATAGGTGCTTCCCTTTTTCGTCAGATGCACATACTGTCCGATCACATCTACGATATCATTTCTGGAACGCACTTCTTCAATTATATCATCCGAAAAATATGGCATGCTGCGTGTCCTCCTTTCGTTTTAATATCTATTAGCCAATTGCGAAACTCCTCATAGTCTTCTTTAAATTGTTCAAAATTAACAAAAACATTCAAGACACGCTTTCGCTATGTGTCGCTCGCAGCGGTACTAAGAAGCCAGACACAACTTACCGTTGTATCTGCCTTCTAAGTGCCGGTGGCTCCCCAATGTCTTTCATGTCTTTTGTCAATTTCTCACAATTCAATTTAGGTTGTTATGAGTTTCGCAATTGTCTATAATACCCATCCGCCTGCGCACGCCGCAGGCTATATTGGCTTAATATCCATCTACCTGCCAGGCCTGCGGCAGGAAGTATTCGCTGAATTTGGTAATGGCGTACTGGTCGGTCATGCCTGCAATGTAATCGCAGATAACGCGCTCTGTCTTTTCCCCTTCATCGAGCATTGCGAGAAATTTGTCTGGAAGGAACTCGATATGATCCTTGTAGAACTCAAAGAGCTGCCGGATCATTGCCTTAGCCTTCACTTCCTCACCCTTGGCAATTGGATTTGTGTATACATGATCGAACATAAAATGGCGCAGCTCAAACATGGCTTCCTGAATATCTGCTGACATCCGAATGTCATCCTGATCCATGCTGTTCATGATCACGTTATGTATGAGTGTATTTAAACGCTGTTTTGTTGTAAAACCCAGTGTTTTACGGATCTCTGATGGAATATCATCCTCCGTCAGGATCTCTGCCCTTATGGCATCATCCACATCATGGTAAACATAGGCAATTTTATCGGATAAACGTACTACTTTTCCCTCTAACGTGTGCGGCATTGACTTGGACTGGTGGTTTAAAATGCCGTCCCGGACTTCCCATGTAAGGTTTAATCCCATGCCATTCTTTTCGAGTTTTTCGACAATCCGGACACTCTGTTCATTATGCCTGAAACCATCCTCACAGATTTCATTTAACACGAACTCCCCAGCATGACCAAACGGGGTATGTCCGAGATCATGACCTAATGCAATCGCCTCCACTAAATCTTCATTTAAACGCAGCGCTTTTGCAATCGTCCTTGCATTCTGTGACACCTCTAACGTGTGGGACAGCCTTGTCCGGTAATGGTCTCCCTTCGGAGTCAGAAAAACCTGCGTCTTATTCTTCAAACGCCGAAACGCTTTACAATGCAGGATTCGATCCCGGTCGCGCTGAAAAACAGGTCTGACATCACACTGTTCTTCCTCCCTATCCCTGCCCTTCGTGTTCACACTCAGCGTTGCATGCGGACTCAGCGTCTCCCGTTCCATTTTTTCAAGTTCTTCCCGTATTGTCATATGTATCACCTCTCTGATATCTGACAGTCTCTCCCGAAGCACCGTATAAAAAATCGTTTCAATAAAATCTCCATATTTTTATTATTCGGCAGAATTTTTCAATTTCCTTTATTTTTTATAAAATTCATACAATTTTTTTATTTCAGATAGTTTATGGCATCCAGAAGACTGCTCACACCGACCAGTCTGATCCCTTTTACCTCTGTCATGGATTTTCTGCAGACCTCCGGCAGAATGCAGACCTCAAAACCTAATTTTTTTGCCTCCTGCACGCGCTGTTCTGCCATATTCACCGCACGGACTTCACCGCTTAATCCGACTTCTCCAAAACAAATGGTTTTCTCATCGATCGGCTTGTCCTTATAACTTGAGATCAATGCAAGCACAATACCAAGGTCGATCGCCGGCTCATTCATTTTGATTCCTCCGGCGATATTCACATAGGCGTCACAGTCCCCCAGCTTTAATCCAAGCCTTTTTTCCAGAACTGCCATCAGAAGATTGACACGGTTAAAATCCGTTCCTGCCGCTGTCCTTCGCGGAATCCCGAAATTGCTGTGGCACACAAGTGCCTGTACTTCGATCAGAATTGGTCTTGTTCCTTCCATAGAGCATGCCACAATAGAGCCTGACGCTCCCTCCGGTTTACCGCTCAGCATATATTCAGACGGATTTTCCACTTCTACAAGACCGTCCTGACGCATTTCAAATACACCGATCTCATTCGTGGAGCCAAAACGATTTTTTACCCCTCTTAAAATACGATAAGCCGCATGTCTGTCTCCCTCAAAATAAAGTACCGTATCCACCATATGTTCTAACACTCTCGGACCTGCGACTACACCCTCTTTTGTCACATGGCCTACGATAAAAATCGAAATGCCCATTCCTTTTGCGATCTGCATGAGTACCCCGGTCGATTCCCGTACCTGGGATACGCTGCCCGGTGCAGAGGAAACTTCCTCGTTAAACATTGTCTGGATTGAATCGATCACAACGATCTGCGGTTTTTCCCGATCGATCACTGCCTTTATGGTATCAAGATTCGTCTCACACAGCAATCTCAGGCTGTCTCCAAAGTTTCCGATGCGCTCCGCACGGATTTTGATCTGCTGCAAAGATTCCTCCCCGGAAATATAGAGTACTTTGATGTTATGCTCCGACAGATTCCTGCATACCTGAAGCAGCAATGTGGATTTTCCGATTCCCGGATCACCTCCCACTAACACCATGGAACCCTGCACAATGCCTCCGCCAAGCACGCGGTCTAATTCTCTCATGCCGGTTGACACACGTTTGTCACAGGTCATCTCAATCTTGGACAGTGGCAATACCTTTGCCTCTGACGCTGTCGCTTTCTGCTTTGCCAATGTGCCCGCACTCTTTTTGTCTACCACTTCTTCTACAAATGTATTCCATTCCTTACATCCCGGACACTGCCCCATCCATTTGGATGATTCGTATCCGCAGGACTGGCAGAAAAAAATACTTGTTTTTCCTTTTGCCATATAACCTTCCCTATCAAAAAAATAACCGGAAACTCTGCAAATAGTTCCGATTGACATTAAAAGGAGTTGCCGTTTCTGACAACCCCTTATCATTTCTTAGCATTTCTGAATCTGAACTTCTACCGGTTTATCTCCAAGTTCCACACTGACAGTCAGCTTGCCGCCAAGATTGGTTTTCATCCTGCCTGCGCTTGTTCCGTCTACTGTAATCTCATACTCAGTCTCTTCTTCTAACTCCAGTGTGATCTGAGCATCTTCCGGTCCTTCCACGGAAAAAGAAATTCCTGTGTCTGTCGCATTCAAATGATATGCTGCTGTTCCCGGTACAGATTCATAAACAAACATACCATTACGCTCCAGCTTTGTGATATCCTTATAAGTCTTCACCTTATAAAGGTCTCCCTGATGTTCAAAGTTATCAAGCTTTGCCTTTGCATCCAGAGTGTAATCTCCAAAACTGATCGTTCCATCCGCTTCTGAACGAATTAATTCACTAATAACGCTCATCTTTTCCTCCTGTGGTACAGTCTTTCTCTGTCTGCTGCACCGTAAAATTTTGTAAAATCATTATATCCCAACTACTTTTCGATTGCTAGTATTTTCATCATATTTAAGGATTTTTTTATAATTCCGGTTACTGTTCATTCGTACCCCGTTCCAGTAACAAGTATTATTTTTCCCGCACTTCAAAAACAACCGCATTCTTTCTGGTCGTAACGGTCACTTCATCGCCTTTTTTTACCCTGCCGTCTAAGATTTCTTCTGCCAGCTGATCCTCGATCTCATTCTGGATCTTGCGGCGGAGTGGTCTTGCGCCATATTTCGGTTCGTATGCCTTTTCCACAATATAGTTTTTCACGCTGTCGCGAACCTGAAGTGTGATATCCATCTGGCTCTTACAGCGGTCTGTCAGATCTTTCAACATCAATGTGACGATCTGTTTCATATCATTTTTGTTCAGTGAGCGGAATACGATTGTCTCATCAATACGGTTTAAAAACTCCGGTTTAAAAATTCTGCGCACTTCCTCCATAACGCTGTTTTTCATGCGCTCATAATTCTGCTTTTCGTCATCCGAGGAAGCAAAACCCAGTTTTTTCGGTTCTACAATGGACTGTGCTCCTGCATTGGAAGTCATGATGATAATGGTGTTTTTAAAATCCACCTTACGTCCCTGTGAATCCGTGATATGTCCGTCATCTAATACCTGAAGTAAAATATTAAATACATCCGGGTGTGCTTTTTCAATCTCATCGAATAAAATCACAGAATAAGGATTTCTGCGCACTTTCTCGCTGAGCTGTCCGCCATCCTCATGTCCTACATAACCCGGAGGGGAACCGATCATTTTGGAAACACTGTGCTTTTCCATATACTCAGACATATCTACACGGATCATTGCCTGTTCATTGCCAAAAACAGCTTCCGCAAGCGCCTTTGAGATCTCCGTCTTACCTACACCTGTAGGTCCCAAGAAAAGGAATGATCCAATCGGTCTTCTCGGATCTTTCAAACCGACACGGCCTCGTCTTACCGCTTTTGCTACGGCTGTCACGGCTTCCTCCTGACCTACCACACGTTTATGCAGTGTTGCCTCTAATTTTTTCAGGCGGGCTGCTTCCCCCTCTGCCAGTTTCTTTACAGGGATTTTTGTCCAGCCGGAAACGACATCTGCCACATCATCTTCTGAAACTGACAGATTTTTTCTGCTGATCTCACGCTGTGCCTTTTTCCTCTGTTTTGCAAGCTGTTCTTCGAATGCTTCTTTTTCCTCTTTGTACTCTCTTGCAAGTGCAATATCCGAATTGCTCAGAGCATCCTCTAACTGCTGTTCTTTCTCTGTGATCTGATTTCTTAATTCCGCTAATTTTTCAGTATGATTTGCACCCCCAAAGCGTACTCTCGCCGCTGCCTCGTCCATAAGGTCAATTGCTTTGTCTGGCAAAAAGCGGTCATTGATATAGCGCGCTGACAGGCGCACTGCTGCTTCCACTGCCTCATCTGTGATCTTCACATGGTGGTGTGCTTCGTATTTACCGCGAAGACCTTTTAAGATTGCAACTGTCTGTTCCTCACTTGGTTCTTCCACAGTTACCGGCTGGAATCTTCGTTCTAAAGCTGCATCTTTTTCCACGTATTTACGGTATTCCGTGATCGTCGTTGCTCCCATGATCTGAAGTTCGCCACGCGCAAGTGCCGGTTTTAAGATGTTAGAAGCGTCGATTGCGCCCTCAGCACCACCTGCCCCGATGATCGTGTGAAGTTCATCGATAAAAAGCAGTACATTTCCAGCCTTTGTTACTTCCTGGATCACTTTTTTGATACGTTCCTCAAATTCTCCACGGTATTTAGAACCGGCGACAATTCCGGAAAGGTCTAATGATACCACTCTTTTTCCCTGAACAGAATCCGGCACAAGACCAGATACAATGCGTTCAGCAATTCCTTCCACAATCGCAGTCTTACCAACTCCAGGTTCTCCGATCAGGCATGGATTGTTTTTTGTTCTTCTGCTTAAGATCTGAATCACTCTCTGGATCTCAGCCTCACGCCCAACAACCGGATCAAGTGCTCCCTCTGCTGCAAGTTTTGTCAGATCTCTGGAATATTGATCTAGTGTCGGTGTTCCCTCGCTATTTTTCTTTTTTCCCGGACGACCGTTTTGAAATTCTTCCCGGTAAAGATTGGCATCCTCACCCATAGCAATGAGTGTATCCACAAAAACTTTCTGCATGTTGACGGACAGCGTTGTCAGTAATCTGGATGCAACACAGTCTGTCTCTTTGATCATGGCGATCAGAATATGTTCTGTTCCGACGGCATCCGCATGGAATCTGACCGCCTCTTTCTCTGCATTCTCAAGAACTTTTGCAGCTCTTGGGGAATAACCATCTGATTCTGCTACTGCTGTCCCCCCTGCCGGAGCGATCAGCTCTTTGATCAGATCAACGATTTTATCTAACTCTACACCATTCTCATTCAGAACTTTTGCCGCTGCTCCTGAATTTTCCTTCAAAAGACCAATCAGCAAGTGCTCGGTTCCGATATAATTATGATGTAATGATTTTGACATTCTTCCAGCGATATCGACCGCTTTTTTTGCTTTTACAGTATATGGTAATTGCATATTGTCTCCTCATACTATTCATAGTTATTTATTTTATATTATAAATCATTTAAGTCAAAAACTTCCAATCCTTTTTCTTTTTTCACAGAAGTTTCATTTTTTTCTGGCTGGGTTTTCTGATCCTCTTCGGACGATTTTTGCTCAGATGTTTGTTCTGTCACTGTTTTTTTCACTGGAGTTGGAATTTCATCCTCATAATCATTCCATTCGCGGTAAGCTCTGTTGATCGGGTGTTCTTCCTCGATGTACTCTTCCTCATCATCAAAGTAATCGTCGTCCTCTGCATCTTTTGTTTCTTTTACTTTTGCTCTTTCTGATTCTATTTTTTCTGCTTTTTTCGTTTTTTCCTGTGACGGTTCATCTAATACCAAGTCAATCGTCTTCTCCTGCCTGATTTCTGGCTGGATGCCTATTATCGTGATGTCGGCTTGTGTTGAATTCTTCTTAATCTGATTTTCTGAAAAATCTTCGTCCTCATCCATCAAAAAATCATCTACATTATTTCTTTTTTTGCGAAGTCCATGGAATTTTCCAAAGAAATGCTTTTTATCATTTTCGGTATCTTCTACTTCATCCTCATCTAGATCTTCATCAGTATCTTCGTCATACTCTGCATCTTCGAGTTCGACGTTATCGTCCTCTATGAGTTCATCTTTTCCTTTTTTCTTTCTTCCAAAGAAGATGATGTTCAAGCCAATCACCACAGCAATTGCCAATACAAAAATAATCACAGCGATCATGTTTCTGGAAAAGGATTTTACATCTTTATATTTCCTGGAAAGTTCATCATACTCACTCTGCAATGCCGCAAGGTCATCCGAAGAAGAATCTGCTGTCTCGGTGATATTTCCGTTTACACGCTGGTAAGTACCTTCTGCCGCATCATACTGATACCAGCCCTCGGTTCCATCCTGATTTACTGCGTAAAATACATAAAAGTCCGATGCTTCCTCTCCCTCTGCTGCCGGAAGCTGATACGCTGTCATTACCGTGCTCTCCGGCATCTGCAAAGACACCTGCACATAGCTGTCCGGCAATACTGAATCGAGCGGTGCTAAAAGCGGGATCACATAACTGCTCTCTCCTGCTGTGAACTTCATGAAGTCATAGACAACGTCCCTTGTCTCATCATAGATGAAGAATCTTCCTATTGTCGAATCCACATTGTCAGTTTCCAGATAGATCAGGGAGATTGTTCCTTTATTAAAGGTCAGTCCCCTGCACTCGGTTCCCCGGAACTGAACTGTGGCCTCTGTAAAATCAGCCGGGATCTGTTCCTCTGTGAAACTGTCTGAGATGTGATAAGTTGTATCATTGATCACAACGTCTGCCTGTGACGCCGGAGTTTCTGTTGCCGGTACTTCCTCGGTGTCTTCCGGTGTCTCTGCGTCCCCGTTCTCACTGTCTCCATTTTCACCGCCTGTGGTTGTTGTCTCACCTCCGGTGGTTCCTGCATTTCCTGCTGCCTGTCTTGTCACTGTAATTTTATAAGTGGCTGTTGTTCCGTTTTCTGCCTTTACGACAATCTTAACAACATTTGCTCCGACGGCAAGATTCGTGTTTCCGGTAACCGATTCAACGGTTGCCTTTTCATTTACAGGCGTTGCACTGACCGCAATGCTTGTCACTGAATTATCCACAGTTGCCGTATACTTTGTTGTATTTCCCTTAAAAGCAGGTGACAAAGTTCCCGGCGAAATCGTCAATGCTTTTAACGAATTGTCTGCGGATAAAGCTGCTGTATTCGTATTACTTCCTGTGCCAGCACTGTTTCCCCCTGTAGTTCCTGCACTGCTGTTATTTCCTGTACTGCTGCCTGCCGCCTCATTATTGACCGTTACCGACGTGCTGCTGCCAGCCATTGAATCCAATTCTTCCGCGGTGCTGAAAATAACGCCATCCGTAGCAGAAAGTGAAATAGAAGCTTTTCCTGCACTGATTGCTTTTAATGTTACACTAAAGCTGTCGTTCGCTACCGAAATACTTCCACCGCCGCCACCGTAGGTTGCCGTACAGCTTACAAATTCGAGAATACTCGCATCATATGTCAAAACCATATTGGCATATGCACTGTCCCCGGATGCACTTAGTGCTTTTGCTGTTACGGTCACGGTCTGTCCGATATTCAGGGAACCGGCAGACACAGCGATCGTTGTTTTTCCGGAAGCCGCCTTGGCATGCATCTGCGGTGTCATAAGGCAGATGCATAATGTTAACAGTGTAATGATCACACCTAATTTCTTTTTCATTTTACTCTCCATTCTTATGTGTGAAAATTGTATTTTCTCACTAAAATAACTCTTTCTATCCACACAGCCCTGTTACTGTTCAATCTGTGCTGCATTTATAATATGTTTCTGCAAAAGCACAAGGTCTTTTACGGAAACTTTTCCATCTCTGCTTATGTCCGCAGCCGCTGCATACGCACCGGAAAGCTGTGATGTTCCAAGAATCTGTTTCTGCATCATGACCAGATCGACCACAGAGATTTTTCCATCTCCATTGATGTCACCGTAAATGACAACGTCATACTGCTTCACCAGTGTTCCATTTGCATATACTGCAATTTTATTACCTGTTCCGACTGCACCGGTATTTTCTGTGCCATCTGCTTTCAGCACTTTGACCGTGCCGCTTCCCGCTGAGATATTGGCAAGTACAGAAGAAGCGCCTGTTCCCGGTGTAATACCTGTGATCACGGTATCTCCCAGTTTATAGGAGGTAGAAACGGATACGCCGTCCGCAACCGTTGTTCCACCACTTTCCGGTGTCTGGGTATTGTCTGCTGCCGGCTGCTGTCTTACCACATTGATCGTGTAGGTTTTTGCCGAACCGCTCTGTGACACACAAGTTACGTTGATTGCATTATTTCCATAATTCAATGCATAAGTTCCCGCCCCGGAAACTCCCGCTTTCGGTGCAACTGCCGAAGCACCTACATTGATCGAGCTTACCTCGGTTCCAACGATCACGGAATAATCGGTTACTGCTGCCTGGAAAGACGGTGTCAGTCCATATCCGCTTACGCTGAGAGAAGAGAGCCAGTTATTCGGATTACCACTGTCTGAAAACGTCACTGCTGACTCCGGCATATTGCTATACACCGGAATACGGAATATAAATCCCTGTGATTTATCCGCATAAGCGGTGCTCATTGTTTTTCCTTCTGACATTGCCGCCTGCACATTTGTCATGTACTGATGTGAGTATATGCTGTTCATATTCACCACATTAAATTTCTGGAAATATAAGGTGTTCTGCCCTTTTTTCACATAATTATTTCCAACGATACCAGCTCCACCATTAATTGATTTATAAATAGAATTCCAGTCGTTATTTTTCGCATAAATCAATCCGTTGACCGTCGCAGACGCAGACGATGTCGTATATGCTCCGATATTAAAGTAATTGTAATATCCATTATAGCCAGAGTAATTGCCAGAGATCAAAGGACTTGTCCCCTTATTTCCCTGCTCCTGCTTACATCTTGCAGCCAGATGATAAGGACTGACACTCATGTTCTGTCCCACTTCCATGAAAGTATCTGCATAGCTTCGCGATGCTCCGTCTGTATCGCTATAGTTTCCACTCATAAAACTGCCTGACAGAATATTTCCAACTCCTGTCACGTTCTGATATGGCGCATATTCTAACGTTTCAAACTGAAAAATATACGTGTCATTCAGGTAATTTCTCGGATCCATGCAATATGCTATGTAATTGGAGGAGGCACTTACCCAGCCTGCTCCGTCATAACCATACCATTTGTTGGTCGCCCAGTCATAAGCACCCGTCTCCGTTGACTTTCTCGCATCATTGGAAGAACTCTGCACCAGATTCCTTCCGACAACACTCTCATTTGCAATGACGGTATTCCAGTCTAGTCCTGTCTGTACCGGAACGAACTGCCAGTCTGGATACTTCTGGTGCAATGCCAGAAGCGAATTGCAGTAGCTGTCCGGAAATCCCGCTGCTTTTAAAGATGTAACATACTCATCATCCGTCACCGTTGTGGTGTCTCCCTGCGATCCATCCGCAGAAGTCTGTCCGGTTACTGCCAGATAGGTTCCACAGATCCAGCCTGCATAATCCACACCATTCTTATTAAATGTTACATTATACCAGATTGTCCCATTCGTCGTTGTCTGTCCCAGCACATTCACCGTCTGGTCTCTTTTTACCATGGTCACCGGTGAATACGCCGTGCTTGCTCCGGTTCTCACGTAAACGTTGCCATTGGTGTTCGTGACCACTCCGGCCGCTCCCTGTGCCGAACTGTCTGTGATTGCACTTCCGGCAGAGGTATCTTCTGTTGAAAGCGTGATAAAATCTGACCGGATATATCCGGTGGATGCCATTCCATTATAGGAAATCTGTACCTTGTACCATTTCATTCCATCGAAGCCATCCACTTCATCCATCACACGGACTGCTGTACCCGCAGCTAAAGATGTGATCTTGTCCCCATCTACCGGAGTCTTTCGCATCTGTACCGGTCCATCATTCAAAACACCCGCCGTCTCCGTATACGCATAACTTTCCAACGGTTTTACCGTAATGACCGCAGCCGCTGCTGTCACACCAAAAATCGTTGCAAAGATAAAGCTCCGCCATTTTCTCTGTTTTATATTAAGGTTTCTTCTCATTTTTCCTCCAGATGCCTTCGGTATTCCCCAAAAAGACACAGTAAATCAAGTTTATTATATTTAATTCACGATAGAGCGTCAACCTTAATCTGGTAAATATGGTAACTGATATGTATGATACAGCAAAGTGCTCAGATACTGCCTGAGCAGTAACGATGTTTTGTCCTTTTTTCCACCTTATCATTGTCCAAAACTAACAATAATCCCCACAAAAGTCCTCCGATAGCCAGAAAGCTTCCCACGATCAAAGGCAGGTTATAAACATAAATCTTTGCCCCAGCCAGCACAACAATGCCAGCTACCATTCCAAGCGCTGCGATAAATGCAACAATACCGCATGTAAAAATAAATTCATAATCCAACTTTCTCATCCTTTTTTACCTCCCATGGAAAACAGCTTTTGTCATCAATATAAACATCCGCATAAATCTTTCTTCCGTCTGATCCGTACCTTTCGATAATCTCCGGCAGATTCTCATTCACCGCATCAAATTCCAGTTCCCACTTCCTGCACCATTCCACTGCTTCCTCTAACTGATTTCCACAGCGGCACGTCCACAAAATAATCTGGCGTCCCTGCCTTCTCAATCCTTTCAGCAGTTCGATCAGTGCTGTATTCGGCTGTCCAATCTTTGGGAAGCAGTCCGTACAAAGTGTTCCGTCAAAGTCTACCGCAATAATCTGATATTCCGTTTTCATCTGCCATGCTCCTCACTTTCCGTCATTTTGCCCTCTTGCTGCTTCCCATTATCCATATTTTCTGTCCATTAATTCGGACAGAAAAAGACCACCTCACAACTTAAAATGCAAAAAAACAGGATCAATCAGTCATTTTTACTGATCAATCCTGTTACTTGTTTATTTTTCTATTATAGTTCTCACTCATTATGGCTATGAACCATAAAGAAAACTACGACTATCATAGTGCTTATTTAAAACTGTTCTTACGTCTGCTTACGAAAAGCATTCCACTTACACCTGCAAGGACAACTACTATCATTAGAATTCCTGCCATTGGAATTTCTCCT
This sequence comes from uncultured Roseburia sp., assembly GCA_900542495.1. Lineage (GTDB taxonomy): Bacteria > Bacillota > Clostridia > Lachnospirales > Lachnospiraceae > Roseburia. The sequence goes on from UQNW01000011.1 coordinate 21,796, forward strand.
GTCTTCGGCGAAGTTGTAACAATTGCTTCCTCTGCAATAATATAGGTTGAGAAATGATTGGTTAAAAATGTGATCATTCCATTTGAAATACTGGTCTCACATCTGGTTAATGTTCCATCATCCTCCACTCTATATACAACAATCTGCTTTCCAGCCGGAACTGTGGCTGCATTATCATTGTAATAATAAGAAAGTGGATAAGATACCTGCACATAATCCCCCAACTGATGGATTGCTGTTCCATTGCTCTCGGACAAATTAAACTCGATTGCTTCAACCTTATCTGCTTTCTTCAGTTCTTCATTTGAACTTGCCTGAATTGCAGTCTGAACGATTGCATAATTTGGTGATGTTTTTTCATATGTCCTACAATCAAAAACTGCACCCGTAGGAATTGCTGTAGATTTTCCCTCCACTGTAACATCTGGAACTACATATCCTGTATTCGTTTTCGTATTAATTTTTCGTTGTTCTGTGCCTGTAGAAGAGGTAATCACTTTCTCTGTATCTGAAACAGTTGTCGTTGTGATTGTTTCTGTTGTTCCGTCCGGTTTCTGCACTGTCTCTGTTGTACTTGTAACTGGGGTAGTAGCTGAGGCTGACGCTGCAGCAGATGAACTTGTGGTAGAATTGCTACCTGAGGAACTACCAGCGCTTGAAGATCCACTATCAGATGCGCCACTGTCTGTTCCACTTCCAGAAGAAGAACCCGCGTCACCACTGCCACTGTCAGAACCTGCATCCGGATTTGGAGATAATGTCAGCTTTGCCCCAGAAGCTACCACCTTGCTACCTGTCAAGGCAACTCCATCTGCTGCTGTTGCTTTGATGTTAGCTGTACCGGCTGTCATCGTCAGATCACCACATACGCCTGCATTCACTGCCATAATATCAATATTCGCATTTTCTCCTGTTACATTAAATTCACCAGCAACTCCAACATTTGCCCCTGTGACTTTCAAAGTGCCTCCATCTAAATCTAAAGCTGAATATACTCCAATAGTCCCCATAGGTGCTGAAAATCCACTAGACCAATCACATGTAGGTGCTGCTTTTGCAAAATTGATTGCAACATTTCCTTTAATTTTTACGAATCCTCCTGGTGTTAGCAATCCTGTCATACCAATATTTTTCTCTTTATATTCCGGCATATTGATTGCCACAGACGCGTTGTCTGCAATTTCAATCGTATGAACTCCACAAATGGCATTTGTAGCATTACTTGACGAAGTCAATTGAATAGTTATTTTGCCAGATCCCATTATAACTATACTTGTATCTAGACTATAATCACAATAAATCGCCCTGTCTCCACTCGTCTTAAGTGTAACATCTTTCTCGGCTTTAACATACAACGTTTTATTAACATGCTCCTGACTAATTACCGGATTATCCCCTGCATCAATATCACCCGTCAATGTAACTGTATTCGTTGCTGCATCATAATTCCATCCATCTCCCGATGTAACTTCATCTGTAACTTCTGTACCAGCAATCATAAGCTTTTCCACCGGATATATCGGTTCCTCCGCTTTGACCACCTGCTGTGGCATTACACCAAATACCAGCGTAACTGCCAGCATCATTCCCATCAATATGGTTCCTAATTTTTTCATACTGTGCCTCCTTATTCGCTTTATCTTCTAAATGCTGGAATTTATTATATATATATATATATTGTCAATATTGGTTTATTTTTTTATTAATTTTGCACAATTGTTCATTTAAAAAGACCACCTCACGAAAAATTTCATGAAGTGGTCTTTTCACCTATCATATATTTTGTTTTTTATGCAAATAATTTCTTTACCATTTCTGTATCAAATACGACCTGCTTTACATGGTCAACCTCAATCTGATACAACGCATTTGCTGCAAGATGCTCCGCTGCCTGCTCAAGATCACGGATTCCGGAGGTATTGCGGTACTGTTCGATCAGTTCGTCTAACCCTTCCTCAGTCAGCACGATCTCGCCCTGCTGTAAGCCAATTCTCTTTAACACCTTTGGCAATGCAAACTTGGAGAAAATAATCTTTTTTTCCTCCTGTGTGTAATCCGGAATATCAATCACAGCAAAACGCGACATAAGCGGTGCACTGATGTCCTCTTTTACATTGGCTGTCGCGATCGGATAAACGCCGCCTGTCGGGATCATACATTCCATATAATTATCTGTAAATCCAAGATTATCTAATAAGGTAAGAAGCACATCCGCCGGATTGCCGTTTCCTTTTCCAGAGGCTGCCTTATCAAGCTCGTTGATAATAAATACCAGATTTGACTCTCCCGCCATGGAAAATGCTTCCATAATAATACCCGGCTTTGCATTTCCATAGATACGCGAGCTTCCGGTCAACTGCTCCGGATCATTGATAGAGCTCATGTCGAGTGTTGTCCATGGAAGTTTTAAAATTCTTGCCACCGCATATGCAATCTGTGACTTTCCGGTTCCTGCCGGTCCTACTAACAACAGTCCATAAGCTGGCAGCGTATGGGTACGGTTGATCTGGATAATGGTCTCCATGATACGCTGTTTTACTTTTTCCATTCCATACAGTTCTTCATCTAAGATCCTGCGTGCCTCCACCGGGTCGATTGCTTCAAAATAATTATTTTTCCACTGGATATTTGTCATAATAGAAAGCGCGCGCTGTGCATGGCGGCGTTCCTCTGCTGACACTTCACTCGAACGGGCAACCGCAAGATTTCTTCTCGCCCACAGTCTGATGTTATCCGGCATAGTTCTTCCGGCACAGTTTAAAAAGTCCGAAATGCTCTGGATACTCGTCAGCTTCATGCTGTCGCCGCTCTCGTCTAACTCCTCGTCCTCGTCTTCCTGTTCCGGCGCGCTGCTGGATAACAGACGTTCCATTACATACTGTAAAAATCCGTCTGCCGCTGACAGTTTTGTTCCTCCGTGGAACGCATTCTCCCTGATTTTATAAACTGCATACCCGTCTGCTCTGTTTTCCCCGGACAAAAGCACATTGATGCTGTTTTCTCCAAGCCATTTGATCAGGTTCACAAAACGCGCATCCACCTGCAAAATATCTGCGCGGAAAGTCTCCTCTTCCTCTTTGAATTCAAAGGCTGTCCACTGGCTCTGGTTACAAAATACTCCGGTGGAATGATGATTCCACTGTTTTTTGCTGTTGTCTAATACTAAGATCGGATCTTCCGGGGTTTTCTCCGGACTTTCTGATGCAAATGTGGTATATGTACATACAAACGCTTCTTTTTCACCGGAAGCGTTGCTGAAATCAAAAACTGGCATAATCTATCTCCTTTTTCGAATTTACTCTCCATAGATAATGCGAAACTCCAATTTATGTCCTGAGTTTCACAATCACCTGACTTACTCTTCATCTATCAAAACATAAAATGACAGATTTTACAAGAAAGTTTTTTGTATTCGCAGGTCTAATCTGTATTGACAATAGAATCAACAAATTTTATATTTAATAATAGTAATTATTATTAATTTAAGGAGGTTTTATAGAATCATTCTGGATTTTTGCACGGACTGATTTTATGAAAAAGTAAACATGGAAATTGATATTGTAGGTCTGATAAGTGCCTGTTCCTATGCTTTAGACTGTATCGAGGCAGAACTGGTAAATGTAACGAATAAACATGGAAAGCGGGTGGCATATATCAGTGTCCGCATGGGGCAGTATTTTGGGCTGTCTCCTGACTCCATACAGGATCTGGCGATATGTGCCCTGCTTCACGACAATGCCCTTACCCAATACATCGCAGAAGAATTGCAGAAACATCCTGCAACCAGGCTGACTACTGATATTGCAGCAAAAAATACACATCTGCATTGCATTTACGGAGAACAGAATATTGCCAAAATTCCTTTTAAAACAGATGTATCAAATACGATTTTATATCACCACGAACATGCTGACGGCACTGGTCCTTTTCATAAAAAATGGGATGAAGTTCCTTTATTTTCACGGATCATCCACCTCAGTGATGTTGTGGATATCATTGGAAATTCCGGAGAATTTGGCACGCATAAATGGGATTTTGTGCAGCAATATCTCAGAAAAAATACAGACCGGTTATTTGATGCCGCGTGCGTGGATGCTTTTTTCCACACTTTTTCTGAAAAAGAGTTTGCCAATTTAAAAGATGATTCCTTCGAAACAAAACTCTGGGCGCTCGTACCGAGGGAAAAACAGACGTTTGACTGGCAGGCATGTCAGGATATCGCTGACTTTTTTGCCAAAATCGTCGATCACAAATCCTCTTTTACCAGCAGACACTCCATTGGTGTTGCGCAAAAAGCCGCCGCATTTGCACAATATATCGGCTACAGTTCTCTCGATATCCAGAAAATGTATCTGGCAGGAGCACTTCATGACATTGGAAAAATGGCAATCAATAATGATATTTTGGAAAAGCCGGATAAGCTGACTGATGATGAATTTTCCAAAATGAAAAATCATGCAGGATATACTTATCTGATTTTATCCGGCGTCAATGACTTTGAAGATGTGCGCGACTGGGCTGCACTTCACCATGAAAAATTGAATGGAAACGGTTATCCTTTTGGCAAAACAGCTTCCGAATTAAATGAACCGGAGCGCATCATGGCATGCATTGATATTTATCAGGCGCTCACGGAAGACCGCCCTTATAAAAAGGGGCTTTCCCATGAAAAAACTTGTAATATTCTGGACGATATGGCGGAGGAGGGTTTTATAGATGCTTCTATCACCCGAAAAATCAGAACCTGTTTCCAGAATGCTGGGGACTGATACAGCCAAAAATATTTTACATGCAAAGCAATATAATTCCCGATTTATCTTTACGAAATCACATTTTTTCGGTACAATAAACAGGATGTTTTCAATCAGATTTTTTTCTGCCTGAAAACGAATCATCAGAAAGGAATAAAAACATTATGTCAAATCCAATTGTTACAATTGAAATGGAAAACGGCGATATCATGAAAGCAGAGCTTTATCCTGAAATCGCACCAAATACCGTAAACAACTTTATCAGTTTAGTAAAAAAAGGCTTTTATGACGGAGTTATCTTCCACCGTGTCATCAATGGCTTTATGATCCAGGGTGGCGATCCGGACGGAACCGGAATGGGTGGTCCTGGTTATCAGATCAAGGGAGAATTTTCCCAGAACGGATTCAAAAATGACTTAAAGCACTCCGAAGGTGTTTTATCCATGGCAAGAACTATGATCCCGGATTCTGCCGGCTCCCAGTTCTTCATTATGCACAAGAACTCTCCACACTTAGACGGTGCGTATGCTGCATTCGGTAAAGTGATTGAAGGTATGGATGTTGTCAATAAGATTGCAGAAACAACAACAGATTACTCCGACCGTCCATTACAGCCGCAGGTAATGAAAACCGTTACCGTTGAGACTTTCGGTGTTGATTATCCAGAACCTGAGAAATGCTAATTTATAAACAAAGAGTTGCTTTATTGCAAAATACTTTTCTCTAAAGCAAAAGACCGTGTAAACAAAGTTTTTCTTTGTCTGCATGGTCTTTTTATTTTCCAGCATCCACTTGTGGATAGATTCTTTTGTAATGCTCTACCACTTCTTTTGCTGCACCTGCCTTCACTTCTCCAAGAGCTGCGCAGTTGGCGTCATTCGAAATACTGACCGGACAATGAAAATATTTTTTCAGTTCTGCCACAAGCGGCACATTGTTCCAGTCAAAATTGTTGGAATATAACACAACACCACTCTGCGCGTCCACTGTACCGGGACTTCCCACTCCAATGCTCAATAGCTCTCTCTCATCTGCACCGATCTTTTTTAACAAATCCTTTACAAGAACTGCCATATCTTTCATGATTTCCTCATATGGTCGTTCCACTCTTGTTGGCACAGAACCTTCTGCCAGGATTTTCTGGTTTTCGTCAACGATTCCTGCCTTAATGTTCGTTCCTCCTAAATCAATCCCTGCTCTAAACATGTTTTCACCTCATTATTTTTAGTAGAAACGGTTCTCATAAATTATTTATATCAAGTTCGAAGGTCATTGTAAAGGTTATTTCATTTTTCTTAAAAGACAATTTTAATGCTTGTAATACAAGATTTTCTTTTCTTTTTTGAAAGAAAAACCCTGCATAATCTTTGCAATTATGCAGGGTTTCGCGCTCCCTATTATAACATACCAAGTAATAACAAAAATTCAGCTGATTCCCAAGTAAAATTCCAGCCGTCATATATATGAAAATTGTAAGTAATCAACTTAACGTAAATTAACAGATTTTATAGCTGTATCCATAACATAAAACAGGCAGATATTAAATTCCATGCACAAGCCAATCACAACCTATAAAGCAGCCACAAAATCTGCCTACAATACCAGCTAAACTCCAGTCATCCAAACATCTTAACGATTATCCGGTTTATGTTTCATATCCTTAATCGGAATATTGGCAAACAATGCCGGAACCATACCATTGTTGGAATCGGACTCTGTCTCAGTGATTTTTACATCCAGCGCGTCTGCATCAATATCCATGTACTTGGAAATCACCTGAATAATGTCTCGTTTGATCATTTCCATCATCTCAGGAGAGCAGTTTGCACGGTCAGACACAAGTAAAAGTTTCAAACGATCCTTTGCAACATCACCAGAACTTTTCTTTTTGAATAAATCCATTAAACCCATGTGGTTTCTCCCCCTTAGTTTTTCTTAAACAAATCCATTAATTTTCCAAATACACCCTGTTTTACTTCCAAGTCTAAAAATGGAACTTCTTCTCCAATAATACGTCTGCTGATATTTGCATATGCTTTTCCAGCAAGGCAGTCAGAACCAACTAATGGTTCACCCTGGTTTGTAGAAACAACAATATGTTCATCATCCGGTACTGCACCGATCAGATTTACTGCAAGGATATCTGTAACATCCTCTACTTTCATCATGTCTCCGCGTTTTACCATATCCATTCTCAGACGGTTTACAATAAGGTCGATACGTTTCATCTCGTTTGCTTCAAGTAAACCGACAATTCTGTCCGCATCACGGATCGCAGATACCTCAGGTGTTGTGACAACTAATGCTCTGTCTGCACCTGCAATGGCATTCTTAAATCCCTGCTCAATTCCGGCTGGGCAGTCAAGTAAAATATAATCAAATTCTTTTCTCAGTTCTTCGATCAGCTCTACCATCTGTTCTGGTGTCACTGCGTCTTTGTCTCTTGTCTGGGCGGATGGCAGCAGACATAATTCCGGATACTTTTTATCCTTGATAAGAGCCTGTTTCAAACGACATTTGCCTTCGATAACATCTACTAAATTGTAAACGATACGGTTCTCTAATCCCATAACAACGTCTAAGTTACGAAGACCGATATCGGTATCGATCATTACTACCTTTTTATTTAACTGTGCAAGACCTGTTCCTACATTTGCAGTTGTAGTAGTCTTACCTACTCCACCCTTTCCGGATGTGATAACAATAACTTCGCTCATGATTTCCTCCTGTGCATTTCGCATTTTACATTCTGTTTAAAATATCTTTTGTGACCGGCTCAATATAAATATTGCCGTCCCTCGCCACTGCGATCTGGGACTCTGCGGTCTGAACTTTTTCGCGTCTCAACAGATGTTTTCTGGTTTTTTCTTTATCCGGGCTCTTGGCGATCAGATCCCCGATCTGAATCTGGATTGGGTTCATATCCAGGGCAAAAATAAAGCAATTGCGGTCGCCAGCGCTGCCCGCATGTGCATTTCCTTTCAACGCTCCAAGAATGACGATATTCCCCTGTGAGATGATCTTCGCACCAGGATTCACATCCCCGATAATGGTTACGCTGGATTCACTTTCGATAACCTGTCCGGAACGCAACGTTCCTCTGTAAAAATCTCCGGAACCGGTGTTTGCATTCATAAACTGCTGCTGTACTGCCTGATAGTACTCAATCTGCTGTTTCATGACTGCTTCCTGTTCACTGCCATTTTGTACGATACATAAAATCTGAATCGTCGTATTCTCTGTGATCGCCTCGATAATACGGTTTTCTTCCTCTTCCGAAAGCTTTCTTCCTTCAAAAGAAATGGCTAACTCTGCATTTTTAAAGAATTTTTCTGACGCCTTGAACTTTTCAATGACATCCTTTAATAATTCCACAAACGGTATATTCGGGTCCAGCACCAGATTAATACCATATTTGTTGCTTTTAATCATTACAGATTGTGACATGTAATTCTCCCTGCTTTTCTGAAAACTTCTGCCAGAATATTCTTTCCGTCCGTTTTCCTGAAATTCATTCCAAAGCTGGAATGTACCAACTGTAATTATACCCGATTGAGGCAAATATGCAATGTTTTTTCGCAATTATTCCATACTGAATTTTAGTTACTGGAACGAAGTACGAGTGAACCGTAACGAATTTTAAAGAAAAACGCCCAGACCAAGTACAGCATTTCCGGCTTGCCAGTATTTTATCTGGCTTTCCGGAAATGCTGTCTTTCTTCTGAGCGCTTCGGGCGAAAATACTTCGCCTTATGTATTGCTTTTTCTAAACTTATCTACGCTTCATCAATCGCTTTTCCAATGTCATGACGCATATATTTGTTGGCAAAATTTACCCACTCAGTTGCTTCGTAGGCTTTCTTTCTTGCCTCTTTTAAGTCTTTTCCTGTCGCAGTGATGCCAAGGACACGTCCACCATTTGTCACGATTTTTCCGGCTTCATTGAATTTGGTTCCGGCATGGAAACAGAAATAATCGTCTTTTCCCTCAAAGTTTTCCAATCCTGTGATTTCAAACCCTTTTTCGTAAGCTACCGGATAGCCGTCAGATGCAAGCACAACGCAGACTGCTGCATTGTCCTCAAACTGAAGGTCGATTGTGTCTAATTTTCCATCCACACAGGCTTCCATCACGTCGATGATGTCATTTTTCATTCTTGGAAGAACTACCTGTGCTTCCGGATCACCAAATCTCGCATTGTACTCTAACACTCTTGGTCCGTCTGCGGTTAACATAAGTCCAAAGAAAATAACACCTGTAAATGGTCTGCCCTCTGCTGCCATAGCATCTACCGTTGCCTGATAAATGTATTTTTTACAGAAATCATCTACTTCTTTTGTATAGAAAGGACTTGGGGAGAAGTTTCCCATTCCTCCGGTATTCAAGCCCTGATCGCCGTCTTTTGCACGTTTGTGATCCTGCGCAGAAGACATGATCTTAATCGTTTTACCGTCTACAAAAGATAAAACAGATACTTCACGTCCTGTCATGAATTCTTCGATAACCATTGTATTTCCGGCTGTTCCGAATTTTTTATCTTCCATGATCTCTTTGACACCGGCTTTCGCCTCCTCCAAAGTGTTGCAGATCAAAACACCTTTTCCAAGTGCAAGTCCGTCTGCCTTTAACACGATTGGCATTTTGGCTGTCTCAAGATATGCAAGTGCTGCCTTCGGATCTGTGAAATTCTCATATGCAGCAGTCGGAATGTTGTATTTTTTCATAAGATCCTTGGAAAAAGCCTTAGAACCTTCTAAGATTGCTGCATTTTTTTTAGGTCCGAATACTTTTAACCCTTCTGCTTCGAAAATATCTACGATTCCGCCAACCAGAGGATCATCCATTCCTACAATTGTAAAATCGATTTCCTTTTCTTTTGCAAAAGCGACTAATTTATCAAATTCCATGGCACCGATCGGCACACACTCTGCGAGTGATGCGATTCCGGCATTGCCCGGTGCACAGTAAATTTTATCTACGCGCGGACTTTTTGCGACACTGGTGCAGATTGCATGTTCACGGCCGCCGCTTCCTACTACTAATACTTTCATGCGGATTCTCCCTTTCTTAATCACATCTATTACTACTCTTCGACAATTCTCACTCTGCCATCTACAACAGAGACTTTACCGTTCGCGATCAGGTCAATTGCCTTCGGCATGATGATCCACTCAGCCTGTTCCATGACGCGCCGCTGCAAGATTTCCGGTGTATCCTCCTGCTGCACTTCAACTGCCTTCTGTAAAATGATAGGTCCTGTGTCTGTTCCCTCATCCACAAAATGAACCGTTGCACCGGTCACTTTCACGCCACGGTTTAACACTCCTTCATGCACTTTCAATCCATAATAACCGGTTCCACAGAAAGACGGAATCAGGGACGGATGAATGTTGATGATACGGTTCCTGTATTTTGCAATCATCTGTTCCGGAATTACAACTAAAAATCCCGCCAATACGACCAGATCCGGGTTGTAGGAATCTAATTTTTCCAAAAAAGCCTCATTAAACACATCTCTTGTCTCGTAATCTTTCGGAGAAATGCAAAGTGCTTCAATCCCGTGATTTTTTGCACGTTCTAGGGCATATGCATTTTTATTATTGCTGATAACAACTTCCACCTTTGCATTTGTGATTGTTCCGTTATCAATCGCATCTAAAATTGCCTGAAGATTCGTTCCTCCGCCGGATACCAAAACTGCAACTTTTAGCATAAGGTTACTCCTTTTTCACCGTCTTTGATCTCACCGATCACATATGGTATATCTCCAGCTGCTTTCATTGCTTCCATTGTTTTTTCCACATCAGCAGGATCAACTGCAACGATCATACCGATACCCATGTTATAAGTATTGTACATCATATGCTCCTCTACCTGTCCTTCACGTGCCATCATTTTAAAGATAGCCGGAACTTCGTAGCTGTCTTTTTTGATGACTGCATGTTTGCCTTCCGGTAACATTCTTGGAACGTTCTCGTAGAAACCGCCGCCTGTGATATGACTGCACGCTTTCACACGGACACCTGCCTCTTTTACATTTTTTAAAGCTTTTACATAAATTCTTGTCGGAGCTAATAATGCTTCGCCTAATGTTTTGCCAAGTTCTTCATGGTATGTATTTAACGTTTCTTTATCCATTTTAAAGATTTTTCTTACAAGGGAAAATCCGTTGGAATGTACACCGGTGGAAGCCATACCGATCAGCACATCACCGGCTTTTAAGCTTTCTCCTGTGATGATGTCTTTTTTATCTACGACACCTACGGTAAATCCTGCGAGATCGTACTCATCTTCCGGCATAAGTCCCGGATGTTCTGCGGTTTCACCACCGATCAATGCACAGCCGGACTGTTTGCATCCTTCTGCCACTCCGCTTACGATCGTTGCGATCTTCTCCGGATAGTTTTTGCCACATGCGATATAATCTAAGAAAAATAATGGTTCACCGCCTGCGCAGGCAACATCATTGACACACATTGCAACACAGTCGATACCGATCGTATCATGTTTATCCAAAAGGAATGCCAGTTTTACTTTTGTTCCACATCCGTCTGTTCCAGATAAAAGAACCGGCTCCTCCATTCCTTTGATTGCTTCCATAGAAAAAGCACCGGAAAATCCGCCAAGTCCGCCTAAAACTTCCGGGCGCATGGTTTCCTTTACATATTTTTTCATTAATTCCACTGATTCGTATCCAGCTTCAATATCTACACCTGCGTTTTTGTAATCCATTTTTTGTCTCCTTTTTTTATAATTCTTATTAGTCATTTGCGAAATTCATGGAAAACGTGAATTAAATTGTGAAAAATTGACAAAAGCTTGAGAAGACATTGGGTGAGCCAAAATCGAACAAGTTCGATTGGTTCTTAGAAGGCAGGAATAACAGTATGTTGTGACTGGCTTCTTAGTACCGCTGCGAGCGACACATAGTGAAAACGTGTCTTCGAAAATTTTGTTAATTCTTCACAATCCTCTCAACCTTAATAGAGTTTCGCAATTACTTATAGTTCTTATATCCAACTTCCTGAAGTCTTGCATCTTTCGCCTGAACCTGCTCTTTTAAATCTTTTGAGTAAGCTTTTAATCTCTCTAACAGTGCCTCATCGGAAGTAGCAAGAATTTTTGCTGCAAGAAGCCCTGCATTGGCTCCACCATTGATTGCTACGGTCGCAACCGGGATACCGGATGGCATCTGCACGATAGAATATAAGGAATCTCTTCCTCCTAAAGAAGTGGTGTGCATCGGAATACCAATGACTGGCATTGGGAAAATCGCTGCGCACATACCCGGCAGGTGTGCTGCCATTCCTGCTCCTGCAATGATGACTTTAAAGCCCTTGCTCTCAGCCGTTTTCGCATATTCAAAGAAAACATCCGGCTCACGATGTGCAGAAATGATCGTCATCTCGTAATCGATTCCTAATTTTTCTAATATATCTGCTGCTTTTGCCATTACTGGCATATCTGAGTCGCTGCCCATTACAATACCAACTTTTGCCATGATATTCGTCTCCTTTTTTGTTTCAATCGTTCTATCTTCAAAATGATTATAATATGTTTCAATTAAGAAGTCTAATTAATAATTGTTATTTGTTTTATTAATTTTCTTTATATATAAACAAGGTACCCTAATTTTATATGCCATTGCACATATATCAAGGTACCTTATAAAATATAACAGCCGTTTTATTCATCCAGCGGTCTGTTCAGTTCTTCAATTCCTGCCAGCACAAAACGTCCGTCTGAGATAATATCCTCTGTCGTTCCATCTTTGCGGATGACTGTGATCTTATCCAGTTCATCATAAGGAATTGTAATATCAGTGTGGCAGTTAAAGTATGCTTTACTCATATCTTCATTACGAAGCTTGGAGAAATCATTCTCTCTTGCTACGATCTGTTTTCCGTCCGGATTGTAGGTCACCATATCCTCCTCATGGGAATAGCAGGTGTCACCGACTGCAAAATGAGGACCGGTCTTCTCTGCGATTAAGATTGGAAGCTTATCGGCAATATCAAAGTCTCTTGCCATGCGGTAAGCAGTCGTGTTTGTTCCGATTGCGAACTCACCCATTGGCAGTGTATCATGATTCATTAAAACATTCTCTTTGATATATTTTTTACATTCTTCCTCTTTGTCAAAGTTTGTACAGGTGTAATCTTTGATCACGCCATCTTCAAAATCAATTTCCAGATTGAGATATTTCAGTTCATTCAGATAAACCTGGCTGACAAATAATTTTCCGGTAGTTCCTTTTAATACTGGAGAAGTGAACACCTCACCAACCGGAATATTCACATCTGCCACACAGTTTTCAAATGCAGTCTCTTTGGAAGCATCTTTTAATGGCCAGACAGAAACATAAAGGTCTGTCTTGTTGCCATTTTTTCCGGTAATGTGTACTTTTTCCGCCTGATCTAACACATCAATGATTTTCTGCTGCATCGTCTGATACAAGGTGTAATCCAATGTATTGATTTTTACGGTCTCTGCAAAAATCTCTTTGAACTTGCCGCCAATCTCCGGTACCGGATATGCAATGATCGTAAAACTGCGCTCCTCACCAATGATGTACTCATTTGTGATCTGTCCGGACATACTCATATCGTATACGCTTAACTGCTGCTGTTTTTCATTCAGTTTCAGCACTTCTTTCTTCGTCTCCGGTGAAAATGGGGTTTCTCCAAACACTTCAATGACAGCAGGACCAGCCTGACCGTTTGCCATTTTCTTCATTTCTTCGAAAGACGTTTTCATCACTTCCAGACGTCTCTCCACGTAAGCCTTGTCATAGTATAATGCCTTGTCCTCTTTGTGATCATAATCATACTGCTTGTTTGCCGCGGTAGAGGATGCGCGCATCGTTACTTTCAAATTCAATTTTTCCAGATTTTTCACTGCGGCACGCACCATACGCTCAAAACCGATCGGATAACGCACTTGTGCAGTTGTCTTTTTTGACAGATCTTTTCCGGTTGACGCAAATCCGATGCGGTATCCCTCTGTGTAAGTATCCGCCATTGCCTGAATCTCTTCCTCAGACATTCCATTTAAAAATGCTGCGATTCCAGTCTCATTTGCTCCAACGTGCTGACCATACTGATAAAGATAACGCAGGTCGTTCAAATCCGAATTCATCACGATCTGGTATAAGAAATCTTCCTCGTCATCCACGATCTCACGGATGTTGTCTCCGATAAAAATTTCACTGTAATCATGGAAGTACCAGTAAATCGCCTGTTCGATCGCATTTTTATCAATACCATCTTTATCCTCAAAATAATTATAAATCTCAACAAACAATTCTGCTGTGATCGTTACATTCATTTTTTTTGCGGCAAAAGCATCTATGATGCATTTTCTGCACTGTGCATACAATGCAGATAAAATCTGTCCGTACTCTTCTCCGAGTTTTCCCACTGCATAAGTTGGATTTCCGTAGCTGTCTGCATAATTTGCTGCAATAATGTCCTCATAAAGTGAAGCGTTTCTCTGCTCACATTCTGCGAGGGAAGCATCTTTTAATGTATCTGCTTCTGCTTTTTCTGTTATATTTTTTAACTGTAATAAAAAGGCTGCTGTCTTTTTAAAATAATCATCAAATGTTTCCGGCACATCTGTTTCTTTTGCGATTTCTGCAATACGCTCCATCACAAGAGAAAAGCGCTCCTCTGCCTGTTCATTTGACTCTTTATAAATGTCTCTGTATCCCATTTTAACTCTCCCTTATCAACTATATCAAAAATCCAATCACATAAATTGCAATCCATATGCCGGCTGCCAAAAAGGACAGCACTGTCGACATATATGGAAACAGCTTGAATGACTCCTCCTCACGCAGACTCATTACTGCAAGCACCACTGCGACAAGCGCAACGAGCATGGAAGACACCCCTGCACTTCCCAGGTACATACTGCCATTTCCGCCGTGATGAAACGAATTTACCACCACATAAATAAAAATTGCAATAGAAAGCACAGCCAGAAAAAAGGCTGCGATTCCTTTCTTTGACTGTGTCTTTTCTGTAAATTTATATCCGTATTTTCTACGTCTTCTCTGCGCCATAATTTTTTCCTACTACTTAAAATATTTTTTCCACAAATAAAGGATGCACTTATACACCAGATAGCCCAGTAATCCACCGATTGTGTTCAAAAGCAGATCATCCACATCAAAACTTCCTACTTTAAACACAAGCTGAAGCAGTTCCACGAGCAGACTTAGTTCAAAACTATATAGCACTGTCACCCACAGGTTTCTACAGCGTTTCGAATAGATTGGCAAAAATGAGCCAAAAGGCATGAATGCAATGATATTTCCCCAGATATTGAGCACTACAGCCTGCCATCCCAGCACATGCCGATAAGTAATAAAACGCATGATCTCATGGAATGGGATCAGATTGTAGTGATACGCCCTCTCTGAATAAGTCCGCCCCATCTCCTCCGAAAAAAAGAGGAAATAGAACAATACAATAAAATAAACCAGAAAAAATACGAATGCCAATACCCGGTGTTTTCCTTTCCGTATCAGCGGGCAGCGCTCGCTGCCTTTCTTACTTGCAGCCATATTCTTCGTAGTACTTATCAATAGCAGCTTTGATCTCGTCATTGATCACAACTTTGCCATTATGTTCTCTGTTGTAAAGATACTCTGTCACCTCTGCCATTGTGACAATTGCTTTTCCTTCAAAACCGTACTTTTCTTTGATCTCATCTAAGGCACTTACTTTTCCGCCCTGTCCGACTTCCATACGGTTTAAGCTTACCATAAGACCAACGATTGTAACATCTGCTGCTCCTCTTACTTTCGGAACCGTCTCCTCCATGGATTTTCCGGAAGTGGTTACATCCTCGATCATCACAACTCTGTCGCCGTCTTTTAAGCTGCTTCCAAGGAAACCTCCCTTATCCGCACCGTGGTCTTTTGCTTCTTTTCTGTCAGAGCAGTAACGCACTTCTTTTCCATAAAGTTCACTGTATGCGATCGCTGTGACAACTGCAAGTGGAATTCCCTTATATGCCGGTCCGAAAAGTACATCAAAATCATCTCCATAATTATCATGGATTGCCTTTGCATAATACTCGCCAAGTCTCTTTAACTGGGAACCTGTCACATAAGCACCTGCATTCATAAAGAATGGGGATTTACGTCCACTCTTTAATGTAAAATCTCCAAATTTTAAAACATCACTCTCTACCATAAAATCAATAAATTCTGATTTGTATGCTTCCATTTTATTATTTCCTCCTGATACCAATTTTTTCCTGTTTATTCATGTACAGCACCGACTAAGTCTTTGATGTCGGCAACCTGATAACGCTCCATGTAATCTTTGATTCCTGCAACAATCTCCTCCGTCACATGCGGATTGGTAAAGTTTGCGGTACCTACAGATACTGCTGTTGCTCCTGCAAGGATCATCTCAATGGCATCCTCTGCATTCATGATTCCACCCATGCCGACGATTGGCAGTTTTACTGCCTGTGCCGTCTGGTATACCATACGGACAGCAACCGGATGAATGGCTGGTCCGGACATACCGCCTGTTTTATTGGCAAGCACAAACTTCTGACGGTTGATATCGATCTTCATGCCTGTGATCGTATTGATCAGAGACAATCCGTCTGCGCCTCCTGCCTCCGCTGCTCTCGCCATCTCCGTAATATCTGTGACATTCGGAGAGAGTTTCATGATGACCGGCTGTGTAGCGTGCTTCTTCATCTCTTTTGTGATAGCTTCCACTGCTTTCGGGTCCTGACCGAATGCAATTCCACCCTCTTTGACATTCGGGCAGGAAATGTTGATCTCTAAAAGGTCTACCGGCTGGTCTCTTAACCTCTCCACTACTTCAATATATTCTTCTGTGGAATGTCCACATACATTCACCATGATTTTTGTATCAAACTGCTTTAAAAACGGAATGTCACGTTCCACAAAAAGGTCGATTCCTGGATTCTGAAGTCCGACTGCATTTAACATGCCGCCATATACTTCGGCGACACGCGGCGTCGGATTTCCCGGCCAAGGAACATTTGCAACACCTTTTGTCACAACGGCTCCCAATTTATTCAGATCCACAAACTCTGCGTACTCTGCGCCGGAACCAAACGTACCGGAAGCAGTCATGACAGGATTGTTTAAGGTTACTCCACATAAATCTACTTTCATGTTCATTAGAATTCTACCTCCTCTGCACGGAATACGGGTCCTTCTTTACAGATTCGTTTGTTCTTCACGTTGCTGTGTGCGTCTTTTTCTTTTGACTGGCACACACAGGCAAGGCATGCACCGATACCACATGCCATACGCTCTTCCATGGAAATCCAGCATTCCATGTGGTTCTTCTGTGCATATTCTTTCAAAGCACGTAACATTGGCATTGGTCCACAGGCATAGATGATCTCTGCATCCAGTCCGTTTTCGCGGATCGCATCTAAAACATTTCCCTCTGTTCCTGCACTTCCGTCTTCTGTTGCCACATAGACAGCGCCCTGCTTTTTAAACTCATCCATTAAAAACAGTTCGTCACGAAATCCTAATACAATCTGTTTCTCACAATTTAATTCTTTTGCAAGCTGTAACATTGGAGGGATTCCGATTCCACCACCGATCAAAAATGCTTTCTTCTCTTTTTTCGGGAATCCATTTCCAAGAGGTCCCACGATACGAAGCTGAGCGCCCGTGTGCATACCGGAAAATTCCGCAGTTCCTTTTCCTGCTACACGGTATACCAGACGGATTGCCCCGTCCTTTTTGTCAATCTCACAAATACTGATCGGTCTTGGAAGCAGTCTGCTTCCGTCATTGCAGTATACGGAAACGAACTGTCCTGCTTTTGCATGTGCTGCGATCTGGTCGGTGTGCAGCCACATACTGTAAATATCATCTGCGATCTCCTCCTGACGGATGATGATCGCTGTCTCTTCAAATTTTTCTGCCATCAATGTGTCCTCTCTTTTCTGCTGGTAAATTTCTATTCTTTACGCATTTCTATCATGCCAGTACACTGTTTCTTACTTTTCTGCCGCATAAACAACACGTCCATCCACGATCGTTGCCATTACTTTTCCGGTAACTTCTCTTCCGTCAAAAGGTGTATTGCGTCCTTTGCTTGCAAACTTGGTTTTATCAATCTTATATGTTTTTTCCGGATCAAAAATCACAATATCTGCAATTTTTCCCGGCTGGATATCGCCCTTATCGATTCCAACGATTTTCGCCGGATTGTAACTCATTTTCTCTGCCATCTGCATCGGAGTAAGATACCCCTGCAAAACAAGTTCCGAATAAGTCAAACATGCGGCTGTTTCAAGTCCTACGATTCCGAAAGGTGCCTTTTTCATGGAAGTATTCTTCTCTTCAAAAGTATGCGGTGCATGGTCGGTAGAGATTACATCCATGATATTATCGCGTAATCCTTCCTTTAGTGCCTGTACATCCTCTTTGGAGCGGAGTGGCGGGTTCATCTTAAAGTTTGTGTCTGCATCCGCATCAATGGCAAGTTTTTTTGCCTGATCAATGGACGGTTCGATTTTATGGATATCATCCGAGGTAAGCGTAAAATGATGCGGGCAAACTTCTGCTGTTACCTTTGTCTTTTCCATTTTGGCATGCTGTACCATTTTTACGGAATCTCTTGTGGAGCAGTGGCACAAATGCAGCTTTGCTCCGGTATCTCTGCTTAACATGATATCTCTTGCAACAATGATGTCTTCTACCGAATTGGTGATTCCCTTTAACCCAAGTTCCTTCGAATGAGCGTCCTCGTTCATCACGCCGCCATTTACCAGATTAATGTCCTCACAATGCGCAAGTACCGGAATATCGAGTTCTGCTGCAATTTCCATTGCCTCACGATAAATCTCGGAATTCATGACGGATTTTCCGTCTTCACTGATCGCAGGGATTCCTTCTTCATACATACCGCGGATGTCTGCCAACTCTTTTCCCTGCTGGCCTTTTGTAATGGCTCCCACCTGTAAAACGTTCACAACGCCAACTGTTTTTGCCTTATTGCGCACATATTTAACAACGTCCGGATTGTCTACAACCGGTTTGGTGTTCGGCATGGCAAGGATCGTCGTGTATCCGCCATGCGCTGCTGCATTACATCCGGTCTCGATCGTCTCTTTCTGCTCCTGTCCCGGATCTCTCAAATGTACGTGCATATCAATAAATCCCGGCATTACATAGCATCCCTTTGCGTCGATCACACGGTCTGCCTTTGCCTTGATATTCTTTTCCATTTTCACTACTTTTCCATCTTCGGCAAGCACATCTAATACTTCGTCTGTCTCGGTTGCCGGATTGATCACATGTCCGTTTTTGATTAATAACGTCATTTTACGATTCCCTTCTTTCTATTCAAACTATATCTGTAATTGCACATAACAATCCGATAAATCTTACCCTTGCTGTATCGACTATAAACCGGAATGTTACAGTTTTGCATAGATTTCCATTGGCACATAAGCACGGATATAGATTCCGTCCTCGCGGTATTCTTCCTCTAAAAGCTCGCCGGATTTTCGGACAAGCTGGATCACACCTGCGTTTGCATATGGTACTGTGCGCTCCACTAAAATCTTGTTTTCACGTAAAAGTTCGGACAACAGGTTTTTCAGTTCTTCTAACCCGGTTCCATTCTTCGCGGAAATCGGAAGTGTATAATCCGCTTTAAAGTCATGCAGGGGTTCGCTGTCGCTTCTTACGTCCTGCTTATTAAACAGCGTAATCACTGTTTTATCCTTCACATCAAGATTTGCCAGCGTCTCATACACGATCAGCATCTGTTTCTCATACTGCGGATTGGAAGCATCCACAACATGTAAAATATAATCTGCGTATTTCGCTTCCTCCAAGGTACTCTTAAACGCCTCGATCAGGTGATGTGGCAGTTTCCGGATAAAACCTACTGTATCCGTGACTAAGATTTCCTGTCTTCCTGCAAGTTCTAACACCCTTGTTGTCGGATCAAGTGTTGCAAAAAGCTTGTCCTCCTCTAAAACTCCGGCATTCGTCAGTGTATTGATCAGTGTTGATTTTCCGGCATTCGTATATCCCACGATCGCAGCTACCGGCATCTGATTTTTTTCTCTCTGCGCACGCGTAATGTCACGGTGCTGTCTGACCTCTTTTAATTCACGGTTCAACTGTGCGATCCTGTCTTTGATCAGTCGTCTGTCAATCTCTAACTTTTTCTCACCCGGACCTCTGGTACCAATTCCACCACCAAGTCTTGACATGGAGCGTCCAAGTCCTGTCAACCGGCTCAGGCGGTACTTTAACTGTGCCAGTTCCACCTGGATTTTCCCCTCGCTGGTCGTTGCCCGCGCTGCAAAAATATCCAGAATGATTAAGGTACGATCCATTACTTTGGTATCTAACATATCTTCTAAATTGCGAAGCTGGGCCGGGGAGAGTTCATCATCACATACAATTCCCGTTGCGCCAAGTTCTTCCACAAGTTCCTTAAGCTCTGCCACTTTTCCGGAACCGATATAAGTTCCCGGATGAATGAGTTCACGTTTCTGGATCATGGTTCCGACTACTGTTGCACCTGCTGTTTTTACTAATTCCGCAAGTTCTGCAACGGAATCTTCCGCGTCGTCTCCCTCCTGCTCACTCACTCCTACCAAAATCACTTTTTCTTCTATCTCTTCTATTTTAAATGCCTCTGCCATTCAATTCTCCATTATTTTATTACTGTGCTGTCTCGCCACCGTCTGTTCCTGTCTGATCAGAATCTGCCGCTTCACCTTCTGCGCCAGTCGTATTCTGATCTGCCGTGCCTTCTTCCGTACCAGTTGTATCCTGCTCTGTCGTGCCTTCCTCTGTACTGCTGACATCTCCGCTGATTTCTGCTGTGGATGCATCAACCCTGTTTTTCAAAAAAATGTATTCCCTCTGTGCACTTGCATCATCCGGATAAGCCTGCACATACTCCTGCACAACATTCCATGCAGAATTAAAATCGAATGTATACTCATAACAGATGATCAGATTCTGCATAAGTTCTCTTCGATTTGTCACATTCTCCATAGCAATGCCCTGCTGTAAGTAAGTAAGTGCACCGGAATAATTTCCTTTTGCCATTTCAATTTCACCAAGGGAATTCATTGCCTCGGAATCTGCGGCTCCTGAATTTACATAATTCTGATAATAAACCTCAGCGTTTTCCGAATCGCCCTGTGCCTCATACACCTGCGCAATGTAAAGGTTTGCGATCACGCTTTCCTTATCTAACGCTGAATTAAGTTCTGTCATGGCATTGTCATACTGTCCCAGATAATAGTAAATCCTGCCTCGCCATGCATAATCTTCTGCACTGTTTCCCTTAATGTCAAACGCTTTATTTAAGTATTCTTCCCCTTTTTCTGTCATATCATAAGCCAAAAGGTTCTCATAAATATTGACATAAAGCTCGTAATCATCGCTGTTATATCGGACTGCCGCATCAAAATCTGAGACAGCACTCTCTGTATTGCCCTGTTTCAGGTAAACACAGCCACGCAGATAATAGGCATCTGCCGCCTTTTTATCATAATCAATGATTGCGGTATAAGTTGCCACTGCTCCCTCAGAATCACCACTGGCATACTGTGCTGCCGCTTTATAATAGCAGATATCTAATTCATTCTCTGTGATTTTTCCAATACACTGTCCTAATGCACTGTTAAATGCATCCACTGCCCCTGCATAATCTCCGCTTTCCATCGCATTGATACCGATCTGGCGGTATGCAGTCTGATTTTCCCTGCGCTCATTCGTGCAGCCTGTCATAAGGGTAAGACTTAACATGGTAAGCGCTGTGATATATGTTAATTTCTTTTTATTCATGAAAATTGGTCCTCTGTTACTTCTATCCGCAGTGCACGTCCATGAAATCAGAGATTTCATGGACTCACGGGCATTCGCCCTATCAGTCTGCAGATGCGCTCCGGCAAAAGCCAAGAAACCCTGCGGTTTTCTTGGCTCGCGGGCGCGTTCTCATGGAATAAATCCTCCATCGCATACAAGTATGCATGGGCGGATTTATTCCATGCTCACTTTTGCCTTCGCGTACATTATAAATCATCCATAAAAATATTCCAAGCAATTTATTATATTGATGTTATTTATTACATATTTAAATTGGTAAAAAAATTGAAACATACTTTTCTATAACGCAAAAACTGCCGCACAAAATTTTTGTGCGACAGTCACTATATCAATATACTCCCCTGTATTATGACCTTTTTATCTTACGCTGCAAAACAGCATGTGTTTTACAGATGCCAGATGTCCTCGTTGTACTGTGCAATGGTTCTGTCGGATGAGAAGAAGCCTGCCTGACTCATGTTCACGAGCATTTTTTTCGCCCATGCCATACGGTCTTCGTAATCTGCAAAGATTCTTTCTTTTGCTGCAACGTATTCCTCGAAGTCTGGCAATGTCATGAACCAGTCTTTGTTTAATAACTCATTATAAAGACGCTCTAAGTTTTCTCTGCATCCAACTGCCATCATCTCATCGCTTACAATGAAGTCGATTGCACGTTTGATGTTCTCATCATTGTCATAGTAGCTTCTGGAAACGTAATCTGCTTTTGCATAATGCTCGATCACCTGCTCGGATGACTCACCGAAAATGTAGATATTGTCATCTCCAACGAACTGATGCATCTCAACGTTTGCACCGTCCATAGTACCGATCGCAACTGCACCGTTTAACATGAATTTCATGTTGGATGTTCCGGATGCCTCTTTGGAAGCAAGGGAAATCTGCTCATGAATATCTGCTGCCGGAATTAATTTTTCAGCTAAAGTTACATTGTAGTTTTCTACCATAACCACTTTTAAGTATGGAGAAACTTCCGGGTCTTTGCTGATGAGTTCCTGTAAGCAAAGGATCAGGTGAATGATGTCTTTTGCAATGACATAAGCCGGAGCTGCCTTTGCACCGAAAATAACGGTGATCGGACGCGCTGGTTTTTTGCCTGCTTTGATCTCAAAATATTTGTGGATGACATAGAGTGCATTCATCTGCTGTCTCTTGTACTCATGTAATCTCTTGATCTGGATATCATAGATAGAGTTCTCATTTAACTCGATACCCTGTGTCTTTGCAAGATACTCTTTTAATTCTGCTTTCTTTGCATTCTTAACATCAAGAATCTTCTGTAATACAGCTTCATCATTTACAAATGCACCTAATTTTTCAAGCTCAGTTGCATCTTTTTTGAATCCGTCACCGATCAGGGACTCAAATAATGCGGTAAGTTCCGGATCACAGTGTAATAACCAGCGGCGGAATGTGATACCATTTGTCTTATTATTGAACTTCTCAGGATAAATCTTGTAGAAGTTGTTAAGTTCAGAGTTCTTTAAAATTTCTGTGTGAAGGTATGCAACACCGTTGATGCTATATCCATAGTGGATATCCATATGCGCCATATGAACACGTCTCTCATCATCAATGATCGCTACGGATTTGTCGTCGAATTTTTTCACAACACGGCTGTTTAACTCATAAATGATCGGCATTAACTGTGGAACCGCTTTCTCTAAGAAATGGATCGGCCATTTTTCCAGAGCTTCTGCTAAAATTGTATGGTTTGTGTAAGCACATGTTTTGGATACAATATCAATTGCTTCATCCATTAAGATTCCGCGCTCCATTAATAAACGGATCAGTTCAGGAATTACCATACTTGGATGTGTATCGTTGATCTGAACAACTGCATACTCGTTTAATTTGTGTAAATCTCCGCCTCTTGCGAGTGTCTCATCAATGATCAGTCTTGCTGCGTTGCTTACCATGAAATACTGCTGGTAAACACGAAGGATACGTCCTTTATCATCGGAATCATCCGGATATAAGAATAATGTAAGGTTTTTCTGAATATCTTCTTTATCGAAATCAATTCCTTCGCCAACTAAACTCTCGTCTACTGTCTCCACATCAAATAAATGAAGTTTTGTGGTACGATTGTTGTATCCTAATACGTCGATATCGTACATTCTGGACTGTAAATTGAAACCGCCGAACTGGATTGTATAAGCTTTGTCTGTCTTTGTTAACCAGCTTTCTTTCTCGATCCATGGGTTTGGTGTCTCATGCTGAAGGTTGTTATCAAATACCTGTTTGAATAATCCATAGTGGTAATTCAATCCAACACCGTCACCGTTTAAACCAAGTGTTGCGATAGAATCCAGGAAACATGCTGCAAGACGTCCAAGTCCACCATTTCCTAAGGATGGTTCCGGCTCAACTTCCTCGATCTCAGCAAGGCTCTTGCCGTTGTCTGCCAATATTTTTTTTACATCCTCATAAATTCCAAGGTTGATCAGGTTGTTAGATAATAATTTACCGATCAAAAACTCTGCTGAAATGTAATATAACTTTCTTTTTCCCTCGTTGCTGACTTTCTCTTCTGCCATTCCTTTTGTCATTTCAAGCAAAGAGAAATATAATTCTTTGTTGCTGCACTGGGAAATTTCTTTTCCTGTTCTTTTGGTTACGATTTCCTGTAAATTCATGATTTACTCCTTTCCTTGCGCCTGCTGGCGAAAGCTTATTGTATTTTCTGCCACAGTTGTTTTCGTGTTTTTTCGTAAAACCGATGTCTTATGATTAATATTATATTCAGGTATACCATTTTATTCTTGTAATATTCCATACAAAAGTGGTACAATCCTATCATATTTTAAATAGGCAGTTGGCTCGATTGCCTTGTGATTGTATAAACGTCACAAAATCAGTAGCTTGTTTTTGTGCACTTTTCAATCATACTGTTCTGTTTCCCAGATTACGACACAAAGCGCATGTTTTCGACACAATCAAATCATTACAAAGGAGTATGTACCTTATGAATATCTTGGAATACGAAAATTATCAGGAAAAAATCTCTCATGGAAATCCTTTATTTCCTTATATCACCTACCTCTGCTCTATCCCGCTGGATTTTTCTTATGTGCCGATCCACTGGCATGATGAAATGGAGATTGTTTACATAAAAAAAGGACGTGGTATGATCACCGTGGATTTCAAACAGTACCCGGTCAGCGCCGGAACACTTGCCCTGATCATCCCGGGACAGCTTCATTCCATTGAACAATTCGAAAATGAGAGCATGGAATACGAAAATATTATTTTTCATCCGCAGATTCTGTTATCCAAACAGACCGATACATGCAGCACAGACTATTTTTCCCCACTTATGGACGGAACTATCTCCGTTCCTGTCCTTTATCAGCCGGGCGCTCCCTATTACCACGAGATTTCCGCCTGTGTCGATGCAAATGATGAGATCTGCAAAACAGATCCGCCTGCCTACCAGCTTTTCATCAAAAGCCAGCTTTTTATGCTCTTTTTTATTCTATTTAACAAATGCAGTTCTAAGGATGTGCAGAAAAAAGATTACAAATCTTTAGAAAAAATGAAGCTGATCCTGAAATTTGTGGAAAACAATTATATGGAAAAAATCACGATTGAAGATGTGGCAAAAGAAGTGAACCTAAGCCAGTCACATTTCATGAAGTATTTTAAAAACACAATGGGAACCTCGTTTATCGATTACCTGAACGAATACCGGCTCACAATGGCATCGAGACTTCTGATTTCCTCTGATTCCTCGATTTTAGATATTGCAGCGGAAGTGGGGTTTGACAATCTTTCCTACTTTAACCGTTCCTTTAAAAAACGTTTTGAACAGACGCCGCGCGAGTATCGGAAGCACTATGCAAAACAATAACAGACCATACGATACGCCCACAATCCATGCCGTGAAATTGCGCAAAAAATCAAATCACATAATACCCAACGATTCCGCAGACGATCCCCGCAAATGCACCTGCGATAATGTCTCTCGGCTCGTGGACTCCGACAAGCACACGCACGAGTCCAAGCAGCAAACCAATGATTCCCAGCAGCACACCTGCCCCCGGATGTTCATAAAAGATCGTCATTGCAATAATAAAAACAGAAAACACATGCCGGCTTGGAAACGATTTTCCTTTTGTATCTTTTTCAAGTACCGGCGGTATGTCAAATGTTTCATAAGGTCTTGGCGCATTGATAATTCTGCGGATCACTGTCAATCCCACAAACGATACCGCAGGAACGAATACTGCACGCAAAAGCCACGGATTGTGATCCACGAAAAGCATAAAAAGGTAAAGTGGATACACGCAGAACACCAGCGCGGTCAGCATATGATTTAAACTTGTCACACGTTTTGCGCGTTCCGTGTTGCTCCGAAGCGGCTCTGTTATTTTGATATACTGCTCTTTTGTCATAAAAATCAAATCCTTCCAAAAGTACTATTGATAACTTCATGATACTCTCTATTATCTTACATTACTACACGAATTATTCTGTTTTTACATTCTGTCACATCATTTACTGTTCACTTGTCCTGCTCACGATTCACTTCCAATGACCGCAAGCACTGCACCAATAAATATAAAGAAATCAGACACATTAAAAATGATTCTCTGAAACCATTTCGGTCCAATCTGAAACCGAATGTAATCTACAACATGATGTTTCGTGTACCTGTCGTACAAATTGTTCAAGCCTCCGCCGGCTAACATGGCAAGTCCTGTTTTTGTAATCTGTTTTCCACTAAAGCGCATGATAAAATAATAACAAACTGCGACAAAAACCATGATTACACTGTGAATGACAGTCATGACTTTCGGGTGCTTCGCTAACAGATTCAGTGTTGCTCCCTTATTATAGAATTTTTCTATGCAGATTTTTCCACCAAGGCGCGGATGTTTTACTTTTCTGGCATATTTTCTGTCGATATATTTTTTAATAAAAAAATCAAGTGCAAAAATTGCTGCTGTGATTGCGAGATAAATCATATTCTACCCTCATTTTATTTTTATCTGTTCTGCATCATTTCCAAATTTTTGAAATTTGTTATCCGGTATGCGGTTCCACAATTTGGAAATCTGAAAATTATTTTGTTTTAATCTGGCATCAAGATTGCTGCAATTAATCAGATCTCTCTTGTAATTTATATCTGATTTACTTTTTGTAAGTTCCGAGATTGATTTTATATTACAGGCATTTATTAATTCATCCTCCAGATTTTTTACCTGTGGAATACACAACACCTTCTTAACACATGGCTGTTTTTTCAAAAAAATAATATTTTCATTCATTATAGTAATGTTGCTCTCAACATCTGTATCGTAAATCAATACCACAATTGTACCACTTTTTAATGTTCGTATTCTGGCTTCTGAAAAACGATTTTGAACAGCATTAAAAATGTCTACCTTTCCACTTTTAATACATCCCATATCTCTCTTTAAAATATCAACAATTTTCTTCTCGTCATGTCCCTCTACATAGTAATGATACACCTCATTTTTCTTCATACGTATCCCTCCTGAAATTATAAATCAGCTATTTCATATAACTTATGTAATTCAGGTGCCGTACAAAACAAATCATTCTCCACCGCATTTTTCAAAGAATCTGTATTACGTTTTAAATATTGGGACGCATTAATACATTTTATTGGCATATCTTCATCTTCCACTTCTTTTTTCAAAAAATAGAAAGAATGTTTCGGCAACTGCATATCTAAAATATCCGTATTATGGGTTGTAAAAAACAACTGCTTTTTGTCCGTCAAGCGATCGATCATGATAGAAAGGCATGCTTTCTCTACATCACTGTTTACAAAAGAAAATAATTCATCACAATAATACAGATCGTGAAGATCACACACAAGTGCTGTAATAATATAAGAAATATCAAGTCCGGCTTTTGTTCCACTGGATAATACCTGTCCATCTACAATCTGTCCATCTTTAATAATAGCTGAGCAGTTCTCCCATTTTACTGCATATGTATTTTCTACCTCTTTCATCTTCACAACTTCTTTAATGGACGGATCTAATGTCTGTAAAATGTGTTTTAAAACATATAAATAATTTTTTTCTTCCTCGATCCGTATGTAAGTTTTTGTTTTACCTGCATCCTCAGGATACGAAAAATTCCAGCCAGACAAATCTAATCCATCATATGATACTGTTTTTCCTTTTCCATTATCTAATTTTTTTACACAATTCTCATAATTATCTTTTGGTTCAATTGGAATTGCCTGAATCTGTATCTCTACATTCTCCTCGGTATAATTTCCTGTTTCACTTGGCAATATCTTCATCTCAAATCTGCAAAACTGATTATATTCTGTCACAAACTCAATTTTTAACATGGTTTCCTTTTTTACATCATTGATTTTATTGGTAAATCTCTTATAATTTCCATCACTAAGATAATTCACAAAGAGCATTAATACTTTTCCTAAGGATGTTTTTCCTGTCGCATTTCCGCCCATAATAATATTTAATTTTTTATATCGGAAATTAGGTCTGTCATGTAAATATTCTTCTGGAATTGTCGAATCAACAATTTTTTTCGGATATGACATATTCATATGAAAGTTCTTGAAAGCATACAAATTATCTATTTTAATATCCATAATCAACATAATTTGTTCTCCCTCTCTTTTGCATATTTGTTCGTTTTTTACGAAGTAATCCTCTTTCATAAAATTATACCTCTTTTTATTTCAAATTCAAGTCTTTCTTTTCATTTTAAATATAGAAAAAGAGCATATGATAAAAATGTTGTATTTTGTCATACGCTCTTTGATATCTGTAAATATAATTATTCTACCCTCATACACCTTAAACCGGCATCTCCCACGCATTATGATCTGTATGTAAGAGCATATGTGCTTTGTGTGAAAGCGGTTTTTCCATGTAATTTTCATATAATTTTAAGACATCCGGGTTCTCATGGGAGAAACGGATTTTTGCATTTTTATCGAGGAAATAAAGATTCTCTCCACGGACTGATGCTAATTCTTCTCCGTCATGAATCGGCTGGCCGCCGCCACCTACGCATCCACCCGGACAGGCCATCACTTCCACAAAATCGTAATGAACTTCTCCTCTTTCAATGCGCTCTAATAAATTTCTTGTGTTTGAAAGTCCACAGACCACTGCAACCGACACCTCTGTGTCTGCAAGTGTAACCGTTGCCTCTTTTACACCTGTTTCCATGTTATTGCGGACAATTTGAAAAGCATCCGCATCCGGGTTCTTTCCATTCACAAGATAATATGCTGAACGGATTGCAGCCTCCATCACACCTCCGGTCGAACCGAAGATCACACCCGCTCCGGTTCCTTCACTCATCAGAGGATCACATTCCACATCCTCTAATGTCTCCGGCAGAATGTGTGCAGAACGGATCATCCGCTCTAACTCTCTTGTTGTGAGTACTGCATCAATATCATGTCCTGCATATTCCTCATGATACAGTTCCATCTTCGCTTCCCCTTTTTTCGCCACACAAGGCATAATGGAAACGGTATAGATATTTTCCGGTTTCACACCGATGCTGTCTGCAAAATAAGTTTTCATGACAGCACCAAACATCTGTTGCGGACTTTTCGCCGTGGAAAGCTGTGGTACCATATGTGGAAACTGGCTTTTTACAAAACGTACCCATCCCGGGCAGCAGGAAGTGAACATTGGACGGACTTTTGTCTCACCTTTTTTCAGGCGCTCCAAAAATTCGTTTCCCTCTTCCATAATGGTTAAATCCGCTGAAAATGCTGTGTCAAAAACATAGTCCACGCCCATTTTCTTTAACGCATGTACGATTTTTCCAAAAGTTGCCTCCTCGCGCTTCATGCCGAGAGCCTCTCCCCATGCTGCGCGCACCGCAGGCGCAATCTGGGCAACAACCACTTTCTTCTCATCTGCAATTGCCTCCCATACTTTTTCCGTATCATCACGTTCCCTGAGCGCACCGACCGGGCAATGGGTGATACACTGTCCGCAGAGCGCACATGCTGCCTGATTTATTTGCCGATTACCGGATACACCGACCGTTGTTCTCGAACCGGTTCCTGTCACATCCCAGATCTTAAGTCCCTGCACTTTGTCGCATACCTGAATGCAGCGCATACATTTGACACATTTTCGTGCATCGCGGATTAGTGGAAAATTTTTATCCCACGGCTCTGTTTCAAAACGCTCTTTATACGGAAGGTCAATGATATTCAGATCATTTGCCACAGTCTGCAAGGTACAGTTTCCACTCCGTACACAGGTCGCACACTTGCAGTCATGCTGGGATAAAATAAGCTGGATCGTCTTTCTTCTATCCACGCGCACCTTCGGACTGTTGGTGTGGATCACCATTCCTTCTTTTACAACATTGTTACAGGAAGTGATGAGTTTATCCATTCCCTCTAATTCCACGACACAGACACGACAGGCTGCAATTTCATTAATTCCCTTTAAATAGCAGAGTTTCGGGATTGGGATTTTGCTGCTTTTCGCTGCCTCCATAATGGTGGTACCTTCCGGTACCGAAATTACTTTATCGTCAATTGTAAGATTTACCATTCTTCTTCACGGCCTCCTTTGAAAATTCCATATCCAAAATGATCACAGCGCAGACAGCGTCCTGACTCCTGATGTGCCTCTTTTTCTGTCATGCAAAACTCCACTGCTTCAAAATCACAGACTCTCTCACCGGATTCTCTCTCGGATAAATTAACCCTTCCACAAGGTGGTCTGTCATCTAATCTTGCCTCCGGGATCTTGACATCCGTGGAAATAATATGATGATATCCAAGGTACTCATCAATGTTGGCTGCAACAACCTTCGCTGCTGCGATTGCTTTAATAACGGAAGCCGGTCCGCTTGCACAGTCTCCACCCGCAAAAACACCCGGTATATTTTCAAATCCTCCATGACGTTCTGTTACGATTTTTCCGCGCTCTACCGGAACACCTGCCTCAGCAAAATGCTGATATTCAATATCCTGTCCAATTGCAACGATCAATGTCTGGCATGGGATAAAAATATCTTCCTCGCCGGTTGCCTTCACACTGGCTCTTCCGTCTTTGATTTTGCTGATCATCTGCGGTGTCACATAAATTCCTTTGACTCTTCCGTTTTCGTCAGCAACAATACGCGACGGCGCCTTTAATGTTAAAAGCTCGATTCCTTCTGCCACTGCACCTTCGATTTCCGCCGGAAGCGCTGTCATATCTGCAACACGTCTGCGATATAAAATGGTTACTTTTTTTGCACCTAATCTTCTTGCTGTCCGCACTGCATCCATAGATACATTTCCACCGCCGACAACCGCAACCTCCTGTCCGGTCAGATCCGGGTTCTGTTTTTTCCCGACATCACGTAAAAACTGTACTGCCGATAAAACTCCCTCTGACTGTTCGCCTTCAATTCCGAGTTTTTTATCTGTGCTCGCACCAATGGTGATAAGCACCGCATCATACTCTTCCCGTAAACTCTGAATGGTAATATCCTCTCCGATGCGGAGTCCGTGCTTTACCTCTACCCCGGTTTTTAAAATCGCACGCACATCTTCTTCTAACCGCTCCTTCGGCAGTCTGTAGTTTGGAATTCCATAACGCAACATTCCGCCAAGCTCCAGAAGCATCTCAAAAACAGTCACCTGATGTCCCATGAGCTGCAGATAGTACGCAGCAGAAAGACCTCCCGGTCCGCCTCCTACGATTGCCACACGTTTTCCGGTGGACGGCGCACATTCCGGTGGATCAACCTCTCCTGCAAAATCTGCCGCCACACGTTTTAAGCCACGGATATTGACCGCATCATCCACAATGTTCCTGCGGCATCTTGCCTCACATGGATGCTCACAGATAAATCCGCAGGTCGTTGGAAACGGATTATCTTTCCGGATCAGACGAATGGCATCTGCATATCTTCCCTCATGCACTAATGCGATGTATCCAGGGATATCGACATGTGCCGGGCAGAGTGCCACACATGGAACTGCCTGCTTGCTGTGGCTCATGCAGCGGTCATGCAGAATATGGGATTCATAATCTTCCCTGCATCCGATCAGACTTTTATACACCAGATCTGCGGCTTCGTAACCAATCGCACAGTCCGCGGAGTCTTTGATCGATACGGCTAACTCTTCCATCTCTTTTAGCGTATCCATGGTTGCTTCTCCGTTCATGACCTCGGTTAACATGGTTTTTAACTGCCAGAGTCCTATACGGCACGGAACACATTTTCCACAGGTCTGCGCGTGACATAACTCCAAAAATGCTCTGGTAAGATCTACCGGACATAATCCCGGCGGACTTGATTCGATCCGTCGTTCCAAATCTTTATATAGTCCTTCTATTACAAGCTGCGCCCGGTCCGGTGCCGGGATTTCCAATCTGCTCATTTTACCCTCTCCTTCTGATGTAAATAATGATATGAGTAGATTGTAAAATACGATCTTTGGGTTTTCAAGAATAGTTAATATTTAGACAGGCTTGATAAATTTTTCTCAATTAACAAGTCATTTTATATTGGAATGAAAAAATAGAGGACAGATTGATAAATTGGAATTGTATTATTCAATCACCTTGCTGGAATAGGATTCCAAAGAAATTCTTATTTTAGGTAAATTCACTTTCTGGAATTTATCTGCCCATTTGAGTAAATCAATTAAAGACTTCAAACTTTCTTTTTTACCTTTTTCAATGCCTAGCTTTCTTCTGATGAATCTACGAACAATTCGGTATATACATTTAAATTGAGGAACATCAAGTACATAAATTTTATCAGCATCTTCAAAGCATTGTTTACACCATGTAAAATAAACTCCTTCAATAATCCAATCATCTTTTTGCAAAATTTGATTTAGGAGAGCATCCCTTTCCTGCGGATTTCTTTTTGTTCCATAATCATTTGCAGCATTATCCCATTGTAAATCGTCCAAATCATAATGGGGTATATCAAATTGTTTTGAAAGATTATCAGCAAGAAAAGATTTTCCGCTTCCGGGTGCTCCGATGATATGAATTTTCATGTTTTTGTCCTCTGCAAAATACCGATTTATATAACAATATCTTAGCATAAAATATAGGTGACTTGTCAATTTATATCTCGTAAACTAGAGCCAGCAACGTAAATTGACAGATTTTATGACTGCATTCATAACGCAAATCAGGGCAGATTTAAAAGAATATGCACAAATCAATCATAGTAGAAAAGAAGCAAAATCGTACAAACAAATATGATTTCCTTTGTGAGCCTTGCGAACAGGAACATCCTATTTTGTCTGTACGATTTTGCTTTATATACACCAATAATATTGACTTGTGAATTTATAACTTCTTAATACGCTCCAGCGCAGCCAGTGTATTCTCGTAACTTCCGAATGCGGTCAGTCTGAAATATCCCTCACCACTTGGTCCGAATCCGGAACCTGGTGTACCAACAACATTTGCATTCTCTAATAAATAATCAAAGAACTCCCAGGATGTCATCTCACCCGGTGTTTTCAGCCAGATATATGGTGCATTGACGCCACCAAATACCGTGTAACCTGCATCTTTTAATCCCTGCTTGATCGTTTTTGCATTATTCATATAATAAGCAACCTGCTCTTTTAACTGCGCTTTGCCAGCTTCTGAGTAAACAGCTTCTCCTGCGCGCTGCTGAATATATGGAGCGCCATTGAACTTGGTTCCGTGGCGTCTTGCCCACATTGCATTCAGAGAAACATCCCCGCATTTTAATTCTTTTGGAACGACCGTATAGCCTAAACGTACTCCGGTAAATCCGGCATTCTTGGAAAAGCTCTTTAATTCAATGGCACAAGTTTTTGCACCTTCGCACTCGTAAATAGTATGCGCTACATTATCTTCGGAAATATATGCCTCATATGCTGCATCATAAATGATCACTGCGCCATTTTTATTCGCATAGTCAACCCATACCTGAAGTTCATCCTTCGTGATCGTAGTACCTGTCGGATTATTCGGCAGACACAGATAAATGATATCCGGTGTCTCCTTTGGAAGTTCCGGCACAAAATTATTTTCCATTGTGCAAGGCATATAAATGACATTGCTCCATGTCTCTGTCTTTGCATCATAAACGCCTGTTCTTCCAGCCATAACATTGGAATCTACATAAACCGGATAAACTGGATCGCAGACTGCAATACGGTTATCCATAGAAAAAATCTCCTGAATATTTCCAGAATCGCTCTTTGCTCCGTCGGAAACAAAAATCTCATCCGTAGAGATATCACATCCTCTTGCCTGATAATCGTTTTTTGCAATGGCACTTCTTAAAAATTCATATCCAAGATCCGGTGCGTACCCATGAAAAGTAGCTGCATTTCCCATTTCATCTACTGCTTTGTGCATTGCATCAATGATAGCCGGTGCGATTGGCTGTGTCACATCACCGATACCAAGACGGATAATATTCTTGTCTGGATTTGCCTGACTGAATGCACTTACTTTTTTTGCGATTGTACTGAACAGATAGCTTCCCGGAAGCTTCTGATAATTGTGATTTACTTTAAACATACCTCTTCCTCCATCATAATCGCTGTTTTTTTCTTTTTACAGCGTAACAATTTTCCTTTAAACTTTGCTTTAGTATAGCATTGATGTATTACCGTTGCAAGCATTTTTGTTTACCAGGAATCAATTTTTCTCAAAAAACGACTTTTTTGCAGTGAAAACGACTTGCCTATTTCCAGATATCGTTTTTCGGGTCAAAAATCCCCCGACCAAGAATTCGTCTTATGTCAGGGGATCTTATTCTTTGAAAAAAAAGTTATGCGAGCAGCAAACTTAAAATCATCTGGGCTGTTTCTGTCAACTCTGTTCCATTATCCATACTTCGCTTTTGCATATAACGGTGCGCTTCCTCTTCTGTCATATTGTTACGCTCCATCAAAAGTGCTTTCGCTTCTGTAATCAGTGCCTGTTCTTCTTTCGTGCGCTGTTTTGGTTTTTCCTTCTGCTTTTTCCGGCGTCTTGTAATGGTATAATCCATCATTTCAACCGTCTGGAGCAGTTCGTGAACCTTAAGCGGTGTCGACAGACAGACAATGTTTTCCAGATCACGCTCGCCACAGTTCGCGGGTGATGCTACAAGCAGCATTTCAAATTGAGCCGGCAGATAATCATGCAATTCTGTATACATCATATCCACAAACCGGTAGCCGCAAATGACTATGCCTCCGCCAAGTTCATTGGCACTCTGCAATGCCTGAGATCCGGTAGAACAGACTGCATCCACATGAAATCCATTCTGCAGCAATATCTTTTTCAGGCTTTGGGCAGTTTCCGGTTTGGGAAATGCAACAATAATATTGGTCAAAATCTAATCCTGCTTTTGCTTATATTTTATAAAGATATTTCTCAATTTCCCACTCGGTTACCTGTGCACGGTAATCAGCCCATTCTGCTTTCTTTGCTTCTATGTATTTTTCAGTAATATGCTCGCCTAAAACATTCTTGATATAGTCATCTTTTTCAAGTTCTTCCACTGCCTCCTCAAGATCTCCCGGAAGTGACTCAATGCCAAGTTTTGCCTTCTGTGACAGACGCATCTCAAAGACGTTTTCTGTCACTGCATCCGGCGGTGTGATCTGATTCCGGATACCGTCTAATCCTGCCTCCAAACAGGTTGCAAGGACAAGATACGGATTTGCCGCAGGGTCCGGACAGCGAAGCTCCACTCTAGTGCCAGCCCCTCTGGATGCCGGAATCCGGATCAGCGGACTACGGTTCGTTGCTGACCATGCAATATAAATCGGTGCTTCATATCCTGGAACGAGACGCTTATAGGAATTCACCAGTGGATTTGTAATAACCGTCATGCCCTTCATATGCTTTATAATTCCACCGATAAACCAGAACGCTTCTTTGCTGAGTCCCCTCTCTCCGTCCGGATCTGCAAAAATATTTTTTCCATCCTTCGCCAAAGACATATTGACATGCATGCCGGAGCCGTTGACACCATACTTTGGTTTTGGCATAAAACTTGCAAACATTCCATGCCTCTTTGCGATCGTCTTTACCGCAAGTTTAAATGTCATAATGTTATCTGCTGTTTTCAATGCCTCATCATAACGGAAATCGATTTCATGCTGTGCCGGTGCGACTTCGTGGTGGGATGCTTCGATCTCAAATCCCATATCTTCTAATGTAAGCACCATGTCACGTCTTGCATTTTCTCCTAAATCTACCGGTCCGAGATCAAAATATCCGGCTCTTTCATTACTATAGGTTGTTGGCTGTCCGTCATCATCCTGATTAAAAAGGAAAAATTCACACTCCGGTCCGACATCAAACTGATACCCCATCTGTTCCGCATCTGCGATTGCTCTCTTTAAAATATATCGTGGATCACCGGAAAATGGTTTCTTGTCAGCCGTGTAAATATCACAGATAATTCTGGCTACTTTTCCCTGCTGTGGTCTCCACGGGAAAATACAGAACGTATCAAGATCCGGATACAGATACATGTCTGATTCCTCAATTCTTACAAATCCCTCGATAGAAGATCCGTCAAACATACATTCATTATTCAATGCCTTCTCTAACTGGCTGGATGTGATTGCCACATTTTTCAGTGTGCCGAACATATCCGTAAACTGCAGACGGATAAATTCTACATCCTCATCTTCCACCATCTGGATAATATCCTGTTTTGTGTACTTGTTCATAAAACCAATCCTCCATATTTCCTTATTTTCTCTCATCCCGGCAAAACGCTTTTACTTTTTCATAGGACATTGTCCCGCCGAAAAGATCCAATGCACTTCCTATCGTGACATTCAATCTGTTTTTTCCAAGTTTTTTTAATTTTTCAAGATCCTCGAAGTTTCCGACACCTCCGGCATAAGTAATTGGGATTTTTCCCCAGTTTCCTAATAATTCCGCCAGTTTTTCCTCGATTCCACATGCTTTTCCTTCCACGTCCACCGCATGCACTAAAAATTCATCACAATAACCGGAAAGTTCCTCTAACAGTGCTTCTGAGATCACCTGCTTTGTAAACTTCTGCCAGCGGTCCGTCACGATATAATAATCGCCATCCTTCTTCCTGCAGCTTAAATCTAACACCAGATGTTCTTTTCCCACTGCATCGCGCAGTCTTTTGAGCCGTTCCATCTGAATCTGACCATCATAAAAAACATAAGATGTCACGATCACATGGCTTGCACCTGCCGCAAGAAACTCTGCTGCATTCTCTGCGGTAATGCCTCCGCCAACCTGCAGCCCTTTTGGATATTCCTGCAGTGCCATAAGCGCCTGTTTTCTGGTTGCCTCATAGTATTCGCTGTCTTTTGCATTCAGCAGAATAATGTGTCCGCCGCGAAAGCCCTCTTTTTTATAAAGTTCTGCATAAAAAGCTGCATCCTGCTCTGAAACAAAATTCTCATCTGCCTTATTTCCGGCATCCTTTAAACTTCCACCGACGATCTGCTTTACTTTTCCATTATGAATATCAATGCATGGTCGAAATTCCATTTTTTCTCTCCAATTTTTACCTTATATTATAAGGATATCTTTTTCTTCTGCCTGATATATTTTCTGCATACAATTTATAGGAATATTGCATTGCAGCTTCCTATAAATTGAAAAAAGGCAACGTGACCCCTTTGTAGCCCCGTTGCCTTTTTCATCATATCACACCAAAAATCATTTGTGAATACTTTTATATAGGAACTTCCTATTAGCTTTTGTTTTCCGTTTTATTAGTTCTTCTAATGTATTTATATATTTTATAAATCTATACTTATATATTATTGACATTATGTATTTTTTTTGCTATGATACAGAACAATTACCTTAATATATAATTATATTGAAATAACACATCATGATGAAGAAAGAGAGGATCTAAAAAATGGGTACAATTATCGGTGATGGAATTACTTTTGATGACGTATTATTAGTTCCACAGTATTCAGAAGTAACACCTAATATGATTGACTTAACAACACATCTTACAAAAAAAATCGTTTTAAATATTCCAATGATGAGTGCAGCAATGGATACTGTAACAGAGCACCGCATGGCAATCGCTATGGCTCGACAGGGTGGTATCGGTATCATCCACAAGAACATGTCCATTCAGGCACAGGCAGAGGAAGTTGACAAAGTAAAACGTTCAGAGAATGGTGTTATCACAGATCCATTTTTCCTTTCTCCGGAACACACTTTACAGGATGCTGAAGATCTTATGAGAAAGTTCCGCATCTCCGGTGTTCCAATCTGCGAAGGTGGAAAGTTAGTCGGTATCATCACAAACCGTGATTTAAAATTCGAAACTGATTTTACAAAGAAAATCAGTGAGAGCATGACCTCTGAAGGTCTTATCACAGCTCCGGAAGGAATCACTTTAGACGAAGCAAAGAAAATTCTTGCAAAAGCCAGAAAAGAAAAACTTCCGATCGTAGACAAAGACTTCCATTTAAAGGGACTTATCACCATTAAGGATATTGAGAAACAGATCAAATACCCACTTTCAGCCAAAGATGATCTCGGCCGTCTTCTCTGTGGTGCTGGTGTTGGTATCACCGGAAATATGATGGAACGTGTCGATGCTTTGGTAAAAGCCCACGTTGATGTGATCGTGGTTGACTCTGCACATGGTCATTCCCGCAATATCTTAGAGGCAGTAAAGAAAATCAAAGCTGCCTACCCTGATTTACAGGTGATCGCAGGAAACGTTGCCACTGGTGCTGCTACCCGCGATCTGATCAAAGCCGGAGCTGACGCTGTCAAGGTTGGTATCGGACCTGGTTCTATCTGTACCACACGTGTTGTTGCCGGTATTGGTGTTCCTCAGATCACTGCAATCATGGACTGCTACGCTGCCGCAAAAGAATATGGTATTCCTGTCATTGCTGATGGTGGTATTAAATACTCCGGTGATATGACAAAAGCACTTGCAGCCGGCGCTAACGTATGTATGATGGGTAGTCTCTTTGCCGGATGTGATGAAGCTCCTGGTACTTTTGAATTATATCAGGGAAGAAAATACAAAGTATACCGTGGTATGGGATCTCTTGCAGCTATGGAAAACGGAAGCAAAGACCGTTACTTCCAGGAAGGTGCTAAAAAATTAGTACCAGAAGGTGTTGAAGGTCGTGTTGCTTATAAAGGAACACTTGAGGACACTGTTTTCCAGATGATCGGTGGTATCCGTTCCGGTATGGGTTACTGTGGCTGCCCTACAATCGAAGACTTAAAAGAAAAAGGTCAGTTTGTAAAGATTTCCGCCGCAGCATTACGTGAAAGCCATCCACATGACATTCACATTACAAAAGAAGCGCCAAACTACAGCATTGACGAATAGTATCAAAAAAATAATTGTTTAATAGATGAGGTGAACATATTTGGACTCGGGTTCCATATTTCAAATTATTATTTTAATCATTCTGCTTTTACTTTCCGCATTTTTCTCTTCTGCAGAGACTGCACTTACAACCGTTAACCGGATTCGTATGCGTTCTCTTGCAGAAGACGGGAATCCCCGTGCGGCTCGTGTACTTAAAGTTACGGACGATTCCGGAAAAATGTTAAGTGCAATTTTAATAGGAAACAATATTGTCAATCTTTCTGCATCTTCCATTGCAACTTCTCTTGCTCTGGCTATCTGGGGAAGTGTTGGTGCCGGAATCGCAACCGGTATCCTGACACTGTTAATTTTAATTTTTGGAGAGATTTCTCCAAAAACAATTGCAGCCATTAATGCAGAAAAATTATCACTTGCTTATTGCAACGTGATCTACTGGCTGATGAAGATTCTGACTCCGGTTATTTTTATTTTAAACAAACTCTCCATCGCCTTTTTATTCCTTCTCCGCATCGATCCGAATGCAAAGGATAACGCCATGACGGAAGAAGAATTGCGAACCATTGTTGATGTCGGAAAAGAAACCGGTGTCATTGAATCCGAAGAACACGAGATGATCAATAACGTGTTTGATTTTGGTGATGCACAGGCAAAAGAAGTCATGGTTCCACGAATCGATATGACGTTTGCAAATATTGACTGCACTTATGATGAATTGATTGAAATTTTTAAAGAGGACAAATTTACACGTCTTCCGGTTTACAAAGATACCACGGATAATGTGGTCGGCATCATTAATATGAAAGATCTGTTACTTTACAAAGACAAGGAACATTTCTCCATTCAGGACATTATGCGTGAACCATATTTTACATATGAGCATAAGAATACTGCCGAACTTTTTATGGAAATGCGTAAATCTTCCATTTCTCTTGCAATTGTTCTCGATGAATATGGAGCAACAGCCGGTCTCATCACATTAGAAGATCTCCTAGAAGAGATTGTCGGAGAGATTCGTGATGAATACGATACCGACGAGGAAGACCCGATCATACAGTTGAGTGAACGTGAATATCTCGTTCTCGGTTCTACAAACTTAGAGGATCTCTGTGAGAAATTAGATCTTGATTTCCAATCAGATGATTACGACACCATTGGCGGTTATCTGATTGGTCTGTTAGATCACCTTCCAGAGAAAAATGAAATCATCATCACAGATGATGACGTTCTGCTCCGTGTAGAACAAATGGATAAAAACCGCATCGAAAAAATATATATCAAAAAACCTGCACCAAAAGAAGAGGATTAGTCCTCTTCTTTTTTTACAAGCTCTGCACCACTGAATGCATAGCGGATCTTATCCACATCAAACATCTTCGTCCACGGATACCGTTCTTCATCCGGCAGTTCCAAAAAACTGTAAAAACCATGATTTTTCAGATTCTGTGCCCATTCCTCCTGCTCTCCTTCTGGAAATAACAGAAAATATGCCATATCACCAAGCTTTGAATTTTCGTTTACCGCAGTCTCCATCTGTGTCTGAATGATTCTGCTCTCTTCCACTGATAAATGACTGCCTTTTTCATTTACCAGTTTTCGTAAGAGAATTAATTCTTTCAGATTTTCTTTTTCAGTCATTCCTGTGAGATCAAGCACATAGGAAGTCTGTTCAAAAAAGCGATTTTGTACTTTTTCCTCATCGATTTTCAGACTTCCATCCTCATACTCCTCCTCTAACTGATCTGTCAATGCATCTTCCGCTGCGCGGTCAAAGATACGATTATACTCTTCCATCGTATATTGTGCTTCGATTGCATAGCGATAACGCAGATCTGTATACAAAATCATGCCGCAGAAACATACCGAAAACAAGATGCACCAGTTAGAAATCTTCATATCGCACTGTCCCTCCATATAAAACATTCACGGTATTGTCATGAATACCTGGGAAATGAAACAGCCCCTTTTTCTTCACGATTGCCACTTTCAGATAATCCCCGCGCTCAAATTCATACACCTGATTTTCCTCTAATTCTGATAACATATCTTCTTCATCATAAAACGTACTCTCATAGGAATACTTTCCCTGATCCAATACAATCTCTTTTTGTTCCCGGTACATATGCACTTCATAGAGTCCTGTCGCAGCCGAGATTTCTTTGTAAAACTGCCGGTACATTTCCATTGTGAGAAAACCTGTATTGCAGATACTGTCTACGAATTCTGTATTGATTGTCAGAAGATACATCTGCTCTGCTGATTTTGCCCGCTCACTCATATACAAAAGCGGCATTCCTGTAAACACTGCCACCGCAAATAAAATAGCGGTCACTCTTCCAAATATTTCATCCATTCAGACACATCATCCTCCCTTTGTGAAACGTTCTCCACTGTGACAGTTCTCTGCTCCAGCATCCGTTTCTCTGCTGTCTCCTCCAGCGCAAGACTGCTGCTTACAGCCTGCGCGGCAAGCTGCATTGCTATAAGGAACATTACAAGTGAAGCTCCCATTAACAATCCCTGTAACCCTTCTTCCATCTCTTATATGCCCCTCTTTTCATCACAAACGCTTATACCTGCACAAAAACAATCCCTATAATCGTTCCATTGACATCTTTTACGATACTTCCCTGAAAACGTGCCGTTGGATTAATATACTTGTCGCTTGCCACATCCTGTGCATTTTTATAGCTGTTATCTAATTCTTTTCCTAATTCGCCT
This sequence comes from uncultured Roseburia sp., assembly GCA_900542495.1. Lineage (GTDB taxonomy): Bacteria > Bacillota > Clostridia > Lachnospirales > Lachnospiraceae > Roseburia. The sequence goes on from UQNW01000011.1 coordinate 63,463, forward strand.
TTTTCGGCGTCAAAATTATAATTGTAGTATGTTTTATTTTTATTCGTCTGCACTAAAATTCCCATTGTCTCATCACTGAATTTTCTTATGACATTCAGCACTTCACTTCCTGACACTTCCGTTCCGTCATACATTGTTTTGGAAGCATCGGTAAATTCTGCCTGAAGCTGGTTGATCTGCCCGGTTCCCTCCGATGCAGTATCCCTTGCCTCCCTTGCGATGTAAAATCCAAGACTGATAATAATGCATGTAATAATAATACCTGCTGCCAACATTAATCCCTTTAAACTATTTTCCATAAAATATACCTTCCTTTTCTTCTGATTTTCGGACTGCGTTCCATTCAATCCCAACGCCAAAATCCATACTAAAAAAATCCTGTCATTCCCTGACTGTATGCGTGAAGCTCACTTAAGCCCTCTGCCACAAACGGGATAACCAGCTTTAAAATAATCAACAGAAACAACGGCAGATATGCCACCATTTTTGCAAGCGCAATGCATTCTCCCTGATAATTCTTTCGTTCTTCCATATTTTTCTTCAAAAAATAGGCTCTTTCATCTTCAAGATTCAAAAACGCTTCTTCCACTGGCAGCTCCTCGCAAAATTCCAATGCATCACAGATTCTCTGCACCGGTTCATCCGGGATTTCCTGTTTTAATCTCTGCAATGTCTCCATACGATGATAAGAAAAATGATCGACTGCCTCCGCCATCTGACTTTTAAAAAGAACAGCAAAGTTCTCCATCTGTCCCAAAATTTCTTCTACTGTCGTTTTCTCATAATGGATCAGTAACAGCACAACTGTCTGCAGTCTTAAACATTCACTCATCCTTTTCTCTCTGGATTTCCACTGCTCTGCTGCCAGCAAAAGTTCCGGGATCTGAGCCGCTAATACTGCGACTACAAGTATCATCAAAATATGATACCAGCATAACCGGATTTTCTGATATGCCTCCCACTGTGAATACAGTGCGCTTTCAAGTTCCCCGGCTGACTGCTCGGACTCTCCTGCTAAAAGTTCCTGTTTTAATTCCTTCCAAAGAGTCATCTGCTCCAGCGTCTTTTTGAATACCGTCTCCTGCTCTTTTCCTGTGACAGCTGCTATCTGTTTCACAAGGTTCTGATACTTCTCTTTTACCTGTTCTTGTGCTTTTTCCGGCAGGACCATAAGCTGATAGGACGGAATCTTTACCTGTGACAGAATCTGTGTGCGCTGCACGTTCTGATATGCAGTGAGAAATAGCAGACTTCCCACAAATGCAACGGTAAAAAAACATATTTTTTTCATCAGAAATACCCTGATATTTCCAAATCCCTGTAATTGTTTGATCTGCTCATTTTTCTGCAGGCACTTCGTGTAATGCTTCTTCACGTAGCGGTCTAATAAATTTGTGATCCACGGAAACTGTAACAGCCATTTTTCAAGCTGATACCGGTCTTTTTGTTCTTCCTCCGGGAGCAGCAGCCATAAAATAAGTCCATATATTCCAATCGTACCTGCAAATAAAAGTACCGTCGAAAGCATTCCGTAACTGCCGTAATAATAAGCTGCCAGACCATCCGATACCCGGATTGCCCAGATCCGGACAAGCGGCAGAAAGCAGACCGGGAGAACGGCTAACAGATCTAAGCCCATAAATCCATGCATTTTCGCTTTACAGAGCAGTAAATTTTCACGGATTTCTTCTTTCAGATATTGAAGATTCCGTTGGAATACCGAATACCCGTCTGCCAGTTCATCGCCATCCTCTCTTATAATTGCACAGACAGCCTCATATACACGCACATAAGAATGTTCTGAAGGAAGCGTGATCTTATATTTTTCTTCCGCCTCTGACACTGCTTCCGTAATGTTCTTCTGTTTTCCATAGGCAACTGACAGTTCAGAGAGATAGTGTTCAAATGCTTCCTCCTGCATGACCGTCTTTTTCCAGAGATTTTTCCTGCGGTTGCATCTTACGAACAGGATTGCTAATGCCGCATACAGCATTCCTTCAAATATCCACATTTGAAAATGCCTCCTTCTCCTCCTTCGTCAGCCATTTCACCATTTCCGCCCGTGTTGTCTCGCTGATCGTATGTAATCTTACATACTTTTCTCCGTCAAACCGTATGAGTTCCACAATCCGGTACCCTTCCGGATTTTCCGTGTCCGGAACGATCTCACTGATCCGTTCAATGTAACGCCGCCCTTCTCTGCTCATATGAAGGTGCACGTCAAAACGCACCACTTCCGTTACCTGCTCTAAGGCAATCTTCTCTGACTGAAAACTGCCTTCCTTCAAAAGACTGTTCCGCAGTGACAGCAAAAGGCTTCGCGTTGTCTTAGCATGATGTGTAAAAATCGTAAACAGTGAGCCTGTCTGACCACTCTCGATCATCCAGGATGCCACTTTCGCACTGACAACCTCTCCGATGATACTCACCGCTCCGTCTGTCTTTTTCTGTACTTCTAATGCCTCCTGTCCGTCGATTCCACCATGCGCCGTCATTCCTGCCGTCTCCCGGAATGTCACGATATTTCTGTTTTGATAACGCTCCCGTAAATGCAGTTCAAATGCTAATTCCAATACACGAATCGTGTATTCTTCCGGAATCTCTTCCACCATTGCTGTGAGCAGTGTTGTTTTGCCGCAACCCTGCATGCCTGTGACAGCCGTCACCTGACAGCCTTTCATCAGCCACTTCAAAAGTTCTACCGGAATCTCCGCATGTTCTCCTGTCACAAGCTGTTTTAGCGAAACTTCCGGGATATTATCCAGCTTTCGGACAAAAAACATCCAGTTTTCCGAAAAGTCCGGCCGTGCAACAACGACTCTCGCATGGTCAGCCATTTCATGAACCAGATATCCTTTTTTTCTGGAAATCTCACCCGGCTGATGATAACGGCAGAGATTTCTTGCGATCCGCTCTACCTCCTCCTCCCGTTCAAAATCGAGAAACGGCAGCCACACACTCCTTCCATGATAGAAGATCCATGCACTGTGATAGGTTCCCTCTTTGCCGGAAACACCACCTGAAACGCCGTCGATCTTCATATCACGTATCTCATCAATCGCTCCTAAGCCTTTATAATAGGCATAAATCTTTCTGCTCAATAGTTCTATCTGCTCAATAAATCTTAATTTTCTTCCGCAGACTGCATAGACGGCATCCACCTGTTGTTCCGTGATGACATTCTTTGTCCCTGATAATAACCCATGCTCCTCAATAAGCCTCTCAAGCGCCCCACTTCCATACTGTTCCCCATATAAAAATAATAAAATGTCGAACTTCACAGATGCCTGTTTTCTGCCTTTTTCCGAGAAGAAAAAAGTGTGTTCTATCATCTCTTCATCCATTTTCATTCCATTTAACAAAAATTCCTGAATAAATGTGATCAGATATTCCTTCACCTGCAGATTGCCTGTTCCTGCTTCCTTTAAATATCTGCGAAGTTCTTCCTTCTGCCTCAACAGACGAAAAGTCTGCTTTTCATCCAGTTTCAGTTCATAGAGATTTCTGCGCAAAATACGGTTTACATGCTCACTCACACGCTCCACAAGTTCCTGTCTGGTAATCTCCTGCTCTTTTGCCTCAGATATGCCCTGGCTTTTTGCTTCTTCCCCTGTCACTTCTGTTCCCTTCCCCTCGCTTTTGTCTCTTTGCCTGCTTTCACCTGCTTAGATCTTTGAATGATAATCTGTACTGTATGTTCTAATTCTTCGAAAAAATACTCGCGCATATCCGTCGGAAGCAAAAGCTTTTTCCCTCGTATGTACTTATCTAGTTTTCCCTCCCGACATGCCACTTCAAACTCCGGGTTGTACGGAATGACTCCTAACTTTTCCGGCGCGACACGGTAAATTCTGTGAATGTTTTTCTTATTGTATACAGACTCTTTCTGATAGCTTCCGATAAAATACACAACCTTGTCGGAAACATCTGCATGTTCAGAGAAAAACTGATCAAATTCCTGTGCGTTCTGCCTGAAATTGACCACAACGAGATCTGCCTGCTTCATCTGCTCCTTTGTCCAATCATCCATTCCATTTCCGCAATCAATAAAAGAGAAATCCACAGTCTCATCTAACACACGGATCACCTGACTTAAAACAGCTCTTGTCTCTTTTGGGTAATAATCGCACAACATCCGCGTCCCCTGCGGAAGACAGAATAACCTGCCATCTGATACCGTCTGAAATGCCTCCTCAAGATGATGCTTTGTAAGATTTCCATATTTTCCAGCCATCAGCAGATAATCCAGCCCTTCTAACGCGTAATATGCGCAGTCCTCATTTACCATTGTCGTATCCGGTTTTGAGAAATTATCTGCCAGATCGCGCATATGCTTCTCTGCTGCGACCATTGCCACCCGATAGCTGTATTTTGCTGCCAGCATGCTTGCTGCTGCGATCATATTCGAGGTTGTCCCACATTCTGCTTCTTCACTCCAAAATACGATTTTCAAAAACATTCCCCCCTTTTTGCACGGCGGACTCCCATTAAAACTTCTTTGTAGTCCTGTCCCGAAATGTTTCTGCACAAATGAAACAATACCTTCTCAAACTCTCTCGATAAATTTGCAAAATTACGGTATCCTTCAAACTGCATCAGCAGCCTGCAGCACTCATCTGCTTCTGAAAACGGAAGAAACATCTGGTCTAAAACAAAACAGTTCTCCTCTTCCAGTATTTTTTTGATTTTCTCTGTGCTCATATAATTTTTGCAGAAATCACGAAATAAAATACTCACAGGATGTTCCAGATGCAACAGTAACTCCCGGTATTTTTCAATCTCACATTTCTCACAATTCAACGCACAGATCAGTTCATCGCAGTCGGACATACTCTTTTCGTCCGGCCAGCTTCCAAGGTCTACAATCGTAAAATCATAGCCCTCCTTATTCCACAGACTCCGCTCACAAAGAGCTGTGTAATCTACGTTTTTGTACGTGACAATATCCATATTCTCATTTGGTCTTGGGATGCAAAATCGCATTTTCTGCTCAAATGAATTGTCAATGACGAGAACCCTGTTCCTCATGTTCTCCAAGATGCTGGCCAGATAGATGCATAAATCTGTCTGTTCACAGCCAAAAATGCCAATTATCTTCTGCTCACTCAAAAATTCCTGCCTCCTAAAAGTCCGCAGGGATGTTCCTCAATAATTAACACATTGATAAAAAAGATGTCGTTATCATACTGTCTTTTTTCTGAAATGTAAACCTTTTTCTGGAAATTTATAAATTTTTTAGAATTTGAATCATTTTCTTTCTTTTCTCATTAGAATCTTATATAATGGTGCAAGAGAGTTGTATCACAACGGAACAATTCGTGTATCAAATACTTTTAGTTGCAAAACAAGGAGGCTTTATGAAAGACTTTATCATTACAACCGACACCACAACAGATCTTCCTGCAAGCTATGTCAACGAACATCATCTTGGCATGATGTCTCTCCCATATACGATTGAAAACCAGACTTACACATGGGAACATTCTCTCCCGGAGAAAGATTTTTATGCCATGATGCGGAATGGTTCTCTGCCGACGACCTCACAGGCAAACCCAGAAGAAGCAGGAAAACTTTTTGAAAATATTATCAAAACACAGGACGTAGACATCCTGCACATTGCATTTTCATCCGGATTGAGCGGTACTTACAACAGCTGCCGTCTCGCCGCCTCAGATCTCGCCGAGAAATATCCTGACAATAAAATCATTGTCATTGATTCTTTATGTGCCAGCATGGGCGAGGGACTTTTCGTACACAAAGCCGTCATGATGAAAGAACAGGGAAAAAGCATTGATGAGATTGCTGCATGGCTGGAAGAAAACAAACTTCATGTGGTACATAACTTTACCGTAGATGATCTTTTCCACCTCTATCGCGGCGGACGTGTGTCTAAAACTGCCGCTGTCGTTGGAAGCATGATCAACTTAAAACCGATCCTTCATGTCGATAATGAAGGACATCTGATTCCGCTTGCCAAAGTCCGCGGACGCAAAAAATCGCTGATTGCCCTTGTAGACAGCATGGAAAAACAGATTGGTGACTGGCGTGATAAAAACGATATTGTGTTCATTTCTCATGGAGATTCTTTAGAAGATGCGCAGTTTGTTGCAGAACTGATTAAAAAAAGACTTGGTATCGAAAGCTTTTTGATCAACCACATCGGACCTACGATCGGTGCACATTCCGGTCCGGGAACGATTGCCTTATTCTACATGGGCGATTACCGCTGATCGGGTGTTTCATAAGTTTACATAATATTTTCAGACAAAACAGGGAGCTGCATCGCAGCTCCCTACATTTATTATCCATACATTTTCATTTGCCAGACTATTTTTCATTCCAGAACTTTTCCAGATGCGATGTGACGTTATCCACCGTGCACACTGTTCGTTTCTCCCATTCCTTTGGGAAAAGATTCCTGTAGTCACTCTGCAAAAAACGCTCATCCAAAAGTTCGATCACTCCCACATCATCCATGGTCCGGATCACGCGTCCTGCCGCCTGCAGCACCTTATTCATTCCCGGATAGCGGTAAGCATAATCAAAACCTTCACCCATACGTTTCTCATAATAATTCATCAGTATTTCACGCTCATTACTGATCTGTGGCAGACCTGTGCCTACAATAACCGCACCAATTAACTGCTCATTTTTCAAGTCGATCCCCTCACCGAAAATTCCGCCCATCACGCAGAATGCAACCAGTGTCCGCTCGCGTTCCACCGAAAATTCCGCCAGAAATTCTTCTCTTTTTTTCTCATTCATTCCCGGTTCCTGAATGATGCCGTCCATTGAACCGTCGTTTTGCTCCATAAACACATCATAGACCTGCTGCATCATCTTATAAGACGGAAAGAAAACCATATAATTTCCTTTTTTTGCGTGCCCAGTCTTCCTGATATATTGTGCGATCCGCTCAAATTCGCTCTGATTTCTTCTCGTATACCGGCTGCTGACATCGGTTCCTAACAATAGCAGACTCTGTTCCTCGGAAAAAGCTGTCTCTGCATATACCGCATAATTATCTTTCTTCGTCGACAGCAGATTCTTATAATACTGGATTGGCAAAAATGTTGCTGAGAAAAATATTGCTGCGTTTCCACGGTCAATACATTCCTGCAGATTCAGTGAAGGATCTACACAGTAAAGCTTCATCTTAAAGCGTTCATCCTCCGTATGCTCCGTGTAGATCACGTAATGCTCATCCACGCGCTCATAAATATTGATAAAATTGCGCAACCCAAAATAAAATTCACTTACTTCCTTCCGCTCCGGGAATTCAGTGCTCCGCTGCAAAAACTCATCCAGTTCGGACGCCAGTTTCATCAGGTAAAACATCAGATTTCCAACATTGTCGTATACTTTATATTTTTCACATTCTCTTTTATAATCAAGCAAAATCCGGTTGCAGTGATTAAACTGCTGTTCCAGTCCCGGACGGTAACGTTTCACAATCTTTTTTACCGCCAGAAAATCTTCCTTGTAAATCTCCGCGCTATACATCTCACGGCTGCGCTCCACCAGATTATGCGCCTCGTCCACAAGAAAAATGTAATCTCCGCGGATTCCCTCTGCAAAAAAACGTTTCAGGTACACATTCGGGTCAAACACATAATTATAATCGCAAATGATATCGTCCACCCAGGATGCCACATCCAGACTCATTTCAAACGGACAGACCTGATAGTTCTCTGCCTGCTCTAACAATACCTCTCTGGAAAAAACATCTTCCTTCAAAAGAAGATTAAAAACTGCATCATTCACCCTGTCATAATGTCCTTTTGCGTATGGGCAATGAACCGGATTACACTCCATTTCCTCGCACAGACATAGTTTTTCCTTTGCCGTGATCTGAATGATTTTTGCCTGATACCCAGACTTCCGAAGCAGTTCGAAAGCCTCTCTTGCCACTGTGCCTGTAATTGTTTTCGCGGTCAGATAAAAAATACGGTCACCAAGATTTTCCCCTACTGCCTTTACCGCCGGAAAAACAGTCGAGATCGTCTTTCCAACGCCAGTCGGCGCCTGAATGAATAAATTCTTTTTCCGTTTTATCGTTCGATACACTCCTGCTGCAAGCTCCTTCTGCCCTTTTCTATAGGGAAATGGAAATTGTAATTTCTGAATGGATTCCTGCCGCAGTCTCCGCCACGCATACTGAAAATCAGACCATTTTTTATAAGCTTTTATCAACTCATCAAACCAAAACTCCAACGCCGAAAACGTGAAATCCTCATGAAAATATTTGATTTCCTCTGTGTCGAGGTTTACATAAGTCATCTGAATTCCAATCTGGTCTATCTCATGCTGCAATGCAAAAATATATGCATAACACATTGCCTGCGCCTTATGCACCTTCACCGGCTCTGCTAACTGCTCTAATTTTAAATAGACACCCTTGATCTCGTCGATCACAACTTTCATGTCATCTTCAATCTTCATGGAATTGAAATTATTGGAATAATTGATCTCCTGCCCTGTCTTTGAAGTGATCTGGATTCCGTCTGCCCTGCCCTCTAGCACAAGGTCATAGTTTTCTTCCTCGATCACTAATTTTAAAGGAACTTCTGCATGATAATCGCTCCCCATACGTTTCTGAATTTTCCGATGCATTCTGCTTCCCGCTAACATTGCCTCCGGTGAAACCGACTGCCCATGACGATTATCAATATCTCCCTCTCGAAAAATAAATTCCACAAGATTACGGACCGATATCCGTATCTGGCTTCGCTTCTCCTCTATTTGATTTTTCTCTATTTGACTTTTTTCTTTCTCCATACCGCTTATTATAACTGATTTTGCATTAGAAAAAAAGGATAACAAAAAGACCAGCCCGATCATGGATACCAAATCAATCCATCTCCGCTGGTCTTCTTTTCCCACTTAATTTCTATATACATCATAAAATGTATTACGGTTCGTACGTACCTGTGCAGTAACTAACATTTTTCGTTATGCGATTGCATACTTATTCATGACACTCTCGAAGCTTTCGTCCTGTTCGACGTATTTTACAATGAGATCTTTGCAGATTCCCAGATACAGCATACCAAGCAACGACTTTGCATCAATTACTGCTCTATTATAACAGACGTCAATATCAAAATCACATTTTCCGGCAGCTCTAACAAAATCTTTCACTTCTTCTGTGTCAGTCAATCTGATTTTTCTTTCAATCATTTTTAACACCCTTTCTTACCAAAAAAGAACCTTACTTTTTATTCCAAGAACGCATTATGACATCATTTTTTTCATTTGTCAATTTTCGATCATCACTCCAAAATCCTTCATTTTCCGTCATTTTTTTAGTATTTTATCGCCATATTTCGTAGATACACGACTATTTTTCTAGGATTTGCCTTTTGGTGGAAAAACATCTATTCATTTTTACTACTATTATTTTCCATTAGTGATTTTTTTATTCAAATTGCACATATTTTAAAGAAACAAATTTTGTTCATTTAGTTTCCTGATGTATAAAATTACATACAATTTTGCCTTAAATATCCATTCATGTTATATTATGTTAGGAAGGTCAAGAGGTATTTTGCCCTTATTTATGATGAATCAGATTACTACTTATAATTTGTCTATCGTTTTTTATATTTTGGAGATAATATGTTCATTTTAAAAGGAATTAAAAATTTTTTATCCAATCTATACCATAATCGCATTGCAATCCTTTGTATTATTATATACATGAGCGTTACTCAATATCTCTTTCACTCTGTCTGTCCAATTGCTATTTTATTTGGCTTTCCATGTCCTGCCTGTGGTCTCACGCGGGCTGGGATCAGTTTTCTCACAGCCCATTTTTCAACTGCTTTTCAGATGAACCCCTGCATCTTTCTTCTGATTCCATACTTTCTTTATCTTTGGGTTTATAAATATATGTTCGAAAAAAAGCCTCCTTATCTGACGTTTATCACGTGTCTGCTCGGTATCGTTGTCTTTGGCATTTATATTTTACGCCTGTTCACGCATACGCTCCCTGAACTTCCAACAAACGGCATAATAAAATCCCTGACAATCTGACCTTCTGCCAGACTATCAGGGATTTATTATTTTTCTAACCCTTATGCAAGGCTATTCAATTCATTCTGCATTAATGCTTCTGCAACAATTCCTAATCCAACCAAGCATAAAATTAAATATATAACTCCGCTATTACTTGATGGGATGCCTCTGTCAGTTTTTGCCTTGTCGATCTTCTCTCCCTGTTTGTAAGCCCAGTATAAACCATAAATGTTACAGGTAATCAGACTTAAAACAAAAGCAACTCCTCCGGATGTGGCATTCTCCGCATTGGATACTGTATTGGTATCATTAGAAAGAACGATAAACCAATAAATACCGTAAATACCACATGTAACGATGGATAAAATAATACATACTGCAATGTTTCTCTGTTGAATCATAACTCTAAACTCTCCTTTGTTTTTTATTCTATTTCATTGTAAGGATTCTGTAGCGTAATGTCAATTGTATTACAGAATTTATTCTACGATATTCATCTCCTTTTTACTTCCTTGGAAGTTCCTTCCGTAAAAATGAGCATAAAAAAGCCCAGATTTCTCCAGCACGAAAAAAGCACCAACCATTTCTGATTGATGCTTTCAAATTATTTTGTTTTTGTAAATCTGTTTATATCTCTTCGGCATATGATCAAGATCCATAATACATGCTTCAAGCCTATCAAGCTGACCACTTGCATTTTCTGGTGCCTACAGTTCAAAAGCAATGTATTCGAAGATTCCACGAAGGTCTATCTCGGCCTGATCTGAAATCTCGATATCATAAATCATAAACTATAATCCTTGCGGATATCAGCAAAAACAGATTTTGCTGATCTAGTACGACCAGCCTGCATATCCGCATATCCTTTCTCTAGTTCTGCATTCATCTGTGCTTCTGATAATGCACTAACGTCTACAGGACGAGCGGATGGCATTTTCACTTCAAAAGGAAGTCCTCTTTGAAGAATAATTTGTTTGTAAAACATATTTATTGCATTGGATGCAGGAATTCCTAATGCTGCTAAAATTTCTTCTGCCTGTTCTTTTACATCAAGCTCAATGCGTGCGTATAAATTTGCTGATTTTGTTGCCATAGTAAACACTCCTTTCGAGTTTTTTCTAACTATATTAGATTCATTTGTACGGACAAAAGCAATACAAAATCAATATTTTACAAATTGTTTAGTAACAGTTCAGCCTTCCGGCTGAAACATTCACTCCATCAGCAATTGCTTTTTTGTATGTTTTTCGGTCACTCTGGTCAAACCTGAAAAACCTCTCAAAGTGCCGGAAGTCGAGAAGTTTTACAAATCTGTCCGATGTAGTGCAACTATTGTCTCTATATGAAAAGTCGAAGGAAACATGTCAACACAGCAAACTTTTTGCACTTCATAACCTCTTGCCTGAAGCACTTCCAAATCTCTTGCAAGGCTGGTCGGTTTGCAGGAAATATAAACCATCTGAGGCACATTGTAACGAATGATTTTTTCCAAAGCTTTTGGATTGATTCCGTCCCTTGGTGGATCAAGTACAATATAATCCGGCTTTTCTTCAATGCTGTCAATGACTTTGAGCACATCCCCTGCGATAAACTCGCAGTTATGTAAACCATTTAACTGTGCATTCTCCTTGGCAGCTTCCACTGCTTCCTCAATGATCTCCACACCGATCACTTTTTTAGCTACCGGAGAAAGCATTTGTGCGATCGTTCCAGTTCCGGAATACAGATCAAATACAATTTTACCATGTTCCGCAATATCTGCGTCTGTTCCGCTTGGAAGTGCATCTCCGATAAACTCTCTGGCAGTCTGATATAGCACCTCTGCACCCAGAGAATTTGTCTGGAAAAAGGAAAATGGTGTAATCTTAAAGCGAAGCCCTAACAATTCCTCGTAAAAGAAATCCTGTCCATATAAAACATCCGTGCCTTCATTCGTCACGGTATCTGCCACATTGTCATTTCTCGTATGCAGAATACCTGTCATGATACCTTTGTAATCTGCTGCAAGAAGAGCAGCTTTCCAGCCCTCTAATAATTCCTCTTCCGTTCCTGCAAATGCGTTTTCCTGTGCATTGTTCAACGTACTTTTAACTTCATCCATCTGTGCTCCGGCAATTCCCTGAAAATCCGTCTGCGTTGTAGTCACCAGATCTACTAATATTTCCCCTGTTTTGACTGCCTTACGGACAAGCAGATGTCTTAAATATCCGGTGTGACGCAGTTTATGGTAATAGGTGATATTTTTTTCACGAAAATAAGCAAGTGTGACAGACAGGATCTTTCTGAAATCCTCATCCACGATCTGGCAGTTTTCCACCGTCACAATATCATAAAAGCTTCCACGCTTATGCATTCCAAGTGCTAACGGTCCATCCTTAAATTCATCCCCAAAGGAAAATTCCATTTTATTGCGGTATGCAGTCTGCCTTGGACTTTCCTTGATTCCCAGAAACTGGTAATCCCGGTTTTCCTGATCGATCACATCATCCATTAATTTTTTTACCTGTTCTGCTTTCATCTCAAGCTGCCTGTCGTATGGAAGTGTCTGGTAAGTACATCCTCCACATTCCCCGGCATGGACACATCCTGTTTTGTCCCCTTCCAGCGGTGACTTTTCCAATACCTCTAAAAGTCTGCCCTCTGCCTTTCCCTTGCGGATTTTATTGATGGAAGCAGACACTTTCTGTCCCGGTATCGTATTTTTTACAATAACCTGTCTGCCATCCTCTGTTCTGATAATTCCCTTATTTGGAAAGTCTACGCGCTCGATCACGCCTTCTATGATTTGTCCTTTTTTCATAAATTCCTCGCATTTTTATTTCATCAACTATAAAATAGTCCATGATTCCATTGACATTTTATTAACTTCACAGTTTTCTATTTCTTTTATCTGTTACACAAGAAAAAAGGGCTGCATCCGCAGCCCTCCAGATTATTTTTATTCTTCTTCTTTTTTCTCTGCTGGTTTTGCCGGCTCTTCTTCGTCCTCTTCATCTTCGAAGAAATCGTCATCATAATCATCTTCAAAATCGTCTTCAAAATCTTCCAGATAATCTGGTGTAAAGAAACGATATACGCCATATACTGCTGCTGCAACTGCTGCAATAATACCGATGATTGCAAAAATCCATACAACCTTTGATGTTTTCTTTTCTTCTGCTTCTTTTTTGTTTAATAATTCATTCAACTTTGTCATATTGATCAGCTCCTCTTTCTTATTGAGTAAGTCGTTTAACTTTGTCGTATTGATGAAATCTTCCACCTTGTTCATAGTGTTCCGCTCCTTCTCTAATTTATACTTTTTAGGATATGCAAAACCTAAACGCAATACACACCAGAAAAATCTACGTGCACCGCTCATTGCTTACGCTCATTATATCATATCCTTTACTTTTCGAATATAAAAAATTTACATTTTTCAAAAATTTTATATATTTTTTAGAGTTTCGGATACACAAACGTCCCTGCTTACAAATAGAATCAGATACGCTTTAATTTTGCAAAAGAGGCAAACATTTTTTTCACACCATATCCTTCGAAATCCACGGTCACCTCGTAATCTCTTCCGCCATCCATGATGTTTTTCACAACTCCTTTGCCAAACTTGATATGCGATACGGCGTCCCCGATGCCATAGTCAAGCTCTGACTTTACAACACCCTTTGTGACAAGTGCCTTTGCCTGCATGCTCTGTCCGGAAGGCTGCTGGCGCAGTGTTGTTCTTTTCGGTCTTGCTGTTGTCTGGTTCTGTAAAAAAGATGGGAAACTGCTCTCTTTTCCAAAAGAAGATCCTCTTGCAGATGCCGGCTTTCTCAGTTCACTGTCCAACAGTTCAGACGGAATCTCCCGAACAAACCGCGATACTTTATTATATTGCGTTTCGCCACGAATCATACGTTGTCTTGCACAGGTAATTGTAAGTTCTTCTTTGGCTCTCGTGATCCCCACATAAGCCAAGCGTCGCTCCTCTTCGAGATCCTCAGAAGAACTGTCCGAAGTGATGGACATATAACTTGGGAACAATCCATCCTCCATTCCGGCAAGGTAAACTTTCGGGAACTCCAGACCTTTTGCACTATGTAATGTCATTAAAACAACATAATCACTGCCCTCATCGAGACTGTCGATGTCTGCAACCAGTGCCACTTCCTCTAAAAAGCCGCTGAGTGTCGGATGTTCCTCGCCTTCCTCGTAAGCAACCACTTTGCTGATCAACTCATCGATATTCTCAATACGCGCCTTTGCCTCTTCGGTATCTTCCGCTTCCAATTCTTTCACATATCCGGTTTCGTCTATAATCTCCTGCAAAAGTTCAGAAACGCTGATAATCTCTACTTTACTGCGCATCACCTGAATAAAATTCACAAATGGCTTGATCTTTGCAGCACTCTTGCCGAGTGTCGGAATATCGTCTGCCATTTTCAATGCATTATAAAAACTGATGTCTGCCGCAGCCGCATAATCTGCCACACGGTTTAAGGTTGTTGCACCGATTCCACGTTTTGGCACGTTGATGATCCTGCGGACAGCAAGATCATCTCTTGCATTATCGATCGTTTTCAAATAGGCAAGCAGGTCTTTGATCTCTTTTCTTGCATAGAAGTTCACGCCGCCGACAATCTTATATGGAATATTGGATACGATAAATTTTTCCTCAAAAAGACGGGACTGTGCGTTTGTGCGGTAGAGAACAGCGCAGTCACCGTAATGATATCTGCCGTCCTTCACACAGGCATTGATATCCTTTGCGACATACTCTGCCTCTTCATAGCCTGTCTCAAACTGCTTGAAACCAATCTTTTTTCCCGCTTCATTGTCTGTCCAGAGTGTCTTTCTTTTTCGTCCCATATTGTTGGAGATCACCCCGTTTGCAGCATTTAAAATATTCTGTGTAGAACGGTAATTCTGTTCCAGTTTTATCGTCACTGCCTCCGGAAAATGTTTTTCAAAGTTCAGGATATTATAAATATTCGCACCGCGGAACTTATAGATAGACTGGTCATCATCACCAACGACACACAGGTTCTTATACTTTCTGGCAAGAATACTGATCAGTTCAAACTGTGCCGTATTCGTATCCTGATACTCGTCCACCATAATATAGCGGAAGCGTTCCTGATAGTAGTCTAACACCTGATCATCCGTTTTAAACAATTCAACCGTCTTTACGATCAGATCGTCAAAATCAAGTGCATTATTCCGCCGCAGTGCATCCTGATACTCTCTGTAGATCTCTGCCTGTTTCCGTTTCGCAAAATCCCCGGAAGCAGCCGCACGGAGAGAAAATTCCTGTGGATCTACCAGTTCATCTTTTGCTTTGGAAATCGCAGCAAGCAGACTTCGCTCTTTGTAAATCTTAGTATCCACATTCAGACGTTTACAGATATCCTTCATCAGTGTCTTCTGATCATCGGAATCATAGATTGTAAAATTAGTGTCAAACCCGATGCGGTCGATATGTCTCCTCAAAATGCGCACACAGGTAGAATGGAACGTAGATACCCAGATGCTCTCAGAGCCATAACCCACCAGCTGGTCGATTCGTTCACGCATCTCGCCCGCTGCTTTATTCGTAAAAGTAATCGCCATAATGTTATATGGATTCACACCTTTTTCCTCGATCAGATAAGCCGTGCGGTGTGTCAGCACTCTCGTTTTGCCGGAACCTGCACCTGCTAAGATCAGAACCGGGCCTTCCGTATGAAATACTGCCTCCCGCTGCTGTTCGTTCAATGTATCATAAATACTCATAGAAATCTCCGTTTTCGTTATTTTTATAGTGATTATATCATACTCCACCTACATCTGAACAGTAAAACCGAACATATTTTCTTGTTTTTTCATACATTTAAATTCAATTGTCTATTGTCATCTAGTTTTCAATACTATATAATCTCATATAGAGAGTACCATAAGTAAAATATAGAACGAACCTTAATGATACGATTTGCTCATTACAATTCATACAAAAAGCAGGTAGAACTATGAACACAAAACAATTTTTAAGTGATATATTAGACGAATTTAACCGCATTGATTATGTAAAACCGGAAGATATCCCGAATATTGATCTGTATATGGATCAGGTGACAACTTTCATGGATTCCCAGCTTGCCACATCCAAGCGGCATGAAGATGACAAGATTCTGACGAAAACAATGATCAATAATTATGCGAAAAACGATCTGCTCCCGCCACCGGAAAAGAAGAAATATTCCAAGGAGCACGTGCTGACACTGATTTTTATTTACTACTTCAAAAGCATTTTAAGTATCAGCGATATCCAGAGTATTTTGAATCCGATCACGGACAAGTATTTTGGAAAAAACAGCTCCGAGATGAGCCTTGAGGATATTTATAAGGAAGTATTCGGCTTAGAACATCAGGAAACCTTAAATATCATGAAAGATCTCGCAAAGAAATTCAACACCTCCATGAAAACTTTTGAGGGAATGGAAGGCGAAGATGCCGAGCTTTTACGCACGTTCAGTTTCATCTGCATGTTAAGCTATGATGTCTATCTGAAAAAGACGATCATCGAACGGATCGTTGACCAGATGTTACATGAGGAAAAAGATTCCACAAAAAAATAAATACGTGCTTTACAAAAATATTAAAAAAAGGTACCCTACTCCATACCGGATGATAACGAACCTGTCTGACAGGGACATATCACCGGAACGTGCATGGTACCTTTTTTGATTGTTATTTTATGCTTCGCTGTTCTCTGATTTTGCCATTCTCGCAAATACCATATCATAGCCGTCATTACCATAATTTAAGGAACGGTTTACACGGCTGATCGTTGCTGTTGATGCTCCTGTTTTCTCTGCGATATCCAGATATGTTTTCTGGTCACGTAACATTTTGGCAACCTCAAATCTCTGTGACAAAGAAAGCAGTTCATTTACCGTGCAGACATCTTCAAAAAAAGTATAACATTCTTCTCTGTTTTCCAGGCTTAAGATAGCATCAAAAAGATGATCCACTGCCTCAGTCCTTAGTTTCTTGCTCATTTTTCTTCTCCTTTTCTAAATCAAAATGATATCCTTCTATCACGAAGCACAGCTTCATGATCAACATTCGTCGCTCGCCGAACACATGCATGTGTTCTTCTCGCTGGCACTCATTCTTTTTTAATTCTCAAATCTACTTACATTTTAGCATAGTAAAGTTTTAAAGTAAATACCTGTTTTACACGCTAAAGCGTTACAGACGCAAATTATATAATAGTCGAATCCAGGCGAAAAAGCAATACTTTTTTTCATGTTATCTATAACTATAAGTTATAGAGATTTAGCTGTTATTATTCCTGTTTTTCTTCGTTCAGAAAATCTGTCAGAAAACAGATCAGACGCTCCATTTCCTGCTGCGTGCCAATGCTGATACGCAGATAATTATTGATCCGCGGCTTTGAAAAATAGCGCACGAAAATGTTATGCTCCCGAAGTGCCTCAAAAATCTCTTTTGCCGGAACAGTTTTATGCGATGCAAAAATAAAATTGCTCATGGAATCCCCAAAGGAGAATCCAAGCTTTTTCAATTCCTTCTTGGTCCACTCTCTTGTCGCAATCACTTTTGCGCAGGTTTCCTCAAAATAAGCCCGGTCTTTGATTGCCTCGACCCCAAGAGCAAGTGTTGTCTGATTGAGTGTGTAGGAGTTAAAGGAATATTTTACATCATTGATATACTTGATCAGTTTTTCATTTCCCATGGCAAAACCAATCCGCATGCCAGCTAGTGAACGCGACTTTGAAAAAGTCTGTACCACAAGAAGATTGTCGTATTTTTCGATCAAAGGCAGCGCAGACTCTCCGCCAAAATCAATATACGCCTCGTCTACAACGACGATCACATCCCGATTGTGCGCAATGATATCCTCAATCTCGGAGAGCGGCATCAGATTTCCGGTCGGTGCATTTGGATTCGGGAAAACGACACCGCCATTTTCACCGTAGTAATCTTCTTTTCTGATCTGGAAATCATCATCCAACGGTTTTGTCTCAAACGGAATCCGAAGCATGTTCGCCCACACATCATAAAAAGAATAGGTGATATCCGGAAACAGGATTGGCTTTTTACTGTTAAAAAATGTCATAAATACCATTGCCAGCACATCATCCGATCCAACCCCGGTAAACACCTGACTGCTTTTGATTCCATAGTAATCCGCAATCGCATCCACTAACACTTTACAGGTCGGCTCCGGGTAAAGCCGCAGCTTATCCGTATCAAAATTTTTCAAAGCCTCTACCACTCCCGGTGCGGGCGGATATGGATTTTCGTTGGTATTCAATTTGATCATGTCAGGCTTGTCCGGCTGTTCTCCCGGAACATAAGGCTCCACTGTCCTTACATATTCTTCCCAGTTGCTCATAAACTTTTCTCTCCACTTTCTCAATTCTCAGTAATGCTTCCCATTCATTTCTGATATGATTCACAAATCCACTACGATCTGCTCACTTTTCAATCTATTCTGTATACAGTTCGTAATCTTTTGCCAGTTTTTCAAATGCAATCAGGGCATTTTTCACTGTCTCATGGGAAACACAGTACGCAAGTCTCACATAACCGGCGCATCCAAAGGCACTTCCCTTTACCATGATGATATTGTATTTTTTGCCTGCTGCAACAAATTTTTCTTCGTCTGCCTCCGGAGATTTTACCCACATGTAAAATGCCCCTTCCGGCTTGATGCAGTGGAAACCAAGCCTCTGCAATCCTTCATATAACATCTTTCTGTTTTCATCATAAAATGCAAGATTCGTCTTCTCATCGAGACATCTTGCAACCGCTTTCTGCAAAAGAGACGGCGCATTGACAAATCCAAGGGTACGGTTTGATACCACAATGCCGTCGATGACCTGATCGGCATTTTCTACTTCATTCGGTACAACCACATATCCGATACGCTCTCCCGGAAGTGAAAGTGATTTACTGAAAGAATAACCTACAATTGTATTTTTATAATATTTTGTCAGGAAATCTTCTTTATTTCCGTCATAGACAAGTTCACGGTAAGGTTCGTCGGAAACCAGATAGATCTCATGTCCAATCTCTTTTTCCTTCTTCTCCATGATCTTTGCCATTTTTTTCATTGTTTCTTCATGGTAGATTACTCCGGTCGGGTTGTTTGGGGTGTTCACAATGACAGCCTTGGTCTTTTCATTGATCGCATTTTCAAATGCCACAAGGTCTGGCTGGAATGTCTCAAAATCCGGTGCCACTGCAACCACCTCTGCATCAAAATTAGCCGCATAACTCTTATACTCCCCAAAGAATGGAGCAAACACGATAACCTCGTCTCCCGGATCTAAAATGGTCTTAAAAATAATGTTCAGGCCTCCTGCAGCTCCCACTGTCATAATAACATTGTGGGAATCAAAAGCAGTTCCGAAACGCTTGTTCAGATTCTCGGCAATTGCCTGTCTGACATCCGGGTAACCTGCATTATCCATGTATCCGTGTAACACGAGTGGATCTGTCTCGTCCACCAGTTCTTTGATTGCTTCATTCAATGCTGCCGGTGCCGGTGTTGCAGGATTTCCCAATGAAAAATCATACACATTCTCCCGTCCTACTTTTGCAGCTAATTCATTTCCTTCTACGAACATTGCGCGGATCGCTGAACTTCCCTGCAATGCTTTCTGTATTTTTTTTGAAATCATATCTGTTCCTCACTTATTCTGTCAACGTCGTCATTTATGTACCTTATACAGTCAAAGTTTTGTTTCATACACAATATCCGTCAACAACTTTCTCCTTATACTTTACAACAATAATGTGTGAAAGTAAATAGAGAAAAAAAGAAACTGCCGCAAGACAATCTCCTCACGGATCATGCCTGGACAGTTTCTTCTTTTATTCAAAAATACTCCCCTGTATTTTCTTATGCATTGACGGTATCTACAAATTTCTGGAACGCTTTTCTGCCTTCCTCTGTGCATTTGTAAACACCTGCGTCTAATAAAACTTCTTTGAACACAAGACCAATCTCGGTCTGGATGATCTCATGTAATTTTTCCGGTGTGATCTCACCCTCTAAACCGCTTCCTGCTGTGAATCCGTATTTTGGAAGGAATTCCTCTACCCAGTCAGCGTGTTTTGCCAAAACTTCATCCTCACGGATTTCTGCGCCGTCTAAAATCGCCTGTTCTAATGCAGCCATCTCATCTTTTAATCTTGCCGGAAGCACTGCAAGTCCCATAACCTCGATCAGACCAATGTTTTCTTTCTTGATATGGTGCAGTTTTGCATGTGGATGATAAACACCTAATGGGTGCTCCTCTGTTGTGATGTTGTTGCGGAGTACAAGATCTAACTCATAATCATTGCCACGTTTTCTTGCGATAGGAGTGATCGTGTTGTGTGGTTCTCCCTCTGTCTCTGCAAAAATAAATGCATCCTCATCTGTATAACCTCTCCATGCAAGCAAAATCTTATCTGCAAGCTCGATCAGGCGCTCCTTCTGTGGTGCACTGATACGGATCACGGACATTGGCCATTTTACAATTCCGGCTTTCACATCCTCAAATCCCTTGAAGGCCAGCTCTTTTTCCACCGGTGCTTTTGCCATTGCAAACTCGTAATGACCACCCTGGAAATGATCATGGCTTAAAATGGAACCTCCGACGATTGGAAGATCTGCATTAGAGCCAACAAAATAATGTGGGAACTGCTCTACGAAATCCAACAGCTTTCCGAAGGTTGCTTTTTCAATCTTCATTGGTGTATGCTCTGCGTTAAAAACGATGCAGTGCTCATTGTAGTAAACGTATGGTGAATACTGGAAAAACCAGTCACTGTGATTGATCGTTACCGGAATGATTCTGTGGTTCTGTCTTGCCGGATGGTTCACACGTCCTGCATATCCCTCGTTTTCTTTGCACAGAAGGCATTTTGGATAACCGCTCTGTTTTGCAAGCTTGGCTGCTGCGATCGCCTTCGGATCTTTTTCCGGTTTGGAGAGGTTGATGGTGATATCCAATGTTCCAAACTCGGTATCTGCGGTCCATTTCTGGTCTTTTTTGATACGGTATCTACGGATGTAGTTTGTATCTCTGCTTAATTTGTAAAAATAATCCGTTGCTTCTTTCGGGCTGATCTCATATAATGCCTGAAACTTTTTGATCACTTCGCTTGGTCTTGGCACAAGTATGCTCATGATCTTCGTATCAAATAAATCTCTGTAAGTAATTGTATTTTCCGGCATCAGTCCATCTTCTGCCGCATAATCAAGCATCTCATTTAAGATATCTTCCAATGCTGCCTCTGCACTCTCCTGCGTCATCGGAGTTCTCTTTGCATAGGCTGCTTCCACTTCATCATCTAATTCATCCAGATGAAAAAGTTCTAACAGGCGGTTAATGGTATATCTCCTGTCTTCCGGCTCAACTAAACCAGTTACAAGACCGTATTCTGTTAACTCTAAAATTCTTTCCTGAATCATTGTGTTATCCTCTTTATCCCAAATATTAATATGCCTTTGCGAAACACTCCTATTCTTTCAAAAATTGTTCAAAATTTAATTTAATTTTTTTAGCGTTTCGCAATTACAAAAAATTACTAAGCCAATTTTACTGGACCGTCACCGATTTCAACTACATAGAAATCAGCAGCGTAACCAATCTTATCTTTGTAAGCCACACCCACTTTTTCGATAAAGGAATCGACTGCCTCATCTTTTACAATGCTGACGGTACATCCGCCGAATCCTGCACCTGTCATGCGGGAACCGATCACTCCGTCTACTTTCCATGCTTCTTCCACCAATGTGTCAAGCTCGATACCGGTTACTTCATAATCATCACGAAGGGAAACATGGGAGGCGTTCATCAACTCGCCAAACAGAGTAACATCATTATTCTTCAATGCCTCCACTGCCTTGATGGTTCTCTGGTTCTCATATACAGCATGTTTTGCGCGTTTTACTCTGACAGGATCCTTGATCGCATCTTTGTACTGCTCAAACTGTTCCTCTGTGAGATCACCAAGGGAATCAATTTTAACAACTTTCTGGAGTTCTGCCAGTGCAGTCTCGCACTCACTTCTTCTCTCATTGTATTTGGAATCTCCAAGTCCACGTTTTTTGTTGCTGCAGGAGATCACGATCTTTGCATTTTCCAGCTTGATCGGTGCATACTCATATTTTAAAGTTGCTGTATCAAGGAAAATCGCATGACCTGCTTTTCCCATTGCAATCGCAAACTGATCCATGATACCACAGTTTACGCCGTTGAATTTATTTTCAGAGAACTGTCCGATCAGCGCAAGATCCTGATTTGTCACGTCGAATCCAAACATATCTTTTAAAATATATCCGGTCAGAACTTCAACTGATGCAGAAGAAGAAAGTCCGGAACCGTTTGGAATATTTCCAAATAAAACAAGATCCATACCCTGCTCTACTTTCATTCCCTTCTCGCCAAACGCCCACATAACTCCCTTTGGATAGTTCGTCCAGTCAGCTTCTTTTTCCGGTTTTAATCCTTCCACAGAAGATTCGATCACACCGAGCTGCTCAAAATTCATGGAATAGAAACGAAGTTTCTTATCATCTCTTTTTCTTGCCACACCATAAGTACCAATCGTGAGTGCACATGGGAACACATGTCCTCCATTGTAATCGGTGTGCTCACCGATCATATTCACACGTCCCGGTGCAAAATAAACACCGATTTCGCCCTCATCCCCGAATAACTCTTTAAATTTTGCTAATACATCTTCCCAGATCATAATATCCTCCTTGTTTTGCGAAGCAAAATCCGAACTCTTGTGAGGAGAGGATTTAGCCTCCTTGTTTTGCTCCTTGTTTTGCGCTTCTGCGCATCTTCCGTTTTCTGTTACTATCACATTATCATGTTCGTTTTTACATTGCAACCAATTGACTGCAGACTGCAACAATAAAAAAGAAAGATGCAACATTTTTACATGTTACATCTTTCTTGAAATTAGTTTTCTCCTAACATAACCTTACATTCCTTGACTCTGCAGGCAATTCCATATTTCAGAATTTTCTTTATGCCCTGCTGTTCAAAATATTCTGTATATCGCTTATCTATCATCTGTTTTAGTGCATCCCTGCAAACAGCTTCAAGATCATGATGTTCCGTATTTCCCTGTTTGGCACTGCAAGTCTGTATCTTTTTGTATCAACTCTGCCTTTATGTGTAAGATATCCCGTCATGAAAAGTGTACTCCAGAGGTTATCCATGGATGCATACAGTTCATTATAAGTCAGATCCTCACGTATATCTTTTTCTACGATTTCACCATTTACAAGTCTCTCTAAGTCTGTTTTTGCCAGCCCCTTTGCGGCTCCTGCACTTTCTATAAAATGTTTCAGCACATCGTTTCCACTGGTGTTAGTCCAATAATTCTCCGGTGGAAGCATCGGATTCCTTCTATGTGCATCGCAATATTAATGACATCCCACGGACAATAAACATCTGCATTTCCAAAGCGGTATCCGTCATACCACTCTTTTACCGTCTCATAATGTGTATCCTGACCGTAATAATGAAGCATTTCTTTCACTTCATCATCGACAAATCCAAACGTCTCATCATACTCCTCATCAAGGATTGAATTAGTCTTAAAATTGTTCAGTCCTGTAAAAATGCTTTCCTTTGCCACACGCAGACAGCCTGTTAAGACTGCAAATTTTAAACTGCTGTTTGTCTTTAACACATTTTCAAATAAATTTCTGACAAGTAAAACCATCTGGTCATAGTAACCATTCTCGTTTGCCTTGGCAAGAGGCACATCATACTCATCAATGAGTACAATCACTTTTTTCTCATAATACTTTTCCAGTAATGCAGTCAGCGTTTTCAGACTGTATACAAGCGTGTCCTCGCCCATTTCTCCTGTAACAAGTGACATATATTCTGCCTTGTCTATGTCATCTAACCTGTTTCCACTCATGATAATCCGGTGCATTTTCGCTTCTTCCATTACAATCCGTTTCAGCAGGCTGCGTGCATTCTCGTAACTGTCTGCATTTACCCCTTTTAAACTGATTGATATGACCGGATACTTTCCCATATATGCATCACATAAAGCCTTATTCTTAGAAATATATAATCCTTCAAACAGCGACTGATCCGCACCGATTTCAAAAAACATTTAAGCATGCTCATATTCAAGGTCTTACCAAACCGACGTGGGCGTGTGAACAGGTTGACCTCTCCCCAGTTATTTAAAAGCTGCTCGATCAGACCGGTTTTATCCACATAGTAAAAGCCATCTCTGCAGATTTTTTCAAAATTTTCAATTCCAACAGGTAATTTTATAAATTCTGCCATAGCTGTCTCTCCATTTATTACAGTTCCTTTTCCAATAATACATATTCATATCGATCCTGAATTAATTCACTTGCGTAACTCTGCGTAATTTTTCCATCCCTTACCAGTGCACCTATACTTGGAACCTGTTTTTTCTTTAGTTCCATCGTAATAATATTAGACATCGCATTTCCCAATCCTACATGCTTTCTGTCTACCCCCACATAAAGCATCACATATTCATCTGGTTTGTGCTTTATTTGAAGGATTTTAAAAAAATTTCTGACATTTAATTTATAAGGCAAATTTTTGTAATTGGGAACACTTATAAAAAATCCAACAATTTTTTCTTTATAAAAAGCAATTTTAACCATATCAAAATCTAATATATATTTATAGGAACTAAAAAGTTTCATAAAATCGTCTTTTTCAATATACTTAAAAGCTGGAAAATCACTATATAAATCCATGATCAGTTCATATACCTTTTCCATGATAGATTGATAATTCTTCTTGTCAGGACTTTTTATTTCATATCCGTTGTCCCTAAATTGTTCATAACGCTTCTGAAATTTCTGATTATGATAACCTGCATCTATAACTGGATAAATATTGGATGTATAATGATTTTGGACTATAAAACCATAATTAGTGAGTAATTGATAATAATAATCTTTATTATAAGGTTCTCCCGTATAAGGAATTTTGTCAAACAAATTCATTTTTAATCTGTATTTTATCCAAAAAGAGGCATCGACAGGTCCCTCAAGTTTCACTTTTCCATCTTTTTTAGCCTTTTCTGAAATAGTATCTAACAATAAATCTACGATTTTCTGATCATCTACACTTTCAAAAAATCCAAAATATGCAACATCATCCTCTGGATAATAAGTCAACATACATCGTGCAACAGGTATTTGTGCATTTTTATCAATGACTACAAAAGGCGTACACTTAAAATATTTGCTTAATATATGATTTTCAGATAATAATTTATATTCTGTATCATAATCCTGTGTCAGATCGTTCTTCTGGTATAATTTACATGGTAATGCTAAAAAATCAGTATATACAGATTGATTTTTTCCATAAATCACTTCATAATTCATACAATTTTCCATTTACTATGCTCCATCTATTCTTCTTACAATTCCCTTATATGCATCTACCTGCACATAATCTCCATTTTTTAACAGACTTGTTGCATTCTTAACATTCACAATGGAAGGTTTCTTCAGTTCCCTTGTAATAATGGCTGTGTGGCTTAAAATAGAGCCTCTCTCCACAATAATCCCTTTTGCATCCTTTATCAGAAATACCCATCCCGGATCCGTTGATTCCGCAACTATGATTTTATTTTTGACGTCTATATTGGAATCTGCATCTTTTACAACAACCACTTCCCCTTCCACAATCCCCAATGAAGATCCTGTGCCAAATAAATTCTCATGATTGTTCAGCATATTTATATTTTCAAAATGTTTTTCAACTATTTGATCTGCATAGACGAGCCTGCTATATGCTGGAATGGTTTCATTTTTCTTATATTGAATTTTTCGCTTGTTTACCAATTCATTATAACAATCTTTTTCGTTGATTTCCTCCAGAAACAGATAAAAAATATCTTCTCTTTTTTCTATCCTTTCTTCCTTAACCAAAATTTCTCCTATTTTCAGGAAAATACTTCTTGCCAACCCAAAAATCCGTGTCCTGTTTAACCTTGATATTTCTCTGTTATAAATGCCAAGTTTGGCTTTCTTTAATTTTCTATTTACTTTAATATCTGTACTTGATTGATCCAGACATGTCTCATCATGAGTTTGAATATATTCTAATAATAAATCCGGATTCACTCTATAGGTCTGCGTTTCCAGTTTTAATTCGCCAAGACACCTGTCACCATATAATTCGATATATTTCTGAAATAACTGATGGAACCGGTTCGATTTCTTTTCTTCTTTATAAACACGAATCAACGTATTTAGAGCGACTACCGGTTTCATGCTTTCCAGATTCTTAATATCATTTAATTTTTCTTTCTCTTTTTTTGACAAAAGCCCCGTATATATAAAAGTATACATGTCATTGATCAACGTAATATACCAGTCGCTGGAAATAGCTTTTTCTATTGCTCTGTATGTAGCCAACAAATCCGTAATCGAATTTTGAGCTTTAACCTGCTTTTTGAAAATCATAAAATCATCTTCAAATTTTCTATTCAGTTTTTTCATAGACTTAGGGGTTGATTGTAAATAATACAAAAAAGAAATCACAATCTTTATTTTCGTTAAAAGTGTAACTGGCATCTTTTCATCATTTACATATTTGTTCTCCACTCCAAGCATTTCCTGCCAGATTTTGATTAACTTTTCCGAACATGGTAATAGCTTGATAATCAGATACCAATTATTAATATTGTAATAAATTCTTCCATTTGTGCATGCCAGCATGTTATCTAAATGATCTGACATACTGTTTACTAAATTTTTATCTTTTTGAGATAAATGATAAATACAGTGTTTAAAGACATCCGCATATACCTGCTTTGCAAAACTCTGTGTCAGCGGCAGTGAAATTCCCGGATAACTTTCAACAATATTGCTATTATCTAATATAATTGTTTTACTGTATTTTAAAGTGGTAATTGGTCTTGCCTGCAAAATATAAATATTGTCATCTTTGACTGCATATTCAATATCCATATCTTTCTGAAAAATCTCTTTGATTTTAACAGCAGCTTTTATTAAATCATTTAAAATAGTTTGACTTAATATCGTTTCATTCTCGAAATAATAATTTTTATCATCCACGTTATAGTAATAAGTTGTTGCAGCAATTTTATCCTCAACTATATTACATCCCAGTCCTTCTCCGGCTACAATAACCATCTCATTTAAAATTCCCGTTGGATTTGCAGTAAAAATAACACCTGAATAATCAGATTGTATCATTTCCTGCACAATTACTTTCGATGCTGTGTTTGTAATATTCAGTTTTTTATAACTCTCTTTTACTTTGTCAACATAAGAAAAAACATTCTTTCTTTCAACATTTAAAAAAGTTTCAAATTGTCCTGCAAAGCTGCTCTCATCATCATCTTCCACCTCAAAAGATGAACGAATTGCAAATAATTCCTCTTTGGAAAAACTCAGATCTAATTCTTCTTTCCGATCAACAACAATAAAGTCAGGAACATTTATGTGATGTTCTCTCAGAATTTCCAGATTTTTGTGCTTCATTTATTTTCTCCAAGCTTATCTATGCGTAAAAAGGTAGAAGATAATCGTTAAAATCATCAACGATTCCTGAATATAAGTATAAGTTTCTACTTTCGTTACAATTTTATATCTCGTCGGATCCTTTTTAAATTCGATAAATTTCCAGCTACACCATAAAACATTTATTAATAAAGCAATCACAGACCATTTACTTAAATTCCAAACTAAAGCAAAATTCGTAAAAATATCCATCCACGTAACAATAAATACAAAGTTAATTGCTTTTTTGTAACCAAACAGTTTGCTGTATGTCACATATTCCGTTTCATCTTCAGGAGCTTTTATTTTTCTTGAAACTTCCCAGATCAAAGCAGGAAAATACAATGTCAGTAATGCTAATACATTTGTAAGGTTCAAAAATGGTAAGTTATATTTTGTAATTGTAAATGAAACGATATAAAGATTAATAAATATCTGAACTGGATTATGCGTAACTAATGCCAGCGGTAATGATTTGGCAATTTTGTGTTTTTGGAAAAACCATACCGCCATGAAGGAGCCGTAGGTATATAATAAAACACAGAACAAAAAATTATTCATAAAAATAAAATTTAAAATAAGCGTAATAGCTATTAAAATAGTTATAAATATGCCTAAGTCTCTTTTGGTAACTCTCCCCGAAGGCAGTGGTCGTTCTTTAAAAAGCCTGCAATCAAGTTCATAATCCTTAAAATCATCTGCAATCCTAAGCCAGAACAGAAAACTAAATACAGTAAATCCGCAAACAATTTCCGGTATTCCCAGCTTTATATCTGTTATTCCATGATTTAACAGAATAATAAAATAAATTTCACCAAACACTAAATATCCTAATAATAATCTTGGAATAATTGGATACATTTCTTTTTGATAAATATTTAACCTTTTTAATGCAGCTATCATTAGTCTCTATTCCTTTCTTTGTCCTATTTTATCACCAATAAAAACCTGAGTTTCATATCCTGCCTGAGATTGTCTCAATATATCTTCATCAATCATGATATTGGGTGGGAAAAACATTACAATAGTAGAACCTCCATATTCAAAATAACCTTTTTCCTCCAAACGACTAAACACTTGCATATTATAATTCTTTATTCTTCCCACAAGCAACGCACCTATTTCGACCTGCGTAATAATGCCAAAAGATTTTGAATCCATAACATTCACAACTCTGCTGTTTCTGGCATACACTTTGTATTGATCAGAAATAGATCTTACGGTGTGCAATTCGCCTCTGATATATTCAGATGAAACTAATTCACCATCATCAAAAAATACATACCGATGATAGTCGTTAACAGCTAATCGGAACACAAATGCATATCCATTTTTATATAAATCTGCGATTTCCTTTTTCTGAATAATATCGTTTAATTCATAAATAGAATTTTTGATCTTCAACTTCAATGTTTCATCTATTTTATAAACAGATAATTTACTATCTGCAATCGCCATCAGTTCATTTGGCTGAGTTGTCGTTTTATAAGTTCTTTTTCTGATAAAAAAATCATTAAAACTCTCAAAGGAATCCATATTATAATCTGACATATCAACATGATATTCTTTCACAAAAGGCAATATATCTTTTTTCGATTTAGGACTCCTCTGATATTTTGCTCTGAGATTACTAAACCAAGGTCTGGCAATCACTAGCTTTAATAAAATTCTTCCGATAACCGTTTGATATAAAAAAACTAAGATTCCCTCTTTATATTCCTTTTCTTCTACTAGCTTTTTACTGTCTCTATTATAAATTTTAGCCATAATTACCATTAAATGAAAAGTAAGACAAATGTAACAATCGCAACAATTGAAAAAAATACATACCATTTTCCTGATGGTTTTTTATTTTTCCAATTTGCAACAAATAAAAATGCCATAATACCATAAATAACTGCAAATATATAACCTGCATTGCGCAGCAGGAATGGAATCCTTTGAATTATCACATAAAAAACTGGAATAACAAATGAAATATAGGTAACTGGCACACCTTGATAATAAGTTGTTTTACATTCATTATTTGCTAATATGTTAAACCACGCCAGTCTGGTTATTCCACACAAAACATATAAAACAATCATAACTATAGATACAATAAATATAATCTCAGAACGATATTGCGTTGACATTCTATATAAAATAATTGATGGAAATATGACAAATGAAATAATATCACATAACGTATCAATCTGGATTCCAAAAGCCTTTTGTATCTCATTCCTTTTACATTTTCTTGCGATAAAACCATCAAATAAATCGCACAAGCCAGAAATGATCAGACAGAACATTACAAAATTCATTCGTTCTATTAACTCATTTTCCTGAAACTCCACTAATGTAAAAATGCCTGTAAGTGCAAAAACAACACCTATATATGTTAAAATAACTGATTTATTGAAACATCCAATGAATAACTTCTTTTCCTGTTTCATACATTTCTCCTGACTTTGATCTTATATAAAAATAAGTTTACCATGATATGCGTAAATCCACCAATAAAAATATACACAAAATATTGTTTCCATGATATTTTGGCAAATATCACTAAGATCAGCATTACTCCAATAAGGGAATCAATCTGATCTATCACAAAAAACAGCTTTCCAATTATATTTGTATTTGTTTTACCACATGCAATATCTAATCTTCTTTTTACAAATGAATTTGGCAACTCAAACAGCATATATGTAAAACCAAATAGAAATCCCATCAAAACATTAAAAATAAATTTATTTTCATAAAAATTATAAATTTGATTATGACTATTGATATGAAAAACATTACATATGAATCCGATTAATACCTGCGATATCATACAACAGACAATCATGGATCCAAAACCTATCCATGTTTTGTTATCGCCAAATACTCTTTTTCCGTCTTTTAATTTTCTATTTCGGTCAATCGGGTATCTATGCTTTTTATAAAAATCTGTTTTTATAAAAAGCATATTTAATACACCACCCAATATAACAGATAACATCGTTAAATACATATCTAAAACTATCATATATTTTTCATTAAAATCCAACATCTCTCCGATTGATTTCCTGCCGGATCGTTCTTCTCCTGTTTATATTAATTTAGTGATAAAAACAATGCTCTCTACGAGGAAAAAAGCAAATCCCTGCATTAACACAATACCGGAACCAATATCTTTTGCCAATCGAATCTCCTCATTGTATTCTCTCGATAATGCATTCGCAACATGCTCAATTGCCGTATTCGCTAATTCAGCCATCAAAACACCACTCGTTACGATCACATATAAAGCATAATCTAGTTTTGTTGATTTTAACAAAATATTTAAAATCAGAAAAAATAAAGCAATAAAGAAATAGTATTTAAAGTTTTTTTCTGTTTTAAAAGCATACTTCATCCCTTTTATAGCACATTTAATACTGTCTAAAAAAGTTTCGTTTTTCATATTTATCCAGTGCCTTTCTAATCAGATTTCCGAAAATTTTTCATATTTCAAAAATGCAGTCCCATGATAGATACGTTTCCAAAGCAATGACTATATATCTATCACAGAACTGCCTTCTGATTAAAACATCTATTGTTTATTCCACATCAACCTTCACTTTCGGTAAATGCCAGATATCATCCACATATTCCTGAATCGTTCTGTCAGATGAGAACTTTCCGGAATGTGCAGTGTTTAAGATAGCGCTCTTTGCCCAGGCGCTCTTGTTCTTGTAATACTCCATGATCTTCTTCTGCGCTTCTGCATAAGAACGGAAGTCTGCAAGAATGAAGTAAGTATCCGCATACTGTGTGCTGTGTGTATTCAGCAGTGAATTGTACAGGTCACGGAAAAGTTCGGAGTCGTTCGGTGAGTAGAATCCGTTCACTAACTGTGTCAGAACTTTGCGGATATCCTGATCCGTGTTGAAAATCTGCATCGGATCATAATCACGGTTATGCTCATGTGCGATCACTTCGTCAGAGCTCATACCGAAAATAAACATATTATCCGGTCCGACTTCCTCGTACATCTCAACATTTGCACCGTCCATCGTTCCAAGTGTCAGGGCGCCGTTTAACATGAACTTCATATTACCGGTACCGGATGCCTCTTTACTTGCAGTTGAGATCTGCTCGCTGACATCTGCTGCTGCAAAGATCCACTCTGCATTGGAAACTTTGTAGTCCTCGATAAATACCACTTTGATCTTATTATTGATACTCTTATCATTGTTGATCACTTCTGCAACGCTGTTGATCAGTTTAATGGTAAGTTTTGCATTTTTATAACCGGCTGCTGCCTTTGCGCCAAAAATGAATGTTCTTGGAACAAATTCCATATCCGGATGCTCTTTGATCTCATTATAGAGATACATAACATGAAGGATATTCAACAGCTGACGTTTGTACTCATGAAGACGTTTTACCTGTACGTCAAAGATGGAATCCGGATCTACATCAATTCCATTGTGCTCTTTGATATATTTTGCAAGGCGCACTTTATTCTGGTGTTTGATCTTCAGAAACTCCTGCTGTGCTTTTTTATCATCTGCATAAGGCGCAAGTTTCCTGATCTGGGAAAGGTCGGTGATCCATCCTTCTCCCACATGTGCTGTCACCCAGTCAGCCAGAAGCGGGTTCGCATGTGCTAAGAAACGTCTCTGTGTGATACCATTGGTTTTGTTATTGAACTTCTGCGGCATCATCTCATAGAAATCTTTTAACTGCTCTTTTTTCAAAATCTCTGTGTGCAGTCTGGCAACACCGTTGACAGAATAACCTGCAACGATCGCAAGATGCGCCATTTTTACCTGACCATCATATAGAATTGCCATTTTCGCAATCTTATCGTTGTTGCCCGGATACTGCTCCTGAATCTGTAAAATGAAACGGCGGTTGATCTCCTCTACGATCTGGTAAACACGTGGCAGCAATCTCTGGAAAATCTCGATCGGCCATTTTTCCAATGCCTCTGCCATAATAGTATGGTTTGTATATGCAACACAATGTGTTGTGATATCCCATGCTTCATCCCAGCCTAAGCCTTCCTCATCTACTAAAATACGCATTAACTCTGCGACTGCAACCGTCGGATGTGTATCGTTCATCTGGAAAACAGCTTTCTCTGGCAGCATATGGATATCGTCGTGATGTTTCTTAAATCTCGCAATTGCACGCTGCAAACTTGCAGATACGAAGAAATACTGCTGTTTTAAACGAAGCTCTTTTCCCTGGATATGATTGTCATTCGGATAAAGCACTTCTACAAGGTTACGTGCAAGGTTTTCCTGCTCTACTGCCTTGTTGTAATCTCCCTTGTCAAAAGAGTCTAACTGGAAGCCTTCCTTCGGCTCTGCATCCCAGATCATCAGTGTATTGACCATATGATTGTTATAACCTACGATCGGCATATCATATGGGATAGCCATAACTGACTGATATCCTTCGTGAACAAACTTCGTATTGCCATTTCCCATATCTTCTGTGCGGACATAGCCACCAAACTTAATCTCATAAGAATATTCCGGTCTGCGAAGTTCGAATGGATAACCATTTTTCAGCCAGTTATCCGGTACTTCTACCTGAAATCCATCGGAAATCTGCTGTTTGAACATACCGTAACGGTAACGGATACCGCAGCCGTAAGCTGCGTATCCAAGTGTTGCCAGTGATTCCATAAAGCATGCTGCAAGACGTCCAAGACCACCGTTACCAAGTGCCGGGTCCGGCTCCTGATCTTCGATCACATCAAGATTCAGACCGATTTCTTCCAGTGCTTCTTTTACTTCTTTGTAAGCTTTTAAATTGATCAGGTTATTTCCAAGGGCACGGCCCATCAGAAATTCCATTGACATATAATAGACAATCTTCGGATCCTGATCGTCAAATGCCTGCTGGGTTGCCAGCCAGTCATCAATGATCACATCTTTTACCACATATGAGACTGCCTGAAAAATTTCCTGCTGGCTTGCTTCTTTTAACTGTTTGCGGTACATATGACGGACTGTCTCTGTCACCTCTTCGATAAACTTTTTCTTGTTGAAGACTGCTGCTGTTTTAGACATTTAGTTTTCTCCTTTTTTTACACCCAAAAGAACGGTTTCCCCATTAATATTCCATTCTTTCTGGTATCCATCTACACTGCCAGCTACAATATCAAGTCCGAGTACATCTGCCTTGACAGTATCACCATATTTATTAAAGATGGCAGCCACTTTGTCGTCTGTCTGATAAGAAATAACGATCTTATCCATTACTTCGAATCCTGCTTCCTTTCTCATGGTCTGAATCTTACTGATGATCTCACGGACAAATCCCTCTTCGACTAACTCAGGTGTTAAGTTGGTATCAAGAACAACGGTTACTGTATTGTCACCCTCCGTTACATAACCTTCCATCTGTGTCATTGTGACAAGCAGATCTTCCTCTGCTAATTTTATATCATCACTGACCTCTTTTAAAGTGATAAATCCATTTTCCTTTAACTCTGCCATGGCAGCATTTCCATCAAGCTCTGCTAAGGCTTTCTGGATCTGACCTAAATATTTTCCGTATTTTGGTCCTACAGTACGAAGCTGTGGTTTGAACGTATAGCTTGTGTAGGAGCTTACGTCATCGGTAAAGGAAACTTTCTTCACATTCAGTTCGTCTTCAATAATCTCTTTAAAGTACTCAGAAAGTTCAAATGGTGCTTTTACAAACATAGTTCCGATTGGCTGACGGTTTTTGATGTTTGCTGCATTACGGCATGCACGACCCATAACAACGATCTTTAATACCTCATCCATGTTCTTCTCTAACTCTTTGTCAATGTATGCTCCATTTACGGCTGGGAAGTCACATAAATGGATACTTTCCGGCGCATTTTTATCAATGCTGCATACAAGGTTCTGATAGATTTCCTCTGTCATGAACGGGATCATTGGTGCTGCACATTTACAGATCTCTACCAGAGCTGTGTACAGTGTCATGTAAGCATTGATCTTATCCTGCTCCATTCCTTTTGCCCAGAAACGTTCACGGGAACGTCTTACATACCAGTTACTCATATCGTCCACAAATTCATCTAATGCTCTTGCAGCTTCCGGGATCTTGTAACTGCCAAGGTTGTCATCCACTGCACCGATCACTGAATTTAATTTGGACAGTAACCATTTATCCATAACGGATAATTTATCATATTCGAGTTTGTATTTTGTTGCGTCAAACTCGTCGATATTTGCATATAATACGAAGAATGCATAAGTGTTCCATAAGGTGCTTAAGAACTTACGCTGTCCTTCCTGCACTGCTTTTCCATGGAAACGGTTTGGAAGCCATGGTGCGCTGTTGATATAGAAATACCAGCGGATCGCATCTGCTCCGTATGTCTCTAATGCGTCAAACGGATCAACTGCATTTCCTTTGGATTTTGACATCTTCTGTCCGTTCTCATCCTGTACGTGTCCTAAAACAATAACGTTCTCATAAGGCGCTTTGTTAAACAGTAAGGTAGATTCTGCCATTAAGGAGTAGAACCAGCCTCGTGTCTGGTCAACAGCCTCTGAAATAAACTGTGCAGGGAACTGCTGTTTGAACAGATCCTGATTTTCAAATGGATAATGATGCTGTGCAAATGGCATTGCTCCTGAGTCGAACCAGCAGTCGATCACTTCCGGTACTCTGTGCATGGTCTTGCCACAGTCAGGACATTTGAAAGTCACTGCATCGATATAAGGTCTGTGTAATTCTACTTTTGCATCATCCGGGTTACCGCTTCTCTCTGCTAACTCTGCGCGGCTTCCGATCGACTCCTGATGTCCGCAGCCTTCACATTCCCATACATTAAGCGGAGTTCCCCAGTAACGGTTACGTGAGATTCCCCAGTCCTGAATGTTCTCAAGCCAGTCACCAAAACGTCCCTTACCGATAGATTCCGGAATCCAGTTTACAGTATTGTTGTTGCGGATCAGGTCATCTTTTACCGCTGTCATCTTGATAAACCATGACTCTCTTGCATAGTAGATCAGTGGTGTGTCACATCTCCAGCAGTGTGGATAATCATGCTCGAATTTTGGAGCGTCAAATAATTTACCCTGTGCATCTAAGTCTTTTAATACTTCCGGATCTGCTTTTTTGACAAATAATCCGGCATAAGGTGTTTCTTCTGTCATCTCACCTTTTCCGTTTACAAACTGTACAAACGGAAGATCGTACTTACGTCCGACATTCGCATCATCTTCACCGAATGCAGGAGCAATATGAACGATACCGGTACCATCTGACATTGTTACATAAGTGTCACAGGTAACAAAGTGTCCTTTTTTATGCTGTTTCTCTGCACATTCTGCTGCACATGCATATAAAGGTTCATACTCTTTGTATTCTAAATCTTTTCCTTTATAGGTCTCTAATACTTCGTATGCTTTGACACCTTCCTCTTCATTACCAAGCTTTCCTAACACTTTGTCAAGAAGTTCCTCTGCCATGTAGTAGGTGTATCCGTCTGCTGCTTTTACTTTGCAGTAAGTCTCATCCGGGTTCACACAGAGTGCCACGTTAGAAGGAAGTGTCCAAGGAGTTGTGGTCCATGCAAGGAAATATGCATCCTCACCGACAACTTTGAAACGTACCACTGCGGAACGCTCTTTGACTGTCTTATATCCCTGCGCAACTTCCTGCGAAGAAAGCGGTGTGCCACAGCGTGGGCAGTAAGGAACGATCTTAAAGCCTTTGTATAATAATTTTTTATCCCAGATCTGTTTTAATGCCCACCATTCGGATTCGATGAAATTGTCATCATAAGTGACATATGGGTTTTCCATATCTGCCCAGAAACCAACGGTTCCAGAGAAATCTTCCCACATTCCCTTATATTTCCATACAGATTCCTTACATTTTTTGATGAAAGGTTCCATACCATACTCTTCGATCTGCTCTTTTCCGTTTAAGCCGAGCATCTTCTCTACCTCTAACTCAACCGGGAGTCCGTGTGTATCCCATCCGGCTTTACGCGGAACATATTTTCCCTTCATAGTCTGGTATCTTGGGATCATATCTTTGATAACACGTGTTAATACGTGTCCGATATGTGGTTTTCCGTTTGCAGTCGGAGGTCCGTCATAGAATGTGTAGGTCTCTCCCTGTTTGCGCTGTTCCATTGATTTTTTGAAAATGTCATGATCTTCCCAGAACTTCTCTGTCTGTTTTTCCCTGTCAACGAAGTTCATATTTGTTTCAACTTTGTTATACATATATCCTCCTTGTTTTGCGAAGCAAAATCCGAACCCTCTGGTGAGGAGAGGATTTAGCCTCCTTGTTTGCGAAGCAAAAGGCTCTCATCCTGTAAATAGGACGAGAGCCTTAAATGATCGTTATACCACCTAAATACAATGTACAGATTTCTTAAAATCTTATACCCGTTCCCTGTAACGTAGGAAAAAACGTCAGTGCCTACTCTGTAAAAACATTTGGGACTGCAACTGGGAAGTGATGTTCATTCCTAAGATACTCACACCGGTTCGCACCAACTCCGGCTCTCTTTGCCTTTCTCTTAAAAACTACTGTCTTCGTCATCGTCTTTTCTATTTCACAATGAATCTTTCCATTGCTTTTAATCTTCTGTGATTATACAGAGATTTCCCTGAAAAGTCAAGATTTTACACTTATCTTAACGATTTTCGTTTTGTTTTGCCGATTACGTCAATGAATCTTTCCCGGATATTCTGAATGAGCAGGTCTTCCTCGCGGTCGGTGCCGTCAAATGGGACAAAACCGCCTGCCATCGTAGCATGCCCGCCACCGCTTCCAATCCCTTTTAACGCCTTGCTTATAATTTTTCCGGC
Source organism: uncultured Roseburia sp. (assembly GCA_900542495.1). Taxonomy (GTDB): domain Bacteria; phylum Bacillota; class Clostridia; order Lachnospirales; family Lachnospiraceae; genus Roseburia. Next base: position 100,819 of record UQNW01000011.1, read on the forward strand.
ATCTAATGTGGGACGCTCACTCCGCACAGAAATTTTAATCCCTTCTTTTTTTCTGGAATAGACCACTGAAAAAGAAACTTCTACCAACGCAAGCATAAAATCTGACACACTGGCGATCAGAGCCTCCGGGCAATCCCTTCCGGTATCTGCAAAACTGATATTCTCAAACACCTCAATACTTGAGATTGCCTTGGAATACGCCATCAGATCTTCAAAATAGAGTGTACTGTTCTCTAACAGATAAATCATATCCTGATCGCACAGGTCAAACATGCGCCAGATCATTTCCATATCCATTTTACAGACACCTCTGGAAAGCTTCTGTGTGTCCATACGGATTCCAAACGTCAGAGCTGTCGCAATTCTTTGATCCATCGGTATTTCATTTTCAAAAAAATATTGTGCTATGATCGATGCACATGCCCCGACACCCGGCCGGATATCCGTAAACCGGTACTCCGTTTTCTCATAAACCGGATGATGATCAATACAGATGATCTCATCTCCGGTCATATTAATAATGTTGGAATTGCCCTTCTGCGCATCCACTAAAATGACTTCATCTTCCTCGGTCAGTTTGCTGTCAAGATCTTCCAGATTTTCCAGTTTAATGTCTAAAATTTCCCGCAGCTTGTCCGTACTATACCGGTCGATCTTTCCCTTATAACAAATCGTCGAATGAATCCCACGGTTCTTTAACAGTTCCTGCAGGCCGAATGCGCTCGCAATGGCATCCGGATCCGGGAAATTATGCGTCTGGATGTAAACATGTTCTCTGTTGATCTGTTTTACTAATTCATCTAATTTTGTCATATGATAACCCTTATATCTGTTCCCCACCATGCTTTCACTGTCTTTATCTACAATGAAGCAAAATATTTATCTACTACATGTGTAAGTTCAGCAAATGTATGGATTTCCGGTACTGCTGCATTAATTTTTCCAAATCCATAAGCAGCATGGATAAATCCGACACCAGCCCGACAGCTTGCATCATAATCTCCCTGAATATCGCCAACATACACTGCCTCAGTCAGTCCGTTCCGGTCTGCTAACAGTCTGATATTCTCAGCTTTCTGTTTCAGATTGTTTCCATAACATTCGATATCTTCAAAATAATGTCCGAATCCATAATGTGATAAAAATGCTTCGATGTAACCACTCTGGCAATTGCTCACAATATAAAGTGGATATTTCTCTTTTAAAGCGGACAGTGTATCTTCCAACTGCGGATACAGCACACCGCCATGTTCTCTCAAATAATCATTTTCCATGGAACAGCACAGACTTAATAATTTCATCCGTGCCTCTTTGTCTAATTCCGGGAAAAGAATATCCGCGATCACATCCATTGTCTTTCCCATGACACTCTGAATATCCTGCTCTGTCAGCTCTTTATCTACCAAGCCCTCCTGCCGGATCGCAAGATTCCAGGAAGCTGCCACATTAGCTGCGGAATCCCAGAGAGTTCCATCCATATCAAAAATAATTCCTCTTTTCATGTTGCTCCTATCTATCCATTATCCACAAAAAAATTAATTTTAGTCAAGGTTATACACTTTTGTATATTTTTCTTTAAAATAACGGATCAACGGCTCTGCTGAAACTTCTTTTCCACAGACATTTCCGATCACTTCTTTCGGGCTGCGCGTAGAGCCATACCAGTGGATCTTCCCATTGAGCCATTTTGTGATCTCCCCGATTCTTCCTTCTGCAAGCAGCGTATCGACCGAACCAAGTTCCTCTTCCAAGCTGTCTAAATACATGCCATCGTAAATACTTCCAAGCAGATAAGACGGAAAATATCCAAAGGAACCGTCTGACCAGTGCATATCCTGTAAAATTCCCTCCGCGTCATCTGCCGGAGTGATCTGTAAATATTCCTGCATCTTCTGATTCCAGAGTGCCGGGAGTTCCTCCACCTTCACATGATCACGGAAAATCGCCTTCTCCATCTCATATCTTAAAATAATATGGAAACAGTAAGTCAGCTCATCTGCCTCGGTCCGGATAAAGCTATTTCTCACGTGATTTACTTCTTTATAAAATTCATCCAGTGAAACTTCCTGCAACTGTGGCAGTTTTTCCTGCACTTTTGCATAAACCGGTACCCAGAAATTCCGGTTTCTTCCAAGAATATTCTCATAAAACCGCGACTGGCTCTCATGGATTCCCATATAACAGCAGCTTCCTGCAACTGTTCCGTCATAATCCGGATTCACATTCTGCTCGAAAATCGCATGACCGCCTTCATGGATTGCAGAATACATGGCGCTGAGCGGATCATGCTCATAAAAATGGTTTGTCACACGGACATCTTTTGATGAAAAATTCAATGTAAACGGATGTGTGGATTCCCCGGTTGTTCCTCTGTTCCAGTCAAAACCGATATAACTTAATAAAAGTTTCTCTACCTCTTTCTGTGCATTCGTATCAAAAGCGGCGTGAAACTTGCTGTCATCCGGCTGTTTTGCTGCAAGAACCTTCTGTACCAGTGGAATCAGCTCTGTTTTCAGATCCTCAAATAACCGGTCAATCGTAGCCGAATCCATTCCTTTCTCATACTGGTCTAACAGTGCATCATAAACTTCTTTTTCCGGGTCTGTGTAACTAGCCATCTCTGCTGTCATGTCGATCATTTTCTGCAAATGCGGGGCAAAAATAGAAAAATCTGCTTTTTCCTTTGCTTCCTCCCACGCATTCTCCGATTCTGACTGTGCCTTTACGAAGCTCTCATAAAATGCTTTCGGAATCCTGCGGTTTCTATCCATATCTGTTTTCATCTTAGTTACAACAAATTTCCACTTGTCATCAAGCTGCTCGAACTCTTCCGGTTCTGCCAACGTATCTAACAGTCCCTTTAATTCGTCCGAGGTAGACATGGCAAACTGTTCCGTGGAAAAATAAGTGAGCGCATCACTGTGTCCCGCAAATCCTTCCTTCGGCGTGTTGGTTCTCATATCCCAATACAATAATGTGTTCACATGATTGAACTGTTCCATTTTATTCAAATATTTTTGCAGACTGCTTAGTGCCTCACTCATACTGATTTCTCCTTATTCCGACAAAATTTTTCTTGTTTTATCTTATCACATAACATTTATTTATAACAATGTTTTCTCACAAAATAATAACAGATCACCTGCATCACAATGGTTGCAATCCATGATGCCGGATAAGAAATGAACAGAAAATACAGCGATCTGTGCTGTGGAAAAAATGCAAAAATCCACAAAATACGCATTCCGACTGTTCCAATGATCGACAATACCATCGGCACTGCGGAATAGACCATACCGCGCAGCGCGCCCGGGAAAAGATCCATAATGCCACAGAAAAAGTATGGCACTGTGGTTATGGATAAAATCTCCACGCCACATTGGATCACGTCCGCTTCCTCTGTATAAATCTGTAATATTTCCGCTCCGAAAAAGTAAGCACCACACCCTAAAACCAATGCCACACTCACCGATAAGATCATGCAGTCGATCAATACTCGATCCATTCTCTTATACTTTCCGACACCGAAATTCTGGCTTGTAAAACTCATACACGCCTGCGTTACGGAATTAATGGAAACATATAAAAATCCAAGAATATTGTTTGCTGCCGTGTATCCTGCCATCGCAGTTGAGCCAAAAGAATTAACTGACGATTGTAGTAAAGCATTTGAAAAATTAATGACCGTACTCTGTATTCCAGCCGGAATCCCCACCTGAAAAATCTGCTTCAGATAATATCCTTTGATAGAAAGTTTCGAAAAAGAAAGCTTATAGCTTCCATCCGTTCTGCAAAGACAGGTCAGCACGAGCACGCACGATACCATTTGTGAAAACACCGTTGCAATTCCAACTCCGGCAACACCAAGTCCAAACACAATGACTAAAATCATATTCAGTCCGGCATTGATCACTCCTGCAATAATCAAAAAATATAACGGACGTTTTGTGTCGCCAACTGCACGGAGGATCGCTGCTCCATAATTGTACAGCATAAAAAACGGCATTCCCATAAAATAAATGCGCATATATAAAGCAGACAGGTCGATCACGTCTGCCGGCGTTCCCATTAACTCCAGTGCTCCTCTTGAAAAAAAGAGTCCGACAAACGCCATAAGGATTCCACTGATCAGTGCCAGTGTAATGGCGGTATGTACTGTCTCAGACATTTCTTCCTTCCGTCCCGCTGCAAAAAATCTCGCTGCAAGCACATTTGCTCCCAGTGAAATTCCGATAAAAAGATTGGTAAAAACATTGATCAACGCTGTCGTGGAACCAACCGCTGCAAGTGCCTCACTTCCACTGAATCTTCCCACAACAATAATATCCACCGCATTAAACATAAGCTGCAAAATGCCGGATAACATCAGCGGAAGCGCAAAGGAAATCAATTTATCCATAATTGTGCCATTGCACATATCAATTTCATATTTACTGCTTTTCAAAAAACCGCTCCTTCCGTTTTCATAACACTTTCGATCATTCACATCGCATTTTCCTGCGATGATCAGGCTCTTTCATCCTGAAATTTCTTCTATGATAATTTTCCTGTTCAAAATTCCTTTTTTCAATTGAAGAACATAAACATGATAATCCACGGTATCCCTCGCCGTCGTAAACGGTTCCTCACGCAGCACCTCCGCATGGATTCCTGCCTTTTCCAATTCCACCTTCCTTACGTGTGCTTTCTCTAAAAGCTTTCTGATCTTTTCGTCTTCTTTTGTTCCAAACGAGCGGTTTTTATAGCCTGCTGTCGCCTTTTTTAACCGCTCGGTAATCAGGTCTGCCACTTTCGCATGTGCATTGCGATGTAATAATACGGCAATCCGCTTTGCAATCAGCGGATACGGATATTTTTCATAAAGGCGTAACCATTTGCTCAGTTTTTTATCTCCCGCCTGTTCCACGATCTCTGTCATCAAGGAAAACGCGCCTTCCGATGGCATCCACGGATTATCCCTCGGTACAATGTACTGTTTTGATACTGCCGGGTAACACGTATAATTTAACGGTGGAAAATAAGCTAACTCCACAAGCTTTCGTTCCTCGTCATTACAGACTTCTTCCCCCAGATACTCGTATTTATCCCACAACACCGCGATCCGAAATTCCAGCTGCCTTAAATTTTCATAACCTTTTCTCCAAAAATGCGCAATATCACCATAATTGTACAAGTTTGTTTCCAATTCCAGTGTTTTAAAAAGGATTGTTACAACACAATCCTCCTCTTCCTGGCGCACCACAAGCGCATAATCATCCCCATCGCGATAAAAAGAGGCTTCAATAGCCCCTTCATAATCTTTGTGATATGTACCTGTCATCGTTGCTTCCTTAAAAACAAGAAAGCTTTCTATCGTATCATTCATCTGATAGACCAGACGAATATCCTCTTTTTTTCTTTGACCGGCTTCCGCTGCTGTCTGCTCTGGAAGCAGCAGTTCAAATTCATTCTGGCTTAACAGCCGCTTTAACATCTCAAATGTATCCAATGAGAGACTCCTTTATCCTGTGACAATTCTTTTCTCCTATTATATAGAAATCCCTTTCACTTGTCTAGCGTGTACCTGAGCCGCAAAGTGCCAAGCTACTGTCGGAACAGTAAGGATGCATCATAGGAATCATTCGGAATCTTGATTACAAATTCTTTTGTACATCCCGCTATCTGATGTATTTTTTTCTCATCTAACTGCTGTATCAGTTCCATTTGAAATCCATGCATTTCAACAATTTTTTTTGCAATAGAAAGTCCTAATCCGCTTCCGCTTCCGCTTTTTCTTGACATATCCCCTTTTGCAAATGGTTCAAATAAATGTTCTGCCAGCTCACCCGGAATCCGTTTTCCGCCGTCCGCCACAAGAATATAAATGTATCCATTTTCCCGGTACATGCTAATCTTAATCTTCGTACCCGCCTCATTATGTTTCAATGCATTGTTCAGCAGATTCGTAATAACCCTTGAAAACTGAATCGGATCCACCTGTATATAAACCGGTTCTTCCGGAATCTCAATTTCAAATTCCATGCCGGCTTCTTCAATATCCGAATAAATCAAAGCAGCATTCTCACGCAGCAGCTCACTTAAATCTGTCCTTTTGAGATCCAATGTAAATCCTTCACTGTCTAATTTCACATACTCAAATAACAAATGGATCAGATCATTCATTCTTGCCGACTTATTCTGGATTGCCTGTAAATATTCCAATTGTTTTTCCGGTTCTTTTACCATTCCATCCGCTAATGCCTTCGCATATCCATTTACCGTAGTCATCGGCGTCCTGAGGTCATGTGCAATATCTGAGAGCATAAGATTTCTTTTCCGGTCAAATTTTTTCTGTTCTTCTTCCCGCTCCTTCTGGATCTGGCGAAATTCTTCGATCGTTATTTTTGCAAAATAAAATGCCCCAAGCACATATGGAAGCAAAATGGCAAGCAATACAACGAATGCAACTAAAAATAGCAGCACCGCTTTCCATCTGTTTAACTCATAAATAGAAAAATTATTTTTACCTGCTGACACTGCAAACAGAAAACTCTTCTGCATATGTTCCAATGCCGCTTCTACCATCTCATGAAGCGGCGAAGGGAAGATTGCATTGAATGCCCCTAATAACAATATGATCAGAATTGCAAAAAGAAACAGTAAAATTCCTGATCCAAACATCAATGAATTTTTCTTAATATCCGGGAAAAAATAAAGCAGTATGTTTGGCAGCACAAATCTGTTGACCACAAAAGTCAACAGATACTCCACTGCACCTACTACCGCTAAAATTTCAATAAATTTTTTAATTAAAAACCACTGTAAATTGTTTTGTTCTCCCATTTATTTCTCCAAACGATATCCCAGCCCCCGGATCGTCTGTATATAAGCCGCCGGATTTTCATCAAGTTTTGCGCGCAGCTTACTGATGCAGACCATAATATTATTGTCTGCCACAATATATGCTTCGCCCCATCCATGCTCATAAATCTGCTGCTTTGTAAAAACTTTTCCTGGATGCTGCATCAGAAGTTCCATAATGCGATACTCTACAGAGGTCAGCTGGATTTCTTCATCTCCCTTTTTCAAGGTACAGGAATCCTGATTCAATACCAGATCACGGACACAGAGATTTTCTTCCTGTACAACTTTGGTTCCTAATGAATAAAAACGCCTGATATTCGAATTTACCCTTGCCACAGCTTCTAACGGATTGAATGGCTTTGCAAGATAATCATCTGCTCCCAGATTCAATCCGAGGATTTTCTCGGAATCTGCATCTTTTGCCGACAAAATAATGACCGGGATATTGCTCTCTTTACGGATCTGCTGCAACACATGATAGCCGTCTAATTTGGGCATCATGATATCTAAAATACACAATGCCGGCTGCTCTGTCCGCAATAAATCCAGTGCACGCTGTCCGTCTTCCGCTTCTATGACAATATATTTTTCATTTTCCAGATAAAGCCGGAGAAGATTTCTTATCTCCGGCTCATCATCTGCAATCAAGATTTTATAATCCATCCCGTAGCAATTCTCCTAATTATCTGTTCTGTCTTCAAACGCCTGATTCTGATTTTCAAATACATTTGAATTTTCTACTGGCTGCTGGTTCATTGCTCCAGACTGCTCATAAACCGGCTGATTTGGAATCTGCTGATACGGAACACCATAACGCAGTGCTTCATATAAAGCTGCATGTGTACCATCTTTGTATGGCTGCACATAAAAGATTCCGAGGATTCCCATTGTCATTCCAGATAAGATATCCCAGCCGATAAAGGATAAGTCCAAAACAAATGCTTTCCATTTCTGTCCCTGCATCATTCTCTTGCTTTCTGCAAAAGCTTCCTCTTTCGTCATCTGTGGATTATCTGCCAGTAAATATGGAATCATCTGATATTCATAAGATTTCACAATACCAGGAATGATAAATAATAGTGACCATAAAACGGTATATAAATCACGGAAAAACATTGTTTTAGCAATATTTTTGTAATTGTTATCAAATGCATATCCGACATTTCCAACCAACGCTGTTTCGTTTAAGTTTCTAAGATAAAACCGCTTGCAGCCGATTTCCAATGGATTAAAAATGAATACGTCTAAAAGTATCGTAATCGTCATAATAATCAAAAATGCGATTGCAAATATCACTACAAAAATGATGCCTGCAAACAACAGTGCTGTGTGATCCGTATCGTCATAGAGTCCATTCATTTCATATAAAAAATCATCTACATCGCCTTCTTCATAATAATCGTCATCGTAATCAGAAATGATGTCACTGCTGCGATCTCCTATACTGTTTGACACTGCGGAACTGGCACTTCCTGCTCCACTGCCGCCACCGATAAAAAGCGCCAGCAGTAAACTGATCAATACACTTCTCCAATAGTTTCTTTTAAATGAGAACTTTGCTTTCTTCTTTAATTCTTCTCTTGTCCACATATCTTTTTCCTCCTCACATCTGCCTTCGCGTTATTGAATATTTGTACACAATTGAAATCTTGTACAGCTTATTTTTGAAAGGCTTTTTATTTGATGATGTTATCTTATCAGTGAAATCTTACTTTCCAACTCGAATAACCTTAATATAATCTTAAATCTAAATCAATCTTCATTTCCAGATTACAACCTATCTGGATTTCATCGTATCACATTTTCTGATGCCATGCACTAATTTTCCTATCTAATAATAATTACTTTAAAAACAAAAAAATTCTTTCTGAAATATAAAAACAGCCTTAAACCTCCGATTTACAAAGATTTAAGACTGTTCGTCAATACGTGCGCGAGAAGATTCGAACTCCCGACACCTTGGTCCGTAGCCAAGTGCTCTATCCAGCTG
>UQNW01000012.1 GCA_900542495.1 uncultured Roseburia sp.
TTGTAATTGATGGTGAAGGTTCAAAGGTTATTTGCAAAGACTAATTTGAAAATTCAAGTTTGTCTGACTAACAATAATTTAATAACGAACTAATACAAGCACTTTAAGCATGGATTCAAAAAAACAGGAAGGTAAGATAGATAGAAAATGTTATTAGAAGAATTTGACGCAAATAAAACTGCAATCATCAACCCGGATATGTGTGTAGAGAAGATTGAAAATTTTCCGGAAGTTACGATTTCCTGTTTTTCAGAAGAACTTTTCAATGAGGTACTGGAATTTTTTCGTGCAAAAGAAATAGCGAGTGTTCATTCTGCAAGTGGCGTGAATCCTATTTATGAAGTTACATATAAAGGAAAAAGATTTGCAATGTTCAAATCAATGGTCGGGGAACCTTTATGCGTGGGACAGTACGAAGAAATAATTGCAATGGGAAGTAAAAGACTGATTTTGCTTGGAAATTGTGGGGTATTAGATAAACGGATTGAAGATTGTGGAATTATTATTCCGATTAAGGCTGTCAGGGATGAGGGAACGAGTTACCACTATGCGAAACCATGTGACACAATTGATGTGAATCATAATTACAGGGATGAGTTTAAGAAAGTACTGAAAGAGTTTGGATATCCTTATGTGGAAGGAATCACATGGACAACAGATGCCTGCTATAGAGAAACAAGGGATAAGGTGAATAAGAGAAAAGAAATGGGTGCGGTCTGTGTCGAGATGGAGTGTGCTGGAATGCAGGCACTCTGTGATTTCAGGGGAACAGAATTTTTCCAGTTCTTTTATGCAGGAGATAACCTTGACCATTCATCCTGGGAGCCAAGAAGTTTATCAGGCAGTGCAAGATTGGATGATAAGAGTAAAATCATGCTACTGGCCTTTGAACTTGGTCTTAAAATATTAGAAAAATTGTAGAAGGAATGATGGATATACAGTTAGCTACAGAGCTTAAAGGAAAACTTTGTCCTTTGCATGAATACAAATAAAAAATTTTAAGGTATGAAAAGAATAGTGTGTAGACGAATCGCATATGCTAATTAGGATTATGGGGATCTGCGTATTAAATGTAAGATAATGAGTGGGGATTTGCGATATAATTTGGATTTTTTCTTTCTCCAATTACAACAGTTGACCGGAGTCAGACTGTATGAAAAGGAATCTGTGATTATATTTGATGAGGTTCAATTATTGCCGAAGGCAAGACAGGCAATCAAGTATCTTGTGGCAGATGGAAGATATAAATACATTGAAACAGGATCACTCTTATCTATAAAGAAGAATACGCAGGATATATTAATTCCGAGTGAAGAACATAAGATATCCATGTATCCGATGGATTTTGAAGAATTTTTGTGGGCGGTTGGTGATGAAATCACAGCGGATACCATTAAGCTGCTTTTAAAAAACAAAAAATCTGCCGGAAATGCGATGCATAGGAATCTGATGCGTGTGTTCCGGTTGTATATGCTGATCGGTGGAATGCCACAGGCGGTAGAAGCTTACTTAGAATACAATAATTTGCAGGTAGTAGATGAGGTAAAAAGGGAAATTGTCGATTTGTATGAGGAAGATTTTACAAAGATAGATGGAACCGGGCTTGCAGGTGATATATACGATGCAATTCCGGCGAGTCTCAGCGGAAATGCGTCGAGATATGTTCTGTCAAATGCGAGGGAGGGAACACGTCTGGAACAGGTTCGTGAATTAATACCGGATATTCTTAGTTCGTATACTGTAAATATTGCATATCATGCAAATAATCCGGGAATAGGAATGTCGCTGGAAAAAGATGCCGGACGGTATAAGTTATTTACCTCGGATGTCGGGTTGTTTATAACGCTCGCTTTTAAGGATAAAAACTATACAGAAAATGTCATTTATAATAAGCTGCTATCGGATAAATTAGAAGCAAACCTCGGATATATATATGAAAATGCCGTGGCTCAGATGTTAGTTGCCAGAGGAAACAACCTGTTTTATTACACGATGGAAAGCGATACATCGAATCACCTGTATGAGATAGACTTCTTGTTGTCAAAAGGGGATAAAATTAACCCGATAGAAGTGAAGTCTGGAAACTACAGAGGGCATAAGTCGTTAGATATGTTTTGCGATAAGTATAGCAGCCGCATCAGAGATAAGTACGTGGTTCATACGAAGGATTATAAATGGGAGAATGGCATCCATTATCTGCCAGTATATATGATCCCATTTTTGTAAAATCCTTACCATTTATGCTAAAAAAAGCACAGATTATGCAAATTTTCTCCATAGAGAAATTCTTATGTTACGATTAAGACAAGTAAAGCGGAATATAAATGCAGAAAGTTATTCAGAAACTGCAAAGAAGAGTTTCGCAGTCCAGAGAGAAAGGGATAAGAATTATGGAGAAAATCAAAAACTTATGGCTTGGATTTGCCGAGAAACATCCGGGCGCATCAAAATGGATCAGAGAGGGTGGATTATTTGTAATTGTAAGTAACTTAATCACAGTATTTAAGTATTTCATGTTACTGTTTTTGCCACTTGCATTTGCAGGACTTCCAAATATCGACTTTGGATTCCCGGGAATCGACATTACATTATTCGGTGAAACCTTTAAATGGAACATCATTGGTTATGACGCACAGCACGGCGGACTTCCTTATTTCTGTGCATACATGATCGCTATGGTAGTCGGTGAGTGTATCAACTTCCCAATCCAGAGAAGCTTCGTATTCCGAAGCAAAGGAAATATCTGGTATCAGGGAATGTGGTATCTGATCGCATTCTGTATCGTAACCTGTATTGTAAACTCCATCAACTGTATCTGGGTTGCTGTTGCAGGAATATTTGTACCGGACTGGCTCTACAACATCGGAACAACCGTATTAAATGGTGGTGTATCCATGGTGGTATTCTTCTTTGTTAATAAGATCATTTTCCCGGAAGGGGAAGCAAAAAAAGCAGAAGCTTAAGATTTATGGAGCTGCTGTACTGAGAAATTGGTACGCAGCTCTTTTATGTAGATTTTATTTTTGATTGTGGGTGTTGTTTTTGCTGTGTCAGCAGCAAAATTAATAAAAAATTTATTTGTTTCATAGTCTTTTTTATGATATTGTAAATTTACAATTCATTGAGATATGTGTGGCGTATCTTCTATATGGATTCGAAAATTCTTTAAAGTTTTCAATATGAATGGTTTCCCTCCTAATCGTACATTGACAATTGAATAGGAACTTTACATTATGCTATAATATCACCAGCGAAAGGCGGTGATGGAAAGTGAATGAGGAATATATGCCAACAGATGTACAATTCAAGTATGAATTAAGAAAACACTTAACAGAACTGGAAAGAAAGCTTGAACTGCTTCGGAACGAAGAGTATGAAAAGCTTGAAAAAGAGTATTTGAAGGAAATACAGGATATTCAGACAAGTTTGGAAGATTAACAGAAAACAATATAAAAAAGAAGGTGTAAAGTCGTGATAGAAAAAGGGCTTTGCACCTTTTTCAATTGAATAGGAACTTTACATTATGTTATAATATCACCAACGAAAGGCGGTGATAGCATGGAGGATAATGGAATGACAAGAGAAGAGCTTATCAGTTTGACAATTGACAAATATACGGATCTGCAGCGCATTAAAAAATCCAATGGTGGTGTGGAGAACAAAGAACTTGATTATCAGATTAAGGTCACACTTGCAAAGTTATCTTCACTTGGTATATCCGTCGAAGATATTACATTGTAGATTGTGAAAAATTTATCAGGGTGTGGAGCCAAAACTATGGCTTCGCACTCTTCTCATCTGGGAGAAAGTTATGTTAAAAATAGCAATCGTAGAGGATGAACGTGAGTGTCAGAAAGCACTCATCGAGCATCTGAGAAAATATGAAAAAGAGAAAAACGAAGCATTTATCGTAAGAATTTTTAATGACGGCATAGATATTCTGGATGACTATTCTGCGGACTATGACCTGATATTTCTTGATATCCATATGAAACATCAGGACGGAATGACAACTGCGAAGAAAATCCGGGAAGTGGATGCAGATGCACAGATTGTGTTCATTACAGTGCTTGCCCAGTATGCGATTGAGGGATATAAAGTAAATGCGCTGGATTTTATTTTAAAACCGGTCGTTTATGAACAGCTTGCCATGACAATGGATAGAGTGCGTTCCATTGCGTCAAAGCATCACAAGGAGAAGCAGCTTTTAGTCGCAGAGGGCGAGAGCAAGTGCAAAATATCTACCGAGGACATCCTATATATTGAGGTGATAGGGCATGATATGTTTTTCCATACCAGAGATAAAGTGTATTCGAAGCATGGAATTACGTTGAAAACAATGGCGGATGAACTATCGGAATACTATTTTGTGAAAAGCGGGCAGTCGCAGCTTGTGAATCTGAAATATGTGGATGAAGTCAAAAAAGACACTGTCTACGTGAACGGAACAGAAATATTTTTAAGCCGCAGTCGGAAAAAAGAGTTTTTGGAAGCACTTGCAGATTATGTAGGAATGGAGATGTAATATGGCGGGATCACTGTATTTTTGGGAAATGCTTCTCCCGGCATTAGGGCTCTGCCTTCCATTAAACCGCAGAGAAAAAAGTCTGTGGAAAGCAGTTACATGTATGATTACAGGCGTAGTTCTATTGATGGTTATTATGAAACTGGCGCAGACAAAATATGAGGGTACACTGAAATCTATGGGAGAGAATATCATGTTTTCCATGATGATGTTAGGCTGGTTTCTTGTGATATGGAGTCTTGTGATCGGGTGCATTTATTTTTTTGTGCAGTGCAGTCTGCGTGAGGCAATGTATATTTTTGCATTAAGCTATGGTGTGGAGCATATTTTTTACTGCATCAGGCTTCTGACAGAATGGCTGACAGGCGGGCGCATTGGCAATACTGACCCATTGATCTATCTTCCGTGTATGGTCGGTTCCTTTCTTCTCGCATATTTCTGGTTTGCGAAAGGCGCTGCATATCAGGGAACCTATTTATTGGAGGGGATTTCAGCGTCCACTTCGTCCATTGTCCTGATTGCGGTCGTGTGGGGACTCAGTATTGTGGCAGGAGAACTGAACTATGCGCATATTCACAGTATTTATGCAATTCCGTGCTGCATTTTCATGTTATCAAGCCAGAGGGAACAGCTTCGTCGTGAGATTGAACGGACGGAATTTACGAAAAAAGAGCAGTTGTGGGAAAAGACGAAGCTGCGCTACGAGATGTCAAAAGAGAGCATGGCAGTTGTGAACCAGCATTATCATGATATGAAGCATCAGCTCATGGCGCTTTCCACCATGAGTGATGAAGACAAACGAAAAGCGAAGCTTCTTGATATGGAGAGCAGGATTGCCGCGTATGAAGCAGTAGTAAAAACCGGAAATGAAATCTTAGATACCGTTCTGACAGAGAAAAAACTGACCTGTCAGATCAATCATATTGCATTTAGCTGTATTGCTGACGGAGCGCAGCTTTCATTTATGGATGAGCTTGATATTTATACGTTGTTTGGAAATGCACTCGATAATGCGATCGAGGCGAACCGGAAAATTGAGAATGCAAAAAACCGGTGGATCTCTGTTCAGATACAGAGGAAAAAGGGAATCATTTTGATCGAGCTGATCAACCCTTATCAGGGAACGGTTGCTTTTGATGAGAGCAGAATGCCGGTCACTTCAAAGGCTGACAGGGAAAGCCATGGTTTTGGAACAAAGAGTATCCGTTCTATTATAGAAAAATACGACGGACAAATGATCATTAAGACAGAGGAGCAGAAATATCTGATCCGCATGATCTTTCAGGGTAAAGATTGACCAAATATGTCTTAAAAAATGCAGGCTGCGCTAAAGCCTGCATTTTTGTTATAAATTGTAGTATCTTCTTTTTACAGATATAAGGGCAGTGCAGATGAAAGCAGAAAGTTAATCCTCCCAAGATTAAAATAAAACGCTTCATCCTGAATTGCCCGGACATCATGTAAACAGGAGGAAAGATATGAGTAAAGCAAGAAAAATTGTGGGAACGACAATACGTTCCATTTTGATCATTGTATTTGCAGTGATCATCGCAGCAGTGAATTCCATTCTTCCAAATTATGCGAGAATGATGGATAGCATGATTGGTGGAATCAATACAAAAATTGACAATTCTGATGTTGATACAACAGGACTTGATCTTGAGTACAACAAGGCAGATTATACGACAGATAATATCGGAGAGGCTGAGAGTGCGCTCCACCAGCAGATTGCTGATGAGGGAACGGTTCTTTTAAGCAATGAGGGAATACTTCCTATGGCACAGGATACAGAGTTTAGTTTTTTCAGTGTCAATTCGGCAACCGTATCAGCAAGCGATTCCATGATGGGTGGAAGAAACCTGACACAGATTTTTGAGAATGCAGGAGCAAAAATCAATACAACATTAATGGATTTTTATTCCGAACAGTCCAAGGAATACGGACTCAGCTCAGGTTCTGTCAGCTTTGGTGACGCAGAGGATTTTGCAATTAACGAAGTACCATTATCTGTATTGCAGGAAAATGCAGAGGTTATGGAGTCTGTAAAAAATACAGTGCCTGTTTATTTCTTAAAAAGAGTGGCAGGAGAAGGACGAGATATGCCTCGTTCCATGTACAATCATGCGGAGAGTGAAGAAGACAAGGCAAAGAGTTATTTAGAGCCGGATTCGACAGAGTTAGAGATTATCTCTTATTTAAATGATAACTTCGATAATGTAATTCTTGTAACCAATTCCAATGCTGCATTAGAGCTTGGCTGGGTAAAGGATTATACAAACATCAAGGCAGTACTTTCAAGTACAACGATTGAAGCAATCCCATACATTCTGACTGGTCAGGTAAATCCTTCCGGAAGAACAGTGGATACTTTTGTAGCAGATGCTTCCAAATCTCCGGCAGCACAGAACTTTGGTGATTACCAGTATGTAGATGAGAACGGAGAACTTACAAAGTACAACTATGTAACCTATGAAGAGGGCATTTATGTAGGCTATAAATATTATGAGACACGCTATGAAGACGCTGTTTTAAATCAGGGAAATGCCGGAGATTACGATTACACAGAGGAAGTGGTTTATCCATTTGGATATGGACTTTCCTATACAACTTTTGCATGGTCTAATATGCAGACAAGCTGGTCAGGTGATGAATGTACCGTAACCGTTGATGTGGAAAACACAGGAGATATGGCAGGTAAAGATGTTGTTGAGATTTATGCCCAGTCTCCATATACAGAATATGATAAAGCAAACGGAGTGGAAAAGGCTTCCGTACAGCTTGTCGCTTATGGAAAAACAAGTGAACTTGCACCGGGCGAGAAAGAAACGGTAACCTGTACCTTCTCCAAAGAGCAGTTAAAAGCTTATGATGAGAATGGAGCACAAACCTATATTTTTGACGCAGGAGATTATTACATTACAGCAGCAGCGAATGCACATGCAGCAATTAACAATATTCTTGCTGCTAAATCTGAGAAGCCAGCTCAAAAAGCAGACTTAGACAGTGAAGAAACAGCAGATAACGAAGAATCTGCAACTCAGGAAGAGGCAGAAAGCAAGATAGAGCTTTTGACAGCAGGTGGACTTTCAGCAGAAGAAGCCACAACCGGCGGAAATGCAGAATTTGTATCTGTATACACACCAGATAACACAGACGCCGATGTGACAACCTACGCAACTGATTCTTACTCCGGCGTAGAAATCACAAACCAGTTACAGGACTGCAAGGCAGATGTGACTTATCTTACAAGATCCGACTGGGAGGGAACTTTCCCGACACATGACGGAACACCTGGAACACAGATCAGTACCTGGGGAAATGAGATCAACGGAGAAGACGGAGTATCCTATACTTATGTGAAAACAGCATCCGATGATCTGATCGCAGAGCTTGACAGCTTTTCCAGTGGTACAGAGATCAATCCAGAGACGTTAGCAGATACACAGATTGTCTATGGCGCAGACAACAGCTTAACACTCATTGACATGAGAGGTCTTGATTATGATGATCCGCTTTGGGAGGACCTTTTAGATGAACTGACACCGGAAGAAATTTACAATACGATCGGAGTATCCGGTTACGGTATCGAATACATTGATTCTGTAGAAAAACCTTTTAATATCGATGCAGATACGGCTTCCGGACTGATCTATGGCGGTACCGGAGCAATGTTCCCAAGCGCAATGACATTAGCACAGACATGGAATCTTGAATTGGCATCTGAATATGGTGAGATGATCGGTAACGAGGGACTGCTCGGTGGAGCTGACGGCTGGTATGCACCGTCTATGAACATCCACAGAACTCCTTATTCCGGACGTAACGGAGAATATTATTCCGAGGATGCATTCCTTTCCGGAGCAGTAGCTTCCAGAGAAATTTACGGAGCAGCTTCCAAAGGTATGTATACCTACATCAAACATTTTGCATTCAACGATCAGGAAAACCACCGTGGTGACCGTGACGGACAGTTCAGTGTCGCAACCTGGTTTAACGAGCAGTCTGCACGTGAGATTTATCTTGTACCGTTCGAGATGTGCATGAAGGCTGGAGATGTTACTTTAAATTATGTGGAAAAACAGGAAGACGGAACTTATGTCAATGCTTCAAAACAGATCCGCGCATCCCAGGGTGTCATGACTTCCTTCAACAGAGCAGGTGCTACCTGGGCAGGCGGTGATTATGGTCTGATCACAGGCATTCTCCGTAACGAATGGGCATTTGACGGAATCGTTATGACAGACAATGCGAATACAGGTGTATTCATGGACGGTTACCAGATGACAGAGGCAGGAGCTGATGTGAAACTTACAACACTTCCTGCATCCGCAAGATATAACTTTGATGAGAATGATCCGGCAACTTACTATTATGCAAGACAGGCAATGCATCATACACTTTATACCATTGCAAACTGTAAAGCCATGAATGGAGCAATGCCGGGTTCCCATATCAAAGACGGAACAAGAATTTCAACAACGATCATGCGTGTAGTTACAATTCTCTTTGGCTTGCTGATCATTCTTGAAGTATACAAGATTTTCCGGTTATTCAAACCAACACAGAAAAAACTTGCAAAGCTTCAGGCAAAAGCTGAGAAAAAAGCACAGAAAAAACAGTCTTAAAACAAACATGACTTCTTTACATCAATGTAAAATTTATGTAAAATAGTAAATACAAAAAGAGCAGAACTGCGATCATATTTGAAGTAGTTTTGCTCTTTATTTTTACTGGAAAATATGAGGCGATGGGAGACAGTGTATTTTTCGGGGAATAGCAAAGGAGAGAAAAATATGAGAAAAAACTGGGTAGCATTGGCACTCACAGGCATGTTATGCCTATCAACTTTTGCGGGGGCACAGACTGTTTCGGCTGAGACAACAGATTCTGCAAAAAAGGTGGATATTGTATTTACGCATGACACACATTCGCATCTCAATACATTTACAACTGTAGTAGATGATGCAGAGAAAGAAGTCGGCGGATTCGCAAGGATCAATACGCTGATTCAGGAGCAGAAGGCAAAAAATCCTGATACATTAGTGATCGACGGCGGCGATTTTTCCATGGGAACGCTGATCCAGACTGTTTTCGAGACGCAGGCAGCAGAGATTCGTATGTTAGGTTACTTAGGATGCGAAGTGACAACACTTGGAAATCATGAGTTTGATTACCGTTCCAAGGGACTTGCAAATATGTTAAACAGTGCAACTGAGTCAGGAGATAATCTTCCGGCAATGGTTGTCTGCAACGTGGACTGGGAATCCATGGAAGCAGCAGGATTGAGCGAAGGACAGCAGCAGATTAAGGATGCGTTTGACGAGTACGGTGTCAGTGATTATGTTGTGCTCGAAAAAGGCGATACGGATATCGCAGTCGTAGGTGTTTTCGGTAAAGATGCACTTGCCTGTGCACCGACCTGTGAACTTTTATTCAAAGATCCGGTGGAAGCAGTCAAAGAGACAGTAGAAGAGATCAAAGAAAACGAAGACGTAGATATGATCGTCTGCGTTTCCCACAGTGGAACATGGGAAGATGAAAGTAAATCAGAAGATGAGATTTTAGCAAAATCAGTGCCGGATCTTGATCTGATCTTAAGCGGTCATACACATACAACATTAGAGGAGCCGATCGTTCATGGCGATACTTATGTCGTGTCCTGCGGAGAGTACGGCAAGAACCTTGGTGAGCTTTCCATGACACAGAAAGCGGACGGACGCTGGGAGATGTCTTCATATGAACTGATACCGATCACAACAGAGATCGCGCAGGATGCGGACACCCAGACAACCATTGACCAGTTCATGGATACGGTAGATACCGATTATCTGGCACAGTTCGGCTATACCAAAGATCAGGTGTTAGTGGAAAATGATGTTGATTTTTCCACACAGAAAGATCTGGAAAATATCCATGAGGAACACAACCTCGGCGATATTATGTCGGACGCCTATGTGTATGCGGTGGAAAATGCAGCCGATTATGACGGTGTTCCGGTGGATGTTGCAGTCGTTCCAAGTGGAACGGTACGTGATACTTATGCAAAAGGTGACATTACAGTAGAGCAGGTATTTAATTCGTTTTCCCTTGGAATCGGGGCAGACGGAGTGCCTGGATATCCGCTCATCAGTGTGTATCTGACGGGAAAAGAGTTAAAGACAGCAGCAGAGATCGATGCATCCGTTTCTGATTTTATGACAACAGCAAGACTTTACAGCAGCGGACTTAATTTTACATACAATCCAAACCGCATGATCTTAAACAAAGTCACAGATGTATACTTAGATGACGGAAATGGTGGAAGGATCGAACTTGAGGACGGCAAGCTTTACCGCGTGGTCGCAGACCTTTACAGCGGACAGATGTTAAGTGCGGTTACAGATATGTCCTACGGCCTGTTGTCACTGGTTCCAAAGTATGCAGATGGAACACCAATCGAAGACTTTGAGGATGTCATCATCACAGAGAACGGAAAAGAGTTAAAAGCGTGGGATGCGATCGCAAGATACATGGAGTCATTTGAGGATACAGACGGCGATGGTATCGCCAATGTGCCGGAATATTACAGTACAGATCATGACAGAAAAGTGGTGGATGACAGCCGGAATATCGTTGATCTTGTAAAAAATCCAAATAAATTTACCGCAATCATTGTTGGTGTGATTGCAGTGTTGATTTTACTTGTCATTTTCATTATATTATTAATTAAGAAAATTGTGAAAAAAGTAAAATCCCGTACAAAGATGAAAAAGTAAAATATTTTTTCCGGTATCAGCGGATCATTCAGACATACGTTGAAAAGATAGTTTACATAAGTCGGGATTGGCAGGGAGATTCAAAATGAGCGCACAGGACAACATGGAAAAGGTTCTCAGGGAATTACATGTCCTTTTATCAAAAAGCAATCCATATGAGAGAGATTCTAACTATCTGGTCGTAAATAAGAAAGAGATGCTGGATGTTTTAAAACAGCTTGCAGTCTGCATGTCAGAAGTTATGGATGAGTACGAACTGACGAAGCAGGGCAGGGAGCAGGCGCAGCGGGAAAACCGGAAGATCGGGGAAGAAATCATCAATGACGCCAGAGCAAAAGCAGAGGATGTTTATGCTGCGTCGGTTATGTATACGGATGAAGCGCTCAGGCGGATCCTTGATATTATGGATGAGGCGAATGAATCTGTAAAAGCGGTCTATGACAGCATGGGCGAAAAGCTTGCGAATGAAAGAAAACTGGTTTCCGGTGACAAGCTGGAATTAAAGAGTCTGCTGCAGGATCTTAAGGATACGGACAAATACATGGGTATTATTGAGGAGCGGAATAAGAAGATTGCGAAGGAGAAGAAATGGAAAGAAGAGGGAACAGAACCTTCTCCGTATGCAGCAGTGAAGCCGGAGATCAAGATCAACCGCGATTATTTTGAACAGCAGGGAATCTCCTTTGAAGAACCGGAGGAGGAACAGCCGGAAGAAAAAACAGAGAAAGCTGCTCCTGAGATCAGCGTGAATCTGGATTCTGAGTACTTTAAGTGGAAAGAGCAGGAAGGAAAAGAAGGGGATCCAGAAGATGAAAAACAGCCGGAGAAAAAAGGATTTTTTGGGAAATTTATGAAATAAAATTAATTGTGTACAACCTATTGACAAAGATGCCAATAGGTTGTATTTTATTATACATAAAGATTGAACACAATTAAATTGCAAACAATATAAAAGGAGAGAAAAACAATGAGTAAATTTTATGATTTTGAAGCGGAAGATGTAATGTGTAACATGCATAAAATGGAGGAATATCAGGAACAGGGTTTTGAGATTTTAGATTTCCCTTGCAATCAGTTTGGAAATCAGGCACCGGGCACCAACGAGGAGATCGTGTCATTCTGTGATGCAAAGTTTGGAATCACATTCAAGCACTATGCAAAAATTGACGTGAACGGCGCAGATATCAAATGGAACTTTACAAAATTTTTAATTGACCGGGAAGGCAACGTGGTAGAACGGTTTGAGCCGACAGCGGATATGGATGTGGTAGAGGAAAAAATCAGAGAAATTCTATAATGTTGTAAAAACAACGGAAATTCTGCTCCCAATTGCGTATAGTAAAGATACCAAAAAAGGAAACTATATATGAAAATAAATCGCACAGTATCATTGCCAAAAGGAGCGTAGGAAGTATGAATAGAGAAGAGCAGAAGCAAACCATTAAAGATTACCTGAAACGCCTCGGAGCAGGCGAGGAATTGGAGAGTGTCCGCGTTGATTTTGTGAAAAAATTTCAGTCGGTAGACGCGGCAGAGATCATGAATGCAGAGCAGGAACTTATCAAAGAGGGAACACCGATCAGTGAAGTGCAGAGATTGTGTGATGTTCATTCTGCGTTGTTTCATGGAAAAACAAGAGAAGAGCAGATCGCAAATGCCCCGAAAGCAACGGTAGATTCTATCCGGGAACAGAGATTTGCAAAGACGGCGGAGCTTGTGAAGATTCCGGGGCATCCGCTTCACACATTTACGTTGGAGAACGAAGCACTTGCCAAAACGATTGAGAAATGCAGGGAAGCCCTAAAGAATGAGCATGTAGAGCACAAGCTTATAGAAGAAGTCCGTCAGCTTGCGATCCATTATGCCAAAAAGGGAGATCTTCTTTATCCGCATTTAAAGGTAAAGTATGAGATCAGCGGTCCGTCGGATGTTATGTGGACGGTGGATGATGAGATACGGGATGAATTTGCTGCGCTGGCGAAAAAAGCGGATTCACAGGATGATGAGTGGAAAAAACGTTTCGAGGCGGCACTCACAAGAGCGGACGAGATGATCTATAAGGAAGCCAATATTCTTTTTCCTAATTGCGCATTTAACTTTACGGATGAGGAATGGTTTGGAATCTACCGGGACTCAAAAGACTACGCAGAGTGTCTTGGTGTAGAAAACGGAGTCTGGGAGGACGCAGAGAAGGCACAGGACGTAAAGACGCCGTCCATCAGTCAGGATGAGATTGTCATGGCAGGCGGTCACATGACCGTGGAGCAGTTGACAGCAATGCTGAATACCATCCCATTGGAGATTTCGTTTGTGGACACAGACAATATCAACCGCTTTTTTAACGAAGGTCCAAAAGTGTTCAAAAGACCGGGAATGGCGATCGACAGAGAGGTGTTCTCCTGCCACCCGCCGAAGATTGAACAGCAGGTACGCCGTATTATTGAAGAATTCAGAGCGGGAACACTTGATAAAGTACCTGTCTGGATGGATAAAAACGGCAGAACCATGTTAGTCACTTATATGGCAGTCCGCGATAAAAGCGGAAAATATCTTGGAACCATGGAACTGGTACAGGATATGGAATTTGCAAAAGAGTATTTTCAGAAATAATTAATAAGTGGAAATCTCCTTATGGGAAGCAGCACGATACTCGCGTGGTCTGCTTCCCATAATTGTTTTAAACTGCTTTGAAAAGTAGCTTGGGTTGGAAAAACCACAGTTTAATGCGATCTCTGTGATGGGAGCGTCGGAATCTGTCAGCAGTTTTGCGGCATGGAAAATACGGATCCGCTGCAAATATTCGATCGGACTGTAATGCAGATACTGCTGAAAAATGCGTTGACATTCTCTGGGACAGATATTTGCAGTGTCCGCAATCTCTGAGACAGAAATGGTTTTATCTAAATTTCGGTGCAGCCAGGTCAGCATTTTTTTCAGGCGTTCGTCTTGTATCGGAGAAATAGAAGGGCTGGAATCCACGGACATTTTGGACAAAACACAAAGCAGGATATTGGACAGCGCATTCCGTACCTGAAATTCATATCCGTAGTTTTCACTGATACAGGCATGGTAGGCACAGTCAAATTCCTGAAAATACGGAGCGTCCTCAGAGGTATCATGAAACACAAAGCAGGATGGACCATTTTCCAACAGCGGGCGCACGTATTTGATGTGAAATACACTTTCCGGGGTTCCGCAGATCATGTCGGTGCTGAACACAAAGGAGCGGAACAGGCAGGGAGCGGCGGTTTTTGGAACAACGGCATGAATGATCTCTGTATTGATAAAACAGCCCTCCCCGGCTTGCAGTTCATAGGACTGGTCGCCGATACGAACCGTGACAAGCCCTTCGAGCAGCACAAACAGTTCCAGCTCACCGTGCCAGTGAGGAGGAACATATCCGCCCATATATTCATGCAGATCCATATTATTCAGGGAGAGGTCAAAAAGTCTCGCATTTTTTTCAATTAGTTCTTTGCCGGATGCATCAATAGATAAAGAAATGGAATTATTTAACATAAACACACCGCCTTGTCGCTTTTGTTATATTATAAGTCGCATTTTCTAAAGATACAATGGTTTTTGCTGTGATAAAATTCAGAATAGAGATAAAATAAGTCTGCGAATCGTTACTGGAACGAGGTACGAGGGAACAGTAACAATATAGAAGGAGAACAGCATGAAAAATACAGTGATTTTTGATCTGGATGGTCTGTTAATTGACAGCGAGATCATTTCCTTCCGATTGTATGAGGAGCTGACCGGAAAATACGGACGTTCCATGACGCTGGAGGAATATGCAACGGATTATAGTGGAAAAACCAGTCTTGCAAATATGAAGCTTCTGTTAGAAAGATATCAGCTCCCAATCACGTTGGAAGAGGGAATGACTTTTGTGGATGAGAGGGAAAAAGAGTATCTAAAAGACGGCGTTGCACTGAAACCGGGCGCACGCGAACTGCTGGCGTATTTAAAGGAAAATCACTACAAAATACTGCTGGCAACATCGAGCACCGAAGACCGCGCAGAGGGAATTTTGCAGCAGAATGGGATTCGTGGCTACTTTGATCATCTGGTGTATGGTGTAAATGTGAAACGTGGCAAACCTTTTCCTGATATTTTTCTGAAAGCATGCGAGGATGCAAATGAGCCAGGAAAAAATTGTCTGGTGTTAGAGGACAGCGAAGCCGGGATTCAGGCGGCATATTTTGCGGGAATTGATGTGATCTGTATTCCGGATATGCGGGAGCCGGGAGAAGAATTCAAAAAGATGGTAACAGCACAGCTGATCTCTTTAAAAGATGTGATCATCTGGTTGCAGACCTTACAATTGAATAGTGTTATGTAAACTAAAAACAGGGATTATTGTTTTGATGTCTCCGGCTATGGTACAATATTGGAATCATAGTCGGAGGCATTTTATATGAAAGTGGTAGTAGCAATTGATTCTTTTAAGGGAAGTATGACAAGTATGCAGGCGGGAAACGCCTGTAAAGAGGGGATTCTTGCGGCGGCGTGTGCGCACTGTGGCGGTGGGGCAGCAGCCGTGAAGGGCAGGAAAATTGCAGCAGATAATTTGAATGTTGTCGTAAAACCGCTCGCAGATGGAGGCGAGGGCACAGTGGAAGCATTGGTAGAGGGGATGAACGGAACGTATGAGTATGTGACCGTGACAGGTCCGATGGGAAATCCGGTGAAAGCAAGATATGGCATTTTGCCGGATCAAACAGCGGTGATGGAAATGGCGGAGGCATCCGGAATTACACTGGTAGAAGAACCATTAAATCCGTGGAAAGCAGCATCCACAGGAGTCGGAGAAATGATTTTGGATGCAGTTCAAAAAGGATGCCGCAAATTTATCATTGGAATTGGCGGCAGTGCGACGACAGAGGGCGGTATCGGAATGTTATCGGCACTGGGCTATGATTTCATGGATGAAAACGGAGACATATTGCCACCGGTTTTTGCCTCGCTGGAAAAAGTGGTGCAGATAGAAAATAATCGTGTGCCGGAAGTGCTAAAAGACTGCCATTTTCAGATCGCATGTGATGTGACAAATCCGCTTTGCGGAGTGGAGGGGTGTGTTTACGTTTTCGGAGCGCAAAAAGGTGTGAAGGAAGAAGAAAAAGAGGGCATGGACAGGGCGATGCAGTCCTATGCGGCATGTCTGGAAAAATTTACCGGCAAAAAGTTCAGTGAAATTCCGGGCACAGGCGCAGCCGGAGGGCTTGGGTTTGCGTTTCTGTGGGGACTTCCAAACGTGGAACTGAAACCGGGAATCGACATTGTTCTTGAGGCAGTCGGGCTGGCAAGTGAATTGCAGGATGCAGATATCGTGGTGACAGGGGAAGGCTGTCTTGATTTTCAGACGGCAATGGGAAAAGTTCCGGTCGGTGTCGCAAAGGCAGCAAAGCAATACGGCTGTAAAGTGATCGCTTTTGCCGGAAGTGTGACAGAAGAAGCTATAAAATGTAATGAAAAGGGAATCGATGCATTTTTCTCCATCCTGCCGGGAGTGTGTTCACTGGATGAAGCCATGAACACGGAAATTGCGCAGAAAAATATGCGGAATACGGCGGAGCAGGTGTTCCGGTTGGTTTTGGCTTGTGGGAAAGAAAAATCTTTTTTACATCCATAAATTCCTTTGCTATAATCCACTCAAAGCATAATATTTTCCAGTATTTCTAAGGGTGCAGAGAGTTTTCAGATATAGAAATACTGATCTTGATAAGATTTTGTATCTTATTCTTAAATTCATGATAAGCAGTTCATCAGAAAATCTATGCTTTTATTCCAGACAATTTACAAAAGCAGGATTTTTCTAAGAACTCAAGAAAGTCCTGTCATAAAACAGGAGGACTATCATGGCAGATATGAAAGCAATTATGCAGCAGCTCAGTATGCAGGAACAGTACGATGAGAATGCCAAGTGGCTGAATTCACAAAAACCGTTTTTGGCAAACATTCTTATCAGGAGCGTGGACGACTTTAAGGGGATGCAACCGGAAGAAGTTGCAAAGTTGATTGAGGGAGAACCATCAGTTGGAAGGACGCCGGTAGAGGAAGGGTTTACCAATGAAAGGCTGGAAGATGAAACGATGGCGATTTCCGGCATGAATACAGAAACGAAAGTGCATAATGAAGGTGTTACTTATTTTGACGTTTTGTTTTATGTCAGAACCCAAAATGAACTGGCAAAGATTATTGTAAATATGGAGTTACAAAAAGAAGAACCTGCGCTTTATGATGTGGAGATGAGGGGAATTTTTTATGCAGCAAGGGAAGTGTCTTCTCAGCTTGGCAGAGAATTTAAGAACCAGCATTATAATGATATGAAAAAGGTCTATTCTATTTGGATTTGTATGAACACAAGAGAAAATAGCCTGAATAAGATTGCGTTAAAAAATGAAAATGTGTTTGGACAGTCAAGGTGGAAAGACAAATATGATATGATTCATATTGTGACGATTCGGCTAAGCCAGGAAAATGGATGAAGACAGAGGGCATGAACTGCATCGTTTTCTTGGAGCAATCTTTGCACAGGAACTGTCATTTTCGGAGAAAGAAAAAATTTTAGTCAAAGAATTTGGAATAAAGTTAGAGGGAGACAGGAAAGAGAGGTTGACAAATATGTGTAATTTGGGTGAAGGGATTTGGGAACAAGGAATTGAGCAGGGAAAAATATCTGGTATTATAGAAACATGTATGAAGTTAAATATGTCAGAAAATGATATTATTGAAAAAATAAAGGAGATCATGCACATTTCTGGTGAAGAGGCAAAAAGGTACTATAAACAGGCTATGTAAGAAAATAGAATACAAACATAGGCAGAACTACTTTGTGAGGTCATTTCAGATTTCACGGAGTAGTTTTTTTGTGAAATAATTCCAAAATCCTTCATCCAAATCCAACCCTTCAATCGTTATAATAATCAGGAGACGTCCTACAAGAAAAATAATTACAGTTTCACAGAACAGGTGGACTGTAAAGGAGAATATCTTAATGCGCGAAGAGATACTGATAAAAAAATTGCAAAATGGGGATGCGTCTGCATTGGACGAACTGATCTCCATGTATTACCAGGAGATCCTGCGGTACTGCATCTGGCATGCGCCGGATCGCACACAGGCGGAAGATGCGGCACAGGAAACTTTTTTGAAGGCTGTGAAATATCTTGGAAATTTCGGATTTTCCGGTAAATTCAGAGCCTTTTTATATAAAATTGCAGCAAACACCTGTATTGATATGCAGAAAAATAAATGGAACCAGCATACCGCGTTGGAAGACTTACAGGAAGAACCGTCCTATGTGGAAAAAGATTTTAAAAACGTGGAGGAAGAGCTTGTAATCTGTAGTCTGGTAAAAAATCTGGAGCTAAAAGATCAGGAAATCGTGCTGTTGCGTTTCGGACAGAATCTGAAATTGCGTGAGATCGCAGAAATTGTTGGTCTGCCAATGCGTACAGTGCAGTCCAGATTGAAGGTAAGTTTAAAGGTGATCGAGAAGGAAATGAAAGGAGGAAATTTAAGATGAGCCGGAAAATGGAAGAAAAATTAAGCAGGGCATTTGAAACATATGATGTATGCAAATTGAACAATGTTGAGCATATGCAGGCGGTCGAAGAACCTGTGATACAACTTGCAAAAGCCCAGTTTCAGAAATCCTATCGAAACAAAAATAAATTCCGTGATTTGTTATTATGTCAACTAAAATTTTGCGGAATCAAAATGTGGACATTTGAGCTGTTAATTGCAATTATAACAAGCTTGATACTGAGAAATCTTTTGTCAGATCCGTATTTTATGACAACCAGAAAATTAGTGTTTTTTGTTGTCTGTTTTGCTATCGCAGTGCCGATGATGCCATTGCCGTTTTTGTATCGGTCGATACGATATCAGATGTTTGAGATGGAGAGTGTATCGGTCTTTTCCATAAAAACAGTTTTGTTTTCCAAATTTTTGCTGTTTTTCGGTGGCGAGGTGCTGCTTGTCGCATCCGTTTTGTTGGTTTTATGGAACACAACATCCATTACATTTGCAGAGTTGGCAGGTTGTATTCTGATTCCGTTTTTACTTGCCAACGATGGTTACCTGTTGTTGTTGAAAAAAATAAAATCAGAAAAGCTGTGTCAGAGTTTTCTGGGATTTGGAATTGTATTAATCGCAATCATAGTAATAAGTTTTCGTTCAACAGAACAGATGTTATGGATGCGGATGACACCGGCAACCGTTTTGTCCATTCTGGGGCTTGTGCTGTACGGAGTGTATCAGAGTATGACGCTTTTTAAAAAATATGAATGAACTTTACGCGAATCGAAAGGAGGAATGAACCTCATGAAATTAGAAGTAGAAAACATTACAAAAAAATACAAAGATAAAACCGCAGTAGATAATGTCTCCATCACATTCACCCACGGAGTCTGGGGATTACTTGGGGCGAACGGCGCAGGAAAAACGACACTCATGCGCATGATCGCAGGGATCATGGAGCCGACCGAAGGAAAAATCCTGTATGACGGAGTGCCAATCGAGACGTTGCAGGGAGAGTACCGTCGGATTTTCGGCTATCTGCCACAGGAGTTTGGCTTTTACCCGGAATTCAACGTGCAGGATTATCTGGAATATATGGCGGCGTTAAAAGGCATGCCAAAAAGGGAGGCAAAAAGAAAGATCGATGAGTTGTTAGAACAGGTAAGTCTATCGGAAGTGCGTAAAAAGAAGATCGTGAAGCTGTCCGGCGGCATGAAACGGAGAGTTGGGATCGCACAGGCACTTTTGAACGATCCGGAAGTATTGATCTTAGATGAGCCGACCAGCGGACTGGACCCGGGAGAGCGTGTGCGTTTCCGTAATCTGCTTTCGGAGTTCGCGAAAGACAGGATTGTTGTCATCTCCACGCATATCGTGTCGGACGTGGAATATATCGCAAACCAGAACGCGATCATGAAAGATGGAAAAATCATCGAAAACGATACGACCGAGCAGTTAGTGCGACTGGTAGATGGAAAAATCTGGGAGTGCAAAATTCCATCTTCTGATTTGGTGAAATGGGAGCGTGCATTAAAACTGATCAATTTAAGAAATGAGGAAGATGGAACCACATCGATCCGTTATCTGTCTGACCAGGCAGAGACGCCGGATTCGGTTTCGGCAGTGCCACGGCTTGAGGACTTATACCTCTGGCTGTTTCCACAGGAAGGAGAGGCGCGCTTATGAGATTACTGGCACTTGAGATAAAAAGAGTTTTAAAAACAAAACGGACATGGATTCTGATTGTGGCTTCCGTATTGCTGGCTGTGTTTATGGCATACATCCCAATCACATTTGTGACTGTGCAAAAGACGGACGAATCTGGAAATTACGTGGAAATCACTGGAAAGGATGCAATCAACTATTATAAAAGTAATATGGTGCAGGGAGTTGTGAAACCGGAAATACTGAGAGATGCGGTGCGCAGATATCAGGAAGTATATAAAACATATGATTCTGTCTATGGGGACAATATTCCGAGTGAAGTATACTATGAAAAATTGAGCGCTTATCAGCCATATATCCGGGGAATCAAGGAGGCGCTGGCAGACCGGAACAATGGAATGTCACCGGTGATCGCGGACATTTCGATTGATAAAGTTGGGGAATACTATGACTTATTAGAGAGCAGACTGGCATCGGTTATCGATATGGAGCAAACCGGTCATCCGGCTGCAAAAGAGGTTGCACTCTCCAAATTTGCAAAAGTACAGCGGCCATACGAGTATTACTATGGCGCTCCGAGCGATTCCATGGAATATGAGACGATTTTCATTTTCCTGATCACAATCCTGTGTGCGGTGATCGTGGCACCGATTTTTTCAACCGAGTATCAGACAGGAGCGGATGATATTATCCGCTGTACGAAAAACGGAAAGAGGAAGCTTGCAATCATAAAAGTTGCTTCGGCGTGTCTTATCGCAGGGATGCTCTATCTGTTGTGCGGCATCACATGGATTGTCGTGACAAATAGTCTCTTTGGATGGGAGGGAACGAAAACCTCTATCCAGCTGAGCTTTTCTGTGACGACACTGCTTCCTTACAATGTTGGTCAGTTACAGTGGGCAAATCTGCTGGGAGGATTTTTATTATTCTTGTCATCAATCTGTTTTACCTTACTGCTGTCTTCCCTTGCAAAAAGCAATGTATCGGCTCTGGCACTGGCGTTACTTTTTGTTCTGCTGCCGTTTCTCGTGTATACCGTGATGCCTGGACAACTCGGCGACTGGCTGCAGGCACTGCTTCCGGGTGCAGGAATCGGACTTGGCAATTCCCTGCTGTATGCAATGACCAATTTTGACTTCCTGCATCTTGGAAGCGCGTCCTTCTGGAATACGGATGTGATGCTTATGCTGGCGTTGGTGAAGATACCGTTATTTATTATGTTTACGATCGTGGTATACGACCGGAAGAGAATCCGGTAAAAACAAAAGCTGGAAAAATGTCACGAATAATGTTACAAAAATACATATAAAATCATAGAAAAATATTACAAATATGTGGCAAAAACGAAGGAAAAATGTTAATATGAATATAAGAAAAGGGAATCCTAACATTTGGAGGGCGTGACATGCTAAAAAGAAAAGTATATCAGGAACTTTTAAAATGGAAAGAAAATACAGAAGGGAAAGCGCTGTGCATTATAGGCGCGAGACAGATTGGCAAGACAACTCTGATCAGGGAATTTGGAAAAAATGAGTATGAACATTTTGCAGAAATAAATTTTGTGACAGATGAAAAAGCAGTAGATATTTTTAACGATAAACTGACGGCAGAGGCAATTATTACGAATCTGACCGCATATCTTCAGACACCACTGGAACCGGGAAAGACACTGATTCTGTTTGATGAAGTACAGGAGTGTCCGGCGGTACGTTCAGCAATCAAATTTCTTGTGGAGGATGGCAGGTTTGACTATATAGAATCGGGTTCTCTGCTTGGAGTGAGGTATAAGGAAGTGAGATCATATCCGGTTGGCTTCGAGCAGATTTTACCAATGTATCCGCTTGATTTTGAGGAATATTTATGGGCAAATGGAGTACAGGATAAGACCTTGCAGTATTTGAAAACCTGCTATGACAGGAAAGAAAAAGTTTCTGACTCCGTGCATGAAACGCTTTGCAAATTATTTTACAGTTATCTTGTTGTCGGGGGCATGCCGGAAACAGTTCAGATTTATATTGACACGCACGATATTGCAAAAGTTGTGCAAAATCAGAGAAACATTCTCGATTTGTATCGGTTGGATATTGCAAAATATGCAGAGAAAAGTGACAAACCGAAAATTAAGGCAATTTTTGACAGCATTCCAGCGCAGTTGAATGAGAAAAACCGCAGATTTAAATTAAACAGTATCAATGCGTCTGCCAGACATATCCGGTATGAGGACAGTTTTAACTGGCTTGCAGATGCGGGAGTTACATTGCCGTGCTATAACGTGACAGAGCCGCAGGCTCCATTACAGATAAGTGAGAAACGAAATCTGTTTAAACTATATATGAATGATGTGGGACTGCTTTGTGCATCGTGCATGGAAAATATTCAGTTTGACCTTTTACTTGGAAATGTTGAAATCAATATGGGAAGTATTTTGGAAAATGCTTTTGCACAAAATCTGAAATCAAACGGATTTGAGCTTTATTATTATGATTCCAAGAAAATTGGAGAACTGGATTTTGTTTTACAGAAGGGACTGCATACGGAGCTTGTGGAGATAAAGTCTGGAAATAATTATAAAAAGCATCTGGCAATGGATCATGCAATGAAGGTGGAACAGTGGGAGTTCGAGCAAAGTATTGTTTTCTCAAAATCAAATATTGAAAAAGAGGCAGATGTTTTGTGTCTGCCGTGGTATATGATCCTTTTCTTCATGCAGGAAAAAGAGCCGGAAAAACTGATTTATGAGATTGATCTGAGCGGACTGTAATAAGTGATAGGAAATGAAAAAACGATAGAATCTGCAAAAGAGGCGGATGCAAGAAAAGAGAACTATGTGTATTATGTGAGATAAACATTGTGAGCAAATATACAGAAAATAAAACCGGGTCTGTCGCAGGACAGTCCCGGTTTTCCTAAAAAGAATTATTCTTCAGTTGTTTCTTTTTTCTTAGCCAGATATTCTCTGATCGTAAATACTTCCCAGATTGCTAATAAAATAACAATGATGGAGTCAACAGCAATAAATTTGTAAACCCATACAGGTAATCCGGTATGTACATCAACAGCATCAGAATTTGAAAGGGCATAAAGAATATGATGTGCGGCATTTCTGAGTGCGATAACTGTGCCTGCAGATTCATTTGCCCAGTAATCATCTCCGTAGCTCATGCAAAGCATTTTGTCAGTTCCGGCACGGACAGCTTCATTCTGATTTTCATAATATTCACTTACTGCATCAAGCGAATCGGTGCCAATAATTCCTTTGAATCCCCATTCTCCACGGACAATCGTATTCTGGACATCTGCATTTGAACCGATCCATCTGCTTCCGATTGAATTTTTAGAGTTCATAATGCCGTTTGCATCAGCTTCTTTGATTGCCATTTCAAAAGGTTTCAGATAAATCTCACGGATTGCCTGTTCGGTACTCCATGTACAGATACCTCTTGCACGATCTGTTTCTGAATCATTAAGGACAAAGTGTTTCATATAAGGAATAATGCCAAGTTTTCTTACAGCTGCAATCTCTGCAACGGCAACACAGCCGGAGAGATAACCATCTTCTGAATAATATTCAAAGTTTCTTCCGGAAAATGCATTTCGATGAATATTCATACCAGGACCATACCATCCGGTGAAGCCAAAGTCACATAATTCATTTCCAATACATGTTCCGAATCTGCCAGCGAACTCTTTGCTCCAGGTACTTGCAACCATGATCGGTGCAGGAAAAGCAGTACCGAATTTTCCGGTAAAGAAGCTGTTGACAGCAGTTGGACCATCCGTTTCATAGATATATGGAAGATTAATACTGCTTGTGGCAACAACATGGAAAGTACCATTTCCTGCAAGTTCTTTTAGTTCATCAATTGTGAGCTGGTCTAATAAAGAATCCCATTTTTCATCGTCATAATCGACACCTGCCATATCCTGGAACTTCAGACCATTGTTTGCTCCAGTGGTTGGCATCTGTGCATCCGCATCGTCATATTTTGAGGCATCAAATGTAACAACAGAGGCATAATTTTCTTTTGCTTCCTCTGGCATGGTAAAATCAGTTGGACCGGCAATTGACTCCTCATAATTGGCAAAATGACCTGCACGGCTGAGATATGTCACATTACCTTTGGCATAATCCAGATGATTGGTAGCAGTCTGATCATCAGAAGAACGCTTTCCTTCATGTGCATCATCATAAATCCGGTCAGTATCAACAGTTGCTGTATAAGTATCTAAAACATGGTGTGAATCTGAACAGAGGTTGATCTGATAATCACCGGCTTCTAATACATATGCACCATCGGCAGATTTAATTTTGTCGGAATCATAAGAAGCCATATCTTCATATGCGATTTCAAATGTAACTGCTTCGGATTCTCCTGGCTCGAGAAGTTCTGTTTTTTCGTATCCGATCAGATTAGCGGTTGCTTTTTCAATACCGCCGTCTGTATATGGAGGATTGAAATAAATCTGTGGAACATATTTACCAGCCACATCACCGGTATTTTTTACATTGACAGTCAAAGTAATCTTCTGACCGTCATCCTGTGTATCTGCAATTTCTGCATCAAAGCTGGTATAACTTAAGCCATATCCGAATGGATATTGTACGACTTCATCATAATCGATCAGACCTTCTGCTGCTGCTGTCTCGTAAAATTTGTAACCTACATAAATTCCTTCGTTATAATTTACAAATGGAACGATATTGTCAGCACTGCCAGTTACATCTTCGTAGTCAGTGTAATGGAAGCTTCCAGAATTGTTAATGGTTGGAATTGCATGAAGATCATATACAAAAGTATCAACCAGATGACCGGATGGATTTACTTCACCACTTAAAATCTTTCCGAGTGAACGGAATCCTACCTGTCCAGGGCTAGGGCAGTAGATGGCACCTTTGATATTGTCATACTGGTCAAGCCATCCTAATTCCATTGGCTGTGCAGAGTTAATCACAACGATAACATCTTTAAAATCTTTTGTAACTTCATCAAGCATTGCAATTTCACGGTTTGATAATTCGAGGTAACTCTTTTCGGCATCGAGGTCATCTTCCTGTGTGGAAAAAGTAACATGTTCTCCGTTTTCACCGATTGTGAAATTATTATCATCAGAAAGATTCATTGCAAGATCAGAACCTTCACCACTGGAACGTCCGATAACAACAAGTGCCGTGTCAGAGAACGCTTTGGCATTTTCAAAAATATTGGCATTCTGATATTCTTCCATTGTTGGTTCCGGAATGGTAAAATCAACACCAAAGAAGCTGATGGAAGGTCTTTCTGAACGGAAATTGGTGTAGAAGTTTTCTAATTCTGTATTTGTTTCAAATCCGGCTTCGTGAAGTCCGTCTAACAGGGAAGCAGCCTTTGAAGAATCAGAGGAACCGGAACCTGCACCACCATATACCGGTGCGACAGAGGACCAGCCGAATACGTTCAGTTTTGTGCCACTTGCGAGTGGTAACGCATTTCCTTCATTTTTCAGTAACGTGATTCCCTCATCTGCGATTGCCTCAGCAGCTTCCAGAGACTCGTTAATGTGTTCCTCCGAAATTGCGGTAGTCCCGCTTAAGACAGTACTGAGATTGGAGTACTGTGGTCCAAAACATACAGTGTTTACAGTGATCACGACAGCTAATACCATAGCTACGATACCCTGTACTTTTAATAAATCTTTTAAGTTTTCATCTTTCTTCCGGAGTCCTATGATAAGGATAACAATTCCGGCAATGAGAATGACTGCCCCGATGATCAGCTGCAGCTTCATCTGCGCAATCGCACTTATAATATCAGCAGTCTGTACTTTTACAGCACCGCCAAACATAAGCTGGTAAAGCTTCACTCCTGCGATTCCAAGCAGGACGATTGCGACGATTGCTATGATACATGGTATCAGTTTTTTCTTTTTCATAAAATGTCTCCCTTCTTTTTGTGCATTATGAAACCAGTTCGGTTATGATTAATGTACCACTGAGAAAAGAAAACATTTTCCAGATTACGTAACTGGTAAAAATTGTTCCTATCTTGCAAAAACGGCTGTCAGTATAAACATATTATCATTTTTTCTTAACGACAGACTGCCATTATATTTTTCTACAATTTTCCGGATACTGCCGATTCCGTAGCCATGATAATTTTTATCCGATTTTGTAGTAGACAGATTGCCATCTTCCGGGACTGAGGTCTCTTCCAGACAGGTGTTTTCAATCTGGAGGATAATGAGATCTTCTTTGGCGTAGACACGCATACTGATTACCCGTTTTTCCTCTTCCTTGATTTTGCGGACGGCTTCAATTGCGTTATCAAGTGCATTTCCAAGCATGACATACAGATCCATCGGATTCATAAATCCAAGCTTTTTGCCATCCACAATCGCAGAAAAGGAGATATGGTATCTGCGGCAGACCATACTTTTTTCCATAAGAGCGGTGTTTAAAATTTCATTATCAGTCTGAAAAGAATCGTCATAAAAATTTACAGCGTTTGTGATCTCATCAATTGCCATTTTTTTATTCGCACTCAGTTCTTCTGATTTCAGTGCCTGAATCTGGTATTTCAGATCATGACACTTATGATTAATGACATCGATATTTGAGATAGACTGTTCAAACTGTCTCCTGCGTTCTGAAAAAATTCTTTCCTGCACGGTCATTTCGACTTCCAGATTTACCACTTTCTTCTGCCAGTATTGTACCCAGAGGACAAGTGCACATGCAATCATTTCATAGACCTGACAGATCAGGATCTGCCGTGGGTCGGAATTGATTGCTTTTTCAATGAGAGATAAAACAAGAGCAATTGGAATTACTAAGATAAAAGCTTCTGCTGAATTGCCAAAATTTATTATATATTCGCCGTCTTTTGGCAGATTTTTTGCAAATAGCATGTATAAAACACTATAAGAACCGAGGTAAATGAACAGATAAAGGAGCAGAGTGCTGCTGTTTATCCATATGCTGGCTGGAGTATTTCCGGTTAGCAAAACCGACATTAAGATATAAAAACACGAGGCAAAATGTTGCATTGCATATCCGATCATGCAACAGTACATGGCATCTTTTAAGGAAATACTGTAAATCCAGAATAAGAGCAGTCCGCACAGCAGTACAGTACTTAAAAAGGAAATTGAGCCTTTGACAAGCATATTGCCAGGAACAAGATGATCTATAGCTGCCATAAATACGCATGCAAAAAACAGTGAGAGAACCATGCGAAGCCCCCAATAAGACCGTTTGTTAATTTTTACT
This sequence comes from uncultured Roseburia sp., assembly GCA_900542495.1. GTDB lineage: Bacteria > Bacillota > Clostridia > Lachnospirales > Lachnospiraceae > Roseburia. Next base: position 27,722 of record UQNW01000012.1, read on the forward strand.
GCGCAGATATACGAAGCAAGTAATAATTCTATGGGAAAAATAACGGAATTAAGGATAGAAATAATCATTGTAAAACCTCCGAGTAAAATATTGACAGCTGGTTCATAAATTCTTTCTTTTTGGCACGGCTGATTTTTAGGGAATGTCCTTCTACAATGACGGTATCATCTTTTAAACCCGTGACATGACGCAGGTTGACAAGGTAACAGCTGTTGCATCGGACAAAATAGTCGTTTTTCAATTTTTCTTCCACCATTTTTAACGTGCCTGTAACGCTGGACACTCCAGAATAGGTATAATAATCTACGGTATGTGAATGGACTTCTACATAAAGGATATCTTTTGTTGGAATCCGGCGCTCTTCTCCATCAAAAGGAAGAAGCAGGCTGTTGCCGCTTGTTTCCCGGATCATTCGGATGGCTCTCCTTAATTTGACTGAGAAAGGATAGTAGGCAATTGGCTTTATCACGTAATCAAGCGCATTCACCTCATATCCGTGGATAGCATATTGAGCCATATTGGTAATAAATATGATGATCATATAGTCATCCACTTTCCGGGCATCCCGTGCTACCGATATGCCGTCCATAACAGGCATTTCAATATCCAGTAGAAGAATGTCAAAATCAGAGTGAAACTTTTCTAAAAATTCTACCCCGTTTTGAAACCATACGACTTCAATCTCTTCGGAATTTTCTCCGGCGTATTTCTGAATATATTCTTTTAGAATATGGTAGTATTTTTCTTCATCTTCGACGATTGCTATACGTGTCATGCTTACCTCTGAAATCTATGTATTATATAATGTGGAAGTTTGTCACTGATTATTATATATAAATTTCATGCTGCTGTATAGGAAAAGTGATGACTTGGGCATTATCTATTTAATGTGGATATTTAATAAATTTTTACTCAGTTGAAACTGACTCGGTTGCGACCGAATAAAAATTGACATTCCGAAAAATAATAATTATACTTATTTTATAATTGATGACAATAGAATGTTTGTAGAGCGAGCATTCTATTGTTGGAGAACTTTAGGGTAGCAAAATTTCTGATGCAGGAAAGACAGGGTATCATGATTATGAAATTTTATGGCAGGGAAACAGAAAGAAAAAAATTAAATTCCATGTTTCAAACAGATGGTCAGATGATCTCTCTGATCTATGGACGAAGAAGGATCGGAAAAAGTGAATTGATTCGGCAGGTGCTCAAAGAAACAGAATTAAAAAGTATTTATTACGAATGCAAGCAGACAACGGAACAGAATAATGTAGACAGCCTTTCTGAACTGGTAGGAGAAGCATTCGATTTTCCAAAGCCTGCATTTGCCGATATGGAGAGCCTGCTTCGGTTCTTATTTCGGACGTCGGAAAAAGAGCCACTTATTCTTGTTTTGGATGAATACCCGTATCTGCGTGAAAATGTAAAAGGACTGGACAGTGTGCTGCAGTCTGTGATCGATGAATACCGTGACCGTTCTAATATGAAGCTTATTATCTGCGGTTCTTATGTAGATACGATGAAGGAACTTCTTGCCAGACAAAATCCATTATATGGAAGGATTGATCTTACATTAAATCTGAAACCAATGGATTATTACGAATCGTCAATGTTTTATGCTGGTTTTTCAGATGAGGACAAAGTCAGGATTTACAGTGTATTTGGAGGAATCCCTTATTATAACCGGCTGATCGATGGAAAGAAAAGTGTAAGAGAGAACATCATAGATCTGATCGCATCACCGGGAGCGCGTCTGGAAAACGAAGTGTCAATGTATTTAAACTCGGAAATATCAAAGATCACAAATGTCAATGAAGTGTTTGAAGCGCTGGCAAAAGGTTTTTCTAGATACAAGGACATTCTTGATCAGTCACATGTTTCGAGTGGTCCTGCGCTTGTGGATGTACTTGACAAATTGATACGTATGGATGTTGTGGACAAAATTACACCGATCAATGATGAAAATAATCGGAAAAAATCGGGATATTTTATTTCGGATAACCTGTCATTGTTTTACTATAAATATATTTTCAGAAATTCATCCCGCATGAATATCATGGATTCAGATATTTTTTATGACCGCTATATTGCAGAAGATTTTGAAACAAAATATGTCCCAAAAGTTTTTGAGGATGTGTGCAGGCAGTACCTCATCCGAAGAAACCGTAAGGGATTGATGGATGAAATTTTTGAAAAAATAGGAAAGTATTACTATGATGATCCGGTGGAAAGAAAAAATGGAGAGATTGACATCGTCACATTAGATGATAAAGGATATATTTTCTATGAAGCAAAATTCCGGAAAGAACCTGTGACAGAGCAGATGATTGAGAATGAGATTGTGCAGGTAAAACAGACGGGATTGGAATGTTATAAATACGGATTTTTCTCAAAATCCGGGTTTGCGTGCGAGGAACAGGAAAATCGCAGTTTAATTGAATTGAAGGAGCTATACCGATAAAAAGCAGAATACAATCGGAAAGAGGCAGTTAGTTATTGGACGTCAGACCGGTGACAGTCCTTGCATTTGCGCAGGTGGACGAGCTGATTTCTTATATAAAAGAAAATTCTCTTTGAAAGAACATTCCCGTGGATTCGTCATTGTGAATAAAAAACGGCGTATTTTTACGCATGGAAATTGGAAAAAATGATCTATTTTAGTGAAAATACTTTCTGAAAAGTGTATAATGATTGAAAATAAACTGCAAGGAGGCTATGCTACAGACATGGACGAATATGCAAAGTCGATCATTCCGATCATTGAAGCAAATTATGAAAAGTATACAGAGACAGAGCGGTATATCGCAGATTACTTTTTAAAGCAGGCAAGACCGGAGCGGCTCTCGGCAGAACTAGTGTCAAAAGAGCTTTCCGTTTCCGTGGCGTCGCTGTCACGTTTTGCAAAAAAATGTGGTTTTGGCGGTTACCGGGAGTTCACGTATGAATTTCGTAATTCCTATGTGGAAAAATCTGCTGTGGAGCAGCAGCAGTCCAGACTGGTTTTAGATACCTATCAGAATCTTTTGAACAAGATTTACAGTCTGCTGGATGAAGGACAGATTCACCGGATCGTGACAGAACTGAAATGGGCGAGACGCGTTTTTGTCTGCGGACGTGGCAGTTCCGGCTTGGTGGCAGAGGAAATGGCGACAAGGTTCCGCTGGATCGGTATAGACATGACAGCACTTCGGGATAATGAGGATATGAGGATGCAGTCTGTTTTTTTAAACCGGCATGACCTGATGATCGGGTTGAGCTTGAGCGGTACAAAATCAGAGATTTTGTATATGCTCGACAGAGGTTTTCAGCAGGGGGCAAGGACAATGCTTATTACGGGGAAAAACCGGCAGACCTATGAGGATTTTTGCAATGAAGTATTGTTGGTTCCTTCTCTGCAGCATCTTAATCATGGGAATCTGATCTCACCGCAGTTTCCACTGCTTTTGATGATTGATATTTTGTATGCAGCCTATGTGAATGACGACCGTATGCGTATTGAGAAGATCCAGAGAGAAGTACAGCGCACATTGCGCGGAAATGAAGACAGATAGGAGAGATTGAAAATGAAAATTATCAGAACCAAAGACTATCGTGACATGAGCAGAAAAGCTGCAAACATTATTTCAGCACAGATGATCTTAAAAGATGACAGTGTACTTGGACTTGCAACAGGATCTACCCCGATCGGAACTTATGACCAGTTAGTAGACTGGTATAAAAAAGGAGACTTGGATTTCTCTAAGATCACAACGGTAAATCTGGATGAATACAAAGGACTTCCAAAAGAAAATGATCAGAGCTACTGGTATTTTATGAACAAAAATTTATTCTCCAGAGTCAACATCAGACCGGATTATCATTTCCTTCCGGACGGAATGAACCTTGACAGTGCCAACGAGTGTGAGAGATATGAAAAACTGATTGATTCTCTTGGTGGAATTGATCTTCAGCTGTTAGGACTCGGACGTAACGGACATATCGGTTTTAACGAGCCTTGTGATTCTTTCCCACAGGATGTTCATGTTGTTGACCTGACAGAGAGTACGATCGAGGCTAACAAACGTTTCTTCGCAAGCGCAGATGACGTTCCAAAACAGGCTTACACAATGGGTGTTGGAACTATCCTTCGCGCAAAAGCAATCCTGCTTGTAGTCAGCGGAAAAGATAAGGCAGCAGCATTAAATGCAGTCGTAAACGGACCGATCACACCACAGGTTCCTGGCTCTGTTTTAAGACTTCATCCGAATGTAATTATTGTTGCAGATGAGGATGCTTTATCTGAGATGAAATAAAATGCTATAAGAGTTTTTTACAAGTCAGGTTTTGAATGTAATGAAAAAGAAAAATCGTGCAGAAACATAATGTTTTGTCTGCACGATTTTTCTTTTATTTGCGTTTTACAAAAACTTTGCCACCATGGCAACACTGGTTTTATCGCGGGCGATTTTTGCAAGCTCGCGGTTGTCGAGCAGATAACGCATGATAAGCGATTCGGCAACGAATAACTCACTGACCTTGACCGGGATACTGCCGCCATCCAATGGTGTTTCCAGGGCGCCGCACAGGAGGACGACATCTGCAAGTGCTGTGCCTGGTGCATCCGGATAGTGCGTGATCAGGATGATCTTTGCACCGGTCTTTTTGGCAACGGATAAAGTGTCCATCATGTCGTGCGTGGAGCCCGAGTAGGAAACGAATAAAATGACATCACTTGGGCCCATGAGGCTTGCGGCGATCAATTGCGTGTGGCTGTCACCACAGTTGCGGAATTTATTGGAGATCGTGGCGAAGCGCACCCAGATGTCATTTGCAAGAACCCGGCTGCCACCCTGGCCGAGACAGTAAACGGAGGTTGCGCGCTGCAAGAGAAGCGCAGCCTCGTCAATTGCGTCAAAATCAAGAACGCTCATAGTGTTACTGATCGCCGCCTGAAAAGAAGCACATACATTATCACATAATGAAGATGTCGACATGGATGGATCTAAAGAATAGGAAGAAAACGGTGTCGGTGTCACATTTGCCTGCGCAAGTGAAATCTTCATTTCATTATAACCTTCAAATCCGAGTTGTTTACAGAAACGGTAAATGGTGGCTTCTGCCATATTGCATGCCTTGGCAAGTGAGGAAATTGATAAAAACTGTGCTTCCTCGGCATGTTTTGTCAGGTAATCTGCGATGATCATACCTGATTTGGTGAGTGAATCCTGCTTTTCCGTAAGCAGATCCCAGAAATTCTTATTAATCATAATTTAATCCCCTGTAAAATGAAGCAAGTGTTACTGTTTACCCTATGTTTTACTGCGTAAGCAGACGCTTACAGAAACACATTAATATTTACTATATAAAAGTATATGTCAAAATGAAATGCACTGCAAGATAAAATCATAAAAATGAAAAATATTTTCATGCAAAAACAAAAGGAAAATGGATGAATATGCGGAATTGTAGGTGTAAAATATACACTTAGCACTATTTGAAAACTGATATGCACGGATTTATGTGCAAATGTACTATATTTTCAAAATGAAATTAGTACAAAACGTATATGGACAAAATGAAAATATTTTTCTAAAATATAATTACTTCGAAAGATAGAATCTTTTAAGAAAAGGAGAAGAAGAATATGAAAAAGAAAGTTTTGGCTACCTTACTGGTGGGAGCAATGGCAGCAAGCTTATTAGCAGGTTGTGGAACAACAGTTGAGACAACAGGAAGCAGTGACACAACAACAGCTCCTGAAAAAACTCAGACAACAGAGACCGCAGAAGCAGGAGAGGCAGGCGGTTCTGATGTTTCGGCAGACATTACCTTATGGACATATCCAATCGGTGAATGGGGCAATGCAGAGACAGTTGATTCCTTAATTCAGGATTTCAACAAGGAGTATCCGGGAATCAATGTGACAGTGGAATATCTTGATTACACAAACGGTGATGATCAGGTAAATACAGCGATCGAAGGTGGACAGGCTCCAGACCTTATCATGGAAGGACCGGAACGTCTGGTTGCAAACTGGGGAGCAAAAGGATTGATGGTTGACTTATCCGACATCCTGGACGACACAGATAAATCAGAAATTTATGAATCTGTATTATCCGCATGTGTGAACAAAGAGGGAGCTACTTATGAATATCCGCTTTGTATGACAGCACATTGTATGGCGATCAACAAAACAGTATTTGAGGAAGCCGACGCTATGCAGTATGTAGACGCTGAGAACCATACATGGACAACAGATGATTTCTTCAAAGCAATGGACGCTGTTTATGCTCACACAGGACAGACCGTAGGCGCTGTTTACTGTAGTGGTCAGGGTGGTGACCAGGGAACAAGAGCCCTCATCAACAACCTTTACGGTGGAACATTCACAGACGCAGATCACACAAAATATACAGCAGATTCCGCTGAGAACGTAAAAGCAATCCAGGCACTTGTTGATTCCAAAGCAATCGGATTTGATGCTTCTATCGCAGGTGGTGACGAGATCAACTTATTCCGTCAGGGTGTTTTAAATGTAGCATTCTGCTGGAACATTGCACAGCAGTTAAACGCTGACAACAACGATGCAGGACTTACAAACGATGGCGATGAGATCCTTTTCATGGCATTCCCATCTGAGAAAGCAACAGACACAAAACTTTGTGGTGGTATCTGGGGATTTGGTGTATTTGATAACAAAGATGCAAACAAGATCGAAGCATCAAAACTCTTCATTAAATACATGGCAGACAGTGCAGAAGGAACACCAGACGCAGTTCTTTCTTCTACATACTTCCCGGTACGTGATACTGTAGAAGGCAAAGATTTAACAGGTCTTTACGGTGATGTTCAGACAATGAGCGATTATAGCACATTAATGCAGTACCTTGGTGACTACTATCAGGTAACTCCAGGCTGGGCAGAAGCTCGTACAGCTTGGTGGAATATGCTTCAGCAGGTTGGAAGCGGTGCTGATGTCCAGACAGCAGTTGATGAGTTCGTTGGAACAGCAAACGCAGCAGCAGGTAACTAAGCAGTTCGTATAGCAACTAAATAAATGATAAGTGGGATCCCCTCCTCGCAGGAATACCGGAGGAGGGGATTTTTAGCCAAAAAGTTATGGAAAGGATGGTGTTTTCTTTGAAATCAGCAGTAAAACCATCAAAGCGCAGCCGTGTATTGGTAAGAAAAGAAACGACCGCTGCATATCTTTTTTTACTTCCTAGTTTGATTTTCTTTCTGGGATTTGTAATTTTTCCAATTGTATTATGTGTGTGGACCAGTTTTTTTGATTCAACAATGAACTCTGCGGATGTTTTTGTTGGACTTGCAAACTATAAAGAATTATTTCAGGATAAAGTTTTCCTTGGAGCGTTGAAGAACACTCTTATTATCGTAGTGGTTTCCGTTCCGATCACATGTGTTTTTTCCTTATGGGTATCTTCCGTGATCGTAGATCTGAAAGGATGGGCAACCTCCTTATTCAGAATTATATTTTATCTTCCGGTTGTAACTGGTTCCGTAGCAGTTACCGTTGTATGGAAGTGGATGTTTAACAATTACTATGGAATTTTCAATTACCTTGGTACAAAGACAGGGATCATCGACCAGAACATCAACTGGCTGGGTGATGAGCGTTATGCACTTGCATGTATCATACTGATTTTGCTTACAACTTCCGTTGGCCAGCCAATCGTACTTTATGTATCTGCACTTGGTAATGTGGATGCATCCTTGGTGGAAGCGGCAAATGTAGATGGAGCTACAAGCCTTCAGGCTTTCTGGAAGATCAAGTGGCCACAGATTATGCCGACCACATTATATATTGTTGTTATTACAACGATCAACAGTTTCCAGTGTTTTGCACTGATCCAGCTGCTGACATCCGGTGGACCAAACCACAGTACAGACACGATCATGTATTACATCTATTATTCCGCATTTAAACTGTACCGTTACGGATACGGCGATGCAATGGGCGTTGTCCTTGCAATTATGATCGCGATCCTGTCCGCAATCCAGTTTAAACTTGGAAATTCGAATGATTAGGAGGAGGGTTACAGATATGGAAAACAAAAATAGTACAAAACATCCTTCTGCATACAAGATCATCAGCATTGTTGTAATTGTGATACTGGCAATATTATTTACCTTCCCATTATATTGGATTATCACAGGTTCCTTTAAGACAAACGCAGCGATCAACTCCACAACGCCGATCTGGTGGCCAAAAGAGTGGACACTGGCAAACTATCAGAAGTTATTCAGCCGCCAGACCGCACCGCTGTTCCAGTTCAATATTCCATTCAGCAGCCTGATCACAGGAAGCAGGGATTTGAAACTGACACTGACTGGACCGACGGTGCCGGCTGCAGTCCGCTGGCTGATCAATACCGTATTTATGGCGATCATGTCCATGATCCTTACCTGTATCACAGCATCCATGGCAGGATATGCGCTTGCAAAGAAGAGATTTGTGGGACGGCAGTTACTTTTCACACTGATCGTATGTGCAATGGCATTACCAAAACAGGTTATTTTGATCCCATTACTTCGTGAGATGTCAAGCCTGAATTTATATAATACGATCTGGGCGGTTATCTTCCCGATCGTAGGATGGCCGTTTGGTGTGTTCCTGATGAAACAGTTCTCGGAGGGTGTGCCTTCTGAAATGCTGGAGGCAGCGCAGATCGATGGAGCGAGTGAGGCAAAGACATTTTTACAGATTGTAGTACCGATGATCAAACCGGGTATCGGAGCACTGGCGATTTTTACATTCATCAACAGCTGGAATGATTACTTCATGCAGTTGATCATGTTATCAAGCACAAGCAACCTGACGATCTCCCTTGGTATTGCCAAGTTGCAGGCTGAAAATGCCACAGATTTCGGTCTGATCATGGCTGGTGCGGCACTGGCAGCCCTGCCGATCATCATCGTGTTCCTGTTATTCCAGAAATACTTTACAAAAGGAATTACAATGGGAGCTGTAAAAGGCTGACAAACTATCCTTCTTGTTTAAGAAGGGCGGTATAAAAAATAGGACAAAAATCTAACAGAGGAGTGAAGATAAAATGAAAGATATTACAAAATATCAGGGAGTCATTCCGGCATTTTATGCATGCTATGACGAAAAAGGAGAAATTTCAACAGAGGGTGTCAAAGCATTGACACGCCACCTGATCTCAAAAGGAGTAAAGGGTGTGTATGTTGGCGGTTCATCAGGTGAATGTATTTACCAGCATGTGGACGAGCGGAAAAAAGTGCTGGAAGCAGTCATGGAAGAAGCAAAAGGAAAACTGACCGTCATTGCGCATGTAGGATGCAACAATACGGCAGACAGCGTGGAGCTTGCAGCACATGCACAGAGCGTTGGAGCAGATGCGATCGCTTCGATTCCGCCAATCTATTTCCATTTACCGGAGTATGCAATCGCAGAATACTGGAATGCAATGAGTGCAGCAGCGCCGGATCTTGATTTTGTTATTTACAATATTCCGCAGCTTGCAGGAACGGCATTATCCATGAACCTGTTAAAAGAAATGCTGAAGAATCCGAATGTGATTGCAGTGAAGAACTCTTCCATGCCGACACAGGACATCCAGATGTTTAAGGCAGAAGGTGTCAAAGAGCGTGGCGAAAATGGATTTGTTGTATTCAACGGACCGGACGAACAGTTCGTATCCGGACGTGCGATCGGCGCAGACGGAGGAATCGGTGGAACATATGCGGTTATGCCGGAATTATTTGTAAAAATGGATCAGCTCATCCGCGAAAATAACATCGCAGAGGCAATGAAGATCCAGTACAAAGCAGATGCGATCATCTACAAGATGTGCGAGGCAAAAGGAAATCTTTACGCAGTCATGAAAGAGATTTTACACAGAATGTATGGCTTGGAACTTGGAAGCGTCAGATTGCCGCTTGCACCTTTAGCACCGGAAGATGAGGCTGTTGTTGTTGAGGCTCAGAAGATGATCGAGGCAGCGATCAAAGAATTATAATAAGAGAAATACATACAGAAATATGCCGGGGTGTACGCACTGCTTCGGCTTATTTCTGTATCTGCAGAAAAATGATGCAGCTGCCAATGTACGGATTTAAAATTAAGAATAAGATTTACAGGACGATTTTGGGAGGAGATACAAAATGGTTACAGACAGCTTACAGAATCTGGAGCAGTATCGTGGTTTACATAAAAACATGGATACCGTCATTGATTTTTTGAAAAAATGTGATCTGGCTGCACTTCCAGATGGAAAAACGGTGATTGACGGAGAACAGGTTTTTGTTAATGTCATGGAGGCAGACCTTCGGGAGGCAGAAGGCGCGGAGTATGAATATCATAAACGTTATGCAGATCTGCAGATCGATATCAGTGGAAGTGAATACTGGGAGTGGACAGACAAGGCAGAATTTACAGATACATTTCAGGAAGCTTCGGACTGCGGACTTGCGGCAGGCAGAAGCAGATGTGGCGGAACGCTGGGGGACGGAAGCTTTGCTTTATTCCTGCCGGAAGAATTTCACAAACCAAGCTGCAAAAACGGATCGCACACACATGTGAGAAAAGCAGTTGTTAAAATTGAGATGTAATTGCAGGAGGAAAATAAAATGGATAAACAGGCATTATTTGATCAGATAAAAGGCGGATTAATTGTTTCCTGTCAGGCATTGGAGCACGAGCCTTTGTATACAAAAGAAGGCGGCGTTATGCCTTTGATGGCAAAAGCTGCAGCACAGTCTGGAGCAGTCGGAATCCGTGCAAACACAGTACGTGACATCACACAGATCAAGGAAGCAGTAGACCTTCCGGTCATCGGTATCATTAAAAAAGACTATGAGGGAACACCGATGTACATCACGGTTACCATGAAAGAAGTGGATGAGCTGGTGGCATGCGGTGTGGATATCCTTGCGGTACAGGGAACAAGCGCATTAAGACCGGATGGAAGCACGGCATCACAGTTTATCGAGGCAATCAAGGCAAAATATCCGGAGCAGCTTGTGATGGCAGACTGTGCAACCATCGGGGAAGGAATCGCATGTGCCAATGCCGGAGCCGATTTTGTCGGCACGACCATGCGTGGATATACACCGGAGACACAGGGCTGTGATGACATCGATTTTGATTTCATCCATGAACTTTCCGAAAAATGCCCGGCAAAGATCATCGCAGAGGGACATATCCACTATCCGGAGCAGGCAAAGAAGGCACTGGAGGCAGGAGCTTTTGCATTGGTAGTCGGCGGTGCGATCACAAGACCGGCGGAGATCACGGCAAGATTCGTAGCAGCGATCGAAAAGTAAAAAAGGAGAAATTATGAGAATTGTGGCTGTGGATATCGGGGGAACAATGATCAAGTCCGGTCTCTGGAACGGAGAGACATTCGTGGAGCTGCGTGAGACAGAGACGTGCGCATCGGAAGGCGGAGCGGCACTGATGGAGCGTGTCAAAGGACTGATCCATTCCTATCACGATTTTGAAGCGATCGGGATCAGCACTGCCGGGGAAGTGAATACGGAAGATGGAAGCATTTTTTATGCGAACAGCAATATTCCGGGATACACAGGCATGCCGGTAAAGCAGATCATGGAAGAGGAATTTTGTGTGCCTGCCGCAGTGGAGAATGACGTCAATGCGGCGGCTCTTGGCGAACTCCGATCAGGAGCAGGAGCCGGATGCGATGATTTTTTATGTCTGACCTATGGAACCGGTGTCGGCGGAAGTATTGTGATGAACGGAAACGTTTACCCGGGGGCTTCTTTTTCTGCCGGAAGCTTTGGCGGAATGGTGATCCACCCGGAAGAAAAGGCGGGAACGGACACTCTGGAGGGCTGCTATGAGCGGTGTGCTTCCACGACCGGACTGGTCAGACGTGTAAAAAAAGTCGATGGAGCTCTGGATAATGGCAAAAAAATATTTGCGGCAAAGGACAGACCGGAGATCAAAGAGCAGATTGATGCGTGGATCGACGATATCTGCACAGGTCTTGTAACGCTATGCTGTATTTTCAATCCATCCAGGATCATTCTTGGAGGAGGCATCATGGCGCAGGAGTATGTGCTTTCGGAGGTGAACCGGAAGGTAAAAGCGCAGATCGCACCGGGACTTCGGATCGTGGAGATCGTTCCAGCAAAGCTTGCAAACACGGCGGGCATGATGGGAGCGGTCAGCCTTGCGGAAAAGTTACTTGCGCAGTAAGATGATCGTGTACAATATATCTGTTTGGAAAAAGATTTTTTAGATGACAGCACAGGGAGGATGAGACAATGGATCAGAAAAATATATTATGTTTTGGAGATTCCAACACTCATGGATATAATTCCAAAACCGGAGGACGTTTCACTGTAGAGGAGCGCTGGACAAAACTTTTACAGAGAAATTTGGGCGATGACTACTATGTGATCGAGGAAGGATTAAGTGGACGGACCACATCTTTTGAGGATCCGGTTTTTGAAGGGTTGAGCGGATTGAATGCAATTTATCCGTGTATGATGACACATGAGCCGTTAGATCTGGTCATCATCATGCTTGGCACCAATGATACAAAAGACCGGTTTAATGCAAATGGATTTATTATCGGAAAAGGTCTGGAGCGCCTGACACAGAAAGCAATCGACACGCATGCTGCATGGCGTAATAAACCGAATATTCTTCTGGTAGCTCCGCCACCAATCCACCCGGATTATGCAAAAACGGCTGTTGCAGGAGAGATGGGTGACAAATGTGTGGAGCGTTCCAGAGCACTTGCCAAAGAATTTAAGGATGTTGCAGACCGGTTAGGATGTCATTTTATAGATGCCGGTTCCATACCGGGCATTGAGATGTATCCTTATGACTGGATGCACTTAAGCCTGGACAGCCACAGGATTTTTGCGGAGTATCTGGCAGAGTATCTGCCGAAGATTGTGTGATAGATGTTCTATTTTGGATAATAACCGGATCATCAGGACAAAATATATAATTGAAAGAATAGAAATGGTTTCATGAGAATTTTCATGAAACCATTTTGTCTTGCGTACAGAACAGAAATATATCAATATTGTCTTGCGCACAGAACAAAAATATATTAATATTGTCTTATACACAGAACAAAATAATGGCAAAATTGTCTTACAGACAGAAAGGAGTGCCGTATGAACAGAGATTATTTAAAGCAGATTATGATTGACCAAAAGGAAACTTATTTAAATAATCCAATGATAAAGAGAGACTATCCATTGGAAGACAATGTAAATTATTGCTTTGTTGGAATTAGAAGAACTGGAAAATCCTATATGATGTATCAGCAGATTAAGCATTTGCAGGAAAATGGAATTCCTCTCAAACAGATTGTTTATGTAAATTTTGAAGATGAAAGACTTTTGGAACTGTCAGCAGACGATCTGAACCTGATCCTGGAAATCGGACTCGAAATGTCTGGCGCGGACAATAAACCATATCTTTTTTTGGATGAGATTCAAAACGTGGAAGGCTGGGAAAAGTTTGTCCGCCGGATAGCAGACATGAAATATAGAATTCATATTACTGGAAGCAACAGCAAGATGCTAAGCAGTGAAATTGCATCTACACTTGGCGGTAGATTTATGATAGTAGATATATATCCATATTCGTTCCCGGAATATCTGGCTGCACAGGGGAAGGATAAAAATTATCTGGAAGTGCTCAGCACAAAAGACAGGGCAGAAGTAGTTGGAATGTGTGATCAGTATGTAAAATACGGTGCTTTTCCGGAATTGGTCGATATCAGAAACAAGCGGGAATATTTAAATAGCATTTACCAGACCATTTATCTGGGAGATATTATAACCAGAAATAAAATAACAAATGATTTTGCAGTAAGATTGATTTTGAAGAAGATTGCAGAATCTGTTACAAAACCATTGTCCTTTAACAGGCTGAGCAACATTTTAAAAAGTGCCGGAGCAGTACTGGGAAAGCAGACAGTGATTAATTATGTCGGTTATATGATGGACTCTTATATGTTGTTCACATTGCAAAATTATGCGGCAAAGCTGGTGGAAAAAGAGACTTCGCCAAAATATTATTTTATGGATACCGGCTTGTTAGGGCTTATGCTTATGGATTGCAGTTCAGCGCAGTTGGAAAACCTGGTCGCAATAGAACTGATTCGAAGTTATGGACGGGAAAATGTATTTTATTTTGAAAAAAACGTTGAAATTGATTTTTATGTTCCAGAAGAAAAACTTGCAATTCAGGTAAGCCTGCAGGTCTTAGACCAGATAGATACAAGGGAACGGGAAATCGGAGCATTTGTAAAATTAAAAAACTTTATTGGTGATGCAACCTGCTTACTGATTACAAATAGTGAAGAGGAAGAACTTGACTATGAAGGAGTTCACGTAAGCGTTGTTCCGGTCTGGAAGTGGCTATTGCAGAATAGAAAACAGGATATATAAAATTATGTAAAAAATAAAACGGCAGATGTATTGGAATTACATCTGTCGTTTTGTTGGCATGCCCGGCGGCGCACGTTTCTAACGGGTTAAAGTCCCGAATCCACCTAGTAGTGGGAAGGATATAGCCGAAGGCAAGGGTGTCCATCGTGAGGTGGAATCTGAAGGAAGCCGGATGTAGGAACAGACTAACCACGGGAAAATCTCTGGTCTGACGAATAGAAATCTCATATAAGGTTATGCATGAGGGTAAGGCTGCCAACCAAGTCAGAGCCCAATAACTACACGGAATCTGTTCGCATTAACTACTGAAACCGCCGTGTACCGAATGGTACGCACGGTGGTGTGAGAGGACGGGAGTTGATCACGCCCTCCTACTCGATTTGATGGAAACTTTATTAGTAACTGAAAATTGCCTTATACACAATGGTAAAATAATAGCTACAGACTAATGTTTGAAGCCTGTTTTTGAATTAACATATCTCGCAATTTTGTAGCACGCTCATAGGCAATATCAAGATATTCAGTTAATGAGAGATTCTGATATTCACTTTTCCCTAAAATGGAAACTTCCAATGTAATTGGACCGGTATAATTTAAAACAGAGAGTTTTTCGACAAACCAATTCCAATCCAAAGTGCCATCGAAAGGCAGGTAATGCCTGTCATCACGATAATCAATATTGCCGGGCTGAGTCACGCCAAGGTTGTCATGAATATGTAGGCACTTTAATCTGGAACCAAATTTCTTTATCATATCAATGTGAGGACTATAACATAAATTATGACCGCAATCCCAGCAAAATCCATGGAAAGGATTCTTGATATAGTCCATAACAGCATCGATGTGTGGAAGTGGCTCTAAGTTTTCAAAACAAATATGAACATTTTTTTCTTTTGCATAATCGCATAATTCCTGAAAAAGAATTAATCCATTAGAAGAAATGGGAGGGGCTGTGTTTCCGACAGTTACATGCATAATTAATTTGTCAACGTTGACGGAATGGCAGTCATCTATAATTTTTTTCAAATATGTAAGATAATCTTTGCCAATATCGCCAGCCTCCCAAATACGGTTTGCCTGAGAAAAGGGACCGTGTATAGTTTCGAATTTTAATCCGAGCTGATATGCTGTTTCAGCCCAGGAAACCAAGGGCTCTATTCCCGTATATGTTAGGAAAAAACCGTCAAATCCTGCATTTTTAATAAGTTTTAATTGTTCCTCGACAGGAACTGTACTACCAATGATTGTTGAGATGTTAATATCCTGCATAAAAATGAACCTCCATTTAGTAAGTAAAAGTCATAATGATTCCCTGTGGATAATCGCCATATTTTTCACCGAAAATATTGATACCGCCAATGTGCTTTGCATCTTCTTTAATGCCTATTCGAAGTGCTATATAAGGACACTTATCCAGTTCCAGCTGCTTGATGCTTATAGATGGATTTACAGGCATATGATCGATGTAGCCTCCGTTTTCCCGGATGGAAAAGGTCTTGAGAAGCCCGTACTGAGTTCTTCCATTTGGCCAGATGGCGGGTGTGAGTTTGCCGCGCCTGTCCCCGAAATCACCAGGTGAGCAAAAAGTTGTAAGTTCAATGCCGTTGACAGTGATGGTAATATCTGAAGGCCAGTCGTTTAAATATCCAGGAGCTTCTGAACAAATTTCTACACTGAAGGAAAGCTCGGAAAGATGCCGCATTGGATTGATAAGATTTTGAAAACGATATTCAACATAACCCTGTCGAAACCAAAGGAGCTGTGCTTTGGTTCTGTTCAGAGAATAGAAAGAGGAGGGGCTGTCGTACATGTCAATTGCACCATTTTCGTCGGCGAGTCCACACGTTGGCTCAATTTTACATTGAAAATAGTGCCCGATAGGCATTTCGATTGATACAGAATTATCCACTGCACTGAGTTCAGGGTTAACTGTAGATAAAGTAAATGTCTGCATGCTACAGATACAAACACGCATAGAGCCATGGTTGCCGGGCTGGACTTCGGTAATGATAAGCTGTGCATCTTCAAGGCATCTAATATGGACAGCTGTTGAAGACACAGGGATGTTTAAAATATGAGCAATTTCTTGAACAGACATAGCGCAATCTTTCAATAAGGCTAAGATTTGAAGGCGTATAGGAGAAGATAAAGCTTTTCCTATTGACGCAATTCGCTCATGATGAGCAGGATTACTTAGATTTAATTCGATATCACGCTCGCCGATAATTTTGATTGTTCGTTTTGGTTTAGACATGTTACATTCTCCTTTTTATCTTTTTTTCTTACATTATTTCAATAAACGTGTAATAAAATCATGCCATTTAATTACATGGAACGTGTAATTAAAAATAATGTTCGACAAAGAATGATGATAAAAAATATGCATTATACACAAAAAACAAATAGAAATAACAAAAATAGTTGACAAAATATTGCAAAAATAATAGAGTGAAATCAACAAAAAACGAATTTTAAATAAAAAAGATGATTTAAAATATAGTTTTTTGTTACAAAAATAGTATAACAAAATAAGCAAAAAATTGCAAGGCGAAAGGAGAAAGTAGTATGAAGAAAAAGTTGGCGTTGGCATTAGTATTTGTAATGGGGCTGTCATTTACAGCTTGTGGAAAAACAACTGTTTCGGATAGCACAAATGAGGCAGTGTCTGGTGGAGTTCAGTCAACGGATACAAATGAAGATAAAGAATCTTCAGGAAAAAGTGATAAGACGACAATCACATTTATCAATGGATTTACTGGTGGAGATGGTGAATACATGACAAAGATTGTGGATGGGTTTAACGAATCACAAAGTGATTATTATATTGAACAGTTACAGGATGCAGATCATTATACAAAGTTCAAATCAGGAGATTTTGATATGCTGATCATTCATGCAGACTGGATTTCTACCTATCACGCAATGGGGCTTTTGAGAGAAGTGTCTGATATATATGATATGGCAGGTATTTCATTTGAGAATGATTTTCACGATATTACGAAGACATACGCAAAGTATGATGACGGAGTTTTTGCATTTCCATTGGATTTATATGCAGAAACAACATTTTATAATAAAGAATACACAGATGAAGCACCGAAAGATTATAATGATATGATTGAATTAAGAGATAAACTTGATTCCGAAAATTCTGGCATATATCCATATGGATTACCACTGACAGGCGATCAGCAGTGGGCATGGATGACAGCGTTAGGACAATGTGGAGTGAACTGGGTAGAAGATGAACATATCAAGCTTGATACCGAAGAAGCATGTGATGCATTTATGAAGATTCACGACATGATTTATAAAGATCACTTGAGTCCAGCTGGGCTAGGAGCAGATGACCATTTTAATACATTCATCAATCAGTCAGAGACAGCAGCAAATGTTAAGACAGTCGTTTCGATGACAGGACCATGGAAATATACGGTTGCAAAAGAGGTTCTTGGGGATAATCTTGGAATCGGTACAGTGCCGCAGATTTATGGTGATAAAAAATGTGTACCTGCTGGAGGACATACCTTTGGAGTATCTTCTAAAGTTACAGATGAAAAGAAAATTGCTGGTATTGCTGCATTCATGAAATACACATATCAGCCAGAAGTTTTGCTAAATTGGGCAGATTCAGGTCAGGCACCTGTTCATCTTGCCACCATGGAAGTAGTTAAAGCTAATCCTGAAAAATATCCGGTAGCGGCAGTTAATTACACAATTTTTGATGATGCCATGATACTTCCGGCAATATACAACATTCGTGAACAAGTAAAATATGTAAACGAAACAGTATGGTCGATGGTAGTGCAGACTGAAAATTTGTCAAGGGATGATCTTATGGCTGAATTGAAAAATGCAACTGACATAGCAACTGAGTTATCAGAGATGTAAATTATATAGAAGGAACGAGATTATATGAAGAAAAAAAGTACGGGCTTGTTGTTTATAATACCATTTATATTATTTTTCATGCTGTTCTGGTTAATACCATTTATTTATGGAATAGTGATGAGTTTAAGTAAATATAGTTTGATAATGGGAAATCAGGGATTTGTGGGATTCTCAAATTATATCAAAATACTGGTTGGAGATTCGATGTACCATAACTCGTTCCTTCTAGGTTTGAAAAATACTGTAATTTTTACAGCCTGTACAACACCATTCCTTGTTTTGGGAAGTCTTGGTCTTGCATTATTGCTTGATCGGCTTCCTGACAGGTGCAAAGGAATATTCAGAACGATTTATTTTGCCTCGTACTCTGTTTCGGTTACTGCGGTGGCAGCTGTATTTGTATGGCTGATGAAAGGAAACGGCGGATACCTGAATAATTTAATGATGAACATAGGAATTATTAAAAAAGCAGTACCGTGGATGGAACAGCAGCCGTTTGTGTGGGTTTCGCTTACTGTGGCAACGGTATGGTGGACAATAGGTTATAATATGATGCTTTTTGTTAATGCATTAAATGAAATTGATCCACAGCTTTATGAAGCATCAGCAATTGATGGGGCAAGATACTGGAAACAGTTCCGGTATATCATTTTCCCGGGAATTAAAAATGTATTTTATTTTGTTTTGATGACTACGATTATTGCATCATTTAATGTTTATGGGCAGCCAAGACTGATGACGAAAGGCGGTCCAGGAGAAAGCACAAAACCTGTCATAATGGTAATAACATCAACTATTATGGATAGAAATGATCTTGGCATTGGAAGTGCCATGACGCTTCTGATGGGAATTGTAATTGTAATTTGTTCCATAGGACAGTACTTTTTGACAAAAGAAAAAGAAGAATTGAGGTAGGGAGGCAGACCATGAAAAAAAATATATCCAAAATATTATTGCTTATGATGGCATGTATTATTGCATATTTATTTTTACTGCCACTCCTATTTATGGTTTTTACAAGTTTTAAAGGTGTGGCTGAATCAGTAACATCTACAACATTACTGCCCAAGGAGTGGACATTTGAAAATTATATAGAACTGTTTCATAACACAGATACATCCCCAGTTATACAGTGGCTTATAAACACAGCGATTATTACAATTTGTGGAACAGCACTGCGGATTACAACAAGTGTGTTGGCGGCATATGCATTAGCCAGACTGAATGTGCCTGGAAAAAAAATTATTTTGATAGGATTAATCTGGGCAATGGCGATTCCAGAAATTGTAACGTATTTTCCACTGTTTTATATATTCAAACAAATAGGTGGGTTAAATACTTACTGGGCGTTGATACTTCCGTCAGGTTCTGGGGTAATGTGCATATATTTGATTTATAACTTTTTGATAGATTTTCCTAAAGAGCTGGAAGAAGCTGGTTTAGTGGAAGGTGCTAATATTTTTCAGATACTATGGCATATTGTTCTTCCTTCGGTAAAACCAGTTGTGATTACACAGGCATTCATAACATTTTTAGGTTTATATAACAGTTATTTATGGCCATCGCTTGTTATTAACAAGAATGAGACAAGAACAATTACTTTAGGAATAGCTGCACTTGTGTTAGGTGAAAATTATACAAACCCGGGAATGATGATGGCATCTACAGTTGTATCGGTTATACCAGTAATGATTATATTTATTTTTGCAAACAAATATATAGTAAAGGGATTTACACATTCAGGAATTAAATAAAAGCAAGGGGGATAAAATGAGAAGAATCGAATATCCGCGTCCAAATTTTAAACGGGAAAAATGGAAATGTTTAAATGGAGTTTGGAAGTTTTATTATGGAAATAAAAAGACAGAGATAGAAGTACCATTTGTTTGCCAGAGCCAGTTAAGTGGAATAGGCGAAAGAATCACAGAAGATTTTGTGGTGTACGAAAATGAATTTACGGTGCCAAAGGAATGGAAAGGGGAGGAAATCCGTATTAATTTTGGGGCAGTTGATTATCGATGTTGTGTATATATTAATAACCAATGTGTAGGAACGCATGTTGGTGGACAGACTCCTTTTTCATTTCAGATAACAAGGTATTTAAATTGGAATAGAGAGACGATCAGAGTTGAAGTGGAAGATCCGCTGACAGATGAAACGATTCCGCGCGGAAAGCAGTTTTGGGAAGATACATCAAAATTTATTTGGTATACACCAAGTACCGGAATTTGGCAGAGTGTGTGGTTAGAACCCCTGTCAGAAACACATTTTGAATGGATTTATTTTACACCAGATATTGATGAGGGAACGGTTAAAATTGAATATAAGCTATCAGAAACGTCAAAATTGCCATGCAGAGTACATGTGAAGATCAGTCTGGAACAGAACGAAGTTTTTCATGGAAATATGTTATGTGATGAAAGGCAGAATTCATTGACAGTTAATGTATTTCAAAATAAAGCGTTAAACGGTGCATTCCATTTTGTGGGAAAATATTGGAGCCCTGAAAATCCAATTTTATATGATGTTGTCATGAAAGCTGATGATGGAGATACAGGAAATGCAGCAGATAAGGTTGCAAGTTATTTTGGAATGCGGAAAATCCATATAGAAAATGGAAAAATTTATTTGAATAATCAGCCGTATTATCAAAAATTATTGTTGGATCAGGGGTATTGGAAAGAGAGTCTTATAACAGCACCAACAGATGAAGATTATAAAAATGATATTCAGAAAGCAAAAGCGATGGGATTTAACGGATGTCGTAAACATGAAAAAGTGGAAGATCCGAGGTTTTTGTATTGGGCAGATAAGCTTGGTTTTTTGGTATGGGAAGCAATGGCAAGTTTTTGGGTATATACTCCGCAGGCGGCAGAAACATTCATGAAAGAATGGATGGAGGTGATAAACCGAGATTACAACCACCCATCAATTATTGTATGGGGAATGTTAAATGAAAGCTGGGGAACTCCACAAATATATGATAACAGCCAACAGCAGGATTTTTCAAAGTCACTGTATTACATGGTTAAATCTATTGATTCAACTAGATTGGTAATTTCCAATGACGGCTGGGAAATGACAGTAGGCGATATTTGTGCAATACATAGTTATAAACATGGCGAGAAGGAAGATAAACGTCAACATGAGGTATTTGCACAGTCTTTAAAAAGTTTAAAGACACTAGCAAATATAGTTGATAAAAACCTTTTTGCCAAGGGAAATGAATATAAAAATCAACCAGTAGTTTTGACAGAATGTGGAGGCATTTCGCTAAAAGAGAAAGCGGCTGATAGTCAGGAAGAACAGAATTGGGGTTATACTACTATAAAAAAAGAAGAATTTATAGAAGAATATGATCGGTTGACAGCTGCTATTTTTGACTCAGAGATTCTCAGTGGGTTCTGTTATACGCAATTTACAGATGTCGAACAGGAGACAAATGGATTACTGACAGATACTCATGAATATAAATTTAAACCTGAAGAAATAAAACGTATTAATGATCAAAAGAAATAGAGAGAAATGAACAGAATTGAAATATTAAAAAAAACAAAATTATTTGTTCTTGATATGGATGGAACATTTTATCTTGGTGAACATGTTTTGGATGGTGCATTAGATTTTATTTCCAGTGTAAAAAAAGCTGGAAAAGATTTTATTTTCTTTACAAATAATTCTTCAAAATCACCGGAGCTGTATATTGAAAAACTTGCTAAAATGGGTTGTATCATCAGCCGTGAAAAAATAATGACATCTGCAGATGTTACAATAGCATATTTAAAAAAATACCATAAAAACGCAAAAATCTATTTGGTTGGAACAGATTCTCTAATTAAAATGTTTGAAGCCGAAAAAATATGTCTGGATGATAAAAAACCTAATATTGTGGTTGTAGGTTTTGATACAACTTTGACATACATAAAATTAGAAAAAGCATGTTCGTTTATTCGAAACGGAGCCATATTTTATGCTACCCATCCGGATATTAACTGTCCAGTTGAAAATGGATTTATACCTGATGTAGGTTCTTTTTGTGCAGCCATATCACTTTCTACTGGAGTAACCCCGAAAATATTTGGAAAACCTCATGTTGAAACATTAGAAAGCATATTGGATAATTACAAGAGTAAAAAAGAGGAGATTGCATTTGTCGGAGACAGGTTGTATACAGACGTTGCAGAGGGCGTAGAAAATGGCAGCAGAGGAATACTTGTATTAACAGGGGAAACAAAAAAGGAAGATATACTGTCGTCTGATATTCAACCGGATGCAGTATTTGATTCACTAGGAGAAATGGGCGCTCTTTTGACTCAGATAGCTGATTTGGAAGGAGTGGAAAAATGTCACAAGTTTTGTTCGACAATAAAAACATAGAGTATGGAGTCCGGTTGCTTGTTGCGTGTATATGTGGAGCCATTATAGGTGTTGAAAGATACAAAAGAAGCAAAGGAGCGGGTATACGTACACATATGCTTGTTGCATTAGGAGCGGCACTTTTTACGATAATATCGAAGTATGGGTTTGAGGATGTTGTTCGTTTAGAAAATATTCAGGCAGATGCAGCCAGAGTTGCATCTAATATCGTTACGGGAGTAAGTTTTCTTGGCGCAGGATTAATATTTGTGCGAGGTGATAAAGTGCAGGGTCTGACAACTGCAGCTGGAATTTGGGTTACGGCTGCAGTAGGTCTAACCATTGGTTGTGGAATGTGTACGACAGGTTTTTTTTGTGCGTGTTTTATTTTAGTGATACAAATTATATTTCATAATGGATTTTTTAAGGGAATGGAAAATTATAGTCATAGCAGAGTGGTAATTTCGGTAGAGAATAATGATGAAATACTTTTAAAATTGAAACAGTTATTTCAAAATAAACGTATTACCATTGAGGAAAGCCACGTTAAAAGACATAGAAATGCAGTATTAACATATACAATGGACATAAGTATGCCAGTGGGAATTTTACCGTTGGATGTATTAAAAATTATGCAGGAATGTAAGGAGATAAAATCAATTGGCTTGTGAGGATGAGTAGATGACAATACAATTATTTGATTCATTAAATTTTGAATTTATATTTAGGTGTTTATTGGCAGGACTATGTGGTGGAGTTGCAGGATTTGAGAGAACGAAACATCAGAAAGCGGCCGGACTTCGTACATATATAATTGTTGCTGTTGGAGCAGCACTTTTTACAATTGCATCGAAATATGGTTTTTTAGATGTTGTGCATAATGGAATAAGGTTAGATGTTTCAAGAGTTGCGTGCAATATAGTAACGGGTGTAGGATTTCTTGGAGCTGGAACAATTTTTATGTATGGCAATCAAATAAGAGGATTGGTAACATCGGCAGGAATATGGGTAATGGCAGCTGTTGGAATGGCGGTTGGTGCAGGAATGTATGTGTTGGCAATAATTGCGACTGCAATTACGGTTGTTATCCAAAGTATGTTGTCGAATAAATATTTTTCGTATCTGGATGTCAAAGTTCCCGGAAGACTTCGTGTTTGTATGGATTCGGAAACAAAATCACTTGAAAAGCTGGAAAAAATATTAAGTGATAAAAAAATAGATATTAGATCAAGCAATATGAAACGACGGAAAGATGAATATATAACATATATTTTTGGAATTTCTATGCCTGAGAATATAGATGTTTCAGAAGTAGTAACCGATATTTCTAAAATACATAGTGTAAAATTTGTAGATTTATAGACTTACTTCCAATTATTAGGAATGAAGCGTAAACTATTATGAGGACTGTTGTTTAGCATGAATAAAAATTTGCAAAACAGCAGTCCTTTTATACATTTATTATAGTAATCTGTAAATAATAATTGCGATCACAATCCCCAGAATACCGGCAACTGTGATATCAACCGTAAATCCGAATGTCAGAACCAGAATCCCCAGATCTAACACCATTGGATTGATAAATCCAAAACTCTGACCATAATTAAGCCAGCTTAAAGCGGGTACGCCTGCACATAACTTTCCGATAAGACCGCCTAATACAACACCGACAAGAAGTAAAAGGACTAAAGCCCAGTTATTTTTTCCAACAATACCTTTGCTCATAATAGTTCTCTCCTTAAGTATTTTCCTTACTTCATCATATCACATTTGTGTGCCTGCCGGTAGCGGATAAATGATAAAACAGCAAAAAGCAGGATCACGCCGACTGCCATAGTGAGTACGACATTTTTTGTGAATCCGGCGACGAGATAGGCGATGACGCAGCAGCCGCCGACTGTCAGAGCGTAAGGAAGCTGTGTGGATACATGGTCTACATGGTGGCATTGTGCACCGGCGGAGGCCATGATCGTTGTGTCGGAAATTGGAGACATATGATCTCCGCAGACAGAACCGGCAAGGGAAGCTGCGATGCAGACAACGAGCATCGGATCTGTTTCCGGGAACATGGCGGTAACGATCGGAATCAGAATACCAAATGTTCCCCACGAAGTACCGGTTGCAAAAGCAAGTCCGCTTCCAACCAGAAATAATATAGCCGGGAAAAGTGAGGTTGCAGTCATATTGCCGGAGAGCATGCTGCTCACAAAGGCGCCAGCCTCTAACTTTGTACTGCAGAAACCGCCTAACGTCCAGGCCAGAACAAGGATCAGGATCGCAGAAACCATCATCTTAAATCCCTGCGGAATACACTCGGCAAATTCACTGAACGTGATCACGCGGCGAGGCAGGTACAGCAAAAACACAAACACTAACGTAATGAAAGAACCCATCACAAGCCCCATGGATGCATCGCAGTTTGCAAAAGCGTTGATGAAGCTTTCACCCTCGAAAAATCCACCTGTATAAATCATGCATATAATGCAGCTTGCAATCAGGAAAATGACCGGAAGAACAAGGTCGATCACCTTTCCTTTTGCGGAAATAATATTTTCTTTTACATTTTCATAATCATTTTTGCCGGAGAAAAGATCACCCTTTACAGCATTTTCTTCAAACTTTTTCATTGGACCATAATCAAGACCGGTCACACCCATAAAAATCACCATCAGAATGGTGAGCCATGCATACAGGTTAAACGGGATTGTCTGCAAAAACAGAGAGAAACCATCTCCGTTTGTGTATCCAGTGACTGCGGCAGCCCAGCTTGAGATCGGTGCGATAATGCAGATCGGAGCTGCGGTCGCGTCAATGATATAAGCCAGTTTTGCACGGGAAATCTTCTGCTTGTCCGTGACAGGACGCATGACATTTCCAACGGTCAGACAGTTGAAATAATCGTCGACAAAGATCACGACACCGAGTGCAAACGTGGAAAGCAGAGCGCCGGATCTGGTCTTGATCTTATTGCCTGCCCATTTTCCGTAAGCGGCAGAGCCGCCGGCTCTTGTCATCAATGCAACAATAATGCCAAGAAATACGAGGAAAATCAGAATGCCGACGTTCCACGAATCCCCTAGCTTTTCCATCATAACTTCAAAAATTGCCTCAATCGTTCCAACCGGACTGAAATTTGTATATAAAAGAGCTCCGGTTACGACACCAATAAATAACGACATATAAACTTCCTTTGTGATCAGCGCAAGCACAATGGCGATCACCGGCGGAAGCAGCGCCCAGACAGTACCAACAAAATCCATAATTCCTCCTTGTTTTGCGAAGCAAAATGCGACTGCTGTTGCAGGAGCAGAGGAATTTTGCCTCCTTGTTTTGCATTTCTTGTTTTGCGAAGCAAAAACTCCGAAGCGTTGCCCCGGAGCCAGTATTCTGTAATGAGTATATATGATTTTGTGTGAAAAGGAAACAAAAATTTGCTTTAATTGATAAAAAATACAAAAGTTTAGTAAAAATATACAAAATGAAGGTCTGCAATTCTACAGATCATCAGGCTGTCCGCAAGGTATCGGATAGACAGACGTCATTCCGGTAGAAATCAGTTTGCTGATAAGTCTTGCCATCTCCTCCGGCGTCTCCTTTTTTCCATGAGCCAGCCATGACTCGATCAGACCGGAACAGCCGGAAACGAGAAAATTGCTGAAATATTCATAAGTTGGCAGAAAATCAGCTGAATGATGCGCAACCATCCATTCGTGTATGTATTGGTGTTCAAACAATTTCTTGATCTTGACAGAAAAAGAAATATCGCCGTTTGGACTCAACAGTGCACAGCAAAGATCGGAGTTCCGGTCAATGATCTGAAAAATTTCGACGAACAGTGGATAGGGAAAATCGGGAGTATGATCCGGGTGATAATTTTTGAAGACCTGCTCAAACTGTTCTAAAAGCTCCTGCTCGGTCTGCTCTAACATGTCATAAATATCTTTGTAGTGCAGATAAAAAGTGCCGCGGTTGATGTCAACAGACTCGCATAATTCTTTTACGGTGATATCCTTGATACTTTTTTTCAGCATGAGGGAGGTGAGTGCGTGTACAAGCAGATAGCGGGTACGCTTGATACGTCGGTCGGTTTTTGCTTCCATTATAATGTGAGATCCTTTCATATAAAACGTAATGTGATTGTCTGGTATTGTTTTTCCGGAGTTATGATCAAAAATTTATAATCCTAAAAATTTTCTGAAATAATCAACACAGTGTACATAATATGTCAATTAACAAACAGTTTTGAAAAATATGTTTATTGAGTAAACCAGATGCCCTTATTATAATAATGCAGTATAAAATAATCAACACAATGTTAAGTATAATGAAATGAATCAGAGGTACAGTAGTGATCGTTCACTCAGAAGAAAAACAACTGCTGTTTTGCAGCGTAAGAAAAATGATTCAGATATAACATGAAAGAGGATGAATATGGAAGAAAAACAAGAAAAAGAAAAAGAAAAAGGGAATTTCTGGCTTACCGTCGCTTCCTTTATTGTAAATAAGCGGAAAGCAATCGAAATTCTGTTTGTTTTGGCAATCATTTACAGTGTTCTTTCTATTAATAAGGTGCAGGTCAATCAGGATATCACATCCTATCTACCGGCAGACAGTGAGACGAGGATCGGGCTGTCACTGATGGAGGAGCAGTTCACAACTTATGGCAGTGCCAAAGTCATGGTCTCGAATATCACCTATGCGCAGGCGGAAGATCTGGTTGACGATCTGGAAAATATTGAGGGCGTGAAGCAGATTGAATTTGATGATTCTAAGGATCATTTTACAGGTGCGGATGCGCTGTTTAGTGTGACGTTTGACGGAACGGAGGATGAACAGATCAGCAAAGATGCGCTTGAGGAAGTAAAAGAGACACTGGATGGTTATGATGTCTATGTTTCGTCCTCTGTCGGTGAGGAGGAGCGCAGTGCAGAGTCTCTTTCGCAGGATATGAATATTATTCTTGTGCTGGCGGTTGTCATCATTGTTGCGGTGTTGATGCTCTCCACAAAAGCATATCTGCAGATCCCGGTATTGCTGATCACATTTGGCGTGGCAGCAGTTTTAAACATGGGTACAAACTACTGGTTTGGAACGATCTCATCTGTCACAAATTCCATTGCCGTTGTGCTTCAGCTGGCACTGGCAATCGACTATGCCATTATTTTGTGTGACCGTTTCATGGAAGAACATGAGACGCTGGATGCAGAGGAAGCGGTGAAAGTGGCACTCTCCAAGGCAATCCCGGAGATCAGCTCGTCCTCCCTTACCACGATTTCCGGCATGGTTGCGATGATGTTTATGCAGTTCCGGCTGGGCTACGATATGGGTATCATTCTGGTAAAAGCGATCATACTCAGCCTGATTTCCGTTTTCTTCTTAATGCCGGGTGTGCTTTTGATTTTTGCAAAAGGAATTGATAAAACCCATCACAAATGTTACGTGCCCAAAATTACGTTTGTAGGCAAATTCGCAAATCTGACCAAATACATCATTCCGCCGGTTTTTATCGTGTTTCTGGTATTTGCATTTTGGGAATCCAATCACTGCCAGTATATATATGACACGAATTCCATTGTCAGTGCGAAAAAGAGTGAATCGAAAATAGCAAGTGAAAAAATTGAGAATACCTTTGGTGCAAGCAATCAGCTGGTTGTCATGGTTCCAAGCGGAGACTATGATTCCGAGAAAAAGGTATTGGGAAAAATTGAAAAACTGGATTATGTAAACTCGGCATTGGGACTTGCAAATGTGGCGATCAATGATGATTATATGCTGACGGATAAGCTGAACCCAAGACAGTTTGCAGAGTTGACGGATCTGGATGTAGAAGTTGTACAGATTTTGTATACAGCATATGCATACAATGAGGAGCAGTATGGTCCGGTATTTACCGGCATTGATGATTATGAGGTGCCGATCATTGATATGTTCCTGTTCCTGTATGACCAGTATCAGGAAGGATATGTGACATTAGATGCAGATCTTGACGATCAGCTTACGTCCTTATATGACACGCTGCATGATGCGCAATTACAGCTGCAGGGAGATGACTATTCCAGATTTGTATTAGATCTGTCACTTCCGGCGGAAGGGCAGGAAACCTATGATGCGATGGATGAGATCCGGGGTATTGCGGCGAAATATTTCGGAAAAGACAATGTCATTCTGGTAGGAAACTCCACGAGTGACCATGATCTGGAATCTTCCTTTGCATCGGATAATATCGTGATCAGCGTATTGACCGCACTATTTGTTATGATCATCCTGTTTTTCACGTTCCAGTCAGCAGGGCTTCCGGTGCTTCTGGTGCTCACCATACAGGGAAGTATCTGGATCAACTTTGCAGTTCCGGCAATGCGTGGGCAGACCATATTTTTTATTGCGTACCTGATCGTGTCTGCAATTCAGATGGGTGCAACGATCGACTATGCAATCGTTATTTCCAGCAGATATATGGATCTGAAACAGAGAATGCCGATCAAAGATGCGATTACGGAATCCTTAAATCAGGCATTTCCAACTATTTTTACTTCCGGAACGATTTTGACCTGTGCAGGATTTTTGATCGGTGAGATCGCATCCGATCCGACGGTTGCCTCCATTGGTGTGGCTTTGGGACGTGGTACGCTAATTTCCATTATTCTGGTTCTTTTTGTGCTGCCGCAGATTCTGCTGTTTGGTGATTTTATCATTGAGAAGACGGCCCTTGCCATGAATATTTCACGTCCTCAGAAGGAGGTTGCCGGCAGAGTAAGAGTGACCGGACATGTAAAAGGTTATGTGCAGGGAGAGATTGATGCAGATGTTTCCGGTGTATTCCAGGGACAGATGAAAGTGTCGTTAGACTCGCACATACCGGGCAGACGTGGAGAAGTCACACATGACGATACACAAAACCCAATGCTGCCGGGAATGACGCAGGACGAAAATGTGGCTGCAGAATCAGAGGTAGCCGTAAAGGAAGAGCAGGAGGAGAAAAAGTCATGAAAAAGATGAGAATGAAAGTGCTTGCCCTGTGTTTTTCCATGACACTGACCGCAGCACCCTTCGCAGAAAGCGGAGCGCTCCATATACAGGCTGCCACTTCGCAGGAAACGAAAGCGGAAGATGCGAAAAATCAAACAACAGGAGCGCAAGATAAAAATAAAGAAAAAAAGGATTCAGAAGAAACAGCAAAAAATCAGGTAATCGAGATTTCAGATACAAAAGAATTCGAGGAATTTGTCCGGAATTGTCAGTACGATAGCTGGAGTGTCGGAAAGATAGTAAAACTTACAAAAAACATTAATCTTTCGGATTTGGATTTTCAGGGGATTGCCTATTTTTCAGGTGATTTTGAAGGTGGCGGACACACCATTAGCAATGTGAAGCTTAACGCAAATGGTTCCGATTATGGATTTTTCCGTTATCTCGGAAAAAATGCGATCGTCAATGACCTGAAAATCTCCGGTGATATCACATCAGACGGAAGTTGCAAAAACATTGGCGGAATTGTCGGAGTAAACTATGGAACAATTGGAAATTCTTCTTTTGAGGGAACCGTAGAGGGAAAAACCGCAGTCGGCGCGATTGCCGGAAACAACAAATCGACAGGAAAAATCGTAAACTGCAAGAGCAAGGCGGCGGTTACAGCAACCAATCAGACAGGCGGAATCGCAGGAAATAATGAAGGACTGATTTCCGAATGTATTTCCGAGAGCAATATCAACACAGAGGAATTGCAGACGACAATGGATATTGGTGGCGTGGATATCGGAACGCTGAACCTGACGCGCCGCGTGGTAGACCGGAACGATATGGGTGGAATCGCAGGTGTTTCCACTGGAATTATAAGCACATGTATGAATCAGGGAACGATAGGTTTTTCGCATACCGGCTACAATGTGGGCGGTATTGCCGGACGCCAGAGCGGAAAAGTCATTGACTGTACCAATGAGGGCACAGTTTACGGGCGAAAAGATGTGGGCGGAATCGTTGGTCAGGCGGAGCCATATATAGAATCGGAGTATCTGGATGATAAGGTAAACCAAGTGCAGGATTCGGTCAGTTCCATCAACACGACCTTAAGCAACATTGCTTCGACAGTCAGCGATACCTCAACCGAGGCAAAAACATATATGGATAACCTTTCTGAGCAGTACAATAATTCGTCCAAAACATTGTCCGAGTCGTTAGATTCCCTCTCGGATTCCATCGGGGAATCAGATCCGGAGGCACAGCAGTATATGGATAATATCCATGATTCGCTGGATAAAATAGATAGTATCCAGAGAAACAATCGTATTTTAAATAAAGAGCAGACAGAAGCGGTTTCCAAGGAATGGCAGAATATCAACAGCAATCTGTCAAACATCCGTGGAACAGTTTCTGATTCCAATAAAACCGCGGAAGACTTTGTGGACGATATTTCAAATCAGATAAAAGAGAAAGATACAAACGGCGATATCGATCATCTGACAGATACGGTTGATAATGGAATCCAGTCAGTCACAGATGATGTGCAGAAAATCAGTAATCAGATCAAGAGTATCCAGAACACAGTAGGAGATACCCTGTCGGTGGTGACTGGAAATGATGATTATATCGAGGATATCTCATCCGCAGCCAGTGCAAAAAATACGGACGGCGTTATTTCCGGAAGCACAAACTGCGGAGCAATTGATGGAGATCTCAATGTTGGCGGTATCGCGGGAACGATGAATATTGAATATGACCTTGATCCGGAGTTTGACATCGATCTCGCGGATTCGACGAATATTACACTGCGGTCGACAGTAAATGATGTTGTCATCCGGTGTGTCAACTACGGTGAGGTGACTTCCAAGAAAAACTGTGTCGGCGGTATTACCGGATTAGAAGAACTTGGACTGATTTATACGAGCGAAAGCTATGGCACAGTAAAATCCGAGACGGGTGATTATGCCGGAGGCATTGCAGGAAACAGTGTCAGTGCGATCGCAGAAAGCTACAGTCTCTGTAATGTAAATGCAAAGGATTATGTCGGAGGCATTGTCGGAAGCGGATATACCGTGAAAAACTGTGTTTCTGCATCTACGATCACAAGTGATGGGGAAGGCCTGGGAAGCATCGCAGGAACTGTGTCTGAAGAGGGCGAGGTAAAAGGTAACATTTTTGTAAATGATGATCTGGACGGAATAGATAACATCAATTATGCCGGAATTGCAGATGAAGCGAGCTACGAAGATATTATGAAGCTTGAAAACATTCCGGAAGGATTTTATAAAGTTCAGATTACCTTCCGGGCAGAGGATGATGTGGTGGTTGTCAAAACATTGGCATACAATGGAAGTTTCAGCGAATACGACCTTCCGCAGATCCCGGAAAAAGACGGTTACTATGCGGTCTGGCCGGATGATATCGTCGGACAGCCAATGACCGAAAATAAGACTGTGGAAGCAGAATACAGCCGTTGGACAGAAAGTATTGCCGGAGCGGAATATATGGATGCAGACGGAAATCTTGCAGATGCAGATAGCGAAAAAGCAGAGAACGATGACCAAAACAAGAATACTACAAATGTAGACAATAAAGTGGTTCTCATTTTAGAAGGAAAATTTTATAATGATACAACGATACAGATGGCAGAGTGTGACACAGATCTGCCGGACGGAGATGTCGTGTATGCTTACAACTGGAGTCTTGAACATCTGCATGACAAAATGTATGATACAGTAAAAGCACATTTTTATGTGCCGGACACTTCAGGAAAAAATGAGATCTGGTACAGAGAAACAGGCAGCGACGCATGGACATTGGCAAAAACCACAGAGGATGGCAGTTACCTTGTGGCAGACATTCCATACGAGGCAGCGTTTGCACTGGTACATACGGCGGCAGAGCACACCTTATACTATTCCGGCGGCGGTGCAGCGGTTGTACTGCTTTTGATCGTACTGATCATCAGAAAACGCCGGAAGCGTGCACAGAAAAAATAAAATGATTTGATGGGATGCGCATTGAAACATTTACATAGAAATGCTATAGTTAGTGCATTCTTTTATGACAGAGAGGCAGCTATGATTTTTGAGACACATGCACATTATGATGATGAAAGTTTTAACGATGACCGTGAAGCATTGATCCGTTCCCTGCCGGAAAAAGGGATCGGCAGGATCATCAATGTTGGGGCTTCGATAGAGACAACAAAGACAACTCTGGAACTTGCCGCAAGATATGATTACATTTATGCAGCGGTGGGCGTACATCCAAGTGACATCAGCGGGTTGAATGAAGAGACATTTGCCTGGTTAAAAGAGCAGGCATCTCTTCCAAAGACCGTTGCGATCGGTGAGATCGGACTGGATTATTATTGGGATAAAGAGCCAGAGGTGCAGAACGCACAGCGTTACTGGTTCAGACGGCAGATGGAACTTGCCAGGGAAACCAACCTTCCGGTGATCATCCATTCCAGAGATGCAGCAGCCGATACTATGGAAGTGATGAAAGAGGTTCACGCAGAGGAGATACCGGGTGTCATCCACTGCTATTCCTACTCCAGAGAGATGGCACAGGAATTTATCAAAATGGGTTACTACATCGGTGTCGGTGGCGTTGTCACATTCAAAAACGCAAAAAAACTAAAAGAAACAGTGGAGGCAATCCCATTGGAGCGCATTTTGCTTGAGACGGACTGTCCTTACATGGCACCGGAACCGCACCGCGGCACGAGAAACGATTCCTCAAATATTCCGTTTGTGATCGCAAAAATCGCAGAATTAAAAGGAATCACAGCGGAGGAGGTCGAGCGTGTGACGGAGGAGAATGCGGGAAGGTTATTCACAAAAGTGTCTTAACTCCACAGCATCCTTCCAGAAGCGTTTCGGAATATTCTGTGCCTGTAATTCGGGGTTGGTACGTGCTTCGATCGCAATGCTGTCGAAAAAGGTCAGCCACAATTTCTGGAATCTTGCTTCATTTTCAGAATAGTTCTGAAGAAGTTCGGTATTGATGTCCGAAGCATCTACAAGCATATAATTCTTTCCGGCGCGGTGGACTGCCGCAAGCTGGTGGGTTTCATCGTAAATCATAAAATTTTCCTGCGGAAAACGATCCGTAAAATGCTCTGCTAAAATTGGCAGGGCATTATTTTTGGGATGAATCGTGGAAAACAGAACGCCGTTCTGCAGTTCCGAAAAGCGCAGAAAACCTTTCAGGTGGTGGGCTTCGGAGGCTGTGGCTCTGGACAATTCAAAGACACGGTAAATATAAGGATTACTCAGTGAATCCAATACACGGGCACCCTTTGGTGAATAAAGTGCGGCAACGATCGTCTGATACACGGCGTTCGCTTTGTCCATCTTCTTCTTGCCGGAAAGATCAATGGATAAAATAGCAGTAAGGATTGTCTCGTAAAAATCGTGTCCAAGCTTCCGGTTTAGCGTAGAAACAACTTTTCCGGCTTTTTCAGCGGATGGTGCGACGGTGTGGTAGTCGCAAAACAGCTCGTAATTATCCGGCTGGCCGGATACCAGATAAATATCAGCGTGGGAGCATCTTTCCTGAATCTTTAATTCCCAGGCATCGTATACGCCGGTCAATATTCCGTTTGGTGTGTTTTCACAGATAAATACATGCATAATGTCCTGCTCCTGTCTTGAGGAAAATATTCAGGGAAATAAAAGTTTTACATTTATCTACGACAGCGGAAGCGGCTCCGTGGATAAGCCGGTATCGAACAGGCTCAATTGTTGATAACCGCTTTCACGGATCTCACGTGGTATCTGTGTCTTATCGCCCATCAGATTGCGGCAGATATAATCTTCTTCCAGCTTCGTGCGGTACATCATCCTGCCGGAGCAGGTGATAAAATAAAGAGCGCGTTTCAACACAACACCTATCTTCTTGAGATCGGCAAAATCGAGGGTGCTGTGACGTCTTGCTTTTACAATGCGGCTGGCAGACTTATAGCCAATACCCGGGACACGGAGCAGCGTATCATAGTCTGCACGGTTGATCTCGACCGGAAAATATTCCAGATGCCGGATCGCCCAGTCACACTTGGGGTCGAGAAAAATGTTAAAGTCCGGTCGCTCCGGACTTAAAAGCTCGTCGGCTTTAAATTTATAATAGCGGAGCAGCCAGTCTGCCTGATACAGACGATGTTCCCGCAAGAGCGGCGGACCGCCGGGCAGTGCAGGAAGATTGCTGTTGTGGGTGACATTCACAAAGGCAGAATAGAACACTCTCTTTAAATCAAATTTCTGATACAGATTCTCGGCAATGCTCACAATCTGGTAATCATTTTCCGGGGTTGCGCCGATGATCATCTGTGTGCTCTGTCCTGCGGGTACGAACTTCGGGGCGTGCCGGTAAAGAGCGACTTCATTCTTATTTTCCGTAATACCGTTCTGAACCATGCGCATTGGCTTCAGGATGGTATTTCTCGACTTGCAGGGCGCAAGCTTTTTCAGGCTGTCTGCGGTAGGCAGTTCCAGATTAATACTCATACGGTCAGCCAGAAAACCAGTTTTTTCAATCAGCAGAGGATCAGCGCCGGGAATCGCTTTCACATGGATGTAACCGTTAAAATGGTGCACTGTGCGCAATTTATAAAGGGTCTGGTATAAAAGTTCCATCGTATAGTTGGGGCTTACCATAATGCCGGAACTTAAAAAAAGACCTTCAATATAATTCCGCCGGTAAAATTCCATCGTCAGTTCGCAGACTTCCTCCGGGGTAAAGGCAGCCCGCCGGACATCGGAGTTACAATTATTCTGGCAATAAGAGCAGTTAAAAATACATTCGTTTGTAAATAAAATCTTGAGAAGGGAAACACACCGCCCATCTGCGGAAAAAGTATGACAGATCCCACAGGAAATAGAGTTGCCAAGGCCGATACCGTCACCACTGCGATCCACACCGCTTGACGTGCAGGCGACATCGTATTTTGCAGCGTCTGAGAGAATCGTAAGTTTTTCCATCAGTGATATATTTTGCTGGATTTTCATCTGGATGTGATCTCCTCCAATCAAAGAATAGAACATATGTTCGATAAAATGAGAATACCACATTCGGAAAAAGAATGCAAGAGAAAAAGACTGCCAATTTCTGGACAAAGTCAGGTGGAGAGCGGAGTGACATTGCTTCTCACCGGAGACGGAAATCTGAATGATCTGTTTTCACACATTGGCTGATGAAACTAATCTTCTAAGCTCGCAGTTCCCGAGCAGCTGATCCCAGAAATGCTCAAGAGGAATCTCTTCATACTGGCAGATCAGGCTGCAGTCTAAGGCTCCATGGGCGACGATCAGTACATTTTTTCCGGAAACAAATTCCGGCGTTAAAACATCGTGGATAAAAGAGCCGCTGCGGGCATACAAATGTTCAAGACTTTCCGCACCATCTACAGCATGATAATGGACAGGATCATGGAACAACGTGTATACCGGACATTCCGGTTTCTGTGTGACATGTTCTGTTCCTTCATACATGCCAAATCCCATCTCGCGGAGACGGTCGTCCGTCAGGATCGGCGTGCCGCTCCCTTCCAGAAAAATTTCAGCAGTCTCCTGCGCACGCTGTAAGGGAGAACAATAGCAGATATCAAATCGCAGATCCCCATACTTTTTCCTTGCGTCCCGCGCCATCTGGCGACCTTCTTCATTCAAAGGAATATCTTCGCTTCCCTGCAGGCGGTGGACTGCATTCCAGTCAGTTTTTCCGTGTCTCATGATATATAACATAATAAACAATATCCTTTCCTCTTATAATAGTAAAAATCATAAACGCATTGCCGACTCAATTCCCGGTGCGATTGAATTATATCCTATATTTTGTTAAAATGAAACCCTGATCAGATAACAACAGCGGCACAACGCAGGAAATTGCATGACAGCTATTAATTTTACAGGAAAACTACCGATATATGAGTTAGAAAAATAAGCGTTCCGGCATTTACAGAGATCCGGACCGCAACCATGGAAGAACACAAGCTTATGCACACGGAGGTGTAGAACAATGGCAATAGAGGCTATGAAAGGGGCAGGGTTGTCCTACGCGGGAAGTTCATCCGCATCAGATGTAAAAGCAGAGAGTCAGGCAAAAGTGGAAACTGCATCCAACGCAGCAGCTTCTGACGATCTCATGAAGAAAACCATTCAGATCGACACGAAAGAGACTGACAAAAACGGCAAAGACGGAAACCGGGATGACGGTCAGGCAAAGCAGACGATCTCCGAGAATTCCCAGATCAGGAAAGCAGTTGACGAGATCAATAAGAAGGCGCACAATTCCGAGGCAGTCTTCGGAATCCATGAAGCAACCAACCGTGTCACCATCAAGATCGTTGACAAAGACACGAAGAAAGTCCTGAAAGAATATCCGCCGGAGAAAACCCTGGACATGATCGCAAAAGTCTGGGAGATGGCAGGATTATTAGTGGATAAGAAACTGTAGATCACTGTCCAAAAGACAGGAGCAGCAATAGACAAGTGACAGATGCAAACAGAAAATGATATAAATAAGTTACAAAACTGAAAGGAGCAGGATTATGCCAATCAGAATCACAGGTTTGAACTCAGGATTAGATACTGAGTCCATTATCTCAGCGCTTGTATCTTCTTATAGTTACAAGACGAGCAAGTATAAAAAAGCACAGACAAAATTATCATGGAAGCAGGAGGCATGGAGTACCTTAAACTCCAAGGTGTACAGTTTCTATAACAATGTTGGTAAATTAAAACTGTCATCTGCCTACAATATGCGTACGGCAAGCGTATCCGACAGCACAAAAGCGAAAGTGAGTGCAGCAAGTGGGGCGACCAACGGCGTACAGTCTTTGGAGGTCTTAGAGGTTGCCAAAAGTGATTATCTTACCGGCGGAAAGATTTCAATCAAAGACGCATCCGGTGCGGAAGATAAGACAAAAACCGTTTCATCGGCGTCCACTTTAAGCGAACTGGGATATACCGGAACCGGTACGATCGAAGTTACCAATAAAGAAACCGGAAAGACAACAAGCATCAGCGTGACCGGTGACACAAAGATCAGCGACTTTGTGAAATCCCTGTCAGATGCAGGTGTGAA
The DNA here is from genome assembly GCA_900542495.1 of uncultured Roseburia sp. Taxonomy (GTDB): domain Bacteria; phylum Bacillota; class Clostridia; order Lachnospirales; family Lachnospiraceae; genus Roseburia. Next base: position 65,420 of record UQNW01000012.1, read on the forward strand.
AGCCAGCTTTGATGAGAAAAACGGCAGATTATTTGTAAGTTCAGCAAAGACCGGTACAGAAAACGGTTTTGAACTGAAATCAAAGAATGCAGACGGCGATAAGGCGTTGCTGGCATTGGGACTGGCAATGACATCTACCGTATCAGATACCGGCGCAAAAGTGAATGACGATAACAACTGGTCGGCGGCATCGGATGCGAAGATCAAACTGAATGGTGCAGAATACACTTCATCTACCAACGAGTTCGCTGTAAATGGTCTTTCTGTCACAGCACTTGCCAAGACGAGTGGAGAGATTTCTGTAACCGTAGCTACAGACAGTGAGGGAATCTATGAGCAGGTCAAGGATCTGCTCAGCCAGTACAACTCACTTATTAACGAGATGAACAAGTTATACAATGCAGATTCGGCAAAAGGATATGAGCCGCTGACAGATGAAGAAAAGGATTCCATGAGTGATACGGAAGTGGAGAAATGGGAGGCAAAAGTCAAAGATTCCCTGCTCCGCAGAGATGATTCGTTAGAGAGCCTGATCTCGTCCATGACAACGGCGATGTCCAAGGGATATGAAGTCAATGGAAAGACATACTATCTTACTTCTTTTGGAATTTCAACACTTGGTTATATGAATTCTGCAAAGAATGAACAGTATGCATACCATATCAATGGGGATGAGGATGACAGCGCAACTTCCGGAAAGGAAGACAAACTGCTGGCAGCGATCAAAGAAGATCCGGATTCTGTGGCGGGATTCATGCAGCAGCTTGCAACAGGATTATACGATTCTATTGATAAGAAAATGAAGACATCCACTTTAAGCAGTATATTTAAAGTATACAATGATAAGGAGATGGCTTCGGAATACAGCGATTATACAACCACGATCAAAAAGTGGGAGGATAAGCTGTCTGAACAGGAGGATTACTACTACAAGAAGTTCTCGGCGATGGAAACAGCGCTGGCAAAACTCAATTCACAGACATCTTCTTTATCCGGTCTGTTTGGATCATGATAACAGGACAATTAACCTGCGGCATTGCCGCAGGTTAAATCTGCATAAAGAAAAAAAGAAAACACATGGAGGTATTTTCACATGCTTAATCATAATGGCTATGCTGCGTATGCGAATAGCAAAATTATGACCGCATCACCTGCGGAACTGACACTTATGCTCTATGACGGAGCAATCAAATTCTGTAACATGGCAATTGCAGGGATTGAGGAAAACAATATCGAGAAAGCACATAACAACATCCGGAAAGTCGAGAATATCATCTCTGAGTTTCAGGCAACATTAAATCATAAATATGCAACAGCTGATGATTTTAATAATGTATATGTCTATTTGAAAGAACGCCTGATCGAGGCAAATATGAAAAAAGATAAAGAAATCCTGGAAGAAGTATTAAAACATCTCAGAACCATGCGCGATACATGGAAAGAAGTGATGAAACTGGCTGCCAGCCAGAGATAACCGGAAGGAGAAAGCAATACATCGTGACAGATAATTACATTGGAATCATGATCGAAAGCCTCCGGCGAAAAAAGGATGTCCTGACAGATATATTAAAACTTAGCGAGGAACAAAGCCTTCTGCTGGATGATCCTAATTTAGAACCGGACACATTTGAAAAAAACGTGAATCGGAAAGCGGCGCTGATCGAAAAATTAGAACAGCTTGACACGGGCTTCGAAAGTTTATATGACAAAGTAAAGGAAGAACTTGAGAGCAACAGAGACATCCATAAAGAACAGATCAGGCAGATGCAGGAACTGATCAGGGCACTTACCGAATTGAATATGCAGATTCAGGCGACGGAAGCAAGAAATAAGGAAAAGGCAACCGCCAAGTTTGCTTATATCAGGCAGCAGGCAAAGGAAATCCGCAGCAGCCAGAAGATCGTCAAAGAATACTATAATAATATGATGCATAAGGCGTATAATGAGCCGCATTTTTTGGATAATAAAAAATAGAGAGAATAAAAGACCGCACAGATAGAAAGATATTGATTTGTGAGGTCTTTTTAGTTACAATTTTAAGGTGGTAGACAGAGATTTTGCTATGGTGGCTGAAGGAACATATCAGATAACTATGAGAAAAAATGAGAAAAACTATATCTAATCATCAAGTGAGTATAATTTATAATCGAAATGCATCTTAATATTATATGACAGAAGGGAGATGGATGAATGGAAGTTTATATTTCCGAGTTGGATATTGAAACTTACAGAGGAATAAAAAACTTAAAAATGGAAAATCTTGCACCAATTAATATCATAACAGGGGATAACAATAGCGGAAAAACGAGTGTTCTTGAATTGCTTCAGAGTGTGAAAAATCCGGGCAGTTTCAGGGTATGGCGGGAATTGTTGCGGAAGGACAGTATAGATCTTCGACGTGGGTTGACATATTATGATGGTTTCTATGATTTATTTGATATTAATGAGGATGAAAAGAAAATAGCATATAAAATAACAACTGATGGAGTAAAACATAGAATTGAGATGCTGGCACAGTTTAGGGAGGAAGAAGTGCCAGAATCATATCTGAATAAAATTCAGGGGCTGTCATATTGGAAAGAAGATGGTGAATCGGAGAGGATTCGAAATATCTCTAAAATGAAATTGGAACTGTGGGATAATGGTCAGAAATTATTAAAGACAGCAATCTACGATGGTCAAGTGAGATTTATACGACCAAATGACATGGGCAGTAATAAAAAAGAAAAAAAGGTAGTGTACATTTCACCGATTCGTCATGCAGAGGGATTACTATATTTAAATGCAGTATTAGAGAAACCAGAGTTGTATGAACAGATGCTGTCTGTTTTAAAAGATTATGATGAGGATATTATAAGTATTAACTATGACAATGTAAATGTAACCGGCAGGGGCGTATACAAGATCCTTTCAAAATCTCATAAAAAAGCACTTCCGCTGAATGTTTACGGCGATGGAATGAAAAAAGCAGTTTTATTAATGAGTGCAGTGATCGCTGCAGAGGATGGAGTTTTACTGATTGACGAATTCGAAACTGCAATCCATACTTCTGCAATGAAAAATACATTCCGGTGGATTTTGGAGACGTGCAGAAAATTGAACGTGCAGGTATTTGTAACATCACATAGCAAAGAAGCAATCGACAAATTATTGAAATGTTCGGAAAAGTGCTTGGATGATATGGCATTATATACACTTTATAAAAAAGAGAACATGACTGCAGTTCGCAGAATGAACGGCAGGAAGGCAATTGAGGCACAGGATAATATGGGATTGGAGCTTAGATAAATGAGAAGTGTGATTTTATGCGAGGGTTCGACAGATTTTGTTTTGCTTCAATATTACATGCGAAAAGTATATGGTTGGGAGTATAAAAAGAATGAAAGTGTGCTGATTAACGACTATAAAGCAAGAAAATGTGTTTTGAAAAAAGACCACTCTGAACTTAATATTATTGGCTGCGGAGGCTGTAGCCGCATACCGGGAGGATTGCAATTTATATTAGACAGTAATAGTTTGTCAGCGGAAGATGAAGCGTATGACAGAATTGTGATTATTACAGATCGGGATGAAGTAGAAACTGAATCGGAATTTGAAACCATAATAGCAACAGAGCTAGGAAAACAGCAAATCGAATGGAAAGATGATATATCGAATGATAAATGGATTGATTTTCATTATGAAAATGGACAAGGTGACAACTGTAATGCAAAATTATTGCTATTGGTGATACCATTCGAAGACACCGGAGCGATGGAAACATTTTTATTAGATGCTATTGGAAAAGCAAATCCTTATGATGCGAAGATCATATCAGATTGCAATCAGTTTGTGGATAATGTGGATAACCAGAAAAAGTATTTGAATAAACGGAGATACATAACAAAGGCAAAATTTGATGTATATTTTTCGGTGCGGACTGCGGCAGAACAATTTGTGGAAAGGCAAAATATATTGAAAAATATTCCGTGGGAAGATTATGCCGAAATTCAGAATAGTTTTAAAAAATTAGATGATCTTACAGAATGATAAACCTATAAAGGAGAATGCATATGGCAGTATTAGAAACACACATTTTTAAAGCTCACAACAATATATACATAGAACAACCAGAAGAAAATTATAGAACGAGGGAAATACGTACTGAAATGGTATTTCCAGATTGCGTGAACGAAAACACAGGTATGCTTGTTTTAATACCCGGTTATGGTGGAAATATTGATTCACATGTATTTAGAAAAATGAGAGAAGTATTTGCAGAACAGTATAATTTCATTACAGTGCAATGTGATTATTTTGGAAATAGATTTATGGATTCAAATGAGCCGGAAGAGATGCGACTTATTGCAGACATGAAGAATATTATTGATGCAGAAATTTGTTATAGGATGAATGGATTTGAATCAGAAGATGAATTTAATGATATGGGGCTTATGCAGGCTCTTGATATAGTGAGTACAACAATATGTGCTATCTATGAAATAATTAATAAGGGGTATGTATTTAATACTAATAGAATCGTGTTATTTGGAACCTCACATGGATCATATCTGGCTCATTTGGCAAATGTTATCTGCCCAACACTATACACTGGCTTACTGGATGTCTCATCCTATATAGTACCATACTATCTGACACATTATCGAAATTTGACTATTAAGACAGATAAGATAACGTGGACAACAATATATGAGTATTTAATAATGAAAGAAGAAAACTATCGTTACAATGATAATTTGTATAATCTTTCATTTTTATATCAAAATATAAAAAATAAATGCAAAATAATAGCTCTGCAGGGAACAGATGACTGGATGGTCGATGTAAATGAAAAGGACAAGTTCATTTCACAATTAGATAATGCTCAATTGCTTATTATACATCCGGATGAGGTGGATGGCGTTTTATGTAAAAATGCCGATCATGGACTAGGACTGGATTTCTTTAAATTCTTTGAAATAGTGATACCATCGTTGGATAAAGTATTGGGACAGCCCAAGTTAGATATTCAGTTTCCGAAAGAAGCAAAAGTGGGAAACGAAGAGACATATATAAAAATTGGATATGAAAACGGATTGCCGGAATTAAAGGAAATAACATGGTAAATAATTTTAAATATTTTTCCAAAAATAAATTAATAAAAAAGGGTTAAGTATCTTTCACTTATGCCGATATACAATGCAAGTAAGCAAAGAATGCTACTTCGTGAAAACCGAAATGAAGCGTACGGTCAGAGTAGGAACGTTCACAAATAAAACAAATCTACTTCAGCATGGAAGCTGAAGCCCAATTCAAGGAGGAAAAATATTATGGCAATGGTAGTACAGCACAATCTTACAGCGATGAACGCTAATCGTCAGTTAGGAATCACAACAGGAGCTCAGGCAAAATCTTCAGAGAAATTATCTTCTGGTTACAGAATCAACCGTGCAGGTGATGATGCTGCTGGTTTAAAAATTTCTGAGAAAATGAGAAGCCAGATCCGTGGTCTTGACAAAGCATCTGACAATGCACAGGATGGTATTTCTTTAATTCAGACAGCAGAAGGTGCTTTAAATGAAGCTCACTCTATCTTACAGAGAATGAATGAGTTAGCAGTTCAGGGTGCTAATGATACAAACCAGTCTATCGACCGTGATGCAATCAATCAGGAGTTAGAGGCATTAACAGATGAGTTAGACAGAATCTCTCAGACAACCCAGTTCAACAAACAGAATCTGTTAGATGGTAACTTCAAAGATAAAAAACTTCAGGTTGGAGCAAACGCTAATCAGAACATTGAAATCAGTATTGATTCTATGAATGCAGATGCTCTTGGTCTTGGAAAAGAGCAGGTAAAACAGGGTGGAACAACTCCTACAGCTGTAAAATATCAGGGAATGTCATATACATACAATGCAAAAAGCACTGCTGACAAGAATAAAGAGAACGCAATTACACAGTTTAAAAAATCTATCTCTGCTAAAGTTAAAAGTGCAGCATTTACCGCACAGTATGATAATACAACAGGCTCTATTTATTACAAAGCAACAGTTGATGGTAAGGAATTAAAATTTAAGTCTGCAGAGAAGGCTCGTGAGGCTTATGTAAATAACCAGAAGGAACTTGCTAGTAAGGCTATTACAGAAGATTTCCAGAAATATGTTCAGACAACAGTTACAGAAGCAACAAAAGATGCAGGTGGTGAGATTCGTTATGGTGCTCGCGTAGATGATTATAAAGCTGCAAATGATACAATCACAAAAGTTCAGGATGCTATTAATAAAGTATCTACACAGCGTTCTGCATTAGGTGCATTACAGAACAGATTAGAGCATACAGTTGCAAATCTTGACAATGTATCAGAGAACACATCTTCCGCAGAGTCTCGTATCCGTGATACAGATATGGCAGAAGAGATGGTTAACTATAGCAAGAATAATATTCTTGCACAGGCAGGACAGTCTATGCTTGCACAGGCTAATCAGTCTACTCAGGGAGTATTATCACTTCTCCAGTAATATGTAAAATAGAAAAAGAGTTGACAGTGATGTCAACTCTTTTTTCATAATTAGGGTGGTAAAATGAATATAAAACAAGTATATACAAAAGTTCTGAGAACGTGCGTTGGATTTTCGGTGTATGGAACTAAAAAAGTAGAAGCGGAAACAAAAGAATTATTACCTTTGTTAAATGAATTTTATGAACGGTTTTTAAGAGAGAATTTATTTGAAATTGATAAAACAGATTATGAAAAACTTCAGTTATTATTTATTAACATAATTAGGGATCTTTCACAAGGATTGAAAAATAACGATGTGGTTTTGTTGGAAGATGCCATAGAATATGGGCTATTGCCTTTTCTGGAAATATTCGTGGATGAAGATGAAGTGTCAAGGCTAAAGGAGGAAAGCGTGAATGAATAGGAATATATATAAATCAAATATACAGTTATTTGAAAAAAGCTTTCCGGGAATTAGTAAAATTATAGAAAATCGTAGAAATAGTATTGAGAAAGAAACAGAAGTATATTTTGAACAAGCAGCAGATGGAAACAAAATCATTAAAGTAAAAAAAGAAGATAGGCAATTATATTTTAGCGGAAAAAGAGAACCAGCTGACAAAGCAAGGATTGAGATTGAAAAATGGGGGGAAATAGATAAACATGCGGTAGTATTTGTTACGGGTTTGGGCGATATTACATTTTTAAAACAGCTTGTAGTAAAAATAGTTCCTTCTATACAGCTTGTAATATATGAACCATCTTTAAATGTTTTTTTTAAAGTGATAGAGAATATCGATTTGTCATTTTTGTTTGAGGACAGAATACCTGCACTGATAGTGGATGGTCTTAATGGCGAGGAAAAAAAAGCAATCGTAGAAAAACTGGTAACTCTTGCGAATATAGAATTCATAAAGCATTATGAAAATCGGAGCTGTTCAGCTCTCTTTTCAGCACAGGTTATAGATTTTATGAAACTTTTAGGAAAAACAGTCGAAGATGTGATAGTCGGCAGAAATACAGAAATCAGATATTCTGCTGTCGAAATGGATAATTTATTTCATAACATAAAATATCTTTGTGAAGGATCCATTACGACACAGCTGTGTGACATTATTCCAACAGATATTCCTGCAATTATTGTATCGGCTGGACCTTCATTGAATAAAAATATCATGGAATTAAAGAGAGCAAAGAATAAAGCTTTTATTGTTGCAGTAGACACAGCAGTCAGACCATTAGTAAATGCAGGGATTATTCCAGATATGTATGTGATTGTGGATGGATTAAAACCAAAAGAATTACTGGATTTTGATGAGGCAAAAAGAATTCCGTTGATGCCAAGTATTACTTCCACGAAAGAAATATTGGAAAGTCATACTGGAAAGAAAATATTTTATTTTGAAGGGCAACGGTTTATATGGAGCATGATGATGATGAGCGGGATTCCTTTTAGCACGGTCGCGTGTGGAGGATCAGTTGCATGTAGTGCATTTTCTCTTGTATATAAACTTGGATTCTCCAGAATAATTTTAGTGGGTCAGGATCTTGCGTTAACGGGAAACAAAACGCACGCAGATGGCACTTTTAAAGGTGTCATGGATGAAATTGATACAAGTCGTTGTATAAAAGTTCCAGGAAACTATGAGGAGGAAGTCCCGACAAGGGGAGACTTCAAGTTATACTTAGACTGGTTTAATTACTATATCGAAGGATGTGAAGGTATTCATGTTATTAATGCTACAGAGGGTGGAGCAAAAATCGATAACACGGAGATTATGACTTTACACGATGCGATTATGAGAGAGTGCATAAAAGAAGTTGATATCGATGCGTGCTTTGAAAAATTGAAGCCTATTTTTAACGCAGAGCAACAGCATAAAGCGTTGGAATACCTTAAAACATTTCCTGAAATGTACAGGAAACTGAAAAAGAAAGTAATAAAATTAAATAAGGAATATCAAAAATTGAAAACAATCTGTGGTAAAAGTATAATTGATAAGAATGCGTATTTAAGGGCATTGAAAAATATAGAAAATCTAACACAAGAAATTGAAAAGCATGAATTATATGATACAATATCATGTACATTAACGGTCGCAAATTATATTATTGAAAGCGAACAGTTTTATGAAGAGGATACTGTGGCTGCTGAAGGATTACAGATTGCTAAGCAAGGAATAGCTTATACAAAAATGGTAGAACAATGTATAGATTTATTTATTCCACTCACAGAGGAAACTTTGTTGACGCTATAAAACGCTGGTGCTATTAGAAGATATTATATATGTTATAAACCGAGGAGATATCGAATGACTACAACAATAATCGCCGAGGCGGGTGTGAACCACAATGGCAGTCTAAAACTGGCAAAGAAAATGATTGAGGAAGCAGCAAAGGCAGGAGCAGACTATATCAAATTTCAGACATTTAAACCGGAAAAGCTGGTTTCCAAATATGCGCAGAAAGCAGATTATCAGAAGAAAACAACAGGCAGTCAGGAATCGCAGCTGCAGATGTTGGAAAAACTGGCATTGTCATATGATGATTTTGCGGAATTGAAAAAGTATTGTGAGCAGATTGGGATTGGTTTTCTGTCCACACCGTTTGACGAGGACAGTATCCGGTTTCTTGATCGTCTGGACATGGATTTCTGGAAGATACCTTCCGGTGAGATCACAAATTATCCGTATCTGGTGCAGATTGCGCAGACCGGCAGGGATATCGTACTCTCTACTGGGATGTGTGAGATGGATGAGATAGCGGATGCAATGAAAGTATTGGAAGAGAATGGAGCAGGGAATATTTCGCTGCTCCATTGTAATACAGAATACCCGACACCATATGAGGATGTAAATCTGCTGGCAATGAAGCAGATGCGAACAGCCTTTAAAAAGCAGGTGGGATATTCGGATCATACGGTCGGGATTGAAGTGCCGATCGCAGCCGTGGCATTAGGTGCTGAAATTATTGAAAAGCATTTTACGTTAGATAAGAATATGGAAGGACCTGATCACAAAGCAAGCCTTGAACCATTGGAATTAACTCAGATGATATGCTCTATCCGACATATTGAAAAAAGTCTGGGGGATGGTAATAAGAAAAGAACTGCTTCGGAGCAACATAATATAGCGGCAGCGAGGAAGAGCATTGTTGCCAAATGTGCGATTTCTAAGGGAGATATTTTTACAGAGGCAAATCTTACGGTTAAAAGACCGGGAAGCGGGATAAGCCCGATGAGGTGGAAAGAACTGATTGGTACAAGGGCAGAGAGGGATTATCTGGAAGATGAACTTATATGATAAACTCCGGAAAAAGCGTAAATGTTGCATTATATCTCGCTATGAGTATGACAATTTTGTTGCATGAAATTATAAAATATGTTATTAATAACAATATAGAGGCCAAAATAAAGTAAATATGTCATGAATGACATAATGATGAATAAATCTGCTGAAATATGTCATTCATAACAAGTCTGGAGGGTGTTGTTATGAATAACGAAGATATGAAATCTATATTTGATCAGATAAATAATTTAAAAAAACCTGTTACAGAATCCAAAGAAACAAATGCTGCATATGAAAAGGATGCTTTTCGAGAAGTTTTAAATGGAATATCAGAGGAAATTCAAAGAGTATTGGATGAAAATGATTTCACACAGGAGGATTTATGTCGGATAACAAATATGTCACAGTCCAATATTAGTAAAATACAAAACGGAAAGGTTGTTCCAAGGATAGAAACACTACAAAAGATTGCGAATGCTACACACACAAGACTTGTAATAAGTTTTGAAAGCATGGAAGGAGAGGATTAAAAATGGCAAGTATAACGTCCATTGAGATTAATCAATTCAGGGGAATTAAGCAATTAACAGTTTCTGATTTTTCAAATATCAATCTTATTGTAGGTGATAATAATAGTGGAAAAACAACATTTTTGGAAGCAATTCAGTTATTGTTTGCGAAAGCTCAACTCAGCTCTGTTAAAAATATAATAAGGCAGAGAACAGTGCTTAATATTCATGATAATAGTTTTTATACTTCTTTCATTAAAATGTTCAATGTGGAGCAAAATGAGGATTTGTTAGATCTAGATATTTATGCAGAAAGTAATTACGGTCCGATTGAATTTGAAATGACTGGATGTGAGAAAACCATTTCTGGAGAAGAAGCACTTCAAATTTCAACAATGTCTTCACGTCAAAAAACGTATTATAGAAAATCAACAACTTTTATCCCCGAAACGGTCAAACTGTTTACAGGTAGTATTATTAGTCAAAATGGTAAAAAAACAATAGAGAAAAATGTTCGTTTCACGTCTTTAGACAATACAATGGTAGGTCCTGTAACTAAGAGGGAAGTTCAATATATATCTTCATTTGGTCATTTGAGATATGACTTATTGCGGAATATCGTAGACAATCCGGAATATAAGAAATTAGCTATCAGCATTCTGAAGAAGTTTGATGAATCTATAGTGGATATTTGTTATACCAAGGCGGATGATGAATCCTTTGTGGAATCCATTATAACAGAAAATGGAGTAAACATGCCGTTCTCCGTTTATGGCGACGGAATTAAGAAAATATTATATATTTTGAATAAACTATTCGATGCAACAGATTCAATTTTGTTGATTGACGAAATTGAGACAGGTTTGCACAAGAAATATTATGATAAATTATTTCCGGTAGTATTTGAGCTGGCTAAAAAACTGAATGTACAATTATTTATTGCGACACACAGTATGGAAGCAATTGATGCAATACTGGAGTATGGTAAATATGAAAATGATACCAACAGTAAGGATCCGATTAAAGTTATTACATTAAAGAAAATCGACTCAAACGATGGAAAGGGAAGTAATGTAGCTGCTCGAAATGTTACGGGTAAGTATGTGTATGAAAACCGCAAGGCATTTGAATTTGAGGTGCGCTTATGATGACGGAATTAAATCAAATTAATAAGGCTAATAAGGCTGCAGTTGGAACTTTTTTTAGTGTTCGAAATCCGAAAGATGCAATGAGATCTTTTGGAACTTTTATTTCTAAAATAGACTGGTCAAAATCTGAATCTTTAAAAAATTTATTTTTGCCATTCATGTATTTAGGAGAGGAGAAAGAATAGCATTTTATATTTTATACTGAAAGCATAGTAAAAGAAGTAAGGAGAACCATATGAAACGAATTGGGATAATGACAGGAACAAGAGCAGAATATGGATTGTTAAAGTCTTTGATGCAGGAGATTAATAAAGATAATGATTTGGAATTATACTTGATTGTGTCAGGGATGCATCTGTCACCAGAGTTTGGAATGACTTATAAGGAAATCGAGGAAGACGGTTTTGAAATAAATGCAAAAGTAGAGATGCTGTTAAGTTCCGATAGCCCGGCAGGAATTAGTAAATCGATTGGTTTGGGTGTAATTGGATTTGCAGATGAATTTCAAAGAGCAGATTTGGATATGCTGATTTTGCTTGGAGACAGATATGAGGCACTGTCAGCGGCAATCAGTGCAATGGTCATGAGAATACCGATTGCACATCTTCATGGAGGAGAGTTGACAGAGGGAGCCATTGATGAAGGAATACGTCATTCCATTACAAAAATGAGTTATTTGCATTTTACAAGTACAGAACAATATCGGAACAGAGTGATCCAATTAGGCGAAAATCCGGAAAGAGTATTCTATGTGGGAGCACTTGGAGTAGAAAATATAAAAAAAATTAACTTGATGACAAAAGAAGAACTGGAGAAATCAATTCATTTTGAAATTGATGAAAATACAGTAGTTGTGACTTATCACCCGGTAACATTGGAAAATAATACGGTTGAGGAACAGTTCTTAAATCTCTTAAAGGTATTGGACAGAAATCCTAAGATAAGAATGATATTTACAAAAGCAAATGCGGATACAAATGGCAGAATTGTCAATGAGTTGATAGATAAATATGCAGCTCAAAATAGTGAAAGAGCCTGCGCGTTTATGTCATTGGGACAGAAAAGATATTTAAGTGCATTAAAGTATTGCAGAATAGTTATAGGTAATTCTTCAAGTGGAATTATTGAGGCACCTTCCTTTGGCAAACCGATTATTAATATAGGAGACCGGCAAAAAGGAAGAATATGTGCAGACAGTGTGATTAATTGTGGATATACACAGCAGGAAATTCAGCAGGCTATGGAAACTGCACTGACAGAGGAGTTTGAAAATAAAGCCAGAAACTGTAGAAATCCATATGAAAAGGAAAATACAGCAGCAAATATTATAAGTGTTATAAAGGATTATTTGTTGAATGATAAAATTAAATTGAAAAAAGGATTTTATGATATAAAATGAGAAATATAGCGATTATTCCGGCCCGAAGTGGCTCAAAGGGATTGAAAGACAAAAATATTAAAGAATTAAATGGAAAACCACTAATGGCATATACAATTGAGGCTGCATTAGAATCAGGGATATTTGATTGTGTACATGTGACGACAGACAGTGAGAAATATGCTGAAATAGGAAGGCAGTTCGGGGCGGATGTTCCTTTTCTGAGGGATGCGAAACTGGCTGGGGACAAGAGCAGTACCTGGGATGCGTTACGTTATGTGGTACAGGAGTACCGGAAACGAGGAAAAGAATTTGAACTGGTAACTCTGTTACAGCCAACTTCTCCGATGAGAAACGCCCGGAATATCAGGGAAGCATATGAGGTATTTGAACAGAAATCTGCGGATGCGGTCATTAGTATTTGCGAATTAGAACATTCCATTCAGATATGCAATAAATTAGGCGAAAATGGCTCAATGTATAATTTTATTGACAGCAATAAAGTTGGAGCCAGACAATTGTCGGATACTTATTATCGATTGAATGGAGCAATCTATATTCAGAAAACAGAGCTGCTGATGAATAAGCAGAATTTTTATAACGAAAAATCTTATGCCTATATTATGGACCAGAGACATTCTGTTGATATTGATAACGAACTTGATTTCTTATTTGTCGAGACGTTAATGAAAGACAATAAAGATTAATTTTTGCAGTCGATCATCCGATATATAGACTGTAACCTATCATGGAGCGATAGGAAAAGAACATGGAGGTTCGTCTATGAAAACAGAACAGTTGATAACATTTCTGATTTCCCCGGAGCAGACAATCGTAGAAGCAATGCAGAAGATAGATGCGAATGCGAAGGGGATTCTTTTTATTACCAATACAGATAGAAAATTAATAGGGGCGATCACAGATGGAGATATCCGCCGCTGGCTGATTAAGACAGGAAATCTGCAGGAACAGATAAGCCGCCTTATGAACCGCAATCCTAAGTCCGTGTATCGAAGGGAAGTGGCGTCTGCGCAGGATGTGATGAGACGATATTCGATCACTGCATTGCCTGTGCTCAATTCAAAGGGAATCGTGATTGACATTCTTTTTGAACAGGAACAGAAAACCGAGGTGAGGGAAGGAAGTCTCTCTTTAGATAAAGTGCCGGTAGTCATTATGGCAGGAGGAAAAGGAACCAGGTTATATCCTTATACCAAGATTTTGCCCAAACCGCTGATCCCGATTGGGGATATTCCGATTATGGAACGGATTATTGATAAATTCAGGGATGTTGGCGTGACGGATTTTTATGCGACTGTCAATTACCGCAAGAATATGATCAAATCATATTTCAATGATACGGCAAAAGATTATGAAATAAAGTATGTAGAAGAAAATCAGCCATTAGGAACAGCAGGAAGCCTGCGGCTGATAGAAGAAGATTTTGAACAGCCTTTTATCGTGACGAATTGTGATATACTGATCCACGCAGATTACGAAGATGTCTACCGGTATCACAGGGAAAGCGGCAATGAACTGACAATCGTTTCTGCACTAAAGAATATTGTAGTACCCTATGGTGTTATCCATTCCAGTGAAAATGGTGCAGTGCAGTCTATGGAGGAAAAACCAAAATTATCATATTTTGTCAATACAGGTATGTACATATTGAATCCTGAATTGAAAAAAGAAATTCCGGAGGACACATTTTATCATATGACAGATCTTACGGATAAATTATTGAAAGAAAACCGCAAGGTCGGCATGTATCCGATTAGTGAGGATTCATTTCTGGATATGGGAGAGTTTGAAGAGATGCACCGTATGGAGAAAAAATTGGATTTGAAGTCAGAGTAATTATAGAAAATAAAGGGTTTGCATAACGTTGAATTTAATAATAGTATGTAACCATATGAGCAATGGAAAAGCTCTGACAGAGCGATTTTGCGAATGTAGGCTGAATAGATAATAAAGTATATATAAATAGATGACAGAGCGAGGGATACGGAATGAAAAAAGTACTTGTAACAGGAGCAGATGGATTTATTGGAAGTCATCTGACAGAAAGTTTATTAGAAAAAGGTTATGATGTAAAGGCATTTACATATTACAACTCATTTAATACATGGGGGTGGCTGGATACTTTACCAAAAGAAAAATTAGATCAGATTGAAGTATTTAGTGGGGATATCAGAGATCCTAATGGTGTACGTGAAGCAATGAAAGGTGTGGATCAGGTGTTTCATCTTGCGGCACTGATCGCTATTCCATTTAGTTATCACTCACCGGATTCTTATGTTGATACGAATATTAAGGGAACGCTGAATGTTTTGCAGGCAGCAAGAGATCTTGGAACAGAAAAGATTATGGTGACTTCGACATCTGAAGTATATGGAACAGCACAATATGTACCGATCGATGAAAAGCATCCATTTCAGGGGCAGTCACCATATTCTGCAACAAAAATAGGGGCAGATCGTCTGGCAGAGAGCTTTTACCGCAGCTTTAATCTTCCGGTTGCAATTGTTCGCCCATTTAATACATTTGGACCGAGACAATCGGCAAGAGCAGTCATCCCGACGATCATTACACAGCTTTTGGCAGGTAAAGAAGAGATCAAACTTGGTTCTTTGACACCAACGAGAGATTTTAATTATGTGAAAGATACAGCAGCAGGATTTATAGCAATCGCAGAGTCGGATAAGACCATCGGACAGGAGATTAATATAGCAACACAGAGGGAGATTTCCATTGGAAATCTTGCAAAGGAAATTATTACACAGATAAATCCAAGTGCAAAAATCGTATGTGATGAACAGCGTTTACGTCCGGAAAAGAGCGAGGTAAATCGCCTGCTTGGAGCAAATGCGAAGATAAAAGAATTGACAGACTGGAAGCAGCAGTACACGTTTGAACAGGGAATAGCAGAGACGATCGCATGGATCAGACAGAATATGGCTGCATATAAGACAGATATTTATAATGTATAGAAGCTATCATGATGTCAACTGGATCTGTGAGCAAGATTGACAGATGTGTTTTTAATAAAGGAAAGAAGGAAGAAGAAAGTGAGTCGATTTATCCCATTGTCAATTCCGAATTTTGAGGGAAATGAGAGAAAATACGTAGATGATGCAATAGATCAGGGCTGGGTATCTACAGGCGGAGCCTATATTACAAAACTAGAAGAACAGATGGCAGGATTTCTTCATGTAGAGAAAGTGGCTGCCTGCCAGAGCGGCACATCTGCATTACATTTGTCGTTATTAGAATGTAATGTACAGCCGGGAGATATGGTGATCGTGCCGACATTGACTTTTATTGCAGCAGTGAATCCGGTACATTATCAGTTTGCAGAGCCTGTATTTATGGATTGTGATGACAGCTTATGTATGGATTCGGTCAAGCTGCGGAAGTTTTGCGAAAAAGAGTGCCATGTAGAACAAAAACAATTAATTCACACGGCTTCTGGCAAGAAAATAAAAGCGGTTATTGTAGTGCATGTGTTTGGAAATCTGGCAGATATGGAAAGCATTATGGATATAGCGGAAGAGTATCATTTAAAGGTAATTGAAGATGCTACAGAAGCGTTGGGTTCCCATTACACGGAGGGACGTTTTGCCGGAAAGTATGCGGGAACGATCGGAGATTTTGGAGCATACTCATTTAATGGGAATAAGATCATTACAACCGGCGGTGGCGGTGCCGTGACAGCAAAAGATGCAAAAACGGTTGCACATATGCAGTATATTTCCACACAGGCAAAGGATGATCCACATTATTATATTCATAATGAAGTTGGATATAATTATCGTATGACAAATTTACAGGCAGCGCTTGGTGTGGCGCAGATGGAAGAATTGCTGGAATTTATAAAGAGAAAACACAGTAATTATGAGCTGTATCAAAAACTATTTAATGGATTTGAACTCGGAAAATTACTTGGCTTTCGAGAAGGAACATATTCGAATCAGTGGTTTTATTCACTTGAGATTCCAATGGAAAGAGTGAATGGTTCTTTAAGGGATATCATTACAAAGCTGCAGGAAAGAGGTGTACAGACAAGGGCAATCTGGGGATTGATCCATGAACAGCTGCCGTATCAGAATGCGATAACATATGAGATGGAGAAAGCACCTTATTATAGTAAATGCATCCTGAATTTCCCAAGCAGCACACAGATCACAGAAGATGATATTGTTTATGTTGTGGAACAGATCAAGGATGTACTAATGTCATAAGGGATGGTAAAATGCAGGATATTATTTTAGTTGGCTCCGGTGGCTGTATGAGGGAAATTGTGTGGCAGATACAGGAACAGAATAAATCAGCAGAAAATTGGAATATATTAGGATATGTTGATAGAATGCCGCCGGAAGAACACAGCAGCGTTACAGTTGGAAATGAAACCATAAAATATATTGGGAATGATGATTATTTGCTGGCAAGAACAGAATTGACAAACGTGGCAGTTTGTGTGGGAGAGCCAAAGCTTCGAAAAAAAATTGTAGAGAAATTGAAAAATAATAAAAATATTATTTTCCCGAACATAATACTTGGTGATACAAGAATTTGTGAGGATGTGCAGATGGGAAAAGGCTGCATTATCAGTATGGATGCAAGAATCTCAACCAATGTAACGCTTGGGAGTTTTGTTTTTATGAATACCGGAAGCAAAGTATGTCATGACGGAGAGTTAGGTAATTATGTAACCTTAAGTCCGGATGTCACATTAGCAGGAAATGTGATAGTCGGCGACAATACAGAAATTGGTATGGGTGCAAATGTGATACAGGGTATTACGATTGGAACGAATACTGTGATTGGTGCAGGATCGGTAGTCGTGAGAGATGTCGATGATCATTGTAAGGCAGCCGGAGTACCAGCGAAAAAGATATAAATGCTGTGAGGTCAATCCATTCAATTTTATATTTATAATAGGGGAAATTCTTAGCATATTAATTCTATAGAAGGAGAATAAAAACAGTTAACAGATAGTAAGCAAATATTTTGAAAGTGAGTTAAACATATGAGTAAATTATATATTTCCATGTATCATTACACAAGGGATATAGTACATAGCAGATATCCTCAAATAAAAGGGCTTGATACAAATTTATTTAGACAACAAATAGAATATATGAAAAATAACTTTAACATTGTAACAATGGAGCAGGTAATAGATGCTGTTGAAGGAAAATCAGAACTATCAGAAAAGGCACTTTTACTTACTTTTGATGATGGATATATTGATAATTATACATTTGCATTTCCTATTTTAGAAGAATTTGGCATACAGGGATCTTTCTTCATTCCAGGAAAGACATTTACAACTCATCAGCTGTTGGATGTGAATAAGATTCATTATATTTTGGCAAGTGCTGATATATGTAAGCTTGTTGAAGATGTAAAAAAGGAAATGGATTATTACAGAGGTATAGAATTTGACTATGCACCAACTGATGACTTATTTAATGAATATGCTGTGGAAAGCAGATTTGATATAAAAGAAACAATATTTGTTAAGAGGATGCTACAGACGGTTCTGCCAGAAAGGTTAAGAAATACAATTTCAAGTAATCTTTTTGAGAAGTATGTTGGTGTATCAGAGGAACAGTTAGCCTATGAGCTATATATGACGGAGGAGCAAATTAGAACAATGAAAAGACATGGCATGTTCATAGGCTTGCATGGATATGATCACTATTGGCTGGGAAAACTTCCAAAAGAGCAGATGAAAAAGGATTTGGATAAGGCACTCGATACGTTAGATGAGTTTATTGATAGAAAGCATTGGGTAATGAATTATCCGTATGGCAGTTATAATCAAGATGTGCTTGATTATATTAAGATGAAAGGGGCTTGTGTTGGTTTTACAACAGAAGTAAAAATTGCGGACATATGTATGGATGCAGCCTTAGAGTTGCCAAGACTTGATTGCAATGATTTTCCACCAAAAAGCGAAAACTACAAACTTTATGACATATGAGAGGATTGACGCATGTTGAATAGTTATGATGAACAGTATGAATTCAGGGTTGCAAATATTAATGATATAGAGAAGATTATGGAATTTATTGATAGCCATTGGAAAAAAGGACATATTATGGCAATTAATAGAGAATTTTTTGAATATGAATTTCTTGAGGATGATGGAACGGTTAATTTTATATTGGCAATTGATAAAAATAAAAGAACTATTGAGTGTTTAAATGGATTTCTGAAAGCTTCTCATGATAAAGAATATATGGATGTATGGGGAAGTATATGGAAGGTTCTTGATGGCAATATGGGGATGCTCGGTGCAGAATTAATTAAGCGTAGACAAGAATTGACTGGATGCAGATGTGATTTGGATGTCGGAGATAATCCGAAAACAGCCATCCCTGTGTTAAAAGTACTTTTAAAACGTTACACATGCAAAATGCATCATTATTACATGCTAGCTGATTTTAACGATTTTAAGATAGCTAAAGTAAAACAAATCCCTAAAAGAAAAAAAGGTTCAAAGGAATACAATGTTATTAGGTTTCATGATATTAACGAGGTAGTGAAAAAATTTGATTGTAGAAAATACGTGCATACAACTCCATATAAAGATTACTGGTACATAAATCATAGATTTTTTAACCATCCAATATATGATTATGATGTATATGGCATTGAAAGGGATGGAAACGTAGATGCACTTATAATTTTTAGAAAACAAATATATGAAGACAGAATAGCTATTAGATTTGTGGACTATATAGGTGAGCGCACTCTTATTTCGGGAATAGGAGCATTTTTAAAAAATTTACTTAGTGAAACAGATGGGGCAGAGTATATTGATTTTTATTGCGCTGGTATTAATGAAGAAGATGTGTATGAAGCAGGATTTGTAGAAGTAAACGAGGAAGATGGGAATATAATTCCAAATTATTTTGAACCGTTTGTACAAGAGAACATTGACATATGGGTTGACTCAAGGGAATATAATTCATTGTTTACCAAAGCAGACGCAGATCAAGATCGACCAAATATAATATAAGTGAGGAAAATGATTATGAAAAATTCTGTATTATCATGGCTTGATGAGACAGCCAAAAGGTTACCAAATAAGTTAGCACTTCAAGATATATCTGGGAATATCACTTATCAGGAATATAGAAGTAAGAGCCTTGCGATTGCATACAAGATAGTAGAACTCAATAAAGGAGAGATGAAAAAGCCGATTGTAGTTTATCTTGAGAAGGGTAAAGAGGTACTGGTATCTTTTATGGGTGTGGCTTATAGTGGATGTTTTTATTCGCCTATAGACACGGAAATGCCCCAGTCTAGAGTAGATAAAATTTTAGAAGTATTGAAACCGGAAATTGTCATTACAACAAATAAGCTAAAAACTAATTTTGAAAAGTTTAATTTTTATGGCTCATATATAATTTATGAAGAGACTATATGCTCCGAGGAGGATGAGACAGCGGTTAAACCCTACACAGAAAAGATAATAGATACTGATTTGCTTTATGTGTTATTTACATCAGGCTCAACAGGTGTTCCTAAGGGGGTATCTATTTGCCATCGTTCTGTTATTGATTATACAGATTGGGTTACAGAGACTTTTAATATTACGCAGAAAGATACATTTGGAAATCAGGCACCTTTTTATTTTGATAATTCAATTTTAGATATATATTCATGCATGAAAACGGGAGCAACGCTTAATATTATTCCGAAGAAATTATTCTTTCAACCAGTTCCATTGCTTGAATATATAAAGTATAACAAAATTAATACTATCTTTTGGGTACCATCTGCTTTAATCGTTGTTTCAAAATTAAAAGCATTTAGAAATGTAGATTTATCAGATACGCTTAAGCGTGTACTGTTCTGTGGTGAGGTTATGCCTAATAAACAACTTAATATCTGGAGAAAATTCCTTCCGAATGTGACATATGCAAATCTTTATGGACCAACAGAAATAACAGATGCATGTACGTATTATATTGTTGACAGAGAATTTTCAGATGATGAACCACTTCCGATTGGTATACCTATGAGTAATACAGATATTTTAGTTTTAAATGATGAGGATAAGCTTGTTACAGATGATGAAGTGGGTGAGTTGTGTGTAAGAGGAACATCACTAGCCATGGGATACTATAATAATCCTGAAAAGACAAGAAGTGCATTTGTACAAAATCCTTTAAATAAAGCTGTTCCGGAGATAATTTATAGAACAGGAGATCTTGTTAGATATAACGAATATAGAGAAATTATATATATTTCAAGAAAAGATTTTCAGATAAAACACCTTGGACATAGAATAGAACTTGGAGAGATTGAGACAGCAATTTCATCACTTGAAGAAGTTACGTTGAATTGTTGTTTATATGACGAAAAAAATCAAAAAATAGTTCTTTTTGTAGATGCACAAGTTGACAGAGATTATATTAAGGAAAGAATAGAAAAGTTAGTTCCAGAGTATATGATTCCTGGTAAGGTAATATATTTGGAAAATATGCCTATTAATGCAAATGGAAAAATTGATAGAATAAAACTTAAGGAGTTGATGTAATGAGTGAGTGTCAGTTTGATCATGTTGTAGTTATTGGATATGGAGTAGTTACAGGCGAAGTGCTTAAAACAGTTTATAGTTTAGCATCAAAATATGGATATACATATGAGTACATTGAACATGAGGTTCATCCATTTAATGCTGCAAAGAAACTTGCTGAAGCAAAAGGAATTCCGTATAATATTTTGCAAGATAAAAAGGATCTTACTAGATATTTTGAAGAATTACTGATGAAGAAAACGCTTATAATAAGTGCGAGTAATAATTATCTTTTTCCAGAAAAAATTGTCTCAAGTGAGAATATAGTCATAATAAATTTTCATAATGCATTACTTCCAGAATTACCTGGAAGAAATGCACCCAGTTGGTCAATTTATGAAGGAAAAGATTATACAGGAATAACGTGGCATTATGTGACAGAAGGAGTAGACGAAGGAGATATTATTGTTCAAAAGAAGTGTGATGTAACCGCAGATATTAAGGCGTATGAATTAGTGGCAGTGCAAATGCGCCTAGCAGGAGAAGCATTTGACGAATGTTATGAGTCAGTACTTATGAACCAAGCTATTAGGAAAAAACAGGTTATTGAAAAGGATAGAAGGATTTATAAATCATATGAGATTCCTGGAAATGGATGTTTTAATCTAGACGATTCTCCAAAGGAAATATACAAGCTTCTTAGAGCATTAGATTATGGGAAGAATAATATTTTTCCACTTGCAAGGACTAAAAAAAATGGTATAGATATTCAGATTAGAAGATACAAGAAGATATCAGTCTATGATAATGATGAAAGACAGGATAGAATATATATTCCATTTGATAATGAAAATCAATTGATGCTACGATATGAGATTATTAACGAAATTGGATAAATCAAGATAACGTTAACAGTTGTTAAAAGAGATGGTAGTAAAGTAAGTAATCAGCTTTACAAAAAAGCGATTATGAACTGTGAACTGTATAAAAAAGCAATAGCAGAGGAGAAAAAGACATGAAAGAAAAAATATTAGATGTACTTGCAGAAGTAAATAAGGATATCATTTCATATAATGGAGATAATTTGTTTGATGCAGGAATTCTGGATTCACTTCAAGTAGTAAATTTGATTGCAGAATTGGAAGATGCATTGGATATTGATATTGATGCGGCATATGTTGTTGAAGATAATTTCAAAACAAAGGAAGCAATCATTGCAATGATTGAAATGATTATATAGAATTCTGTGACATCATGCATCATAAGACCTGCTTTATCAAGGCGGCTGTTGATATCCGCAAAAAGTTTCTCGCCAAGCTTGTTTGATACAAGCATATGTTTGAACTTAAGCAGGGTAGTTGCATCGGGTACTTGTTGTTCATGGAAATCTATGTGCCTAAAGGAACGTATAGCATAATTGCCGTTGATAGAATCCTCGATTCCTTCATCGGACGGATTAAAACATATACGCATGAGATACATGGAATATAACAAAACACATCTCACCAATTCGTTGATTTGTAAGAATACAATAACACGATGATTGTGGAATAGATATAATCATATCACCTACATAATTTTTTTGCCTGAAACATCTGTTTTTCCAGTGTATAATACTAGGTCAACTTTACAACGATCTTTTAGTAAAAGTGTACGGTTGACGCAAGGAAATACGTATTACATTTTAGTGTCAGGAAATTATTACTTTTCGACTGCAGATTATAAACAATTCAAGTTGGAAGAGTGAATAGTAATATGAGAAATTGTAAAATTAAAATGAAGTAATACACGAGAAGATGAAGAGGTATATTTGATGTATGCCTCTTTATTAATTTTATATACTATTTGATAAAATATTAAAAACAGAATAAAAAATGCCAAAAAGGAAATTATAATTGAATCACAGATGCTTTTGTAGTACTATAATAGTGTATACAAAAAACTGGAGGTAAATTATGAGGGAATATGTTGTTCGGTTATCATCTTTAACAGTAGAAAATATAAAAAATGTAAAAAAAGGCACTATTTTTATGCCTTTGGCAAAGGAAAGAAAACTGAAATTGGGTGGAGCAGAGATATTAGGCATTTATGGGCAGAATGGATCTGGAAAAACAGCTATTGTCGATACTCTATTTTTCTTACAACGTATCATGATAGGTAAGGAATTGGATCAAAATCTGATAGATTACATTGACATTGATTCATCAGATGCCAAAGTGAATGCTGAATTCAAAATTTTTGGACCCAATATTCTTTTTGAAGTTGGATATTATATTAATCTGATTAAGCAAAATGGGGAAGTTAAAATCAACAGAGAATATTTAAATTGTGCAATTAATGAGGATGGCATTAGAACAAATAAAAATATTTTTATAGATTATAAATATAATGAGACGGAATGCATTTTTAAACCGCAGAAAAGATTGGATGAAGTGGTTGGCAAAAACCAAGAGACGAAAATGGATCTTATTGTTGCAAGAAAAATAGCAGAAAAAAGCAACTGTTCTTATATTTTTGGGGAAAGCAGTAGAGAGATACTTTGCAAGGAATATAACAATGATTTTAAAAGTTATGGAATTGTGATTCGGGAATTATTTGATTTTGCACTGAAAGATTTATTTGTAATTAGGAATACGCATTCAGGGATGATAACTGCGAACTTTTTATTGCCAATGGCTTTTCGTGTGGAAAGTGATAGAATAGGGATGAAAGGTGATTTTGCAATTCCGCTTATGAAACCCGCAGTGCTTGATGCAGAAAAGAAAGAATTACTGCATACGATTGTGGAACAAATCAACACAGTACTATGCACAATTATTCCCGGAATGAGGATTGAGGATAAAGATTATGGACAGCAGGCTTTGGATTCAGGGGAAGATGGATGGAAGATAGAATTAATGTCTGTCAGAGAAGGAAAAAGACCGATTCCTATTCGAATGGAATCAGAGGGTATTATCAAAATAATTTCTATATTAAATGCTTTGATTCAGGCTTTTGCAAATCCATCCATTTGTTTGGTAATAGATGAATTGGATGCAGGAATTTTTGAATATATGTTGGGTGAACTTTTGGATATCTTTCAAAAGAGTGCAAAAGGGCAGTTGATTTTTACTGCTCATAATCTTCGGGCATTGGAGATGCTTAACAAAGAGAGTATTATGTTTTCGACCGTTAATCCAAATAATAGATATATTCATATGAAGAATGTAAAGGATACCAATAACGTTCGGAGCATGTATATTAGAAGTATTACACTCGGAGGACAGGACGAAATTATTTATGATGAAACTGATAGCTTAAAGATTGCAAGAGCATTTCGAAAAGCAGGAAGGAGCCTGCGTAATGAGTGAAAAGAAAGTGGTAGCGGTTATTGTTGAGGGACCGAGCGATGAGAGCGCAATCGGAAGCATTTTGAAAGAGTATTTTTCTTCAGAAGAGGTTCAGTTTGCAGTTGTGCATGGAGATATTACATCTGATGATAATACAACCGTAGATAATGTTATAAGCAAAATATGTATTCTTGTTGATGGGATTAGAAAGAAATATGGATACGAATGGAAGCATTTTACTAAAATTATTCATATAGCCGATACAGATGGGGCATTTACCAGAGGATGTGTGCGGGAAGGAGAAACAGAGGTGGAAGATATTCAATATTATGAAGAGTATATGGAAGCCCCTAATGTGGATGCAGCAGAGAGAAGAAACGAACATAAGTCGACTATAATGTATAAATTATATTCAACGGGAAAAGTACATGATATTTACTATAGATTTTATTACAATTCCTGTAATCTCGAACATGTTTTATACAATCAACTCAAAGACTTTTCTGACGAGGAAAAGATGGAATTATCCGATGATTTTGCTGATAAGTATGAAGGAAAAGTTCAGGATTTTATAGAATTTATTTCTGGGACAGATATTGCAGTTCCCGGGACATATAAGGAGACATGGAAATATATACAAAAAGACAAAAATTCACTTCAGAGACATTCGAATATGCATTTGATTTTTGAGTAGAATTATTAATATTAGACGTACCAAATTTCTTAATCAGATACAGCTTAAACTGAGGAGATAATCATCTTCTTCAATCTGCAATACTTGAATTTTTGTAGCATCAACATTAAGTTTTCCCACAATTAACCATCCGTACTCCATGAAGATTCAGACAGTAAGT
The DNA here is from genome assembly GCA_900542495.1 of uncultured Roseburia sp. GTDB lineage: Bacteria > Bacillota > Clostridia > Lachnospirales > Lachnospiraceae > Roseburia. The sequence goes on from UQNW01000012.1 coordinate 90,945, forward strand.
AAGGAGCGGTCGATGAGAGAGTCATTGGAAATGAAAAGGGCATGGGCGGTAGAACTTGAAGTTCTTTCAGAGGCAGATAAAAATAGAAAGTTTTATGCGAACTATTTCATTTGCGAATAAGATGGGTTATACTACTATTAATGATAATGAATGAAAATCTTAACTTCCAATAGAAGTTAATACTCAATCGAAAATAAATGCTCAAAACGGGCAGAAAATCAGCGATTTTCTGCCCGTCTCTTACTATAATGAATGAGTATGACAAGGTATATAAGCTGGACAAGAAATATAACATTCCCAAGAGAACCACGATAGGAAAGAAGTGTGAAGATGATGATGCCACTATACTTTGGTGTAAGTGGAACAACTGTTGAACGAACTGTTTTTCCATCGGATGAAAGAAACAGAAGTATGAGAGTTTATACCGGGGATGCATTGGCAGGAAAAATGCTGGTTGCATTTGCTGCTCTGATCATCAGAAACCGCATGTATACAAAGCTTAAGGATGAAGAAGAAAAACTGCTCAGTTCCCCGAATTTTATGAATGTCCCCGCAGCAATCAGGGAACTTGAGAAAATAGTAATGATACGACAGGCAGCCGGATTATACGCTTGAGATACAGAATAATGACCAGACGATAAAGCTCACTGTAAAAAACGGACTTCTGAAGCCGTATCTATATAAATCGAAAGCATATAAGCGGAATGATACAGCAACGATAGAGGTAGACACTCTGGAGTTTTCGAGGCTCGTATTGGATGAAAAAAATATTCGATTTGAAGAACTGCCTTGCAAAGATCAGGAACTGTCCTTTGAAATTTTACACCGTAAGCTGAAAGAAAATATCCGGATCGAAAATTTTAATCAGGACACCCTGAAACCGTGCAAAGTTTTTGCTAGCGGGGACGGAAGATATCAGAGGACAGTTGAAGGAAAAAAAGAGTTTCATCCGCAGGAAATAGAAGAAGTGTCGTCGAATCTGGAGTTAAGGCAGGAAAAATTGCGGAAGATGACCGAAAAGATGCAGCGGATTTTGAGCCCGGAACGTATTAATACATACGTGGAAGCACAATTAAGAGACCGGCAGAAACGTCGGGCGTCAGAACTTCCATTGGCAAGTATGGATGATTTTATGAAAATGATATATATCAGATTATATGGTTCCAGAAAAAAGATGTGTTATAGAATTGAAAAGTCAGATAAAGGCAAAAAGATCAGGATGAATTTCGCAGAATCTGAAACTGCATGAGTCAGTTATTTTGCTGATACTGCGTATTCTGTTTGATGAGAAGAAAAGGTAAGCTTTGTGGAGGAGTATCGCTATGCCGTCAATGGAAAACAAGATTCTGAATGATCTTTTGGATAAATACGAGAATGGATACTTTATTTCTGGAGTTGCAGAAGTTGTTAGAATTATACGGTGAGTATGGATCGGCAGAGGAAAGATTGAAGAAATTTAAAAAGAATACCGGAAACGGCAAAATTATTGCACACAATATACGACTGCAATTAGATTTATTGCCGATAACATGGTATACTATATATAGATATGTACATTTATTCTATTTATAACGGAGGATATACAATGCGATATGTTTCAGTTACTGAAATAGCAAAGCAATGGAAGCTGTCAGAACGCAGTGTTAGAAACTACTGTGCGCAGGGGCGTGTACTGGGGGCATTTCTTACTGGCAAGACCTGGAATATTCCTGAAAATGCGGAAAAGCCAGAGCGTTCTAATAAAAAGAAAGAACGATCTATCACTTTATTAGATATTTTACAGGAGCAGAAAGCTGGCAAATATTCAGGTGGAATTTATCATAAGACACAGATTGATTTGACATACAATTCTAATCACATGGAAGGAAGCCGTTTGACTCATGATCAGACCAGATATATTTTTGAAACCAATACTATCGGTGTAGAAAATGAAGCACTTAATGTAGATGATGTGATTGAAACGGCAAATCACTTCCGTTGCATTGATATGATTATTGATAATGCTAAAGTAACGCTGACCGAAAAATTTATTAAGGAACTTCATTTGATTCTGAAAAATGGTACCAGTGATTCTAGAAAAGATTGGTTTGCTGTCGGTGACTATAAAAAATTGCCGAACGAAGTTGGCGGTATGGATACTGCTCTTCCAGAAGAAGTTGCTGATAAGATGAAAGTTTTATTGATAGAATACAACTCAAAAGAAGAAAAGACGTTTGAAGATATCTTGGATTTTCATGTGAAGTTTGAACGAATCCACCCTTTCCAAGACGGTAATGGGCGGGTAGGCAGATTGATTATGTTTAAGGAGTGCCTGAAATATAATATTGTTCCGTTTATCATTGAGGATAATTTAAAGATGTTTTATTATCGTGGGTTAAAAGAGTGGAATAATGAGAAGGGGTATCTGACAGATACCTGCTTGACGGCACAGGATAAATATAAGGAGTATTTAGATTATTTTAGAATTAAGTATTGAGAGAATAGATTCCCAGACAGAGTATTAAAAGCTGATTCTAAAGGTAAATATTCTAGGGCGATGAAATCGCACTTCCGGAAATTTGGAAATCAGATGTCCGGAAGTGGAAATCACCTGTGCGATTACATTTGAAGAAAACGGCAAAGGGACGAAATATATTACGAAGGGGATACGAAAGGCCTTTTTTATTCATTTTCAAGGAAAGAAGAATGGCTGCAAATCAATCCCCAGAAACATGTATAGAAATCAGGCCGATTATAATGAAATAACATAAAATGTTGGAAAGTAACACAAAATATGTTATTATACATAAAAACATGTTACAAGGAGACGCCATATGAAAAAGCAATTAGAGCAGTATTTCGGCTGCAAAGTAAAAATTGCAGAATACAAGAAAAAATTACCATTGCCGATTTTTATGACTATGCGTGATATTACGATGGTTGAAATATATGGTGTTAACTTTGCAGTCATAGATGTTATGAAGGAAACAGAGCTAAGTGTTGCTGCAATGAAAAGGCAGAAGGCAAAGTATGAGGAAGCATTGCAGTGCCCAGTAGCATATGAAGTAGCGTTAAACAGCATATCCATGAGAAATGCTCTGGTAAAAAGCGGTGTCCCGTTTGTGGATTTGCCGGGAAATGTATTCTTACCATTTATGGGAATTGTATTGCAGGATGTGTATCGAAAGCAGCTTGTCAAAGCGGATAAGATGATGCCGGCAACACAGATGGTGTTCCTTGAATTGTTATACATGAATGACGAGGAATCTGCGTTGAAAAGTGAAGTTGCGAACAAGCTGAATCTTACCAAGACGTCCATTACAAGGGCAACAGCACAATTAGAGGAAATGGGACTCATCTGGCAGGTTAAATCCGGAACAGAGATTGCTATTAGGAGGAATTACTCACGCAAAGAGTATTATGAGAATGCAAAAGCATATTTGATTAATCCAGTTCAAAAAGAAATTACAATTATGCGATGTGAAGTGACCTTCAAATCATTTATTGCAGGTGAAACCGCACTTAGTCAGGAGTCCGAATTGAATCCACCAAGAATAGAGGAACGTGCAATCTACAAGGGAGAGGAAGTTGTTGATCAGTTGGAAATTGTGGATGCCAGATCTGAAGACCCCGGCGACTGCTTGAAGGTACAATTATGGAAATACAATCCTTTCTATTTTGCAAAAGAAGGGTGTGTTGATCCTGTTTCACTGGCATGTACATTCCAAGGTAATGAAGACGAAAGAATAGAAATGAGTATTGAGGAACTGTTGGAGAAATTATAAATGATACCGGGCATAGACTCTTTTAGAGAAAAATTTAGAAATTATACGGATTATTACACTATTATCGGCGGAACTGCCTGCGATATTCTGCTCTCAGAGGCAGACTTGCCGTTTCGGGCGACAAAAGATATTGATATGATCCTGATTATGGAGGATAACTTCCCGGAATTTGCGAGCGTATTCTGGGAATACATAAAAGAAGGCGGCTATAAGTGCGGATGGAAGAATGAACAGAATATGCACTTTTATCGCTTCACAGAAGGAAAATTCGGTTATCCAACTATGTTTGAGTTATTTTCAAGAAAGCCGGGGTATCATCTTGAAATAAAAGAGGGAATCATTCCGATTCATATTGATGATGATACTTCCAGCTTATCAGCAATTCTTTTGAATGATGACTTCTATAAATTTATGATGTCCGGACGCAGAGTGGTTGATGGTATTGGTGTTTTGGGGGCGGAGCATCTGATTCCGTTCAAAATGTATGCGTGGATTAACCTTTTGGACAGAAAGAGAGCTGGCGAGCATGTCAATGAAAAGGATTTAAAGAAGCATAAGTACGATGTATTCCGCTTGCTTCAGATTGTCACATCAGGAACAAAAGTTGAATCAGAAGGTCTGGTGACAGAAAGTATTCATAGATACATTGAGGAAATCAGTGCAGTAGATGAATCGGAGGTACGACTTTTGCAGATGGGAATGCCCTTTGACAGAGATAAGGGTGTGGAGTTGCTGAAGGAGATTTATTTGTAAGAAAAACTGTTATAAATTTGTATATCAATTTTAGGAGATGGTGTTACGGTAATCATGATGTCAGCTACCCGTGTGTTTCACGTTCTAAAGGATAATTCTAGGATACACATAAATTATCAATACTACCGGACTACCGGCTTATCTGTAATAACAATGAAAGGATGAAAATGCTATGAAACTTATATATGCTACATATAACCAACGCTACAATAGCATTGATATAACTACTTTTGATAATATGCTTTTACGAATTGACTGTAATAAGGCAGAGGATGGATTGAAAACTACACCTAATTCACAATGTGCTTTGAACGCTCTTGCGATTGACAACCCTATAGAATATGCACGCTTAGTGTTGGATGGAGAAATGCAGGCTTGGGTGGATTGTTGTAGGCAGTAATAATGAATTGAAATTAAAACTGGCGATTCCACGCAAATTCTCCTTTTGAGAGGTGTGTTTTGGCACAAGGCAGCACTAAAATAAAGAAGCAAAAACACATTGGAGGTAAAACATTATGAACCAACTGACAATTGGCAAATTTATTGCCCGGAAAAGAAAAGAGAAAAATTTAACCCAAGAACAGCTCGCAGAAAAACTGGGTGTGTCCAACAAGACCGTATCAAAATGGGAATGTGGAAAATGTATGCCTGACTACGGTATTGTAAAACCGCTGTGTCAGGAGCTTGGTATTACCATATCCGAGCTTATGGATGGCGAGGTAAAGGATGACAACAGCATTCGAGTGTTTGACGAAGAACAAATACTGAACATGCTTGCGCGGATACAGCAGCTGGAAAGGCAGAAGATGTCAATCTTCGGTATATTGCTGATTGTAATGGGAATCGCTTTGCTTGCATTTTCTCAGTTGCACGGCGGAACGGATTTTAGAGATTTTCTATCCGGCTTAATGATGGGAATATCCGTCGGAGAAATGCTCGTTGGAGTGTTTATTATCGGTCGTTCATTCACAAAGCAATAGAATATAATGCTATGCTACGCTAAGTAGCATAAATGTAATCGGTTGTTTCTTGTGAAAATCCTGCAAAATCGCTATGATGAGCCTGCAAATATATAGCAAGGAGGTCTCAAAAATGAGTTTAGGAGAAAAAATTAGAGAACAAAGAAAACAGGCAGGTCTTTCACAGGAGCAGCTTGCTGAAAAGTTAAAGGTGTCCAGACAGGCAATTACCAAATGGGAAACGGATAAAGGCATTCCCGATGTTGCCAATCTGATTGCAATTAGTGATGAATTTGGGTTGAGCTTGGACGAGTTGATAAAGGGAGATATTTCTGTAAAAAAGAAAATAATTGCCGATAGCTCAGCTAAGAAATGGCACATACTGGTTATCGTGTACTTATTGGCTATCGTGGCATATATTGCCTATTTTGCTGTCTGCCACAGGATTTTGATGATTGGATTTTTAATTGCAACGCTGTTTATGCTGTTTTTTGAACTGCGGATTTTCATTAAAGAGAGAATATATCGGCAAGGCAAAAATAGCAAGGGAGAATAAAAACAGAGGAACAAAAAGAACAATGAATGCCACAAAAATCATAAGATACATTCTGAAGGCTTGTCTTGTTTTAAGCGGATTTTCAGATATCTCATTCAAGGTAGATAATTTCAATCGCTCTAATATGCTGGTCATTGAGCCGAATTGGGATGAACTTACAAATGCAAGGGTGTGCAGTAAAGCAATCCGCACACCCTTTGTTAAGTGAACAGCCTCAAGTGAAAATGAACACCCCTAGGGTAAAAAGGGTGTTCAAATGAACCCCTGAAATTGCGGTAGTAAAACACTGTGATTTCTACTACGATTTTACTACTACACACGGCTGTGAAATGCTAAATCTTGGCATTTAATGATAGGAGAATTTTATGATACGAGTACTTTTCATCTGCCACGGCAGTGTTTAATGGATGCTGTGAAAGCCTAGGCTTTAAAGGATTTTTTGATGATTGACGAATAATTTACACCTTATTTATACCTTTGGAAGACCGGATCGGAATAATAGAGAAATAAAGAAATAGATAAATATAACAGGAAGCAATTTTGTCATATTGGAAATAATTAAAATTTGCTGAACCGTGTTGATTTTATTGATTGAGTATAATAAAAGTAAGAACAGAAACTTCCATGTTTGAAGCGGTTACCAGAATTGACAAAGAAATGCAAGTTAGCCAATCCGGTAGTCCAGTATATTTTTTCATTGTCACCCGACGTTTTTACAAAACATATACTTATTCCGCTTGATGCGTCATTCTTGTTCTGAAAACAGGAACAGAATCCTTACAGCGACTGTAAGTGTTATTTATTGTGCTTCTGTGCTATCATTTACCCAGAAATGGATAGGAGGCATTCACATGAAACCAATTTTGAATATTGAAAATCTTACCAAAGTCTATGGGACGTTGCCAAACCAGACGAGAGCACTGAACGGAATCACTTTTCAGGTCATGCCGGGAGAGTTTCTCGGTATTATGGGAAGCAGTGGTTCCGGCAAATCCACGCTTCTCAACTGTATTGCAACTGTGATTCAGCCTACAGGTGGAAGCATTCAGGTGGAGGGAGATACTCTGCAATCCCTCAAGGAAAAGGCTCTTGCCGAGTACCGTGGCAAAAAAGTTGGTTATCTATTCCAGAACTTTGAATTGCTGGACAACCTGACTGGCAGGGAAAATATCCTGCTCCCGACTTCCTTGCATGGGGTAGCCGAAACAGAAAGCAGCCAGCGGCTGAAGCAGTTGGCTGACTATCTGGAAATTTCTGATGTTCTGGATAAGTTTCCGTCCAAGATGTCCGGTGGCCAGCGTCAGCGTGTTGCGGCAGCAAGGGCTCTGATCTTACATCCCCAAATGA
>UQNW01000013.1 GCA_900542495.1 uncultured Roseburia sp.
CCACAATATTTCCATTTTCATCTCTGACAAACTCCCAATCCTTGATTTCTTTGTTACCCCATGAGTGGTCTGAATTGAATGGTCGCATCGTCACCAGTAAATGCACATGGGGATTACCATCTCCTTTATCGTGGATACTCCAATCCGCACACATTCCCTTATCTACAAAGGTCTTTTGAATATATTCAGTTGTATAATCAATCTGTTCCTGTCGGCTCCATTCTTTCGGAAGTGAGAACTCAAATGACCTGCCGAGTTGTGCATCTGAACTTTTTTCTATCCTCAAGACTTCATTCCATAAACGCTGCTTCTGAAAAGTAAGTTTGAATTTTTCCAGTGCAGCATTTTGGTTATCTGCCCTTTTATATCGGACAGATTTCTGGAACCGTCTGATATTTTCAGCAGGTACATTCTGCCATTCCTGTGGTGCATTTTCACACATCAGCAGGCTGGTATAAACGACTTCTTTTTTTGAAGTATAGTAGCTGATCCTGCCTGTTTCTTCATTTTTCATCACATCGCCATTGAGATAAGCAGACGCCGATATGATGGATTTTCCTTTGCTGCGTCCAACAATCTTTACTGTATAATGAAAAATCGCCATGCTCCGTTTCCCCCATTCTGCCGTATCCGGCTTTGATTTCCGGCAGGTAACGTTTTTCCTAAAAGAAAATGGTATCTGCCGGAGCACCCTCTGCGTAAGAGTGCCCTGTGCATAACAGCCTGCATGGAATGTGCCCCTCTGGCGAAGAGTGCCTCCTGCGGCATGAGCAGGTCTGGCTGAAAGCCCCGCCGACGGAACGAGCCCGGCAAGCGTAAGCGCAGACCGGTTGCCACCTGTGGCAAACTTATACGGACGACCTCTGGTTGTCCATAAGTGCGCCCTTCATAAAAAAGCAATGAAGGGAATGGAAACTCCACTCCCTCCGGCATTACACTTCCTCCGTATTTGCAACTGGCTCTTTCTGCATTGCCTTTGAGAAGAATTTCCCATTTGCTTCCTGCCTTTTTAAGAAGCCGATCAGCTTTGGGATATCATCTTCCTCAATCGCAGAACCCAGTACCGATTCCACTGCACCGCCAATCTGGCAGAGCCTGTGTGTCCGTTTTTTGGTTTCCACATCTTTCTGACGTTTCTTCAGTTCCCGTTTCTGTGCTGCATACTGTTTTGCTTTCTCAAGGCTTTCCTGTTCTTTCTTTTCCAACTGGAGCATACGCTCCTCATAACTCTTTGTTGATCTTGCCATAAATATCATCGTCCTTTCTTTTTTTCCAAACATAAGTTTCCTGTTGTCTGTCAGACGAAGTACATGGTATAATCTGCTTGCGTGTAGGTATATCATGACTCCGGTCTGATAGAACCTTTGGCGGTTTCTTCGGGAACCGCTTTTTTAAGTTGAACCGTTTCTTGTGACTGCTTTCACATTTCCCTTATCCCTCAAGTCCCTGCCCTCGTTGGCTTCCATAAAAAGTTCCAGCATATCCGTTTTGATCAGGACTTTTCTCCCAACCTTCAATACCGGAAGTTTCTTCCACTCTACCAACTTTCGCAGGGTGTTCCTGCCAATTCCCGTATAATCAGCAGCTTCCTCAATAGATAAGGCAATCTTTCTTTGCGTCATATGACCACCTCCTTTCGAATTGCATTATGCAATTTCATTTGTGCTGTCAGTATAGCGTGTTTATATTGCTTTGTCAAGCATTATGAAATTTTGCTGCTTTTCTTAAAATTGCATATTGCAATATATTTTGTTGCGTGGTATAGTAATGACATACCGAAAAAGGAGGCACATCAGCATGAAAGATAAAGAACTACGCAAGCTGATCGGCAGCAGGGCAAAACAGCGCCGTCTGGAATTAAATCTGACACAGCCTTATGTCGCAGAGAAGATGGGAGTTACCGCTTCCACAATCCTGCGTTATGAGAATGGTTCGATTGACAATACCAAAAAGATGGTACTGGAAGGTCTTTCGGAAGCACTTCATGTATCGATTGAATGGCTCAAAGGGGAAACCGATGAATATGAAACTGATATTACGGATAAGAAAGAATTGCAGATTCGTGATGCGATGGGCGACATTCTCAAACAGTTTCCTCTTGACCTCAATAAAACAGAAGACGCTTTTTCTAAAGACTTACTGCTGTTAATGTTAAAGCAATATGAACTGTTTCTGGATTCGTTTCAGTTCGCCTGTAAAAATTACAAAGGCAGTACCAAAGATGCGGACATTGCCAAAGTAATGGGATTTGAATCGAAAGATGAATATAATGAGATTATGTTTCTCAGGGAGATCACACATACTGTCAACGCATTTAATGATATGGCAGATGTTGTAAGGCTCTATTCAAAGAAACCGGAAGCGGCAGAACAAAGGCTTGCAAATCTTTTATCCGAAGTTATGTATGACGATTCTGAATCGGTATAGTAAGATAATCGGAGTTATGATACAATGAGCGCAAGCGAGTCAAGCTGTTTACAGATTTGACGAGCGGCGAATTGGCTTATGGACTTGTCCATAAGATGCCTACACGCAAGAAGCATTTCAGCAGTTCCGATTGTCTGATATCGAAAGGAGACATACGATTATGGCAAAAGGATCTGTTAGAAAAAAAGGAAAAAAATGGTACTATCGTTTCTATGTAGAAGATGCAAGCGGTAAAATGGTTCAGAAAGAATACGCCGGAACCGAAAGTAAAAGTGAGACGGAAAAGCTTCTCCGCAAGGCACTGGAAGACTACGAAGATAAGAAGTTTGTTGCAAAGGCAGATAATCTTACCGTAGGGGAACTTCTGGATATGTGGGCAGAAGAAGAACTGAAAACTGGGACACTCAGCAACGGTACAGTGGAAAATTATCTTGGTGCAATCCGATGTATCAAAAAACACCCGATTGCAGACCGCAAACTGAAAACAGTTACTGCCGAACATTTACAGGCATTTCTTGATCTGCTTACATTCGGTGGTGAGTTTCCAGACGGGAAAGTAAAAAAGGGATACAGCAAAGATTATATCCATTCTTTTTCCGCAGTGTTACAGCAGTCATTCCGTTTTGCAGTATTTCCAAAACAGTTAATCAGTTTCAATCCGATGCAGTATATTAAGCTGAAAAAGCAGGCAGAGGAAGTTGACCTCTTTTCCGATGATGAAGTGGAAGAAGGTACACAGCCGATTTCACATGAGGATTATGAACGGCTTATCCAATATCTGGAAAAGAAAAATCCACCTGCTATTCTTCCGATTCAAATTGCGTATTATGCCGGGCTCCGTATCGGGGAAACCTGTGGTCTTACATGGCAGGACATTAACCTTGAGGAACAATGCCTGACCATAAAACGCAGTATCCGCTACGACGGCATGAAACACAAAAATATTATCGGACCAACGAAACGGAAAAAAGTAAGGATTGTTGATTTTGGAGATACGCTGACTGAAATACTGAAAGCTGCCAGAAAAGAACAGCTCAAAAACCGGATGCAGTATGGCGAATTATATCACCGCAATTACTACAAAGAAGTGCATGTGAAAAACAGGGTATATTATGAATACTATCATCTTGACGGAACACAGGAAGTCCCGACAGATTACAAAGAAATCTCCTTTGTCTGCCTGCGACCAGATGGCTCTTTGGAACTGCCGAGTACACTCAGCATTGTATGCAGATCAGTGGCAAAGAAGCTGGAAGGATTTGAAGATTTCCATTTTCACCAGCTGCGTCACACTTATACCAGCAATCTGCTTTCCAATGGAGCTGCACCGAAAGATGTACAGGAACTGTTAGGACACTCTGATGTCAGTACCACAATGAATATTTACGCTCACTCAACAAGAAAAGCAAAACGGGATTCCGCAAGACTTCTTGATAAAGTAGCGAGCAATGCTTAACTAAAAATTTCCCTTATTTCCCTTGCGGATTCCGCATAAGGGCAAAAATAAGGGAAAATACATATCATTTCACTATTTAATGGGCTGAAAAGCCTGTAAAATAAGGAAAGTTCAGGAAATCTCTCCACAAATTCCGATTGTATAACAGCATCTTATCATAACATATATGTAACTTGTCAATTTATATATCGTAAATTAGGCAGATTTTGTGGCTACATTCATAACCTAAAGCAGGGCAGATATAAGAGTACATGCACAAGTCAGTCACCGCATAGAGAAAAAGAAAAATCGTACAAACAAATATGATTTCCTTTGTGAGCTTTGCGAACAGGAACATCATATTTCGTTTGTACGATTTTCTTTTTAATAACTATTCAGATTGACTTGTGAGGGAAAACTAATCTCTGCCCTTCACTACCTATAACATAGACACAAAATCCGCCTGCATTATGTTAGTTAAAATCTGGTTTTACAGCATAACTCCAGATTTTTCCTTGCTCTCCTCCAAGATATGATTGAACTTTTTGAATGGTGCTGCAAAAACAAGTCCCACAAGCAGAGAAATAATCGTATAGGACATTAAAATTGCCAGATCAACCCAATAATCATCCTGATACATACCAGCCACAGCCTCTTTCATGGCTCCCATTGCATACTTGAATGGCTGGAACTGATAGAAGGTCTGGAATACTTTCGGCAGTGTCTCAATCGGGAATGTACATCCAGCTCCTGCAACCTGAATTACCATGATAATGATTGCAAGTCCCTCACCGATATTACCAAGTGACGCCGTCAATGCATACATTAAAAAGCCGAACACAAAACTACTGCAGGATGCTGCCAGCCAAAATAAAAACGGATGTGCGCACTCAATCCCGATAAAGTACAGATCACCCAATACCGTGATCAGCGCCTGAACCTGGGCGATCAGGAAGAATGTGATATATCTTCCAAAAAACTGCTGGTACGGTTTCGCATTTTTAAAGGAAGGCTCAATTTCTACATGCGTATGTATAATAGCCACCAGAATCAATCCGCCTACCCAGAGTGCCAGCACGGTATAGAATGGCGCCATGGAAGAACCATAAGTATCCACTTCATAAATCGCCTCTGTTTCGATCTCAACCGGAGATGCCATAAAGCTTCCGATTTCCTCCGGATCATGCGCTAACAACTTGGATAAAATCTCGTAGCCTTCTTCCCCTTTCATCTGATTCAAACGTTCCAGACGTTCCCCGATCACCTGACGCATATCTGTGATCGCATCTTTTGTTCCCGAGAGACTGATATTCGCAGATGCTAATGTTGCAGAAAGCTGTGACAGATTTCCATTCGAAGTATCCAATGCCTTTGCGATAGACCCAAGCGCATTGCTGATACCACCAAACGTTGCTGATAATCCTTTGGAAATTGTTCCAAGGGATGCCAGACCATTGCCTGTCACGCTCTGCAGATTTCCCATAGCAGTCTGTCCGCTTGAGATAGCACTCTTCATATCCGGATAAACCGCTGCAAACTGATTTGTTGTTGATGCAGCATTTCCTGATACCGACATCAGAGAATCCAGTAAATTCTCATACACTGCTAATTGAGCGTCAGCTTCCCCTAATTTTCCAATCAGCATATCAATCACATTAGAAGAGCCTGTTTCTTCCTCTAATACCGAGGAATCTAACAATCCGTCAGAAGCTTCCATGCAGCTCTTGATCAGCGTGGAAATAAACTGTGTGTTTACAGTCTGCTGAACTGCTGTTTTTGCCTTATCTGTAATTTTTGGCGCAATAGCATTTTTCTTTTCATTGGTATAATAGGTGATCTCCGGATGTTCCATTTCATCTGCAAGAAAACTTACCATATCCGCTGTAAAATCTTCCGGCATAATAAGTGCTGCATAATAATCACCACTGTAAACACCGTCGATTGCTTCCTCTGTTGTGTCCGTGAACACCCAGCCGATCGTGGTATTCGCTTCTAACCCTTCGATCACGGTTGCACCCATATTAAATTCTGTGTCGTCAATCGTAATTCCCTTGTCATCTGACGCAACCGCAACTTTAATATTGGATGTTGCATCCGGTCCGTATGGGCTCCAGTTGGATAAAATATTAAACCACGCATATAAACAAGGAAGGATAGATAAACCGATCACCATGACAACCGCTACAACATTTGTTTTTAATCTTTTAAAATCCGACATAAAAATCCGAAAAATGTTCAACATATCTAATCTTCCTTATCCTTCTTTTTGTCTTTTTTCTTTTCTTTCTTCTTATTCTTCTGCTCAGATGCTGTATCCTCGGAAGTCTCCTCCGAACTGCTGTCTTCCTCTACCTCATCCTCTTTTTCCTCTAACAGAGCCTCGTCCGGCATCACTTCTGAATCGCCGAAGTATTTTGCCAGAATTGCACGATCCGCAGCAATCTTACGTTCCATCTCTGCCAGCCTGCTGTCAATGCTGCTGTTTGGCAGTAACGTATCAATTTTTCCGTCTTCTTTAATGCCAAGTTCTGTCAGACGCTCCTGCAGAGTATAGTCCATATATTCCACATAAATCAGGTATCCAGAAATTGTAAACAAGGAAACAATCCAAAGTACTAAGAACACCACCTTTGAACTGTCCATGGAAAACATCAGCATTAAAAATATCAACGGAATCAGAATAACACAGCGGATTCCCCAACGGATTTTCTTCTGATTTCGCAGATGTTCCTGATTCTGATATTCCATGATCCTGCGATAAGATTCTTCATAATTTGTTTCCATTGATCTTCTCCTTACATCATTTTCGTATCTTCCATACGTTCCTCAACGAAGTGGTTCATCTTCATAAACGGTTTTCTCACAAATAAACCAATGATCAGCGCAGCAATTGCAAATACTGCAAGCTGGCTCATATACATCCAGTAATCATTCTCATACATACCGCCAATCGTCTCACGCATCGCATTGATCGCATATGGGAATGGGAAATATTTGTAAATGTTCTGATTAAACTGTGGCAGGATCTCAATCGGATAAGTTCCACTTGAACCTGCGATCTGGATTACCATTACAACGACTACAAACGCTTTTCCGACATCGCCAAAGGAAACGGTCAATGTGTAAATCAGCAGGTTAAATGTGAAGCTTGTAAATGCCGCCACAATGTAAAACATAAATGGTTCCAGACATTGTACTTTAAGGAGATAGAGATCTCCAATGACAACGATTGCTGCCTGTAACTGTCCTAACACAAAGAACAGTAAAAATCTTCCAAAATATCTCTGGTAAGCTTTTGCACCTGCAAACTTCTGGTCTTCCACCTGAACTTTGACCAGGGCGACCAAAATAACTGCACCTACCCAGAGTGCAAGTATTGTATAGAACGGAGTTACGGAGGAGCCATAATTTTCAACCGGATATACACGTTCTGTATTGATAGTCACAGGAGCCGCAAAAAATTCGCCCATAACCTCCGGATCTGTCGATAAAATCCGGATAAACTGATCATATTTTTCTCCGTCTTCCACCGCATTTAATTCTGATAAAATTGTATTTAAATCTTCTTTGGCAGAACTGATGATTTCCTTTAGAGTATTAAAGCTTCCATTGGAACTGCTTACGGTATTTCCAAGACTGCTCAATGCCACTCCTGTTCCTGCAAGTCCCTTGTTCATGCTGTTTAACGAAGCAACCATATTATTATAAGCTGCTGAAATGCTTGCTTTCATAGATGCAACATCTGCCTGGAGCTGTTTTTCTACGATTGGCATAACCGCATCGATCAGATTTGCAGCCGCTTTGATCGCAGTGTGATCGCCAGTAATGACATTGTTAAGATCACCCATCTGATTCTGTAAAACACCCTGCACTGCATTTGTTGTCTGTTCAATACTGTCTAACAATTTAATAAAATCATCTTTATTACTGCTGTCCGGAATCAGATCACTCTGTAAAAGCTGTTTTAACAGTTCAATCTGCTGTGTGGAATTTGATACGTTATTTGCTGCGTTGGCAATTTCTTCCGCTGTCGGGAGTTCTTTTGCCAAAGTGGTATTGACTTCCTGCAAATGTGTATGGATATTCTGATATACCTGATCCATCTGCGACTGTAAAGTCGTGATCGTCTGCTGTGCATCTGTTTTTGCTTTATTTACCTGTGCAACACCGTTATTCAATTTACCGGAAGCACCGGAAACCTCTCCACTTGCAGTTTTCAGATTAGAAGCAAGTGTTGCATTGCAGGACATCAGATTATCAATCGTTACAAGATAGTCATCCAGATTTTTATCAACAGAATCCAGCTTATCAATAATTTTCTTGATATACTGTGTCTTTTGTGCATCATCGGCAAGTTCATTCATGCTTTCCATGACAGTAGCCACTGCAACATTTACAAATTCCTCATTAATGCTTGACTCCAAAGTTCCCTTTGCTGTATCTGTGATCTTCGATGCAATCGGATTTTTCTTTTCATTTTCATAATATGTAACAGAAGGATGTACCAGATCATTGTCTGCAAATCCGTACATGCTCTCACTGAAGTTCTCACCAATGACAATTGCAGCATAATATTCTCCGCTGTAAACACCGTCGATCGCTTCATCTTCGGTTTTCACGAACTGCCAGCCAATCTTGTCGTTCTCTTTCAAATTATCTAAGACCGTGTCACCCATGACAACAAATTCGCCGTCACTCTTGGTATATCCCTCATCCACGGAAACAACCGCAACCGGAATCGTTCCTGTATTACTGTATGGATCCCAGTTGGAATAAATATTAAACCATGCATACAGGGACGGAAGTACACAGATTGCAAGTGCGATCAAAAGTGCCAGCTTATTTCGCCATAGTCCCTTCACATCATTCTTGAAAATCCTAAAAATAGTCCTCATTCTCTCGTACTCCTGAAATAAATCTCATTTATGGTTTCAACATTTTTTAGCACAATTTGTTATTGAAACACATTTTTTCCATAAAACAGATATTATTATAACGTTATTTCATAGATTTTGAAACATACAATTTCCTTTTTTTGTAATTATTTGCTATGTGTTTGTGAAACTCGGATTTGCATATGTAAATTAATTTAAAATGAACAAGAGCAATGAAAACATATAACGTTACTATGCTTTCACTGCTCCTGTCTATTTCCATACTATAATTTCATCCTTCTGCAAGCTGGGCAGCTATCTGTTTTTATTGATAATAAGTAAGATCAAAGTAGGTAATTCCACACGCATCATTTACTTCAAAATCAATGTATTTATTATAATCCTCAGAATTATAGGTATAGCTGTTATACTCATCAGATTCATATACATCTTCGCATTCGCCCATAATACCTACTGCTGTCTGCTCATCTGTTCCGATCATAAGACCGCCACTGACGGACATCACCGGGAATTTATCTACCTGATCAAATCCATAGCAGGTATCTAAAGAAAATGCATAAATCTCACATTCTGTAATGTCTTTTGCTGCATCATCAAGATTCACAAAACCTACTTTTACTGTTACATCCGGATAATCCGGGTTCTCTAACTCAATGGTCTCATAAATCTGATCCCCAGAATTCATCACGTAACCATCTTCGTAACCATAATCCGCTATATCAAACGTCCATCCGTTCGCTGCGATCTCGCTGTATGCAAATGGAAGGGAATACTCATGTCCGTCAAAGAAAAACGACATATCCTCCCATGTTCCGTCCATTGGCTCTGCATCTACAACCGGTCTGTCCTCGGAAGTATCCGGAAGTGTTGCGGCTTCGGAATCATGATTGAAGATGTCCTCAGCCTGATCTCCGTCATCATCCGCTGCATAATAATCGCTTGTCACGCCTGTGTCTATTTTACTGGAGCCACTCGAACTTCCACCGACCAGCGTTGAAACCGTCAATGCAATAATTGTGAAGATCAACATAATTCCAAATAGAATAAGACCCATAAACAACTGTCCTCTTGCCCAGTTTTTTCGGATTGCGTCTTTTGGATTCTTTCCGACCAGCCAGATAATATACATAACAATATTTACAATCGGAATGTTCATCAATAAATAAGTCAGCATCCACTGTCCGACACTCATCTGCGGCACAAGTTCCTGCTGATTTTCCATCCCGGACTGATACTGTGGCTGATTGTTATAGCCATATGTATTTTGCGTACCGCCGTAACTGTTTTGTGTACCTCCATAGTTGTTTTCACTGCCGTATGAATTCTGGGTATTTCCGTATGTGGTCTGCGTTTCCCCATATGCAGTCTGGGTGCTTCCGTAAATGTTCTGGCTTGTGCCATATTCATTCTGAGAATTTTCGTTCTGTTCGTTAAAATTATCACTCATAACTCTTTTCTCCTCCTACGTGTATATAACGTTTACAACTTTATCGTAGCAGATTACAAAAGTATATGCAATAGAAAGATTTTACTATGAATCATAAGATACGCTTATAAATCCGTTTTTTCTCTCTGTATCTCATATTCTGGATTCAACAACAAACATTTACTTCTGAAAAAAGCTTTTATTTTCTCAGAATGATTCGTTTCATAAAAATCAACCAGTAATTTTTTAAAGTGATCGATTTCATCATACGGAATGGAAAAAATACCAATATCATTCTCCATCATAATTTTATTACACATCAACTGTGCTACCCTTTTGTTTCCTTCCAGAAACATCTGTGTTCTTGCAACAAAGCAGAACATTTCAAGTGCAGCTTCTAACTTGTCAGTCATTTGATTGATTCGATCCAAGGTTTCAACGATCATTCCTTCATGTGGAAGTACCATGCTCTTTTCATATTCACAATGAATAAAACTTCATCTCGTCTTGTCTGAACCGGTAGATTAGAGAGGATTTTCTCTGTGTTTGGAAAGGTTGTTCCAAGTCCCTCAATTCCTGCACTTTTCCAGATAGAATCAACTAATTGCCGCTTTCCAAGGGAAATAGATAAATTATTCATCATCCTACCTCTATAATAGAAAAGCCATGGGAAAAACCCATAGCTTCTCTAGTAAGTAGAGTAAGTCCACATTTTCAAGGACATATTTCAAGTCCACATTTGATTTGAATGTGGACTTGGTGTGGACTTGATAACCGTGTCGGAAGTCCACATTTATTTTTAACATAAAAAAGAGGACTCTTGGGAAAAATCCAAAAGTCCTCAAAATCCTTATAATTCAATAATTTTATTTAGAATTTACCAGCTTTGTGAGCTTCCTCAACACTTACAGCTACAGCAACAGTAGCACCTACCATTGGGTTATTTCCCATACCGATAAGTCCCATCATCTCTACGTGAGCTGGTACGGAAGAAGATCCTGCGAACTGTGCATCAGAATGCATACGTCCCATAGTATCTGTCATACCGTAAGAAGCTGGACCTGCAGCCATGTTATCTGGGTGAAGTGTACGTCCTGTACCACCGCCGGATGCTACGGAGAAGTATTTCTTGCCCTGCTCGATACATTCTTTCTTGTATGTACCTGCTACTGGATGCTGGAAACGTGTTGGGTTTGTAGAGTTACCTGTGATAGATACACCTACGTTCTCATGATGCATGATTGCAACACCTTCCTGAACATCATCAGCACCGTAACATTTTACAGTTGCACGAAGTCCGTTAGAATATGGTTTCTCATATACAACATTTAATTTTGCTTCTTTGTAATCATACTGTGTCTCAACGAATGTAAATCCATTGATACGGGAAATGATCTGTGCAGCGTCTTTTCCTAAACCGTTTAAGATAACTCTTAATGGTTTCTGACGTACTTTGTTTGCTTTCTCAGCGATACCGATTGCACCTTCAGCAGCTGCGAAAGACTCATGTCCTGCTAAGAAGCAGAAGCACTCTGTCTCTTCCTCTAATAACATTTTACCAAGGTTACCATGTCCTAAACCTACTTTTCTGTGGTCAGCAACAGAACCTGGGATACAGAATGCCTGAAGACCTTCACCGATTGCTGCAGCAGCATCAGCGGCTCTTGTACATCCTTTTTTAATTGCGATTGCAGCACCTACAGTGTAAGCCCAGCAAGCGTTCTCAAAACAGATAGGCTGGATTTTCTTTACCTGATCATAAACATCAAGTCCAGCATCTTTTGTAATTTTTTCAGCTTCTTCGATAGAGCTGATACCATAGCTGTTTAATACAGCATTGATCTGGTCAATTCTTCTTTCATATCCTTCAAATAATGCCATTTTCGTTCGTCTCCTTTCCTTACTCTTCTCTTGGGTCGATGATCTTAACAGCATCTGCTACACGACCATACTGTCCTTTTGCTTTTTCCCATGCTGTGTTAGGGTCATCACCTTTTTTGATGAAGTCAGTCATTTTTCCAAGAGAAACGAACTGATATCCGATAACTTCGTTGTTCTCGTCAAGAGCGATACCTGTTACATAGCCTTCTGCCATTTCAAGGTAACGAACACCTTTTTCTTTTGTTGCGTACATTGTACCAACCTGGGAACGAAGTCCTTTTCCTAAATCTTCAAGACCAGCACCTACTGCTAATCCGTCATCAGAGAATGCACTCTGTGTACGTCCGTAAACGATCTGTAAGAATAATTCTCTCATAGCTGTGTTGATCGCATCACAAACTAAGTCTGTATTCAAAGCTTCCAGGATTGTTTTTCCCTGTAAAACTTCTGCTGCCATAGCTGCAGAATGAGTCATACCGGAACATCCGATTGTCTCAACCAAAGCTTCTTCAATGATACCATTCTTTACATTTAATGAAAGCTTACAGGCACCCTGCTGTGGTGCACACCAGCCTACACCGTGTGTAAATCCTGAGATATCTTCAATTTTTTTAGAGTGAACCCATTTTCCTTCTTCTGGAATTGGAGCTGGTTCATGTTTTGCGCCTTTTGCTACTGGGCACATGTTTTCGACTTCCTTAGTGTAAATCATTTTAAGTCTCCTTTCACATATAAATAGATATGTCATCTGCTAAACATTGTTAGATGCTTAACATACTCCAAACATTTTCGCACATTTTTTTCATTTTCACAAGTAGAAACCATAAAATTTATGTACTTTTTTGTAAAATCTGAAAAAATTACTGTTTCTCAACGATCTCGTTTTTATTCTTATAAATAGAGTTTGCAGGAACGACACCGCGTACCATCGACAACGGATAAACATTGCTGTGGCTTCCGATCACCGTACCAGGATTTAAGACTGAATTACATCCTACTTCCACAAAATCTCCTAACATTGCGCCGAATTTCTTCAAACCGGTTGCGATTTCTTCGCCTGTGGATTTATCTTTAACTACTACTAACGTCTTATCTGATTTAACGTTTGAAGTAATAGAACCTGCACCCATATGGGATTTGTATCCCAGAATAGAATCTCCTACATAATTATAGTGTGGCACCTGTACAGAATTGAAAATAATATCGTTTTTCAACTCGGTAGAGTTTCCGACAACAGAGCCTTTTCCGACAATAGCACTTCCTCTTACAAATGCGCAGTGACGAACCTCTGCCTCCTCATCAATGATGAGCGGTCCATTTAAGCAGGCAGTCGGTGCAACCTTTGCACTTTTGGCAACCCAGATGTCCTCGCCGCGTTTTTCAAACTTTTCAGGATCTAATGTCGGTCCTAATTTTTTGATAAATTCACTGATTCCTTTTAATGCTTCCCACGGATAAGTAAACTGCTCTAAATATTCTTTCGCAATTGTCTCATTCAGATCATACAAATTACTAATTTTTGCGTTTTCCATTTCCTTTTCCTTCCTGTCTGAACACTTCCATAAATATTCCACACAATCATCATTCCGTACCTTTATTCTTCCAACACTTCATGATTGCCTGCGCCTTTTCATTATAAACACATAAAACTGATTATTCAAGAAAAAAGAGCCACAGACTTTGCTGTGACTCTCTCTCATTCTTACTGTTCACACATACCTCGTTCCAGTAACTTATCGTTCTTTATTACTTCTGTTCTCTCAATGTGAACTGTCTTACAAGGTTATCAAGTGTTTCAGCCTGTGCTGACAATTCTTCACTGGTAGCAGAAGTTTCCTGTGCCATAGCGGAGTTGGACTGAACAACTTCGGAAATCTGGTTGACTCCCTGCTCTGCCTGCTCCATAGCCGTTGCCTGAGACTGTGAGTTTTCACTTAAGGACTTGGATGTATCTGCAATATCATTAATTCCTTTGATCACTTCGTCTAATGTCTCTGAAACCAAAGCAACCGCTTTATTTCCTTCTTCGACGTCATGGATAGAACCCTCGATCAGTTCTCTTGTGGAAACTGCCGAAGCCGCACTCTGTTCTGCAAGTTTACGGATCTGGTCAGCAACAACTGCAAATCCCTTTCCTGCCTCACCTGCACGTGCTGCCTCGATGGAAGCATTCAAAGATAACAGGTTTGTCTGGCTTGCGATATCCTCCAGTTCGGAAATGATATTCTCAATCTTCATGGAAGACTCGCTGATACGCTGCATAGCTTCCACCATTGCGTGCATCTGCTCACGGCTGTGATCCGCATCATCTGCATATTTTCTTGCATCAGCATGGGACTTTTGAAGATTCTCTGCTGTGTGTTCTACGTTGGCAGTGATATCAGCAATGGTTGCCTGAAGCTCTTCGACTGCCCCGGCCTGTTCCGTAGCGCCTTCTGCCAGAGACTGTGCAGCCTCTGCCATATTGCCGGAACCTAAGGATACCTGTTCTGCCGTCTCCTCTACCTGACGGAGAGATTCATTGATCTTGCGGTTCATGTTGCGTAATCCGACAAGAAGATCATTGAATTTTCCGGTGTATATTTCTTCATGCTCTGTTGCGATAGCAAAATTACCATCTGCCATCTCATTTAAGAGTTTTCCGCTGTCAGAGATGATCATATTCAGCTTATCCGCCATCTGTCTTGCTGTCTCGATCATTTCTGCAACTTCGTCCTTCGCATCATGCTCTGGGAATTCACTGTCAAGATCCCCTTCCGCAAATGTTTTCAGACGTTCTGATATAGCTGTCAGTGGTTTTGAAATTCCGTCTGCGATCTGATTTCCAAATCTTCTGCCAATCATAATGGAAAGAATTATCACTGCGATTATAATGATCACAACAATAATCTCCATCACTGCCAGAATTGATTCTGTCTGATCCCCTTTCTGGACACAGATATCCATCAGATTCTTCAGATCATTGTAAACAGTCTCATACAGTGGCTTGAGTTCTTTAGTTGCCCTATCCTGTGCTTCCTTGCTGCTGGCTTCATCTGTCGTGGCTCCGGTTTCGATCATTTCATCAGAAAGTTCCCAATATCCATCCAGATCAGCAAGAATCTGATTATACGCATCTCTTGTGGCTTTTGTCACCATGCTCTTTTCAATCTCGGCAAGGTATGTATTAAATGAATCCTGTTTTACGTAATAATCCTCTTTTAATTCTTTGATAATACCTTCCTCATCATAACCGATTGCACCCCTCAGATCACTCCGCGCATCTGCAAACACTGTCATTGCCTTCCCGATATCTCCCTGGGAGAATCCATAATTGGTAAGTGCATTGTTATACATCCTTGTCATAATTAATAGCGCACCGATTCCTACGATTGCCGATATACTTGCAATAAAAACAACCTGCAGGTAACTCTTAGACAGCTTTTCGCGAATTTTTAAATCCTGGCCCTTTTTCATCCTCATGTCTCCTTCGTATTTATTTTTGTACGCACATATCTCAATGTACCGTACCACTGTATATAAGCATAACCCTGTACCCGACAAAAATCAATAAATTTTGTCAAATTTTTTACATTTTATTTACGCTTCAAACATAGTTTGTTTTTCCTGATTCTGTGCGCTTTCAGCTGGCTTTGCATTTTCCAACACCACGTTTTCTCCCGGATTGTCAAAATCAAAACTGATCCTGTCGTCCTCAAATTTCAGGCAGGTATCAAACACATTCCCCGCTTTTGAAGTAAATCCGGTTATTTTTTTCTTTGTCTTTCCGGTCTCAAAAAGCTCCTGCATCGTCGCTTCATCTAACGTAACTTTTGCAACTGTATGTGCTGCCTTAAACCCACATTCACATTCATAATACCATTGGGACTTCTTCATAAACTGTCCGCATTTCGGACATCTTAATGTCGTGTCGACCGGTTTTGGTTTTTCCGGGAAATCGAACGTCACCGTTCCCTCCGGTGTGAGTTTCAGCGGTGCGTCAAACATCATGCCAGTCTTTGCGACAAAGCCTTTGATCACTTCTGTTTTTCCACGAAGGAGAAGTTCTTTGACCTGGGCTTCTTTTAATTTTACCCCGGCGATTTTTCCAATGGCAAATTTGCAGCTCTCCGGATCATCTTTCGAGTAGTTCGCACATCCATAGCCAAATGGTGTCTGGATGATCTCGCCACCACAGATCGGACATTTCACATCTTTGATCTTCACCGGCTCTAAATCCGTAAAATCAAATTTTAAACCTGTGACTTTGCCACCCTCATCGCGGTTTAATGCCACTCTTGCGTCAAACTTTTTCCCGGTTTTCGACTTAAAACCGCGGATTGTTCCGGTTCTTCCGTTTGTGAGCAATTCTTTTACCTGTGATTCTGTCAGGGATTTTTCTGCCATTTTACCGATAGAAAAACGACAGCTCTCCGGATCATCTTTCGAATAATTCGCACATCCGAATCCAAACGGTGTCTGCACGATCTCTCCTCCGCAGAGCGGACAGACCACATCTTTTACTTTTTTTGCCTCGACATGTTCAAAATCGAATTTAATGACTGTTTTGCCATTTTCGTCCTTCTCCATACAGAGGCAGGCATCGAATTTTTTCCCGGTCTTGGACTTAAAACCGCGGATTGTCTCTGTCCTTCCGTTCGTGATCAGCTCGGTAAGCTGGGATACATTCAGACTTTTCTCTGCAATTTTTCCCACTGAGAAATCGCAGCCGTCTTCTTTTTCCCGGTCAAAATGAATGCATCGGAACCCATAAGCAGTCGCTGCAATATCTCCGCCGCACGATGGGCACTTGATTCCTTCCACGATCTGTGGCTCATTTGCTGAGAAATCAAACGTGATATTCACTCTGCCTTCCTCGTCCTTTTGCAAAACCAGTGACGCTGGGAATTTTTTCTTAGACTTTGCGACAAAGCCTTCCAGAACATCCGTTCTCCCTTTTGTGATCAGATCTTTAAATTCCTCCTCGGAAAGATCACGCCCTGCAATCGCTCCGACGGAAAATTTACATCCGGTTCCGTCCTTTTTATAATTGCCGCACCCGTAGCCAAATGGTGTTGTTTCCAACTCGCCTCCGCACACAGGACAGGCGATTCCAAGTTTTTTCTTCGCTGCGATCCCTCTTGCACCTTTCCCGGTCAGAGGCTGGATCTGTGCCACAAGCTGTGCGGTCAGGTTCCGCTCCACCATGTTTAAGGTTTCTTTCCGGATAAAATCTTCGAGTTTTTCCCGGTAATCTTCCATTACAACGGTTCCGCGCGTGATGCCGTCTAATCCTTTTTCCCACGAAGCTGTCATTTTCGGATTCAAAAGAGCCGGAACTGTCATATTGACGACTTCATAAACCATTTCACCGAGTACTTCAGGGGATAATATCTGTGATTTTTTATTCAGATGAAGATAGCCGATGCGCACCAGTTTCTTGATGATCTCCGCACGGGTCGCGGAAGTTCCGATTCCGGAACCTTTGATCTGCGCACGCAGTTCCTCATCCTCGATAAGCTGTCCGGCATTTTCCATTGCAAGTACCATGGAACCTGATGTGTAGCGCTTCGGCGGCTTGGTGCTTCCCTCTTTTAGAGAATAACCATTGACCGGCAGTTCCTGCCCCTTAGTCAACTGATCTGCCAGTTCCAGAAGCCCCGGACTATCCGTCTCCTCATTATCCTCTTTGTTGCTGCCTTCTTTTTCTTCTTCCTGTTTTCTTCCTGCAATCTCTAAAAATCCCGGCGCCTTTAATTCTTTCGCCCCGGCAAAAAGTTTTTCCTCACCGACAGCTATCACAAGTTTTACGGTCTGGTATTCCGCCGCCGGATAAAAAATACTTAAGAAACGGCGCACAATCAGATCATACACGCTTCTCTGTAACTCATTTAACGAGCGCAGCTCTGTGAGCTGTCCGGTCGGAATGATCGCATAATGATCCGTGATCTTCGAATCATCCGTATACTGCGTTTTTGCAATATTATAATGAAGTCCTTCCTTCATGATACGTTCCACGTACCCCTGCACCGGTTCATAACCTTTTAACCGGCTCACATTTTTGCCGATCTCTTTTGCCACTGCCGTTGAGAGAACACGCGCATCCGTTCTCGGATAGGTCGTCAGCTTCTTCTCGTAGAGATCCTGTGCAGCCTGTAGCGTCTCATCCGGACTGATTTTGAAGCGCTTCGAACACTCGGCCTGCAGTTCTGCAAGGTTAAAAAGAAGTGGTGCCTTTTTCCGTGAAGTTCCGCGCTCAATGGAGGAGACAACCGCTGTTTTCCCGGAAAGTTCTGCGATTAAGTTTTCCGCAGACTCCTGCTTTTTAAATCCGTTTTCCTTATACAATAATGGAGATTCAAAGTATTTAGAACCTTCTACCGCTTTCCACTCCGCCTCGATGTTCGCATCCGTGAAACTTCCGACTACACGGTAAAATGGTGTTTCCACAAAATTGCGGATCTCACGCTCTCTTATCACGACCATACCGAGCACGCAGGTCATGACACGTCCGACTGCAATTGCAGTATAGCTTCTCGTCCCTGCCGCATCATTTAAAAGATTTCCATATTTCACAGACATTGCACGGGAAAAATTGATTCCCATCGCGTAATCCTCAATGGTCCTCATAATGCCGGATTTTCCGAGGTTTGCATAATCCGACATCGGCTTTGCTTCGCGGATACCCCGCTTGATTTCCTCCTCTGTCTGGGAATCGATCCAGACGCGCAGCTCTTTCATCCCCTCGCGGACACCGCCGTACATACGGATGTTTTCCTCAATGGTCTGTCCTTCTTTTCCGGCATCCCCTGCCCAGTAGACAGTATCAATATCTTCGCGGTGCAGCATTTTGTGTACCACGTCATACTGTCTGCTGACCGCCGGGATCACATCATATTTGTACTCTTTTGGAAGAAAAGGAAGATCCTCTAACTTCCATTTTTTATACTTTTCATCATATACCTCGGGATAAACCATCTCCACAAGATGACCGACACACCAGGTAATGACGTAATCACTGTTTTCTATGTATCCGTCATTTCTGCCTGATACACCAAGAATCCGTGCGAACTCCTGCGCAACACTTGGTTTCTCCGTTATAATTAATGACTTTGCCAAAAAAATTCCTCCAACTTCTGTACTTCTCACACTTTTCGCAGATAATTTTGCCATTATCGCAGTGTCTTTTTTATAATTCGTTCATATCAACCAGAATATAGCGGCTGTCCTCCTCTGCAAGTTTTTGGATTTCTTCCGAAAAACCTTTTGCTGAAAACAGGAAGAAATATTCTGCATCGATTTTCGCCTGCTTCATACTCTTTAACAATGCTTCTTTCATCTCCATCGTAAATTCCGGCTGATTCCAGTTACAGTATCCGACAATATTCTCCCGCACAGAGTTCTGTGCAATAATGTCGATATTTCCCTCTTTTCCAATCCACGTTCCCATCTTATGGATCTTCATCGGAAGTTTCCCTACCAGATTCAAAAGTCCTACATATTCCATGCAGACTTCCTTGAAATAACGTTCCAGATATTCGTCAATTCCGGGTGCAATATACGCATCATAGAACTGTTCCGGGCTTGTCATATAAAGTTCGGAAAGATGCGGATACACAAAACGAAACCAGAAATTCACATAATTATCCTTAATGCGATAGACAGCTTTTTTCGTGTTTTCCCATCCGCCTGTCTCAAAAGATGTCTCTTTCTCCACAAGATGAAAAGTTCCCAGATTCTTCATGTATACACTGATCTTTGCGCGCGAATAGCCGGTTTTTAAATGAAGTTCATTTAACTTATCATAACCGCTTGCAATATAATAAAGAATTGTCTCATACACAGACAGTTCCCTCAGTTCTGCAGCGATCAGCTGCTCTGCCGCCCGGTGCATATAGCCATTCCGGTTTAAAATATTTCTGCATATATTGGTTTTCAGATCCACGCGCTGATCCCAGTGGTTGATATAGCCTGCAACGCCGCCGATCACACCGTAAGTTCTGATACAGTCACTGACCTGATACTGTGGAAATGCACGTACCACCTCTAAGAAATTCAAAGGATGGATCTTAATCTTTCCATCAATTCTTTTACTCTGCCCGCCAAGTGCCGCAGGCATCTCCTGTTCCACCCATGCAACCGAAGAACTGCACAAAAGGATCAGCACCGGTCCCGGATAAAGACGTTTCATTCTCAATTTTTCGATACTCTCCATAAAGGAGACATCTTTTTTTGCGATCAATTGAAATTCATCGATCACGACCACAAGTTTTGACGCATCGCCACTTTTGATCCGGTTAAAAAATTCGTCATAGCTGTGCTTTGTAATATTCGCTGAAAACTTCTGCCGGATCTCTGTTTCCATCTGTTTTCTCTGTTCCTGTTCCGATGCCTGTCTGCTGCGATAATAAAAGTACTTCTTATTTGAAAGAAACGCTTTCAGTAATTGTTCCTTCTCGGAATCTGTCCGTCCATACAGCACATAAAGCTGATTTCCACTTTTCTCATAGATCGTCTCAAGTTCTTTTAAAATGGATGTCTTCGCTACCATAAGAAACCTCCCATTTCAATCCGTTTGTTCGTTTACCCTCAATGTAGTAAAAATTATATCATTTTTTAACTTTTACGGCAACCCGGTTCTTGCCATATAAAAAGATACATAAGAAATGACCAGAACAGCATTTTACTATTCCGGTCATTTCTTTACAGTCCACACATCTGTGATACGGACTTTTTAAATCGCTATGATATTCTCTCTTATTTCTTTGTGATGTAACCCTGTGCTTTTAACAGTTCTGCGCAGAGCACTGCACCACCTGCTGCACCTCTGACAGTATTGTGGGATAAACCTACAAACTTCCAGTCATAAACAGTGTCCTCTCTCAGACGTCCAACAGAGATTCCCATACCGTTCTCAAAATTGACATCTAACGCGATCTGTGGTCTGTTGTCCTCCTCTAAGTACTGGATGAACTGCTTTGGAGCACTTGGAAGACTTAATTCCTGTGGAACTCCACTGTAGTTTCTCAATGCTTCGATCAGCTGTTCTTTGGTTGGTTTCTTTTTGAATTTTACAAATACGGCTGCGGTATGTCCATTTAATACCGGAACACGGATACACTGGCATGTGATAACCGGAGATGTTGCAGGAACAATCTCTTTCTTCTCATCATCAATGTGTCCCCAGATCCGAAGCGGCTCTTTCTCGGATTTTTCTTCCTCACCACCGATGTATGGAATGATATTTCCAACCATTTCCGGCCAGTCTTTGAACGTTTTTCCTGCTCCGGAAATTGCCTGATAAGTAGTTGCCACTACTTCGTATGGCTCAAACTCTTTCCATGCGGTGAGAACAGGTGCATAAGACTGGATGGAGCAGTTTGGTTTTACAGCAACGAAACCGCGCTTTGTGCCAAGTCTTTCTCTCTGATATCTGATAACTTCCATATGTTCTGGATTGATCTCCGGTACGACCATCGGCACATCCGGTGTCCATCTGTGTGCACTGTTGTTGGATACAACCGGTGTCTCTGTCTTAGCGTATTCTTCCTCGATCTTTTTGATCTCTTCTTTTGTCATGTCTACTGCTGAGAAAACAAAATCTACTTCTGCCGCAACTTTTTCTACTTCGTTGACGTTCATGACAACAATCTTTTTTACTGCTTCCGGCATTGGAGTATCCATTTTCCAACGATCACCAACTGCCTCTTCATATGTCTTACCGGCACTTCTTGGACTGGCTGCGATCGTTGTCACCTCAAACCACGGATGATTCTCCAACAGAGAGATGAATCTCTGTCCTACCATACCTGTTCCACCAAGAATACCTACTTTTAACTTCTCACTCATTGCCTAATCTCCTCGTCTTTCCCTGTTCGCTCGAAGAACCGTCCCTGTTACCGGCTCTTTCCATTCCTGACAATCGAATGTCTGCGGATCGTACGGCTCATTGTTTGTCCGTCTATCACGAACAGTTGTCGTTATAGTGAATATATTATGCTTTTTTTCTCAAAAAAGCAATGGTTTATTTTGTAAAAAAATGTCAGTTTTCCATGTATTCTTTGTGCATTTTTTACAATAACGTTTTACCGTGTTAAAGTTTATTTCTTCCAGTCCTCTGCAAGATATGCTTTTTCTGCTTCAATCACTTTCTCCATAGCAGCTTTTCCCGGAGCACCAATGGTCAGGCGGTTATTCACGCATGTCTCCATGGAAATCTCCTCGTAAATATCTTCTTCAAATACCGGACAGATTGCTTTTAATTCATCTAAACTCATATCATCAATCGCAATGCCACGCTCAATACAGCAAAGAACGATTTTTCCGATAATACCATGCGCGTCACGGAATGGAACGCCATGTTTTACAAGATAATCTGCCGCATCAGTCGCATTGGTAAATCCGTTGTTCGCGGACAGACGCATTTTGCCTTTATTGAACTTCATTGTGGCAAGC
This sequence comes from uncultured Roseburia sp., assembly GCA_900542495.1. Taxonomy (GTDB): domain Bacteria; phylum Bacillota; class Clostridia; order Lachnospirales; family Lachnospiraceae; genus Roseburia. Next base: position 22,499 of record UQNW01000013.1, read on the forward strand.
ATTCCGGTAAATAATGCGATACATCCTTTTACCGTATCCATGGCGTCAAATGATAACTCTTTATCCTCCTGCATATCTTTATTATACGCAAGCGGGATTCCTTTCATTGTGGTAAGAAGTGACATTAACGCACCATAAACACGTCCGGTCTTACCGCGCACAAGCTCTGCGATATCCGGGTTTTTCTTCTGTGGCATGATACTGCTTCCTGTGCTATAGGCATCGTCGATCTCCACAAACTGATATTCATTGGAGTTCCAGATAATGATTTCCTCGGAAAATCTGCTCAAATGCATCATAATGGTTGCGCAGGCAGATAAAAACTCGATCAGATAATCACGGTCTGAAACGCCGTCCATACTGTTTAAGGTCGGTCCATAAAATCCAAGCAGCTCCGCGGTGTATTCCCGGTCTAACGGATAGGTGGTTCCTGCTAACGCGCCGGAACCAAGCGGACAGTAATTCATTCTCTCATAAATATCGTGCAGTCTTAAGCGGTCACGCTTGAACATCTCAAAATAAGCTCCCATATGGTGTGCTAATGTGATTGGCTGTGCTTTCTGCAAATGGGTAAATCCCGGCATGATCGTCTCTGTATTCGCTTCCATGATCTTTAAGATCGTCTCTAATAATTCTTTTAAAAGATCATCGGTATGCAGCAGTTCATCTCTTGTATACAATCTCATATCAAGTGCTACCTGATCGTTACGGCTTCTTCCGGTATGCAGTTTTTTCCCGGTATCGCCGAGGCGGTCAATGAGGTTTGCCTCCACAAAACTGTGAATATCCTCGTATTCTAAAGTGATCTCAAGCCTGCCGCTCTCCACCTCATCGCGGATTTCTTTTAATGTGCGGATTATATTGTCTCTCTCCTGCTCCGTCAGAATGCCCTGTTTTGCAAGCATTGTCACGTGCGCAATACTGCCTTCGATATCCTGTTTATAAAACTTCTGATCAAATGTAATGGACGCATTAAAATTATAAACAAGCTGATCTGTCTCCTTTGTAAAACGTCCTCCCCACAACTGTGCCATGGTGTTTTCCTCCTTATGATAAAGTTTTTTCCTAATTCTTTTCTGCGATCTCCCTGTCCCTCTGATTTTTCGAAAAAACACATCCGCAGTAATACTGCCGGTACATACCGTATTGTTCGGATAGTTCCACAGAACGCTTATATCCATTCTTCTTCTTAAAATCAGAGTTCAGATAGGCAACTCCGTATTCGGCTGCCAAGGCATCGCCTATCTCATTTAATTTTTCTGCATTTTTCAAAGGGCTGATTGATAATGTTGTCGTAAAATAATCCATCTGCATATTCTTTGCGAGTTCTGCCGATTCCCGCAGTCTCAATTCGTAGCAGTGGAAACAGCGCTCCCCGCCCTCCGGACATTCCTCTAACCCCTTTGCCATCTCATAAAAGCGCTCTTTCTCATATGCGCCTTCCACAAAAGAAATCGGATATTTTGCCGGAAGTCTTTCGATAAACTTCTGCTGCTCTTTTACCCGCTTTTCATATTCTTCCTCTGGATAAATATTCGGATTATAATAAAAAACTGTTATTTTAAAATAATTTGAAAGATATTCCAGGCAGTAGGAACTGCACGGCGCACAGCAACTGTGCAATAACAGCGTCGGCACGCGGTTTTCCCGCTCGTTTTTTTCAATGATCTGTTCTAAAACTTTTTGATAATTTACCTTGTTCATATTAACGAATTTTACTTTAAAGTGCAAGCTAAAAGCTGTTTTGCTTTTTCCTCCCATGTATATTTATGCTTAAATTCTGTATAAGCATTGTTCTGAATTTCCCTGCAGAGTGGACGGTTTGTAAGAAGTTCCGCCGCATAATCCGACAAAGTCCTGATGTCTTTCAGGGAATACATGCAGACCTGCTTTCCCTCTTTTAAAATCCGCTCCAGATACGGATTCCGATCTGTCAGAACAGTGCAATGATTCGCCATGCCCGCAAAAATACGGTCGTGCGCCCCATGATTAAAAAATGGCGAAACATTCAGCATCACATCCGCATGCGCGATCTTTTCAAAAGACAAGCCAAAAATTACCGGTTTTTCTCTCGTCACATAAGCTTCGTTGCAGCTTTCATACTTTTCCCATCCCTCGCCGACTAAGCGAACCGGAATTTTTGCACTCACAAGTTCATCCACCGCCGCCTTGCGGAAATAATCGCGGATAAATGCATCCACCGGATACATGGCATTCATAAGCAATGCAAACTGATCGTCTGGCAGCTCCTCTCCATGCACTTTTAACAACTGCAAAAATCCTTCTTCCATCGGAAGAACCGGATTTTCCACGCGCATGTCGATCAGCTCCTTCATATATGTTTTCAAAGGCTCCGGAGAGAGACTGACCATTTCATAAATACTGTCCGGATCATCATAGGTTCCCATGAAAAGAACAGTGTCTGTCTCCGTCTTTCCGCCTCCGGTCACTGCCTCTGCTGCCCCAAGCGGCATGGTAAGTGTCTGCTTTACCCTGGGATAATACCGCTTTACATACGCCTCCTGCGCTTCATCCAGAAAAATCCCATTGAGATTTTTCAGATTGGCATTCAGACAATTGTAATGGAACAACGGATGATCCAGAATGTAATCAAAAAACGGACCGTCTATCTTATCTAAAACCGGCGTTCCGTCCTCCTCCACCATCCTTGTGATCGTGGAATTAAAATCTAACAGCAGACGGTATTTTTTCCCATAAAGCGGCTGAAAAACAGCATCGAGATCATCCTGCACATCAAATTCACAGACGCTCACGTCAAATCCCAGTTTTTCAAAAGCATCTGCCATCTGGTTTGCAAAAAAACTGCTCGACTGATAGCAGATCTCTCTGGAACTGAAAACTATGATTTTTTCTTTTTCCTGCATAGTGTATTCCCTTTTCAGAAAAAGGCTGCCGCCGGGAAATCACTTCCACAATGCAGCAGCCTTGCTTCTTCTACTCTCTGATAAATTTTAAGGATAAAATTCCAACTACATAAACCAATGCACATAACACCATAAAAACCAGTTTTCCACAGATTGCACCAGCTATGATCTGTACCAGCACGACCAGACCATGCAGCCAGATTGGAACATCGTGCAGACATACTGCGATTCCTGCCTCTAACACGATGATCAGACACACCGGAACTACCGGGATCTTAAGTGCAAGAATACTCACCAGAATTGCCGCAAGAGCAATTACGATCACTCCAAAAAGGAGCAGATACTGTTTATTATCCTCATAAAAAGCAAGTACCGGATTCTGCTGTCTGTGTCTGAACTTCTTCTTGGACTTCTTCGCATCCGTGCGTCTGAAATCCTCCACTACAACGTTCTCCTGCTTATTCTCATTCTCTGCCATTTAAAAAACCTCCAAAATATTACGAAACAGAATGTTTCCGTTTCTTACTAATCACTCAAAACATAAATGTGAACTCATTATAACAATTCCCTTTCAAAAGAACAAGTAATTGTGGAAATATTCTTTTTTTTCCTATATAATGACTTAGACTTCATACACTTCTATGCAGCAGACCAATACGTGCCACGCTGTTAATAAAGCAAATGATGATATTTTGAAATAAAGAAGGTACTTAAATATGAACAATACAAACTGGGTTTCCGTGTGGGGAAATGCGGTATCAATCGCGGAACATCATCCGGAAGCTTATGCAAAAGACATTACATTACGTTATCCTGTATACATTCCTTTTGACGGAGATGCACTCCGTTTCACACTTGACAATTATTGTGGAAAGGAAGCTGTCACGATCACCAAAGCCACAGTTGCAGTCGCTGCTTCTCCTGTCTACGAAAAAATGACACTGTCCTGCCCATGTAAAAATGAGACACTCTGTGACATCACTTTTTCCGGAAACGAATCTGTGACGATTGGCACACATCAGACTGCCCTCAGTGATCCAATTGCTTTCCCTGTCAAAAAGGGAATGACACTCTCGATCAGTCTTTATTTTGCTGATTTTACCTTAATGCAGTCCGCTGTTCTTGTGACCGGACCACTTTCCAAAGGATTTTTCTCCCTTGGAGATCAGACGCATGCTAAAAGTCTGCCGATGAATGATACAAAGACTACAAACTGGTTTTATTTTCTGAGTAACATTGAATTAATGACTTCCGAAGAAAACCATACGGTCATCTGCTATGGAGATTCGATCACCGCGGGCGCATGGCCGGATTATCTGACACTGCTTGCAAGAGAAAACCCGGATAATCACACTGCATTTATCCGACGCGCCACGAGCGGTTCAAGAATTTTGCGACAATATGAATGTATCACTTACGATTCTTATGGGTTAAAAGGAACAAACCGTTTTCCGCATGAGATTCCGACCACTGGCGCAGATACTGTGATCATCCAGCAGGGAATCAACGACATCATTCATCCTGTTGGAATTGAGACAAACCCATTCCGTCCAATGAGTGATCTTCCAACGGCAAGGGAATTGATTGACGGCTATCGCTATTATATAGAAGAAGCGAAAAAATTACATTTAAAAGTCTATATGGGTACACTTCTTCCAATCTTTGGCTGGCGCACTTACGCAACCTTCCGCGATGATCTGCGCAATGAGTTGAATGCGTGGATTCGTTCTACGAAAGAAATCGACGGATGTATCGACTTTGATCTGGCACTGCGCGGAAGCGAGAATCCATCCGCATTCCGGGAAGGCTTCGACAGCGGCGATCACCTGCACCCGAGCAGCAAAGCCTATCAGGCGATGGCCGAATGTGCATATGAGGTTTTAAGGCGGTAAATGTGTGAAATATCTCGTGAAATACTTTACTTTTTTCGAATGCGATTTTGAACAGATACAAAAAACAGAAAACCCAGTAAATCAAGAAGCCTTGATTTTACTGGGTTTTCTCAATTAAGCCAATAAGGGGACTCGAACCCCTGACCCACGCATTACGAATGCGTTGCTCTACCAACTGAGCCATATTGGCATGACGAATCAGTCACGAAAACTATTATATCGGATTCTGAAAAAAATGCAACTCTTTTTTTCAGAAATTTATAATTAATTTTACACGAACACTATTGACATTTTATCATTTCATAATAAAATGTTTTATAGTTTGTTTATTATTAGTAAACTTTTTGTAACCATTCAGTATTTTTTCAGGATTGGAGGCATGCGGTATGGATATTGGAAAACGAATGAAAGAACTTCGCATTCAATATGGACTGACACAGCAGGAACTTGCCGACCGTTCGGAGCTTACCAAGGGGTTTATCTCCCAGCTGGAACGCAACCAGAACACACCGTCGATTGGAACACTGCTCGATATCATTCAGTGTCTCGGAACAACACCGGCAGAATTTTTTACCGATGAAGAACCGGAACAGATCGTATTTAAAAATGAAGACTTTTTCACGAAGGTGAATGAAGACAAGCATAATATCATTGAATGGGTGGTTCCGAATGCCCAGAAGGATTCCATGGAACCCGTAAAACTCACGTTAAACGCCGGCGGTTCTTCTGATATTATACTGCCCCATTCCGGTGAAGAATTTGGTTACGTCATCAAAGGAACGGTCAAAGTATTTTACGGTGGAAAAAGCCATATGGTACATGCCGGAGAATCTTTTTATTTTAAAGCCGACAAAAAACATTACATAGAAAATCCCGGCACACGTGATGCCGTTTTGATCTGGGTATCTACTCCGCCCAGCTTTTAAAATACGCTCAGAGGAATTGAGAAAGGAATCATGTTATGAGTAAAAAGTTAATCAATTTTGTCGATATTTCCAAGTCTTATGGAAACAATCTGGTACTTGATGAATTAAATTTATATATCCGCGAGAATGAGTTTATCACGCTCCTAGGTCCATCAGGGTGTGGAAAAACAACAACGCTCCGCATTTTAGGCGGTTTTGAGACACCCGATAAGGGACAGGTCATCTTCGATGGTGTCGACATTACCAGCCTGCCTCCAAATAAAAGAAATCTGAATACTGTTTTCCAGAAATACGCTTTATTCCCACATATGTCGATTGCAGAAAATATCGCATTCGGATTAAAGATCAATAAAAAAAGCAAAGAATATATCAACGATAAAATCAAATACGCCTTAAAATTAGTAAACCTTGACGGTTTTGAAAACCGTTCCATCGACTCCTTAAGCGGCGGTCAGCAGCAGCGAATTGCCATTGCCCGCGCGATTGTCAACGAACCGAAGGTTCTTCTCTTAGATGAGCCGCTCGGCGCGCTCGATTTAAAACTGCGTCAGGATATGCAGTATGAGCTGATCCGCCTGAAAAACGAACTTGGAATCACTTTCGTTTACGTCACACATGACCAGGAAGAAGCACTTACCATGTCCGATACGATCGTCGTTATGAATCAGGGATACATCCAGCAGATCGGTACACCGGAAATGATCTACAATGAACCTACGAACGCTTTCGTCGCAGACTTTATCGGTGACAGCAATATCATCGATGGAACTATGATCCAGGACAAAGTCGTGGAAATCCTCGGTGTAAAGATTCCTTGTGTCGATGAAGGTTTTGGAAATAACACTCCGGTGGACGTTGTGATCCGCCCGGAGGATATTGAGATTGTAGAACCGGAAAAAGGATTTATGGAGGGTGATATCACCTCTGTGATTTTCAAAGGCGTTCATTATGAAATTGAGATCATGGCAAATGGTTTCGAGTGGCTGGTTCACACCACACTGCTCCACAATGTAGGCGAACATGTTGGAATCAACGTCATTCCTTTCAATATCCAGATCATGAACAAACCGGAATCTGAGGATGAGGAGGCCGTAGAGATCGATGCGTAAATTAGGAAGACAATTATTTGCTGGTCCGTATCTCATATGGATCATCGGCTTTATCTTCCTTCCGCTGGCAATGATCATTTATTATGCATTCACCACCTCCGGAGGAACTTTTACTTTTGAAAACGTGGCTGCTATCGCAGATCCTGTGCATGTAAAATCCATTCTTTTATCTTTAAAGCTTGGCATTATCTGCACGGTTGTCTGTCTGCTGTTAGCCTACCCTCTTGCCATGATCTTAAATGGCTTAAAAATTAAACAACAGGGATTTGTTGTTTTCATCTTCATTTTACCAATGTGGATGAACTTCATGCTCCGTATCCTTGCATGGCGTTTGCTTTTATCGAACAACGGAATCGTAAATGCAATTTTCCAGTTTTTGGGATTTGGCACGATCAAAATGCTCAATACACAGACTGCGGTTGTATTCGGTATGGTTTACGACTTCCTTCCATTTATGATCCTGCCAATTTATAACTCCATGGCACGGATCAAAAATGATGTCATTGAGGCTGCGAAAGACCTCGGTGCGAGCAATGCCATTATTTTATTTAAGATCATCATTCCGCTGACCTTATCCGGCATTATCAGCGGCATTATCATGGTCTTTGTTCCTGCGCTGACTTCCTTCGTCATCTCCGACCTGTTAGGCGGTGGAAAGGTGCTTCTGATCGGTAACGTGATCGAGCAGGAATTTATGCAGGGAACCAACTGGAACTTAGGCTCCGGTCTTTCTGTTGTGTTAATGATTTTTGTCGTCGCAAGCATGGCTCTCATGAATATTTTCGATAAAGACGGCGGAGGTACTGCGGTATGGTAAAAAAAGCTGCGTCAAGAATTTATCTTGCACTTATATTTTTATTTTTATATCTTCCAATTTTAGTGTTGATCATCCTGTCTTTCAACAATTCCAAATCCCGTGTTGTATGGGGTGGATTTACCTTAAAATGGTACGCAGAATGTTTCCAGAATGAAACGATCACAAATGCTTTTGTGACAACCATTCAGATCACACTCGCTGCCGCAGTCATCTCCACACTGCTTGGAACTCTGGCTGCGATCGGTATCAGTGCTATGAAAAAAAAGAACAAAGCAATCATGTTAGGTGCTACTAACATTCCTCTTTTAAATGCGGATATCGTGACCGGAATCGCAATGATGCTTTTGTTTGTAAAATTCATGAACCTCGGTTTTGTAACGGTTCTGATCGCACATATTACTTTTGACATCCCTTATGTCATCTTAAATGTGCTTCCAAAATTAAACCAGGCAAACCGTTACACCTACGAAGCCGCCTTAGACCTCGGTGCCACACCGCTTTATGCCTTTTTCAAGATTACATGGCCTGAGATCAAATCCGGCGTTTTCTCCGGTTTTTTAATGGCAGTCACAATGTCGTTAGATGATTTTTCCATTACTTTCTTTACCAAGGGAGCCGGCGTAAACACACTCTCCACCATGCTGTATACAGAGCTTCGTAAGGGAATCCGCCCGGAATTATATGCGCTGTCCACCATTTTATTTATGATCGCATTCCTGCTTCTTCTTGTAATGAACCACCGTTCCGAGGGAAAAGCGGTAAAACAGGTAATTTAGGAGGCTGTTATGAAAAAAAGATTTCTGACATTTTTTACTTTATGCCTCATGGCAAGTGTGCTCTCCTCCTGTGGAAAAAGCACATCTTCTGCTGAGACTGCAAAAAAAGACGACAATACTTTAGTAATTTTAAATTATGGAAAATACATTGATGATTCCGTTCTCGACCAGTTTGAAAAAGAGACCGGAATTAAAGTGAAGTTAGAGGAATATGAAAGCCCGGAAGAAATGTATACCAAGTTTTCTGCCGGCTCGATCAATTACGATCTCGTATGTACTTCTGACTATATGGTGGAACGCCTGATCAATGAGGATCAGGTATTGGAGATTAATTTTGACAATTTTGAATATTACAAAAATATCGATCCTGCCATTATTGAAGCATCCAGAATTTTTGACCCGGAAAACAAATATTCCATGCCCTATTTTTACGGAACACTTGGCATCCTTTACAACACGACTATGGTGCCGGATGACGAAGTCACAACCTGGAATGTTCTCTGGGATGAAAAATACAAAGACCGTATCATTATGCAGAACTCTGTACGTGACAGCTTCACTCCTGCGTTAAGGCTGTTAGATTACGACATCAACACAACCGATGAAAACGAGCTGAATGATGCGTTGGATCTTCTGATCCGCCAGAAACCTCTCGTCTACGCTTACTATGTAGATGAGACCGGAGATGAAATGGCAGCCGGAAACGCTGCAATGGCACTTGTTTACTCTGGGGAAGCTGCTTATGCCATTGATTTAAATGATGACCTCTCCTACAATGTTCCAAAGGAAGGTTCAAACTTATGGATTGACTCCTGGTTCATGCCAAAATCCTGCCATAACACAGAGTATGCTGAGAAGTTTTTGGATTTTCTATGCCGGGAAGACATCGGGCTTATCAACTTTGATTACGTTTACTATGCCACACCGAACCTGGCAGTAAAAGAGAATCTGGATGAGGAAACCTTATCTGACACAACCATTTTCCCGACAGAAGAAACCCTCGAAAACTGCACTGTTTATAAGCAATATGATGCAGACACTACAAAGTTATCGAATTATCTCTGGAAAAAATTAAAATCCGAATAATAAAATTTTTCGAAACTTTTTTCTTTTCCTATTGTTTTTTCAATTTATTCATGATAAAGTAAATCCACGCAGTTCCCGATGCGTGGATTTTTTTACGGATTTTATTTAAAATCTGTCCTATGTATATCGTTTTATTTCCAGACAATACTGAATGTAAATGTTTTCCCATGGTCTCATGCTATTGGGAGGATTTTTATGACATATCAGGAATTCAAAGAAAATGTAACAACAGCGATTCAGGCGCGGCTTGGATCTTCTGTGAAGGTAACGATTCAGGAGATTATCAAGAATAATGACACACATTACGACGGTCTCACGATCTTATCGAATCAGTTGAATATTTCCCCAACTATTTATCTGAATTTTTATTTTAAGCAATACCAGAAAGGCAGATCCTTAGAGGAAATCTATCATGATATCCTGTCGGTTTACAAGGAAAACAAGCCTTCCGGCAATATCGACATTTCCTTTTTTACCGACTATGAACAGGTGAAAAAACGGATTGTCTTCAAGCTGATCAATTATGAGCAGAACAGACAACTTCTTGAAAAGATTCCGCATATAAGACTCTTAGATCTCGCGATCATTTTTAATTGTCTCGTCGAAGCCGATGCGACAGGAAATGCAACAATCCTGATCTATAACAATCATCTTTCCCTGTGGAATATCACAAGGGACGACCTCTATCAGCTCGCCATGAAAAACACTCCGAAGCTCCTTACCTATGAGCTGCGGGATATGTCTGATGTTCTGATCGAGCTAATGGCTGGCGTCCCTTGTAATTCCATGAATGAAGAACTGGAATATATGGTTCCCATGTATGTTCTTTCAAATAAAAGCAAATTAAATGGTTCCGGCTGTATCCTGTACCATAATCTTTTGCACAATCTCTGTGAAAAGTTAGAGTGTGATCTGTATATTCTTCCAAGCAGCATCCATGAAGTGATCCTGCTTCCTGCATACGATCATGATTCTTATGACGAACTTACCTCTATGGTAAAAGAAGTCAATTCCACACAATTATCCAGAGAAGAAGTCTTATCAGACCACGTCTATTATTATTCCCGTGAGACCGGTCAGATTTCTATGTAGCTCTTATTGAAAATCTGTCAGTTTTTCATATAATGCCTCATATTTGCCTGCAGAACGCTTCCACGAGAAATCCTGTTTCATTCCCCTCTGGATGAGTCCGTTCCACTCCTTTTTATGGTCATTGAAAACAGAGAGTGCATAACGGATCGTGCCAAGCATCTCATGCGCATTGTAATTGGCAAACGAAAAACCGGTTCCAGTATGTTCATATTCATTGTACGCTTCCACGGTGTCTTTTAATCCACCTGTTTCCCTTACGATTGGAACAGTTCCATATCTTAAACTCATAAGCTGTGACAATCCGCAAGGTTCAAAAAGTGACGGCATTAAAAAGGCATCGCAGGAAGCGTAGATACGGTGTGCCATTTCCTCTGAGTAGCCAATATTCGCATAAAGTTTTTCTGGATATTTCTGTGCAAAATAACGGAGCATATCCTGATACCGGTCTTCCCCTGTTCCAAGCACTACGATCTGCACATCCTCTGTTGCTAACAGTTCATCCATAATATATGCGACCAGATCAAAACCTTTCTGACTTGTCATTCTTGAGACAATACCGATCAGCATTGCATTTTCTTTTACTGGAAGTCCAAGTTCTTTCTGTAATTTGGATTTGTTCAGTTTCTTGCCGTCCTGAAAACTACTCTCATTAAAATGATTATAAATATATGGATCATTCTGCGGATCATACTCTCCATAATCTAATCCATTCAAAATGCCGTACAGATCATTCTTTCTGACTCGAAGCAGTCCGTCTAATCCCTCTCCGCCCTGCTCTGTCGTAATCTCATAGGCATAAGTCTCACTGACAGTCGTCACTGCATCTGCATAAACAATGCCGCCTTTTAAGTAATTTGCCTCACCGTAAGACTCTAATTTGTCTGCCGTAAAGATCTGCTCCGGAAGTCCTGTAATATCCATAACCGCAGGGAGACTCCAGCGTCCCTGAAATTTCAGATTATGAATGGAAAATACCGTCCGGATTCCGCGGTAATAATTCTCATCTCCATATAACGTCTTTAAAAACACAGGTATCAGACCTGTCTGCCAGTCATGGCAGTGAATGATATCCGGGCAGAAATCCAGAAACGGCAGTGCCTCTAAAACTGCCTTGGAAAAGTATGCAAACTTCTCTATATCCTGATAAAGCTCATTATACGGCTTATCTCCGGCAAAATAAAATTCATTATCTACAAAATAATAGGTGATACCATCCTGTTTTGTTTCAAAAATGCCGGCATATTGTTTTCGCCAGCTTAGATTCACATAAAAGTGACATTTAAAATGAAGCTGTTCCTTAAAACGTTCATCCATGCACAGATACTTCGGTAATATGATACGCACATCATACTTTTTCCTGTCAAAATACTTTGGCAGTGAGCCGGTTACATCTGCAAGACCTCCTGTTTTGATAAAAGGAACAGCTTCTGAAGCAGCAAATAATATTTTTTTCATGTTATAAACCCTCCAAACCCCGAAATACTTCGAAATCTTAAGAATATTATAACCCTTTTTTCTCTTTCTGAAAAGCACTAATACATTTTGTATTCCAGCCGGATACGGTCTGTGATCAATGCGATAAACTCTGAATTGGTAGGTTTTCCTTTTCCATTGTGAATGGTATAGCCAAACATCTCATCAATCGTGTCCATCTTGCCTCTGCTCCACGCCACCTCAATCGCATGTCGGATAGCACGCTCTACACGGCTGGATGTCGTCTGATATTTTTTTGCGATCGTTGGATATAAAATCTTCGTGATTGAATTTAACATATCCATATCATTGACTGACATCACGATTGCATCTCTTAAATACTGATATCCTTTGATATGAGCCGGCACACCGATCTCATGAATGATCTCTGTCACATCTGCCTCAAGATTCTTTGTGCTGACCTCCTCCGCTTTCTCATAGGCATTTACCTTACGTGCTTCCGTATTCTTTGCATTTGGCGTGATCTTCGCCTTTTTGATCCGGTTAATGACCATGTCATTGTCGAATGGTTTCATAATATAATAATCTGCACCCAGTTCAAATGCATCTTCTGTGATTTTTTCCTGACCAATGGCGCTGATCATAATAAAAGTCGGATGTTTTTTGATCGTCTTATCATGATTCACACGGTCTAATACGCCTAGTCCGTCTAATTTTGGCATTACAATGTCAAGCAGAACAACATCCGGTTCCTTCGTCTTGATCACATTGTAAGCTTCCTCCCCATCTTTAGCAGTTCCAACGACATTCAGTTCATCATCACTGTCGATGATATCCCCCAATAATCGCAACATTCTCTCATTATCATCTGCGATTGCTACATTCAGTTTCTCCATGCTGGTCCTCCTGCTGACTCTAATACATTCGTAAAGTGTGCTTTTCGGGCACCCCTTTACCTGTACATAAGGATACTCATTTATATTTGAAAGATTTTGTCGAACTTCGTCGCTAAAACTTTCAAATGGTCTTTTTTTATCGTTTCTTCTATTCTAACATCGTCTCCGCAAAAATACCATATCCCTTCGCCGGATCATTCACAAATACATGCGTGACCGCTCCGATGAATTTCCCGTTCTGGATGATCGGGCTTCCACTCATTCCCTGAACAATGCCGCCTGTTGTATTTAAAAGTTCCTCATCTGTTACCCGAAAAAGGATTCCTTTGTTTGCCTCACGCCCGCTGTAATCTAGCGTTTCGATTTCAATCTCATACTCTCTTTTTTCCCCGGAAAATCCGCAGATGATCTTCGCCGGTCCTGCCTCGATATCCTGCTTATAACAGATATTATAATAATCTCCACGCGGCAGCGCTGCTATATTTCCGTCTAATCTTCCATAAATCCCGATGTCTGTATTCTTCTCGATACTTCCGAGACAGTCCGCACTCTGATAATGAATGATCCCGGATAATTCTCCCGGATTTCCTTTCTGTCCCTTTTTCACACCGATAATCTGTGCATTGTATACATAACCTTCTTTTACCTGAATGAGTTCTCCAACGTCACCGTCACTGATCGCATGTCCGAGCGCACCATAAGTTCCATCTTCCTTATAATACGTCAGTGTTCCGATCCCGGCAAGATCATCCCTCACCCAGACACCGAGCATATACGTTCCATTTTTATTTTTTGCAGGAGTCACACAGACATCTACCATTTCTCCATTTCTGCTTACTTTGAAAACTTCCCTCGCTGCACCATTCTGCTGGACGAGACGCTGTAAATCCTCCTTCTCGTTGACTGCCTCCCCGTTCACACTTAATATATAGTCGCCCTCTTTCAGAATATTTTCTGCCGGTGCAGCCTCACTTCCATCCGGCTGTTCGATTTTACTTGTCCCGATCACAAGGACACCACTCGTCTTGACATAAATGCCAATCGGCATGCCACCTGCGTAGACCGCGTCTCCGTCCACCAATACGACTTCTATATCCTTGACCGGAAAAAGTCCAAAAAGTCTGCATGTCACAAAATAAGACTGCCTGACATTTTCGGTCGTTTCACTTTTTGCAGCCTCGAAACTTTCTTCCTGCAATTCCATTGTCACCGGCAATTGAAACTGGTAATCGATCGTCTCCCCTGCCTTCACGTAAATCTGATCCGGGATTGATTTTTCAAAAGTATAAACCGCAAAAAGAAACACCATACAATAACCTGCATACGCTATCCCACGAAAAAAACTTTTGTATCTGTCCATTTTTTATCTCCTGCAAAATTTGATAAAATGTGTGAATTTTATTAGAGTTTCTTATAAATTCTTCAAACATTCGTACAAAGAAAAAAGAGTACATCTCACGCTATGTACTCTTTTATTATGTGTCTCTTTTTTGTTTTCAAACTGTTTTTTCCGTGTCAGTTATTGGAATTTATTTTTTCTTCTGATATGCAAGTTCTTTCATCTCTCTTGCACTTTCCATTACTTTTTCTGTGATCTCCACACCGCCAAGCATCCGCGCAAGTTCGGAAATGCTTTCCTCTTCCGATAAGCATTTGATCTTAGATACAGTCGTCTGGTTTTCGACCGATTTTTCGATCAGATAATGCGCATCTGCCATAGCTGCGATCTGTGGCAAATGTGTGATACAGATAATCTGATGATTTTTTGCAAGCACATTCATCTTTTCAGAAACCATCTGCGCCGTACGTCCGCTGATTCCGCTGTCGATCTCATCAAAAATAAGTGTTTCCACTGCATCCTGATCTGCTAAAACTGTTTTAATTGCAAGCATGATTCTCGAAAGTTCACCACCGGAAGCCACTTTTCCCAATGGTTTTACCGGCTCGCCCGGATTTGTCGAGATCAAGAACTCCGGATCATCCGTTCCGTTTGCAGTGTAGTCTGATGTCTTCTCAAACTGCATCTCAAATTTCACATCCAGAAAGTTCAGATCCTTTAAGGCATCTGTCACAGCGCTTGTTAATTTTTTTGCATATTTTTTCCGGATTGCGGATACTTTTTCGCAATATTTTTTCAGTTCCTGCTCTGTATCTGCAAGTTTTTGCTTCAAATTTCCAATGTACTGGTCAAAATCCTGCAATTGTTGTAATCGGTTCTGTTTTTTCTCCAATTCAGACAATATCTCTGTAATGGAGCTTCCATACTTCGATTTCAAGTGATTGAGTTCATCTAACCGCTTCTCCATCTGATAAAAAGTCTCATCATCAAACTCCGTCTCATCAATATAATCTGCAAGTTCACGGTTAAAATCATTTACAAGATTGTCTATCTCTAAAAGCTGTTCTTCTAACGCTTTTACCTTCTCATCATAGGAAGCCGCCGCATTTAATTCGCGCAATGCCCTTCCGGTCAGTTCTGATACATTGTCATCCTGGTTTCCGGTATACTGGTAAGCGGCGTTCACTGCCTCCATAATCTTTTTTCCATTGGAAAACTTGCGGTAATCAGCTTCAAGAGCTTCGTCCTCGCCCTCTTTTAAGTCCGCTTCCTCAATCTCCTTGATCTCATATTCCAGAAAAGAAATTTCCCGCAGTCTCTCCTCCTCGTCCACGTCTGCTTCCTTTAATTCCTCGGACAGTGCACGATAATTTTTATACGCTTCCTTAAGCTTTTCCTTCCAGTCAGAAATTTCTTCTTTTGCATAATCATCTAAGATTTCAAGATGTTTTTTCTTCGACAAAAGTGACTGGTGCTCATGCTGTCCGTGAATATCGATCAGAATAGACGCGATTTCACGCATTTTCGATGCTGGAACACTCTCGGCATTTACTTTTGCGACACCTCTGCCATTAACAATTTTCCTGCTTAAGATGACTTCATCATTCTCCGGGAACACATCGAGCTCTTTTAACAACTTCTTCTGCCTCTCGTCCGTC
Source organism: uncultured Roseburia sp. (assembly GCA_900542495.1). Classification (GTDB taxonomy): domain Bacteria; phylum Bacillota; class Clostridia; order Lachnospirales; family Lachnospiraceae; genus Roseburia. The sequence continues at coordinate 38,409 of UQNW01000013.1, forward strand.
ACTGAAAAAATCAGCTCCACTAACGCATAATCGGCATTTTCCCGAAGCATCTCTTTCTGTACTTTTTCTCCCAGTGCCAGATTGATAGAGCCAATGATAATGGATTTTCCTGCACCGGTCTCACCGGATAAAATATTTAATCCATTTTGAAAATCAACCTCTGTCTCATCAATCAGCGCCAGATTTTTCACATGCAGATTCTGTAACATATAATCTCCTTCTACTCTCCCCAAAAGTATATGTTCTTAATCTTCTACCAGCTTACGCAGACGACTCATCACTGCAACGGTGTCATCCACGCTTCGCACTGCACACATTATCGTATCATCCCCGGCAATGCAGCCGACGATCTCATGCAGATGCATGGCATCTAATGCCGCTGCAACTGCCATTGCCATTCCGGAAACGGTTTTGATCACCAGAATATTCTGTGCCATATCCATAGACACGAAACCGTCATGAAAAACACGGGTATATTTTTCAGAAAGATCTTCCGTTCCCTCTGTCAGTGTCACATATTTCTGTCTGCCATTGCTCATTGCCACTTTTGTCAGTTTCAGTTCACGGATGTCTCTGGAAACTGTTGCCTGTGTCACCTGATATCCTTCTTTCTGGAGATAATCGGATAACTCTTCCTGTGTCTCGATATCATGTTTTTTTATCAGTTCCAGCATTTTTGACTGACGTTTTGTTTTCATTCCGGTCTGACCTCCCTCGTTTCCTGTTTATGTATATGTCTCCATTTTTTTGCGGAGAATCTCTAAAAAGCTCATATTATTTAATTTGCAGATTCTTGCTGTGGAGTCTGCCTTTTTGATCAGAAACTTATCTCCTACCTCAAGTCCTACTGCATTGTCACCGTCAAAGCTGACCTCCACGGTCTCGTCCTTCTGGGAACGCCTTTTTCCAATTTCGATCATCACTTCATCCTCTGCTCCAATGACAATGCTTCTGGAGTTTAAGTTATGCGCATTGATCGGTGTAAGCAGTATCATCTGTGCTTTCGGGTCTACGATTGGTCCTCCCGCAGACATATTATATCCGGTAGAACCTGTCGGCGTAGAAATGATAATCCCGTCTGCACGGAACGTATTCAGATATTCTCCATTGACTGACACGATCAGATTGACAACTGACAATGCACCTGTTCTGTGAATGACAATATCATTTAATGCCACTTTACATTCTGTCTTTTCTCCCTGCTTGACTCCATAACCGCTTAACATCATACGTTCTTCCACCGCATAATGTTCTTCCATTAATTCATCGACTGCCGAGAAAACGTTTGATTCTTCCAATTCGCAAAGATAACCTAACGTTCCGAGATTGACACCGATCAGTGCAATGTTCTGTCCGACCAGTTTGGAAGCTGCCCGGATCAATGTACCGTCCCCGCCTAACACAAGCACACATTCCGTGTCCGGCGCAATTGCATCCGCTTCCGGTGCCGCATGCTTTGCGTCATCCCCGGTACTCACGAAGCACTGACAGGTGCCGCCTTTTTCCTCGATGTAAGCTTTGATCTCATTCGTTAATTTTAAATTTTTATCTTTGAATGAATTGGTGATAATCAAAAAATGTCTCATATTATTTGTCTAACTCTCCATGTGCAGCTTCAACAACAGCATGAACATCGACAGATTCCTCTTTGCTGCCCTCTGCTTCTTTCCTGATATAAACCAGATACTCGATATTTCCTTCCGGTCCCTTGATCGGTGAATATTCCAGATTCAGAATATGAAATCCGATTTCCATTGCAAAATCAATCACTTTGTGAATGACCTCTTCATGAACTGCCTTATCCCGGACAACTCCTTTTTTTCCAACCTTTTCCCTTCCGGCTTCAAACTGTGGTTTGATCAGGCAGACCATTTCGCCATTGCCGTTTAAAAGTTCTCTTGCCGGTCCTAACACTTTTGTCAGGGAAATGAATGAAACGTCCACCGAAGCAAAATCAAGCCGGTCTGCAATATCCTGCGGTGTCACATAACGGATGTTTGTTTTTTCCATGCAGACCACACGTTCATCCTGACGCAGCTTCCATGCGAACTGACCATAACCTACATCCACCGCGTAAACTTTAACTGCACCATTCTGCAGCATACAGTCTGTAAATCCGCCTGTGGAAGCTCCGATATCCATACAGATTTTTCCCTCTAGGGTAATGCCGAAATGTGTCATGGCTTTCTCTAACTTTAATCCACCACGGCTTACATACTTTAACGTATTGCCCTTTACCTCGATATTCGCGTTTTCATCAAAAGTAGAGCCTGCCTTATCCTCACGGTTATTGTCGACAAACACATTTCCTTCCATGATCATGGCTTTCGCCTTTTCCCTGGACGGTGCAAGTCCTTTATTTACAAGTAAAATATCTAATCTTTCCTTCATTCTCTCCGCTCTCTTTTTTCTATTCTAATTCCACACTTCTCATATGCAGCGATCGTGCGCTCCACGATCGTGTCAACATCAAGTCCTACTTCTTTCCGCAACAGATCCACATTGCCATGCTCCACATATTCATCCGGTATTGCAATGTTTAAAATGCGAATGCCTCTGCCGTCCTCATTATTATAAAACTCAGTTACATGCTCGCCAAATCCACCGCTGATGACATTTTCTTCCAGTGTAACGATCACTTTATGATGTTCGGTGATATGTTTTAATACATCCTCATCCAACGGCTTTGCAAAACGTGCATTGATCAGACTGCACGAATATCCTTTTGACTTCAAAATCTCCCGCACCACAGCCGCTGTCTTTACCATAGAACCTAACGCAAACAACGCGATCTCTGATTCCATGTAAATCCATTCGCTCTTGCCAAGGCTGACCGGCGCACGGTACTCTTTCAGTCCGTCATACGCTTCACCTCTCGGATAACGCACTGCGATCGGTGCCCCAAAGTTCACTGCATACTTGATCATATCGGATAATTCCCATTTATTCTTCGGTGCCATGATCGTCATATTCGGAATCGAGGATAAATAAGAAATATCAAAAATACCCTGATGTGTCTCTCCGTCACTTCCGACTAATCCGGCTCTGTCAATCGCAAAGATCACAGGAAGATTCTGGATACAGACGTCATGCAGAATCTGATCATAAGCTCTCTGTAAAAACGAAGAATACACTGCAAAAACAGGTTTTAACCCTGCCGCCGCTAATCCTGCTGCAAAAGTAACCGCATGCTGTTCTGCGATTCCAACGTCAAAAAAGCGTTCCGGGAACATATTATGAAAACGTTTTAACCCCGTTCCGTCCGTCATAGCTGCGGTAACCGCCACAACCTTTTCATCTCTGTCGCCTAATTTTCGCATGACAGTCGAAAAAATATCGGTATAATTTGCCTTAATTCTCGGATTCTTCGGAAGTCCGGTCTCAATATCAAACGGTTCTGTTCCGTGAAACCTTGCCGGATGCCGCTCTGCCGGTGCGTATCCTGCGCCTTTGTGCGTCATCACATGGATCAGTACCGGTCCGTCAATATGGGATGCCTCTTTGATCAGCTTCACGATTCCGTGAAGGTCACTACCGTCTACCGGTCCTAAATACACGATTCCCATTTCTTCAAAAAACATTCCCGGAATAAGCAATTGCTTGATTCCACTCTTTGTCTTACGGATCTTCGAAACCATCTTCTCTCCATAAGGCATCTTGTTTAAGGAATTTAATACATTTAATTTCAGATCCAGATAAGCGTCCGCTGTCCGAAATCCCGCCAGATAAGTGGATAAGCCGCCAACGTTCTCTGAGATTGACATATTATTATCATTTAAAATAATGATAAAATTAGATTTCAGTCTTGCAGCATTATTCAGTGCCTCAAATGCCATTCCTCCGGTCAGTGCTCCGTCCCCGATCACAGAAACAACCCTGTAATCCTCGCCTGTGATCTCTCTCGCTAATGCATAGCCAAGTCCGGCAGAGATCGATGTAGAACTGTGACCGGTATCAAAACAGTCACATGCGCTCTCTTTTCTCTTTGGGAATCCACTCATTCCGCCATACTTGCGCAGTCCGTCAAAGCCTTCGCGCCTTCCGGTCAGAAGCTTATGTGTATACGACTGGTGACCAACATCCCAGATGATCTTATCTTTTGGCAGGTCAAGTGCTAAATGAAGTGCCATGGTAAGCTCCACTACTCCAAGATTCGAAGCTAAATGCCCACCTGTCACTGAAATCTTTTCTATTAAAAATTCCCTTATCTCAGACGCGAGAATTTTCAGTTCCTCGTCTGTCAGGGATTTGATATCGTTCGGTTTATTAATCTTTTCTAATACCATAGCTGGTACCTCGACTTCTTACTTTCTTACATTCATTACTTTTCTCTTGAGATCAGATAAAGCAATAATTCATTTAAAAATTCATTCTTCACAACCAGAGAATCCATTCTCTCGACTGCGCTGTTTGAATAAAAAGCCACATCTTCTTTTGCTTTTTCAAGTCCTTCAAAGGAAACATACGTTGCTTTATGATTCTTCTCATCACTGCCGATTGGCTTTCCAAGCACCTCTAACGTGCTTGTCACATCCAGAATGTCATCCTGGATCTGGAATGCCAGTCCGACTTCTGCCGCAGCCTTCTCAATCGTGTTCTGCTCATTCTTTGTTGCGCCAGCTAGAATCGCTCCAATCAGCATAGAACTTTCGATTAATGCTCCGGTTTTCAGGCGATAAATAAAATCCAGTTTTTCTCTGGTAATGTCACCGGAATCTTCCGACTGCACATCCACAACCTGTCCGCCGACCATTCCATAAATTCCGGCTTTTGTGGCAAGCACCTGCATTGCCTTTCCGATATTGCGGTTATCCGGTTCCATGTCAAAGGCTTTTGTAGCAGTCTCAAATGCATAATTCAAAAGTGCATCCCCGGCAAGGATTCCCATTGCTTCCCCATATACTGCATGTGTTGTCTTCTTTCCCCGGCGGTATTCGTCATTATCCATCGCCGGGAGATCATCATGCACAAGCGAATAGGTGTGGATCATTTCCATGGCTGCCATAAAAGGTTCGATCACCTTCGATTTCCCGCCAAAAAGACGATAGGTTTCTAACATTAACATCGGTCTGAGCCTTTTTCCTCCGGCAAGAATACTGTAGTTCATTGCCTCCATAATCGTCTTCTGGTAACCTTCCTCCTTCGGAAGATACCCTTTTATGATCTGTTCGATTTCCTCTACTCTTGTCTGAATCTCTGCTCTAATATCCACCTCTGCTGCTCCTTCTTATCCTTCCAGATCTCCATAAATCGTAACTGTTCAATACCAGTACAGTTATGGTTCAAAATCCATTTATCATATTTCATTCAAAATCTGCCAGTGATCCGTCAGCCTGAATCACCTGCATCTTTTTCTCCACTGCATCTAAAAGCGCATTGCAATTCTTTAACTTCTCAACGCCTGCCTGATACAGTTGAAACGAATCATCCAAAGTAACTTCCGGGTTCTCTAACTGTTTGATAATGGTCTCTATCTCTTCAAATGTCTCCTCTAACGAGACATTCTGTTTTGTCTGTTCTTCACTCATTGTCAAATACCTCCGTGACATTTGCTTTCAGCGTTCCATGCAGCAGATGAATGTCGAGTGGATCACCCACATGAACTTTTGCGGCATCCGTCACTGCTTTTCCTCTTTCATCTGCAACATAGGAAAATCCCTGACTCAGTTTCTTCAAAGGAGATACTCCCTCTAACTGCCCGGTCAGAAGTGCCAGCCTGTGCTTTTTCTCCATAAAATTCTGTTCCATCTGCCGATGCAGTTTTTCTTCCAGATCTATGGCATATTTACGGTGTTCATGAAGCTTATTCTCAGGACTTGCGTATTGCAGCTTTGTCTGATACTGCTCCAGTTTCAGTCTTGCCCTCTCTACTTTCTGCTGCAGAGCACGGTTCATTCTTCCTGCTTTTCCTGAAATCTCTGCCACTGCCGCCTGATAATCAAAAACTGCAAGTTCAGCAGCAGCCGACGGTGTTGGTGCCCTAAGATCTGCCACAAAGTCTGCGATTGTCGTATCCGTTTGATGACCGACCGCCGAGATCACTGGCGTCTCACACTCGAAAATCGCCCTTGCAACTTCCTCCTCATTAAACGCCCAAAGATCCTCAATGGAACCTCCGCCACGTCCTACAATGATCACATCCACACCAAGCGCATCTAATGCACGGATACCATTTACGATACTGCTTACCGCACCTTCCCCCTGCACCAGCGCCGGATATAAAATAAGCTGCACATAAGGATTCCTTCTTGCGGAAATATTACGAATATCCTGTACAGCAGCACCAGTCGGAGCTGTGACAATCCCAAGCCTGCTTATATATGCCGGGATTCTCTTCTTGTACTCCGGGGCAAACATGCCCATCTCTTCTAATTCTTTTTTTAACGCTTCGAATTTTAAATATAAATTACCAGCTCCATCCAGTTCGATTTCCCTGGCATAGAGCTGATACTTACCGTCCCGTTCATATACTTCCACAGAGCCAGTCACAATGACTTTGTCTCCCTCTTTCATAGGAAAAGAAAGTCCCTTGCGGTTTCCGGCAAACATAATCGCATTGATCGTCCCCGCGGAATCCTTCAATGTAAAATAAATATGCCCTGAGGAATGATACTTGCAGTTAGACACCTCGCCCTTGACACTGATGCGCTGCATCATAAAATCCTGAGCGAACATATTCTTAATATATGTATTTACCTGTCCAACAGAATAAACATTCTTCATCATGCTAATTTCGCCAATACTCCATTTACAAATGCCGGTGATTCATCCGTTCCATACTGTTTTGCAAGTTCAACAGCCTCATTGATTGCAACTTTTACCGGGATATCATCCTCGTACTTCATCTCGTATACCGCAAGACGAATCAGAGTCAGATCTACTTTTCCCATTCTTCTGGTCTTCCATCCTTCAGACACTTCGTTGATTGCTGCATCAATCTCATCAATCTTCTCTACAATATTGTGGAACTTGTTGGAGATATACTCTTTGTCCTTCTCGCTGCACTCCTCCACTTCCTCAAACATATTCATCTGTTCCGGCATCTCTTCCACATTATGGAACTCCACGCGGAAAAGCATTTTAAAAACCTGTTCTCTTAATCCTCTTCTGGTCATTGATTGATCCTTTCTATTTGATTCATTCTGATGATTTATGATCTGACAGACCACTGCCATTCGCCCTTCTTTTTACAAGGTAAAAAAAGGATGTCGCTCGGACACCCTTTATTCTACTACATCGTCCATAACTAACGTTACGTTCTGCAAAGGATTATTTATTATTACCCATATCTACGGTTGCAATACGAACATTCACGATAGATACTTCTAATCCAGTCATATTCTCAATTGCTGATTTTACACGTTCCTGAACTTTCGCAGATACTTCCGGGATGGAATATCCGTAAGCAATATTCAGTGCAAGATCCACGTTCACAATACCGCTTAATACTTCCACGCGGACACCCTTGGAAAGATTCTTCATTCCAAGCTTGCTGACAAGTTCATTCGTAATGTTACCAGCCATGGAACTGACACCTTCGACTTCTGTTGCAGCCAGTCCCGCAATAATTGCAACTACTTCATCTGCTATCTTCACTTCTCCTAAATGTCCATCCTTTATTTTAAATGTTTTTCTATCCTCAGCCATCGCTTAATGCCTCCTAAGTGATATTATGCATCTATTATAACAGACTATTCTGCTTTTGAAAACAAAAAATGTATTAATTTTCTTTCCGTTCTATAAAGTCGCACATACCGTCTCCCGGCTCGGATTTAAAATCATAAGCAATATGCTCTCCCTCAAAGGAAATTGAGAAGCTGCCCTCCATATCCATAAAAGAATGAATGTGCGCAATTTCTGATAAAATATCCGCAAACTCATCTAAAAATGCCTCTGCTGCATCCTTATTTTTGCAGTCTGCCTCCTCGATCGTCTCATCCACATATAATCTTAACTCGAATTCATCTAAATCGCTCTCATTATCGATCTGTGCACATTTTATGTATGGATTTGCATGATTATGCAGCACGTTTTCCAGATAGGATGCAGAAGAAAGGATCCTTGACTGTGAAACATCCTCTGCTTCTAAGTATAATTTATATTCGATTTTTAATGCATTGTCTGCCATATTGGGGTTCCTCACTTTTCTTTTGTATTTGCAATTACTTATTTTACCCTATATGGCATAAAAATGTAAATATGTGGACTGTACAAAATTAGATACCATCCAACAATTGCCCCGCAAAAAAAACAGTGCTATACTTTTTCTGTCACATCATATGACAGCTTATTTTATACTAAACGTATTGAAGTGCTATCCTATGATTTAAAAATAAAACGAAATATATGAGGATTTTACCTATGAATCATACAGATTTTCATCCATTTGAAATGCAATTTGAAGTTCCGGATTCCTCAGAATCCATCGTGTATACAAGAAGATTTCAGGCACCGCGGCGTCTGATCATCTTAGGCTGCGGCTACGTAGCGCAATCGCTCTGCCGCTTTGCCTCCCAGTTGGAATTTGACATTTATGCGGCGGACGACAGACCTTCCTTTGCCAATCCTTACACGATGGCAAACGCAAAAAAAGTGATCTGTGACAGTTTTCCTGCTGCGATCAAACAGATACATCCTGATGAACAGGATTTCGTTGCCATTGTCACCCGCGGGCACAAACATGATGCGGATTGCATCCGCACCCTTTATGCCAGTGGCATCACCCCTGCTTATATGGGACTTATCGGTTCCAAAAGACGTGTTGCCGGACTTTTTGAAAACCTCTGCACGGAGGGGATCAACCGCTCTTTTCTCGATCAGATTCACACGCCGATCGGGTTAGACATCGGCGCTGTCACAACGGATGAGATTGCCATTTCCATTTTATCCGAACTGATTCTCTGCCGCAGCAGGCTTTCCCTTGGAAAGAAAAACAGGATTCTTGAACAGACTAACCTTGATCCCGCTTTCTTAAATGCACTCCAGACAGAGGGGGCAAAAGCGATCGCCGTTGTTGTGGATCGCAAAGGCTCTACCCCAGTCAAAACAGGGGCAATCATGTGCGTCAATGCACTTGGGCAGTCTTTTGGCACAATCGGGGGTGGCTGTGGCGAACATGAAGTTCTGCGAAAAGCTTTAGAAGTTCTCTCTGACAAAAAAGATACGTTTCTCTCCGTCGATATGACCAATGATTTTGCCGGGGAAGAAGGCATGGTGTGCGGAGGAACGATGGATGTGATCATTCGATATGTACCGGAGGAATTTTTTAAATAAAATACAGTTTACCGCTTAATAAGCTTCTGAGGAGCTGTTTGCAGGATCACAGCAGAGATCACTACTGGAATGAACGACACTTATCAATTTTGCGAGTTCTTCAAATACTTTATCTGCATATAACTCCTTGATCTCATGGCGGCTCATCCAGGTGACCTTTGCATTGTATTCAAAGTCATATACTTTCTCTCCCACAAGAATACAGAAAAATACCTTTCCCTGCATGCTGTCTGCATTATTCGGGTCGACATTCCCGGTCGTACCTGTGATTCCGATTGCAATCTCTGTATGAAGGTTTTTCTGAGCAGTTTCAGCCATCGCCCTCGCACATTGCTTAGAATAAACACCGTACTCTTTTATAATTTTTTCGTCGACACCGCATAAGATTTTCGTTTTGTTCAGATAAGTGACATAACCTCCCGGAAAAACTGCCGATGCCCCCTCCGTATCCGTGATCATGGATGCGATCAGCCCGGAAGTGCAGCTCTCCATGGTGGAGATCGTGGTATTTGTGTCGATAAGTTTTCTTACGATTTTATCTTTTTCCTGCTGGTTCATTTTATTTCTTTCCCCTTGAATTTCACTATAAGATATATAACTATCATGGCAAAAACGCTGAATTCGCAATCACAAGTATACTATTTGTTTCATTATCTCTGCCACATTCATTTATCGTATTTTTCTATCAGACACATATGCTCTTTACTCTTTTTATCATAATTAATTGCCACAAGCAATATATCACCTGTATATTCCAATATAGAAGATGGATATTTTTTATCCCGGATTTGTTCCATTGCCGTCTCCGCATTCTGATTCCATTTCAATTCTACAACCAATGCAGGATAATCCTTTTTATATTCACTTTTCGGAATAAATACAAAATCTGCAAATCCACGTCCTGTCGGCAATTCGCGAATTGGTTTAAAATAATACTTCATAGCACTCAGATAAGCAATTGTCAGAACACTGCTCAATGAATTTTCGTCATGGTATTGGATGACAGAAACATATTCACTATGAATTTTCTCAATCTGTCTGGCAACGGCATCTTCATCCATATCCAAAGTTGCCTCCAACAGATTTTCAGAATCTTTCCAAAACAAAAGCATTTCATTCCAATGTCTGCTGGTAACCGCCATAGTCAGTTCCTGCCGTATCTCCTCATTTGGAACAAACGCTGCTCTCTTTTTCTGATCATATCCAAGGTAACCCAAATGGATCATATAAGTAAGCACATCGTCTTTACTTTGGATATTTACAATATCATTTTTAAACGTTGCTGTGTTGACATTCACTATTCCACCGGAAAGCATCTCGATCACAAGCGTTTTCAAGCCATCATAATCCATATTGATCAATGGTACAATTGCTTCATAAGAAGCTGTTTCTGACCAGTAGCTCTTAAACTCACCATTTAACATTACACTTACAACAGCTCTCGGATTATAAACCTCATAATCTTTCAACAGATATCCATCGTACCATCTCTTAACCTTATCAAAATCCTGATGGTATGTTGCCGCTAACCTTCGTACCTCATCCTCGGTAAACCCAATATAATGTGCCAGACTGCCCGGACTTAACATTGTAAATTCGTCAAAATTATTTAATGCTGACTGCGTTTTTTCTTTTTTTATCGGAAGTATTCCTGTCAGATAAGCCAACTGAATATATTTTGTCGGTTCTGTTCCTTTAAATAATCCTCTTAAAAACCCGATATATTCTTTCTGAATGAGTTCGTTCGCCGCCTCATCCCTGATCAATACATCCCACTCGTCAATGATGATTACAAATCGCTTGCCTGTAGCCGTATTAATCTGCGATAATGCTTCCGGCAACGATTTTGTTTCTTTCATCGGAACATCCGGATAATATTCCCTCAATTCTGCTATCGTTTTTTCTGAAATATAAGAAACCACATGTTCCGGTCCACCAGCAGGCTCTATGCACCACTGAATGTCAAGATGAATGACATCATACTGATTCAGATGTCTTTTAAAATCTTCTGCTTTACTGATTTCTAATCCAGAAAACATTTCCTCTGAATTGCAGCCCCTGCTGTAGTATGCTGTCAGCATATTTGCGGTAATCGATTTTCCAAACCGACGCGGACGACTGTTACATATAAAAGCATCCGTAGATGCCAGCACACTGTTCGTATACCGGATCAGCCCACTTTTATCAACATAAATTCTAGCATTGAGCGTTGCCTGAAACGCAGAATTATCAGGATTTACAAACATTCCCATGCACACTCTCTCCTTCTGGTTCACCCTTAAATTGTTATACATCTATCGTAACATTGCGACATCAAAATAACAAGAAAAACAATATTATCTCAGCAGCCGTGCGATTTCCTCCCTGTAAGGCGGAATTGTCTTTTTCGTTTCACCTTCGGCACAAAGCCATGGCGTTTCCAAAATCTTAGGCACATTTAAGAAGCGTTCATCATGAACCACTTTATATAATGTATCAAAACCAATCGTTCCTGCTCCAATATTCGCATGACGGTCTTTGTGTGCACCAAGCGGATTCATGCTGTCGTTCACATGAAAAACAGCGATCTGGTCAAGACCTAACACCTCGTCAAATTTTTTGAAAACTCCGTCATAATCATTGACAAGATCATAACCTGCATCATTTACATGACAGGTGTCAAAGCAGACTCTCAGACGCTCCTTTTTATGCACACCGTCATAAATCATTTTTAATTCTTCGAAGGTGCGTCCGATCTCGCTTCCTTTGCCAGCCATTGTCTCAAGCGCAATGTACACCTCATCCTCGTTTTCATCTAAAACCTGATTGAGCCCTTTCACCGCCTGTGCGATTCCTGCCTCGGCACCTGCGTCTAATGCAGAACCCGGATGCAGCACCAGAATTTTGCTTCGCATGGCAGCCGTGCGTTTGATCTCTTTTTCCAGAAACTGTACTGCCAGCTCAAAGGTTTCCGGCTTTACCGTATTTGCAAGGTTGATGATATATGGGGCATGCACGATAATCTCCTCTATGCCTGCTTTCTTCGCATACTCCCAGCCTGCCTCAATATTCAGTTCTGAAATTTCTTTTCTTCGTGTATTCTGCGGTGCTCCGGTATAAAGCATTAAAATATTGGCACCATAACTTTCCGCCTCCTTCACGGAAGCAAGAAACATTTCCTTTCCAGCCATTCCCACATGGGAACCTAATTTAATCTGTGACATTGTTCGCTCTCCCTTATCTTTTCTTTATCTGTAATTGTGATACTCTAATTTGCATTATGAACCTTGTGAAAATAGAACAAAATTTTGTAATATTTGTAATGTCAAAATGATTTTTGCTGCATATTGCTTACTGTAATTTGCACTTAAGCAAAAATTTTATCTCTGCAAGATACTCTCTGAACATATTGTTCGGCAGATAAAATCTGGTAGAATCCGCCGCAATTCCACATACGTTAGATAACCCCTGCTTTTCTGCAATCTGCAAAGCACGAAACATATGAAAATCATTGGTAATAATTCCCACCGTTGCATCCTCTGGTATATATTTTCTGCTGTTACTTAAATTTTCTTCGGTTGTTTTTGATTTATCTTCTAATAGAATACGTTCTTTGTCAATGCCGTTTTCAGTCAGATATTTTTCCATTCCGTATGCTTCCGAATATGGTTCATTTTTTCCCTGACCACCGGACACAATGCAGATTGTCTCCGGATTCTCATTCAGATACAAGATTGCCTCGTCAAGTCTGTATTTCAATACAACACTTGGCTTATCCGCATGTACCTGTGCTCCAAGCACAATGATATAATCCAGTTTTGGTTCTCCCTGTGCCTTCATCTGACTAATGATCAATCCCTCAATCACAACAAATGAAATCAAAAAAATACCACACACAATTCCTGCAATCCATTTGACTGCCTGTGGTATTTTCTCCCACAATCCCATATGGAGCACACCAGCAAACGCAAAAAATATCACTGCGATGCCAATCCATACAACAAAAAATTTTGTTCCACCAGAGCCTGCGATTGCCACAATCAAGCCATAAATCAGACAAAGGAGCCCTAAAATCAGACAGATCATCATATATTTTTTCCTCATTCTTCCACCCTCATTTTTTGCAAACAGACTTCGTTTTCTACTACCGCTGCTTTCCAAATTCCCAGAAAGCGACCGCACTCGCCGCCGCTACGTTTAAAGAATCCACTCCGTGGCTCATTGGGATTTTTACCGTATAGTCACAATCTGCCATAGTCTCTGAAGCCAGACCATCTCCCTCAGTTCCTAAAATAATTGCAAGCTTTTCTTCTTCATGTAATTTTTCATCATCAATACGGACAGAATCATTCCGAAGTGCCATTGCTACTGTTTTAAATCCATACTCATGCAGTAAATCCATGCCACCCTGCGGCCATGTCACTTTTTTCGTCTCAATATAAGTCCACGGCACCTGAAATACAGTGCCCATGCTTACACGGATTGCCCTGCGGTAAAGAGGATCACTGCACCCGGATGTCAAAAGCACAGCGTCCATATTCAGTGCCGCCGCCGACCGGAAAATCGCTCCCACATTTGTTGGATTTACAACATTTTCCAATATTGCTATCCGTCTTGCATTTTTCAGAATTTCATGGATTTCCGGCATTGCCGGGCGGTGCATGGCACAGAGCATTCCTCTTGCAAGCTTATATCCGGTAATCTGTTCTAACACTTCAAGCTTTGCCGTATACACCGGTATGTTTTTGCACCGTTTTACAATGTTTTTTCCGCAAGTATCCAGATCCTTTTGCTCCATTAATATCGAGATTGGTTCACATCCAAAATCCAGCGCCCTCTCGATCACTTTCGGACTTTCTGCAATAAAAATCCCAGGCGCAGGCTCAAAATAATGCAGTAATTGTGCCTCGTTTAAGCTTGTATACACTTGTAACTCTGGCAAAGTCAGATCTGTAATCTCTATTATGTTACCTGTATTTTGTGTTCTATCACTTTTTTCCATTCTATTGTCACTTTCAATTCTGTTGTTGTTATGTTCTGAAGGAATGATTATGGATTGCAGTTTTTACATGGATCATATCCATATGCGATCGCTTCCTCTCTTGTTCCTGTAAATTCCGCATAATTTTCCGGTTTGATTTTCTCTACACTGTAACAGCCCGGCTTGTGGAACTTGTGTGTATTCGTGTTTAAAATATAAGTCTGTGCATCTGACTGCGCCGGCTGCTCTCCACTCACACTCTCCGAAGACTGCGGTGTATTTGTATCTGTTGACTGTGAAGTTTCCTGCTTTGCTGTGTCTGTATCTGTTGGCTGAGAAGTCTCCTGCTTTGTAGTGTTTTCGTTGTTTGCAATCGTTCCGTCCGCAGAGCTTTCCCCAGTCGCATAGTCAATCGACACACCCGGCTGTACATTATAGGCAAAAACACAGAACAGTATTCCTTCTCCATTATCCTCCACCGATTTTCCTTCCATAAGCACGCCGGAAGCCAGCAGATTATCTCCTTCAAAAACCGGAGTCACACGATACATAACGTGTTGATCTGTTTCTTTCACATAGTCCGCTACCATATTTTCAAACGGAAGCATTCCTTCTATGTTCAAATATCTGGTTCCGGTAATAAGATTTTTTTCATTTGCATTTTCTCCTGTAAGCTGATAACCGATCAGATGACAGCGGTTATACAAATATTTTCCATCGATAAAATCATATTTCACAGTATGCCAGCCGGTCGGCTTTACTGCGCCGATACTGCCTCTTTCCTCCGTCGGCATCAGATTCTGTCCCACGCTCGCCACACAGACTGTGCATCTTCCAAGCGGATCTAATTCTCCATACGTCTCATAAGAAGCACTGCTCAACTCTTCCTCTGTAAAAAATGGAACATTGCCATTGACTGCAACATACGCTTTTCCTTCATATGCTGGAATGGCTGCAAAATCAAATGTTTCCTCGATCGTCGTTGCATTTTCTGTTGACGGTAAACTTTTTTCCTGTTTCTCTGTATCTGTCTGCTCTTGTGTTTTCTCTTCAATATCATCTGTAATTTCTTGTGTGCTCTGTGCCGGTTCTGTCGTCCCACATCCGGAAGCAGACTGCAGTGTCAGTGCAAGACAAACCATCATCGCCAGTGCTCTCATTTTAGTTTTCCAGTTTAAGATTCCACTTTTCTTCTCCATTACCTTACTCTTACAAAACTCTGTTCGTTCTGCTTTTTCTCCTTCTACTCTCTGCAATAAATTTCTTTTGTGATTTTTTCATGTGAAAAACCGGGAATTTCTTCCGTTTCTGTCAGTTTCCATTCGGCTCCTATCTCAACAGAAACATCTGCTGGATACACTCTGTTCCAGCGATAGATTATAAACTGCTCAATTTGCTCGTCATCTGTATCCAATGTTTCCAATTCCTGAAAAACATATTCTCCTTTTTTCGCCTGCCCTTTTGGATTTTCACTGATTTCTAAATTCGAAACAGCTTGAAACAGCTTCCGGCTGTAATCAGTTATCCAAAGCTTCTTTTTTCCAACTGTTTTGCTGATATCTTCCACTACTATGCGGTCCTGTGACTGCCTTCTGTGATTGAAGGCAAGTCCGTTATTGTTGTCTAAGCATATGATGATATACATTACGGTACTCCTTGTATTTGTTTAATATCCATGTTCTATCATATCGTTTTTTTGTTCTTTTTCCAATATAATTTTATCATTTTCCACTGCTTGATACGTTCCACGTGACCACTGCTGAATAAAAATAGCATCTGACAGATTTTTATTTCCGTCAGATGCTATATAAATCGGATTATTTATGTTTTCGTTTCGCCTACATAAAGCAGTAATGTAGACTATTTCCGTGATACTTGCATTGGTACAAATTCAATTTTCAATTGCATTCCCAATCCAGAAGCAAGTTCCTTTTGTGTTAAATTCTGCTCAATCCGTGCATCAATCATAGCACGGATGACATCCATTTCTGGCTGAATGTCATCCCATTCTTTTTTTAAATCAGGATCTTTTAACTGTTCCTGTAATAATCCGTAAGAAGCCGTGTGTCATTTCTCTTCAGGCAGAATTGTAGAGCGTGTTTGTGTATGAATCTGCATAATTTGTTTCGGTTGGTGTGATTGCTTTAATCATAGTTTTGTTCTCCCCCTCTTTGGTTGCAATAAAATAACACCCTTGTTGGGTGCTTGGCTGGTGTGTGGTTATTATTAATTTTGATATAAAAATAGAGGTATACACATTTCAATTAAGATTTGTGTATACCTCTATTTTTTACGATTTTGCAAAAGTTCTTTGCAGTTGAATTATTTCCCCACAATTTCATCCGTATTAATAAACTGGAACGGCGTCGTCTGATAAACGTAATAATTCAACCAGTTTGAATAGAGAATGTTTCCATGAGATCTCCACTGCAGTCTCGGTTTCTGTGTGTCATCATCATTCGGATAATAATTCACGGGCATTTTGATGTCCAGACCTTTATCCTTATCACGTTTGTACTCTTTGTCGAGGGTAACCCGGTCATATTCCGGATGTCCCATGACAAAAATCTTACGTCCTTCATCCGCAATGGCAAGGAACACGCCGGCTTCCTCTGATTCTGCTAAAATCGTCAATTCCTTCACAGCACGGATATCCTCTGCACGCACTTCAGTATGTCTCGAATGCGGTGCCATAAAATAATCATCAAATCCACGGACAAGCGGCACTTTACGGTTCATCACATGATGCTCGTACACACCGAACTTTTTCTCTGGGAGCAAGTGCTTCTGCAATCCATAATGATAATAAAGTCCTGCCTGTGCACCCCAGCAGAGATGCAGTGTGGAAGTCGCATGTGTTTTGCTCCACTCAAAGATCTCACACATTTCCTTCCAGTAATCCACCTCTTCATATTCCATCTGTTCTACCGGCGCTCCGGTAATGATCAGACCATCAAAATAACGATTTTTAATGTCTGCAAATGTCTCATAAAACTTATTCAGATGACTCATTGATGTGTTTTTTGACTCATGGGAAGACACTGCTACAAATGTCACATCTACCTGTAACGGTGTATTTGAGAGCGAGCGCAAAAGCTGAAGCTCTGTATCTTCCTTTAACGGCATCAGGTTTAAGATTGCAATGTTGATTGCTCTGATATCCTGATGCGTTGCACGATTTTCATCCATAACAAATATATTTTCCTTTTCCAATATTTCCTTTGCCGGCAAATCACTCTGTGTCTTAATTGGCATATCTTTTACAAACCTTTCCATATGTTCCGGATCATTTTCATTTCTTCAAATGACCCAGCACTTTATAATCTTCATCCGTAAAACCAGTTTAAATTCCAAGCATTTCTTTTAACTGTTCTTCGGAAATGACCGGGATTCCAAGCTCCTGTGCTTTCGTCAGCTTGCTTCCTGCATTTTCTCCCGCAAGCACATAATCTGTCTTTTTCGAAACAGAACCAGAAGCCTTTCCACCGTATTTTTCGATCAGCTCTGATGCTTCTTTTCTACCAAGCGTTGGCAGTGTTCCTGTTACTACAACCGTCTTACCAGTCAGGACAGATTCTACCGTCTCTGTTTCTTCCGCCTGCATATTCACGCCATACGCTTTCAGGCGCTCTAAAATCTCAATATTTTTCTCATCTGTAAAGAAATTGCGGATACACTGAGCACTCACTTCTCCGATATCATTGACCTCTGTAAGCTGTTCCACCGAAGCTTCCTTCAAATGATCCATATCTTTAAAATACTTCATGATCGCTTTTGCAGCGGCTTTTCCAACATTCGGGATTCCAAGACCGGTAAGAAGTTTGTAAGCATCGTTCTCTTTTGACTTCTCAATCGCCTCTAAAAGCTTATCAGTATTTTTTTCTTTTCCGATAATTCCCTGATCAATCAATTCATCGCGATGTGTCTTTAGCACAAAAACATCTGCGACATTATTAATATACCCCAAACGGACAAGTTCTTCAATATAAACCGTACCAAAACCTTTGATATCCATTGCATCACGCCCTACAAAGTTGATAATATGGCGTTCTAACTGTGCCGGACAGTTTGGTGATGTACATTTAATATCCGCAGTGTCTTTCTCCCTCTCTGTCTTTGCACCGCAAACAGGACAGACATCCGGGATCACAAACCTTTTCCAGTCAGAAGGTCTTTTCTCTTTTTTCACTTCCTTAATCTTCGGAATGATTTCCCCCGACTTGTAAACTACAATCGTATCTCCAATCCCGATATCCAGATCATCAATAAAATCCTGATTGTGCAAAGTTGCCCTCGAAACAGAAGTTCCGCAGAGGCGCACCGGCTCAAACACAGCTGTCGGTGTGATTCTTCCGGTTCTTCCTACCGAAAGTTCAATATTTAATAGTCTGGACTCTTTCTCCTCCGGTGGGTATTTGTATGCGATTGCCCAGCGCGGTACTTTGGATGTTTCTCCCAACTGCTCACGGTCAGAAAAACGATTGATCTTCACCACAGCGCCGTCAATATCATATGCCAGATTTCCGCGGTTTTCACCAATTGCCGTGATTGCATCCCACACTTCCTCTGCGGTCGTGCAGACTTTGTAATCATCAATGACATGGATCCCCTGTTTTTTCAGAAATTCATATCCTTGTGTATGTGTTGCAAACTCCATGCCACGCACCTGCTGGATATTAAAAATAAACATGGAAAGATCCCGCTCTTTCGTCACCTTGCTGTCTAGCTGGCGAAGGGTTCCTGCCGCACAGTTTCTTGGATTCGCAAATACTTTTTTTCCTAATAATTCCTGCGTCTCATTGACTTTTTCAAACGCATCGTTTTTCATATATACTTCGCCACGGATTTCCAGATATTCCGGCTTATCCTTCAGCTTCTGCTTCACATCTTTGATCACTTTTGCATTGGCAGTGACATCCTCACCGAAATTGATTCCGTCTCCTCTGGTCTCAGCCAGCTTTAACTCTCCGTTCTCATAGCGCAGTGACATGGAAAGCCCGTCAATCTTATATTCCACTACAAATTCCGGGTGGTCTAACTGCTTCTGCATTTCTTCTACAAAATTAAAAACTTCCTCTTTGGAAAAAACATCCTGAAGACTTAACATTGGAACATTGTGGCGCACAAGCACTCCGGCTTCCCTTTTCGCCGTTCCACCTACCCTCTGCGTCGGCGAGTCAGGTGTGACCAGTTCCGGGTGCTCTTTTTCCAGACTTTTCAGTTCCTGCATCATCATGTCATATTCATAGTCTGTGATTTCAGGATTGTCCTGATTGTAATAGCGGTCAATATGATATTCGAGTGTTTTCTTTAACTCGGCAATTCTTTCTTCTGCTGACATTTTCTTCATCCATTTCTACTTTTTTGATTTTTCTTTCATGCGCTCACTTTTTGGATATTTCTTCGGGATGACCGTCTCATTGGAGGAATCTTTAATTAAGGACAAAAGCTGTCTGTACTCCTCTGATGTGACATCCCGGTATGTTCCAACCGGCAGGTCTCCAAGTTCAATATTCATGATTCTTGTACGAACAAGTTTCTCCACGCGATAACCGAAATATTCACACATCCGTCTGATCTGGCGGTTTAATCCCTGTGTCAAAATAATCTTAAACTGTTTTTTTCCAATCTGCTTCACATGGCATTTTCTTGTCATCGTATTCAATTCTGCAAGTGGCACTCCGTTTGCCAGACCATGGATAAAACTCTCGGTGACTGGTCTGTTCACTGTAACAATGTACTCTTTTTCATGCATATTCCCGGAGCGCATCATTTTGTTCACGATATCCCCGTTGTTCGTCAGTAATAATAGCCCTTCTGAATCCTTATCAAGACGACCGATTGGATAAATTCTTTTCGGATAATTGATATAATCGATCACGTTATTCTTTTCTCTTTTTTCTGCGGTGCAGACAATACCCACCGGCTTATGAAATGCGATCAGGATCATTTCTTCTTCCTTGGAAACTTTTTTCCCCTGAAAAAGAACTGTCTGCCCCGGGAAAACTCTGGCACCAGTTTCTGCAGCTTTTCCGTCAATCGTGATATTTCCAAGTTCTACCTGACGATCTGCTTCCCTTCTGGAACAAATCCCTGCCTCACTTAAATATTTGTTAATGCGGATTCCGTTTTCTTCCATTTTTTCCCTTCCAAACAACTACAAAAACGGAGACTTCGATTTGCTGGAAGCCTCCGTAGCATTCTGTTACTTTTTATTTTAATAAATCAGTCTTGATATATCCGGTCTTGTTCTTCCATGTTACTTTCGTCCAGCCCTCTGCGTAGCTCATCACAACCGTAACTTTTTCTCCGGAATAAGCAACGCCAACTTTGTCAGCCGTCTCACTCATGGAGGAACGGATATTCGTTGTATTCGAAAGCGTAATCTCAGTTC
Organism: uncultured Roseburia sp.; assembly: GCA_900542495.1. Classification (GTDB taxonomy): domain Bacteria; phylum Bacillota; class Clostridia; order Lachnospirales; family Lachnospiraceae; genus Roseburia. The sequence continues at coordinate 59,036 of UQNW01000013.1, forward strand.
CCTCTGTCAGACCGCTTGCTGCGGCTGTCCCCTCCGAAGTACTCTCCGGTGCTGTCGCAGATAAATATTCACTCTTGATATATCCGGTTGTACCATTGTAATCAATGATACTCCAGTCTCCGTCTGTGCCTGTCCTTGTAAGGGATGTTCCTTTTTCTACAGAACCAAGCTTGTCTGAGGAAGTATCTGCTCCTGCTCTTACATTTACCTTATCTGTTGTGTAAACGGTCTCACTGGTCTGTTCAGCCGGTGTTTCTTCCGCTGGTGTCTCATCTGTCGGTGTTTCCTCTGTCGGTGCCTCTGTAGCTGGAACTTCCTCTGTTGCCGGAACTTCTTCTGTGCTCTCAGTTGCATCTGCCACGATCGTATTGCGCCACTCCGTGATCGCATTTGGAATGGTAGTTGCACACAGGTTCAGTAGATTCTCATCTGTGGACAATGCAGCCTCATATTTCTGCTGGATGTCATTCTGCAACTCGATCACATCATCACTGTTATAGAAATTTGTGATCAGATTGCGCACACTCGTATCTAACGCACTTTCCTGTCTGGAAAGGTTATATTCACTGTAAAGATTATCAATGTAAAGGCTTCCGTCCTCATTCGTTCTGACATAGAAGAAATAAAGTCCCGGTGCAGGTGTGTCTACGCCCATAAACTTCACATTCAGGCTGACATTTACCATATAAGAATTGCTGTCAAGTCCTGACTTTGTATAGCAGTTGATATCCTGATACTGCTCAATATACTGGCTGATCAGTGTGATGTAGCTCTGCTCATTCTGTGTGATCGGTGTTGCAAGCGTCTGTAATGTCACGAGATCTCCGGATGCATAAGCAGTAAAATAATTGTTGATCAGTTCATTGACTGCCGGGATCGCATTCTCCTCGTATTTTTCCTCCGTCACAACTGTCTCGGTTGCCACAACCGTTCCGTCATTCGCCTGATTTGTATTATCTCCGGTAAATTTTACTAAAATAAGTAAAATCACGACAAATAATGCTCCTGCCACAAAATATCTGGCATTCTTTTTTACAAATTCTAACATTTTCTGGATATCTATATTTTTAAATTTATTATCATGATTCTCTGAAGCCATTTTTACCAAACCTTTCTGTCACAGACATCAGCTTTATCTGTGAAATCTATTATAAAAAAGTAATGTTTCCTACCTTATTATTACACAAAGTTACTCTAACAAACATTTTACATGATAGCATTATCTCCCTTTGTTGTCAACGAATGGCAGACTTTTCCAATTCTTAATATTTGTTTTAGAGCGCAAAAAAAAGATGCCGTATTCTGGCATCTTTTTACTGCACCTGGCGGGAATCGAACCCGCAGCGTCGGAGTCGGAGTCCGATGTTTTATCCATTAAACTACAGCTGCAAATTATCTGATATTCTGTTCACACATCCTATTAAGCATATCAGATAACAATATAAATTTCAAGAGATTTTTCGTCTGTCAGGCAAAAATTTTCTTATTTAAATCTTTTAAAAGACTGGCTGATTTTTTTAACTGCTCCTGCTCCTCCTCATCCAGTTCAATCGGAACTACCGCCTCCACACCGTCTTTCCCGACGATCGCCGGCATACTGATCACCACATCTTCCATACCATAAATGCCATGCATCATGGACGATACAGGAAGAATGGACTGCTCGTTGCGGATGATGCACTCACAGATTCGTTTTACCGCCATAGCGATTCCATAATAAGTTGCCTGTTTCCGCTGAATGATCTCGTAGGCGCTGTTTTTCACTTCCTCATAAATTTTATTTTCCGACTCCTCATGAAAATAATGCCCGCGCATCTCACAAAACGCATCCAGACGCACACCGGAAACATTGGCGTTCGACCATGCCGCCAGTTCGCTGTCCCCATGTTCCCCGATTATAAAAGCATGCACGCTGCGGTTATCAACCTTCAAATGCTCACCGATCAGATATTTTAACCTTGCGGTATCAAGCACCGTTCCCGATCCAAGCACCCGGTTTTCCGGAAGACCAGACAGCTTTAACGCTGTGTACGTCAGAATATCCACCGGATTTGACACGATCAAAAGCAATCCCTCGCAATTGCGTTTTGCAATTTCCGGGATGATCGACTTAAAAATCTCTACATTCTTATGAATAAGATCCAGCCTCGTCTCATCCGGCTTCTGATTTGCCCCCGCTGTAATAATAATGATTGCCGCATCCACAATGTCATCATAAGTTCCTGCATAAAGCTTGATCGGTCTTGCAAACGGCAGACCATGTGCGATATCCATTGCCTCACCTTCTGCTTTTTCCCTGTTCACATCGATCATTACCATTTCAGAAAAAAGTCCGCTCTGCATCAATGCAAAGGCAGAGGATGAACCCACAAAACCGCAGCCTATCATTGCTGCCTTTCGAATATTTACCATAAAATCACCTCGCCAATTTTTTTAGTTTCGCAATCATCTGATTCTTTCCTATCATTCCCTTATTAAACTGATTTTATGTTGCCTTTTACAGCATAATTTACGCTTCACTCATACCTTGCTCCCTCAGTTGCAATATACCGAGCGCAACGCATTGCTTTTTCGAACATATATTTGCTTTTCATTTACAGATTCAACTTGGTTTGCTATAATTAATGTAAATTGTATTATAAAATTGCAAAACTCATAGCAGACTTGGAGAATTGTGAAAAATTGACAAAAGCTTGAGAAAACACTGAGTGAGCTAAAATCGAACAAGTTCGATTGGTTCTTGCTTGGCAGACATAGCGTTAGCTGTGGCTGGCATGCTAGTACCGCTGCGAGCGACGCGTAGCGAAAGCGTGTTTTCGAAAATTTTGTTAATTTTTCACAATCTTCACAACCTGAATCTGAGTTCCGCAAATGTCTATACAAAAATTGCACCAAGGAGGAATCTGTATGCGCTCTCTTATTTTTCATATCGATGTAAACTCTGCTTTTTTGAGCTGGGAATCTGCAAGACGTTTGCGTGAGAACCCGGATGCACAGGATTTAAGAATGATCAACGCAGTGATCGGCGGGGATGAGAAGATGCGGCATGGCGTTGTGTTAGCCAAGTCTCCTTCCGCGAAGAAATACGGCATCATGACCGGAGAGCCATTATCTCATGCCAGACAGAAGTGTCCTGATCTTGTTGTGATTCCACCGGATCATGAATTATATGCTGCTTCCTCCAGAAAGTTTATCCATATTTTAGAGGAAGTTGCTCCGGCGATTGAACAATGCAGTATTGATGAAGCCTTTTGTGACATGACCGGAACAGAAAAGCTTTATGGTGATCCTGTTGCTTTTGCAGAAAAACTAAAAGACCGGATTTATGCGGAACTTGGCTTTACTGTGAATATTGGAATTTCCACAAATAAATTGTTAGCCAAAATGGCGTCTGATTTTGAAAAACCGAACCGTGTTCATACACTTTTTCCAGAAGAAATGGCTGAAAAGTTCTGGCCGCTTCCAGTCGAAGAATTGTTCGGCTGCGGTAAATCTACTGCCAAAAGACTGCGTGCTCTTGGAATCACAACGATTGGTGCACTCGCAAGGGCAGACAGGCAGATGTTACTCTCAAACTTTAAATCGCAGGGAGACTATTTATGGGAATCTGCCAACGGAATCGGTTCGTCTTCCGTCACTGCCGAATCCCCGGCCAGCAAAGGCTACGGCAATTCTGTCACGCTCCCTTATGATGTCACAGACATAGAAAACGCGCACCACATTTTATTGTCTCTCTGTGAGACTGTGGGTGCGCGCATCCGTTATGATAAAGCCTATATCAGTGTTGTGCAGGTTCAGATCGTAGACAACGAATTTCATCATCGCTGTAAGCAGTTATCACTTCCCTCTGCCACAAATGTGACCGAGAAGATTTATGAAACTGCCCTCAAAGCATTTGATCAGGGTTGGGATCATTCCCCTATCCGTCTGCTCGGCGTGTCTACAAGCAAAGCAACTGATGAAAGCTACGAACAGTATAATCTTTTTGATCAGGATAAGTTTGAGCGGCTTTCCAAATTAAATTCTGCGATTGACAAAATCCGTGATAAATATGGAGACGACGCAATCAAACGTGCCTGTTTCGCAGAGCAGCCTGAAAAGTTTTAAGCCACAACATCTTCAAACTGTGAATTATAAAGGTTTGCATAGAAACCGCCTGCTGCAAGAAGCTCCTCATGTCTGCCCTGCTCAATAATGTCACCGTCTTTCATGACTAAGATCAGATCTGCATCACGAATTGTAGACAGTCTGTGTGCAATGACAAAACTGGTTCTTCCCTTCATCAGGTTATCCATTGCTTTCTGGATTTCAATCTCCGTTCTTGTATCGACCGAAGAAGTAGCCTCGTCTAAGATCAGGATCTTATTATCCGCAAGAATTGCTCTTGCGATTGTAAGGAGCTGCTTCTGTCCCTGCGATACATTACTTGCATCCTCATTCAGTTCCATCTGATAACCGCCCGGCAAAGTCTTGATAAAGTGGTCTGCCCTTGCTGCCTTAGCTGCTGCAATGACTTCCTCATCCGTTGCATCCAGACGACCATAACGTATATTTTCCATAATCGTTCCTTTGAACAGCCAGGTATCCTGCAATACCATTCCAAACGCATCGCGGAGTTCCCTGCGGTTGAAATCTTTGATATTGTTTCCGTCCAGACAGATTGCACCACTGTTTACATCATAGAAACGCATGAGCAGTTTTACCATAGTTGTCTTTCCTGCGCCTGTCGGACCAACGATTGCAATTTTCTGTCCCGGTTTTACATCAGCACTGAAATCGTTGATAATGATCTGCTCCGGATTGTATCCGAAATGAACATGATCAAATGTAACTGCGCCAGTGATTTTTGATACATCTGCCGGATGTTCTGCAATCTGTTCTTCCTCTTCTTCCTCTAAAAACTCAAATACACGCTCGGAAGCTGCGGACATTGACTGCACCTGATTGATCACCTGCGCGATCTGCTGGATCGGCTGTGTGAAATTTTTCACATACTGGATAAACGCCTGGATATCACCAATGGTAATGGTTCCGTTAATGGCAAGCAGTCCACCTGCCAAAGCAACACACGCATATCCTAAGTTTCCGACAAACATCATGATTGGCTGCATCATACCGGATAAAAACTGTGATTTCCATGCAGAATCGTAAAGAATATCATTTGTCTTTTCAAATTCCTCAATGGTATCTTTTTCGCGGTTGAATGCCTTAATGACAAGATGACCGCCATATACTTCTTCCACCTGTCCGTTGATATGTCCTAAATATTCCTGCTGTGCGCGGAAGTACTTCTGTGATTTTTTTGTCACAAAACCGATCAGTCCCATGGAAATCGGTAAGATCACAATTGCGATCAGTGTCATCAGCGGCGAAATACTGAGCATCATCACCAGTACACCGATCAGAGTTGCAACTGACGTGATAATCGTGGTAATACTCTGGTTTAGTCCCTGCCCTAGCGTATCAACATCATTTGTGATGCGTGACAAAACCTCACCGTAAGTACGGCTCTCAAAATATTTCATCGGCATGCGGTTGATTTTTTCCGAAATTTCCTTTCTGAGCCGATAGCACACTTTCTGTGTGATTCCTGTCATGATCCAGCCCTGAATAAAATTAAATATCGCACTGCATAAATACAGACCAAGCACAAATAAAAGAATGCTTCCGATTTTGCCAAAATCAATGCTTCCGGTTCCCTGAATCTTTGCCATTAACCCTTCTGACAGAGTTGTGGTTGCTTTTCCTAAGATTTTAGGTCCAACAACATTGAACACGGTAGAACATGCCGCGAAAAACATGACGATAAAAATAGCAATTTTATATTTTCCAATATAGCTCATCAGCTTTTTAATAGATTTCTTAAAATTCTTCGGTTTTTCTCCCGGCTGCATACCATGACCCATAGGTCCTCTTCTGCGTGGCTGCTGTGTCTTAAATTCCTGTTCTTTACTCATGCAAAGCCACCTCACTTTCCTCAAGTCCAAGTTCTTTTGCGGATAACTGCGATTTTGCGATCTGCTGGTAAACTTCACATGACCTTAATAATTCCTCATGTGTGCCCTTTCCAACAATTTTTCCTTCATCTAAGACTAAGATCTGTTCTGCATGCAAAATCGTGCTGATACGCTGTGCTACAATGATCACGGTGCTGTCTGTTACATTCTCGGCAAGTGCCTTTCGAAGTGCCGCATCTGTTTTTAAATCCAGTGCTGAAAAGCTATCGTCAAAAATAAAGATTTTCGGATCTTTTGCAATTGCTCTTGCAATTGCAAGTCTCTGCTTCTGTCCGCCGGAAACGTTGCTTCCGCCCTGTGCGATAGCACTCTCGTATTTATCATCTTTTGCCTCAATAAACTCCGTTGCCTGTGCAATTTCTGCTGCCTTTTTGATTTCCCCATCTGTCGCGTCATCTTTTCCAAAACGCAGGTTAGATGCGATCGTTCCGGAGAACAGAACACCCTTCTGCGGTACGAAACCGATCTCCTCACGAAGATCTGACATGGAAATATTCCGGATATCTTTTCCGTCAAGTGTGATACTTCCCTCTGTCACATCATACAGACGCGGGATCAGATTGACCAGTGTTGATTTCCCACAGCCGGTGCTTCCGATAATGGCAGTTGTCTGTCCCGGTTCTGCTGTAAAATCAATGTCATGGAGCACATCTTCTTCTGCACCCGGATATTTGAAGTTCACATGTGAAAACTGAACAACACCATTATGTGTTGTCACTTTTTCCGGTTCTTTTGCATCACGGATAGAGGATTTTGTCTGGATCACCTCATCGATACGATCTGCTGCAACCGCAGCACGAGGAAGCATGATCGACATCATGGTAAGCATTAAGAACGACATTACGATCATCATTGCATACGTGATAAACGCAGTCATTGCCCCAACCTGCATGGTTCCTGCATCAATTTTATGCGCGCCAACCCACACGATACCAACAGAAAGCAGGTTCATGATCATTGTCATACCCGGCATCATAAAGGTCATGACACGGTTGGTAAATAACATTGTTTTTGTCAGTTCTTTATTTGCCACGTCAAAACGTTCTTCTTCTTTTTTCTCCCTGCCAAAAGCACGGATAACAGAAAGTCCTGTCAAAATCTCTCTGGATACCAAGTTAATGTTATCCACTAATTTCTGCATCAGTTTGAATTTTGGCATTGTAACCGCCATAAGCACCATGACATAACCAAGGATCACAATGATTGCAAGAACGATGATCCAGCCCATTCCTGCACCTGTCTGCATGACTTTAAGGACACCACCAAGTCCAAGGATCGGTGCATATGCGATCATTCTAAGCAGCATGACCGATACCATCTGGATCTGCTGGATATCATTTGTACTTCTTGTGATAAGGGAAGCCGTTGAAAACTTATCCATTTCCGCATTGGAAAATCCGACTACCTGTTTGAATACTTTTTCACGCAATGTTTTACCGATTCCGGCACCGACACGGGATGCAAAAAATCCGACCAGAACCGTTACAATTCCGATTACAAGCGCCATGCCGACCATTTTAAGTCCGGCTGTGACAAGATAGGTCTTCTGGATTTTATCTACATCCAGTCCGGCTGCTTTATCACAGGATACTGCATAGGCAACACCCATGGATTTTACCAGTGAGCTTCCCATTGTATTGATTGTATCTTCCACGCTGTCCCGCATGGAAAGCAGTGTATCTTTATCCAGCATCTTTTCGTCTGTCCCGGTCTGCTTTGCAACGAGCTCTTTTACCGCAGATTCCTCCATGGCACTCATCTGATAATTCATGATAAGCGGAACTGATAACGTCTCGTCTATCTCATTTAATTCTGACTCGGATGTTACCTGCAGACGGTAAATCTCTCCGTCTTTTTCATAAATGCTCTCCCAGAGGCTTTCTTCGTCCTCAGTCATCATACACTTTGCCGTTTCGAACTCATCCGCAGTCAATGCCTCCGGCACTACGTGTTCCACACCATTGTTCTGGATACCAACATCAATGATATCCGATGTGTAAGACGGTAGTGACAGATCACACCATGCCTGCACAAAGAGTAACGTAATGATAATCACGATTGATTTCCAATATGGAATCATATTTTTAAAAATCTTACTCATGTTCCCTTTCCTTTCTGCCTTGCCATTTTCTAGCTTCAATCTCTTTTTCCGCAATATGGTAAATGTTATCCAAATAAGAAATCAAGCGTTTCATATCTGCCTCCTCCACCTGTGACATCACTGACTTTCCAAAATTCGACATTGTCTGTCTGGCTTCCTCTGTCAGTTGTCTTCCTGTTTCCGTCAGTTCCACATAGGTGTTGCGCCTGTCATTCTTGTTGACATTCCGCTCCACGTATCCACGCTCCTCTAACCCTTTTAACGTTCTGGAAATTGCCGGAGGCAGCATCTTCGCCCGCGCAGCCAGTTCCGAAATCGTAATCTGACCGTTCTCTCCTTTATCCATGATCGTACACAGCACAAAAAAGTCTGTCTTACACAATTCCGGAAACATCTCGGAAAACTTCAGCTTTCGGAATTGATTCATCGACCGAAAAAGTTCTTCATATAATTTATCCATAATTCACTCACCGCCTGTCATTAGTTAACATTGTTATGTATTAAGTGTGTTAAATAATAACACCGGCAAATATCTGTGTCAAGACATCTGCCGGTGTTTATAATAATTTTATAATTGTTACATAATTTTATGGATTCTCTCTAAGATGTCCGCTACCTCGTGCATCTCCATCTGCCCCGGTGCGCTCGCCTTTTTGTGTGCAGCAAAGGTAATAGCCGAACCAAAGCTCTCTCCGCACAGTCGGCTGATCATTCCCATTTTTCCCATGGACATTGTAATGACCGGCGTGTCCGGATTCTCTTCCTTGAACTCATACGTCACAGATAACAGTTTTAAAACATCCTCCATATTCTGTGGCATGACTGCAAGTTTTACAATATCTGCGCCTCCTGCACACATCTGCTCTAAGAGCATTTTCATGACCTCACGGTCTGGTGTCTCATAAAAATCGTGGTGGGAAGCAATGACTTTCAAGCCCTGTTTATGAAGCTTTCTGATTTTTCTTGCCGGATGCTCCTCCTCAAAAAATTCCAGATCAAGCAGATCCACGCACCCGGACTCTGCCGCAAGATCATGCAGATCGTTCAGTTCATCCGGTGCAAGTTCTCCCATACCGCCCTGCTTTTTTGTGCGGAATGTATACAAAAAAATCTTTTCTTTCATACATTCCGCTGCCGCAGCAAACACTTCCCGCACCGCATTGTAATTCTTATAATCCTCAAACGCATCTATACGCCACTCGATCACATCCGCTTCACTGCCTGCAAGCGTCTGCAGTTCCGCAATGATCTCCTCTTTCTTCGTTTCCATGACTGGAACACATAAAAGTGGTTTTCCTGCCCCAATTGTTTTTCCTTTTATCTCCATTGATGTTCCCGCTCCTTTTTCCTTTATATCCATTATTTTAAAACACTACGATTCACTATGCAACGAAACATGAATATTTTTTATGGATTGTATAAAAAATTGGAACGCCTATGAATTTGACAACTTATTCACAATCTATTAGAATGGCTGGTAGTACATACTAAAGGAGAGATTCAACATGAGTTTTACATTTTTAAATGAATTACCTTCTCCTGCCCAGATCAAGGAAAGATATCCTCTGTCAGAGAAACTGCAGGAGTTAAAAAAACAGCGTGACGCAGAGATCAGCAATGTGATCAAAGGCCTTGACAACCGTTTTCTTGTCATCATCGGACCTTGTTCTGCAGACAACGAAGATTCCGTATGCGATTATGTCAGCCGTCTCACTTCCATTCAGGAAGATGTCAAGGACAAGCTGATCATCATCCCACGTGTTTACACGAATAAACCACGTACCACCGGCGAAGGCTACAAAGGAATTGCTTCCCAGCCTGACCCTGAAAAAGCCCCGGATATGTTGGAAGGACTGATCGCCATGCGCAAAATGCACATCCGTGCCATTGAAGAAAGCGGTCTCACCTGTGCAGACGAAATGCTTTACCCTGAAAACTGGGGATATGTAGAAGACCTGCTCTCCTACGTTGCGATCGGTGCACGTTCCGTGGAAGACCAGCAGCACCGTCTTACCGTCAGCGGTTTCGATGTTGCATCCGGTATGAAGAATCCTACCAGTGGAGATTTTGCCGTTATGCTCAACTCCGTTTATGCTGCCCAGCATCCACATCATTTTGTTTACCGTGGCTATGAAGTGGAGACAACTGGAAATCCATTAACCCACGTTGTACTTCGTGGTGCTGTAAGCAAACACGGCAACAGCACACAGAATTATCACTATGAGGATCTGATCCGTCTCTGTGATATGTATGCGAAAATGGATCTTGTAAACCCGGCTGCCATTATTGATGCTAACCACTCCAATTCCGGCAAGCAGTTCAAAGAACAGATCCGAATTGTCAAGGAAGTGATGCACAACCGCCAGTTGTCCGACGATATCCGCCGCATGGTAAAAGGTGTGATGATCGAGAGTTACATTGAAGAAGGTTCCCAGAAGATTCACGATCATATTTATGGTAAATCCATTACCGATCCTTGTCTTGGCTGGGAAGATTCCAAGAAACTGATTTATGATATCGCGGAGATGTGTAAATAATTTTCACTTAAAAAAGTCTGCTGACAGGTACTACCTGCCAGCAGACTTTTTTCATGCACCATAGAGTACTCATTTTTCATTACAGATCTGATGAAGATTATTCCGCACGGGACATAGCTTCTTCGTAATCTTTTGTGCCTTTCCAGATCTCTTCTTTGTAAGGATTCTTCTTTAACTTCATAGAACGTTTGATGATCGCAGCGAATACAACAACGTTGACCACAATTGAAAGAACAGAGATCACACCCTGCGCTGTTGGATCTGCTGCTGTTGGATGTGTAGCTGCATCCATGAATCCGTCTGCGTAAAGTCTTGGGATAACTGCAAATTTTCCCTGATCCTGGAATAATGGGAATACCTGGGCAAACATACACCATAATGCTAATGTGTTAGCACGGTTCTGAATCCAGCCACCTTTGTTCCAGAATGCTGCTGCAAATGTAGGTGCAAGCAATAAAGCAACACCACAATACCAGGAATGAGTTGGAAGGTTCAAGTATGTATACTGGAAGTTCCATACATCATAAGCTAAAATGAACATCCATGTCATATCCGGCCATAACATATCATCTTTTTTCTTGGAAGTGTAGATTCCCCACCAGCCTGTCATACATAAGATATTGATAATACCTGCAAGACCGTTGAGAATATTCCACCATCCGCCGTATAACCATACGCCTTCAGAAGATAACCACCAGCTTGTTCCTGTCTCTGCAAGTGCATGAGCACCTCTGATTGCAGATTCGAAATCACTACAAACTGCGATTAAAATGTTGATTGCTACGATAACAAATGGGAAAGCTTTAAACCACTGTGTTTTACCAACACCCCATTTGTATTTGAGCATCATAAAACCGATACATCCGGCTGTAGCTGCATATAACTTCGCATAATGGAACCAGCTTGTCATATGTACATATGTATTGTTATTAAGTGCCCATTCAGCTCCCGCTGCTGCTGAAACGTAAATTGCAATAAAGTAAACTGTCAGAATAATTGGAAGAACAACGAAACATAACATTCCGCCGACTTTTGTACGTCTGGCAATCTCATTTGCAAGTACGAGACAGGCAAAAACTAAAATCCAACCAAGAAACTGCCATGCAGCTCCTTCGCCGTAAACCTGAAACAACAGTCCATGATTTAACATATTGTTTCCTCCCTTGTAAAATTTTTTATTCTGGTCATACCAGTGATTGTTATTATTTTAACACTTATTTTATAAAGTTTCAACATTATTTACATTTTCATATACTTTTTGACAATATTGTATATCATTTCCAGTTGCTTTTTTTCATTTTTTGCAGGTTTTTTGAGAAAATCTGTTTATATAGCACCCTTTTCCGCGTTTATTTTGCTTGATTTCCAAGAAAAAAGATGTTCTGTGGTACAACCAGAGCCACGAACATCTTTTTCTTACATCCTGTTTACTTAAAATGGTTAAGATACCTCGTCTGTATCAATTAGTTTTCATCCTCAATCACAAGCTTGCCCGCTGTCACTTCCATGAATACGCTCTCCGGGTCCGCCTTTTTCATAGTAAGAAGTAATTCCCACAGATTATGGATCTGGTTTGCCAGAACACCGGATGCCTGAATTGCATATGGCAGCAGCATTGGAAGCTGGAACACGCGGATGCCAAGCGGCGGCATAAAGATCATATTCGTTGTATGCACCTTATCCCCTGCAGTTTTGATCATCTCATAGGTGATCATCAGAAAATCCTGTCCTTTGTATTTGCAATAATAAGAAACATAGCACTCGTCAATCGTCCAGGAAACACCGTCCTCTACTTCTACCGGTTTCTCAGCCGCTTCATTATTTTCGGTTGTCTGCACACTGATATTCCAGTGGATTTTCCCTTCCTTTGTATCATTGTACATCTCTGTCAGCATATGGCTTAATTCTTCTGGTCTTTTCATTGTTTTTCTCCTTGTAATTCCATAGTTTCTATTTTTCTAACGCATGTTCCCCGATGCGCACTGCATGCACCACAAAACGGTTGCCTGTTGTAGAACAGGTCGAAAGTGTCATGATATGGTCATCTTTTGTGACCTTCACTCCTGTATCATCATAGGACTTTTGCAGCATATTATCAATAAATTTCTGAAAGGTATCATCCGGTGCAAAGCCGACCGTGTAGACTGCATCCGTCTCCGGCACATCATAATAGGCAAAAATCTGATAACGGTACGCCATTTCCGTTGTATAGATTGTAAAAAACTGATGATCTTTGTAAAAATCCTCTGTCTTATATTTTTTCAGACTGCCAAACATACTTAAGTTTTTCATGTTGTGACCATACAAAATCGTATGATAATCCCAAAAATCCGGCGTATTCATTCCTTCCATAAAAATACATCCTGCAATCGTCTGATTTCCATAAATATCGGTGCGGAGATATTTTTCATCATCCCCCGAATATAAAACCGGGTAACTGATCTGGTCGAGCTTGTCAAAAAGAATCCAGCCGATGATATCCGGATTGATTTCCTGCAATTTTTCTAACTGAACATCCACATCTGTATACCACGAATCATCTTCCCCCGTGTCCGCCACATTTTCTTCCTTATCCGCCTGTTCGTTTTGGGAAACATAGGTTTCCTTCAATGCCTCATAGGTATCGTTCGACTTTTTGTAGTTCAAAAGATTTGGCACAAGCATGGCAAGCGCAATGGCGATCAACGCAATTCCAAGAAGGAAAAGAAGGATCGTGGAACGGTCACTTTTCTTTTTTATCATAGTATCCCCCATTTTCATATGTCCTGACTTCGTAATGAATCCGGACAGGTACTTTTTTATTTTACCATAAAATGAGCAGACCTCATAGTAATAATGAAAGTCTGCTCAAATGATTTTTTATATTTGATAATCCGGTTCAGTTTTTAGTTAAAGGAAACTTCTCCAAGTGCAGCTGTGTAAGTTGAAAATCCGGCTGCCTGAACTGCACATGCGGAAACTTTGATTGGTGTAAAGGTGGTATCTGCTGTCACATCTGCACCAACTGTTACGTTGTTGAAAATCGTAGAATGTTCTGATTTGGAAATAATGTCTTTTTTGGCATATACTTTGTAATCAATATCTGTCAATGACTTTGCATCTTTATAATCGTCTGTTACATCTACCCAGTCACCTGCGTAAGCAATTGTAAGATCAGGATTTACATTTACGATTTTTGCAAATACCCATGCATCCTGTGAATCAGAAGCCATGTGTACAGTCGGATCTTTGCATACCACTTCTCCTGCAACCAGATCCTTATACTGATTTTCTTTCACACTCCAAACATTGGCTCCGTCTGCATCCACATATAATCCGCTTTCTGCATCTCTCGCAACTTTTGATTCGGATAAACCGCCCTGCAATTCCTCGTCAAAGTTTACATTACCAACCGTAAATGTATTGCTGACTGTTCCGGTTGTGCTGGTCAGGTAAGCAAATGTGCTGCCTGCTCCGATTGCTCCAATCAATGATACTGTTCCAAGCATTGTGACTAATTTTGTTTTTTTCATAATTTTTTGTTCTCCTTTTTTATAATTTTTAATAACTCTTATGTATGCTTTCCAATATTGTTTTATCATGAGTCGGTCACACACCGGTCATATGCAAGAACTTTCATTCTTTTTATTGCTTATGCATGCTCATTTGTTTTTGATATCGTTTTTTCTTCCTCAAAAATATCCGGCAGAAACGTCAAGAGTATCAGCACGATCAAAACACCGCATACGACCGCAATTCCCACAGGCGTCTTTGCATATATCGAAATATAACCCAGATAAGGAACATGAAATGCATACACGCCCACGATCTGCTGCCATGCAACAGGCGAGGCATCCGCGACATTATTGGCGTCTCCCTGCGTGATGACAGTCTGGTCTTCCTGATCGACCGAAATAACGCGATGCGTCACTAACGTTTCCGGTGACAGCTCATAGGTGACGACTGCCCCCTCCTCTAAAGCCTTGCCGGAAAACGCTTTGTCATACACGATCGCTCCGACCGGGATTCCCGGCTCCATGCTCCCGCTTAGTACCGCATATTGGCTGTATCCCAAGATTTTTGGAACAAACAGAAGACCTGCGATTCCTAATAATCCGAGAAATATCAGCATAGATAAAATTCCGCAAATTTTTTTCATCATCTTCTTTTGCGCCTTTCTGACTTATTTTGTTACTTTTGCAAAAAAATCCTGTATGGTGTTTAATTCTGCCTTCTCACCAGCATGATAATTCTCTGCAAACACTGCTTCCTGATACACGGTGATGTCAAAGTTCTTTGTGACCTCTCCAATTTTTACCGCGTCAAATAAAGTCCCGGTATTCTGCCCCGGTGCGATCGGGCTATTGTAGTAATACCAGCCGTCCGCACCCTGATACCAGCCGATTCCGTCACCGTCCGGATCATATAACGTTGTCTCCGTAGCGATACGGTCTGCCGCTGCCCCTTTTTCTGTAAAAACACTGTCCTTCCAGGCACCGCTTAACAGCGTAACATCTGTCTGCTGTGGAGATACCGTGATCCTTGCACGGATAAACGCATCGGAAATTCCGGTATTTTGAACACTCGGATTTTTCTTTATTGTACTGCCTGATTTTACGTCACCGTCTAATTCTTCCTGAATCTCCGTAGTGACTCCGGCTGCCCGGAACGTATTCGTTACTGTTCCCGCTGTTGCCGTGACAATTGCAAATGTTGTAGCTGTTCCAATAATTCCAACAATCAGTGCAATTGTAATCACAAATATTTTTTTCTTTTTCCATATCTCTTTCATACACATTGCCTCCGATTATTTTCGCACATCCGCTGTAAACTGATTGTCAACCCAGGTCGTACTCTCTGCCTTGTTGCCAATTACAAATTTATTTTTTACTGCGTCTGTATCTGTCAATTTTCCGTCGTTTCTGGTCTTGTTATTTCTGGCAGTGATCTTGGCACTGTCCGCCTTCAAATGCTGGTCTGCCGCTGTCGTCACAAAGTTTTTTGCATCAAAGCTGCACGCTTCCTCCCGACTGCAGATACCCATAGCAAATTTGACACTGTTTCCATTGATTCTGGACGCACAGTTTGTGTCTGCCTCAAACTCTTTTAAGGTAAATCCCATTGTGTCAAGTTCTTCCACCTGATAGATTCCCTGCGCAAGTCCTTCTAACGTGGTCTGCGCTTTCACATTGAACAATCCGTTTGTCGTGGTCTGCTCCTCTGTACCTTTTTCGCCAAAACGCAGTGTCTTGTAATAAATATCCCCCGTCGTCTGGTTGGTGATCTTAAAGGTAAAGACCGGATCTCCCTCACTGGCTTTGATATCTTTTTTGCTGATCTTCTTTGTGAGTGTCAGCACTCCGGTTTTTACTTTTACCTCATATCTGCCTGCGTAAGCCTCGCCTTCCACTGTGGCAGCCTCCACCTCTGTGTTATTTTTATAAACGACACCATTGATCGTGCAGTTTGCATTTGAAGCGTCCGTTGCTTCCTCAACCTGAAAAAATGCCTTTGCATAATACGTGATATCTTTTTCTGGTTTTTCTTTTTTCAGATTTTCCATGGAAATCTCTTTCTGACAATTCTTATCCGTATAGAAAATCATATTTAATTTGGAAGCATCTATGTCATTGCTGTCACACATGCGTCCTTTCGCATCCTCGGCATACTGCCCTAAACTCTCGCCAAGAAAGATTGTATCCTCGGCATCTGAAATCTGATATTGGATTCTGACATTTACAGTCGGCTGTGGGAGTTCCAGCTGTGTACCTCCGACGCTGAGATAAGAACCCGGATTCACATTCGTTGTGACATTATTTCCACCCGGGTAAGATTCTTTTGCCACAATCTGAATCGTCTTACACCACCCGGCAGTTCCGTTTTCCTTTGGCTTCACTTCCTGGCCGATCCAGCTTATCGTTGTCGTTTGATCCTCATTTACGGTAACGGTCGCACCGTCCGCTTTCAGACGCTCTATCTCTGCCTCTGTCAGTTCAAATCTGGAATCAATGACATCTGTCACCTGCACGCCGGTCAGCGACTTTGACTGCGTGATCGTACTCTGGATCTTCTGGAAGATTTTATTTAACTCTTCTGCTGTTTCCGCTGTAAATGCGCAGCCTGTGGATGCCACTTTCGTTTCCAGCCATGTGGCTGTATCGCCGTTTAAACCAAGTCCTACGGTAATGACCGTGCAGCCTGCTGTCTTTAATTTCTGCGCTGAGAGTTCTGTCTGGTATTGATCCGAGTTGCTCGAAGGTTCTCCGTCCGAAAAAAGAATGACATATTTCTTATTGTCATCGACCGCTTTTTTCAATTCCTGATAAGCGATCTCTAACCCTTTCTGCGGGGAAGTGCCACCGTCAGCAAAAAGAGCGTTCACTGCCTTTAACATTTCGTTTTCGTTTACTTTTGCAAGACCATGATTTAGCTTTCCTTCGGTGCTGCTATACCACCCGTTTCCAGTTCCATAGAAGGTTGCGATTCCAATAAGGCTCTCCGGGGATGTTTCCGCAACTCCTGTCACAAAACCGCTTGCCGCATCTTTCAGCGCGGTGATTTTCGCATTCCATGTTGCAATCACATCACTGTCAGACAGGTTCTGATAACTGCCACTGACATATTTTTTCCAGGCATCGTCAAAATATTTGACCGGATATTTTGCATATTTATTACCGGAAACCGATGTCGTACCCATGCCAACACTTTCGTTTGTTTTCCACGGTCCCCAGCCACTTTGTTCATACTTATTCCAGTAATAGACTTTGTTGGTATCTAATGAATTTTTTACCTGTGCAAAAGTTCCTAAATCCGTCAGCTTGTTGCTTCCTGACAAAATTTCATTCATGGAACCGGACAGGTCAAATACAAGCATGACATCCACCTTCTGTGTCTGCTCCACGGTTGTCTGCGAAGTCACAATGGAACTCGCATCAAGCGTGATCTGGTATTCACGTTTTTCCCAGTCTGTCAGTTTTGCCGTCTTGTGATACTCAACATCCTTATCCGTAAATTCGACCGGTTTCTCCGGTGGTATGACCGGCACATCATCCTCCACAACCTTGACCACACTAGCATTCGGAAGTGTAAACTTCATGTTACAGTTTGCTTTTGCTGCTCCGCGCTCCATATATAAAACGGTCAGATGATGTTCCTGATTTTTATCTCCCTGCTCTTTGTCAATATAGTTCCAAAGATCAACGGTATCCGTCAATGCATCATGAATACCACCCAGATCAATGACAACCTGTTTTCCGTCTAAAATCACCCAGAGGTCATCATCCCCGGTAAAAGAATAATTCAGATCTCCAATGTAATCACCCAGCGTGAACGTCACATCATAACGCATTCCAAAATAGAAGTTGTTTCCGCCGAATGGCAGAAAATCAGCTCCCGCTGTTGCCGCCACATTGTTTTTATCGTCTAACACTTCTTTCAGCTCATAAGTATCTCCACTTTGTGAAAATTTTAACTGATATCCTTTTTTGACGGTCAGCCCAACCGTATTTGCGGCTGTCTCTCCGTCTTTTGGAAACACGCCCGGCTCGTTCACACTGAAAAGTACTTCCTTATAATCCTCACTTAATCCGGTAACAATTCCGGTCTTCTTTGCATTTTCCCCGCTTCCGGCGGTATAAACATTAATGTGCTGGTCTGACTCTGTGCCGTCCTTATTTTTCTTTTTTGTGATCGTATCGTATCGGTTTTCCTCTAAATTCTGGGATACAGTTCCCACCGTAAAACGATCCCCTATTTTTTCAGAAGGATAATTGTCATCCGCATTGATACTTAAATCGGCTCTCGCCTCTCCATTTGTGTCATACGGGATCACATCATAATCATAAAATGCTGCATCTGCGATATATTCTGCCGTTTTGGCGTTATAAAATACTTTTACGGTCGAATCTTCCTCAATCGGTATTGCTGCCAACGCTTCCCCGGAAATTGTCTCGTCGTCCACCTGCACATAATCCACATCCCAGTTTACCGCCTTGTTGTAATCTGAGATTTTTGCTCCCGGTGTCAGCACACAGACATCATCACTATAGATTTTTCCGCTCTGCTCATCTTCCTCACTGCATTTTCTGGCATCATAATGTTCGATCGTAACTGTCACAGTATCTTCGCCACAATTGACGATCCTGTATTTGGAAGGATCTGCTTCATCCGCGGAACTTAGTATTGTTTTTAATTTGCGTAGTTTCTGCTCCTCAATTGTTTCCGTTGCTTTTGTAGATTCTGTGGATTCGATCATTTCTGTCGTTTCTGTATGTTCTGCCTCTTCGGTGGATTCGATTGTCTCTGTATTTTCAGCAGATTCTATACTTTCCGTAGATTCTGTTGTTTCTGTATTATCTATGCTTTCTGCTGGTTTGATTGAATCAGCCGTTTCTTTTGTATCCGTTGATTTATTCTTTTCACTTTCCCCAACGCTTTCTGTATTTTCAACGGATTCCGATGCAGCATTTACCTCGCGCACCAGTTCCGTGGAAACTTCGGTTGTATCCACACTCGTTGCATTGGTGACCATTACATCCGATGTCAGCAACGCAGCGCATATCAAAAATGCGATTCCTTTTTTCACAATGGCTGCAAACTTCATACAATCCTCCTTGCTCCTGCCCTTTGATCTACTGTTTTCTTCTCAAAAGATTTCATCCTGTGTATTTATGTAAAATGTTGTCTGCGGTTTCCACTTTTTCCATATTTATCTTCATTTTCAGGTTCCGGTAAATTTTATTTTCCTGATAAAAATTGGAAATAATCCTGTTTGCAACACTTCTTCCTGCCTCATAAGTGCAGGTTGAAAGTAAAATGACATACTGCGAATCACTGTACTGCGCAGCGACATCCCCTGCCCGGAGAGAGTGCTTTAACGTTTCTGTCAGATGCTGCATCGCATTTCTGATCCGGAACCACTCCACCTCACATCCCTTGCCGCTCATCTTCTCCCTTTCATTTAGCGTGACCAACAGTAAATATTCCTTTTCATCAAATCTGGCTGTTTTTCTTGCTTCCAATCTGTATATCTCCCGGAATACCGGATATCCGCACAAAAAAACACCCTCCGGATTTTCTTCCGAAATATCCTGATACACTTCGGCTAGTCCTCTCACTTTTCCGCTTTTTTTCATTTTCAGTAATTTATCATAAATGCCTTTTAATTTTGTAAATTCAGAAATTCCAAGCTGCCGCTGCAAAAGTTCACATGCCTTCGTGTAAACCTCCATGGCAGAACCGATTTTATTTTCCTCTGCCATAGCCCTGATCAGATAGCAATACAAATCCTCATCCAGACTCTCCTTTAAAAGTGCCCGGCTGCACAGCACCTCAAGCTCCTCAAATCTGCGTGTGGAGACGTACAGGTCACACAAATACTTCACGCCGCTTAAATAAAGGGAATGATAATAAGTGGTCAATGTTATCACCCAGTGCATCTCCGTATTTTTCTGCATGAAATCGCCCTGATAAAGTGCAAGTGCTGTATTTAATTCCAAAATGGCTTCTTCCTCTTTCATCTGCTTCTGCTTTATACCCTCTAACATCTGCTCAAACTGTTCTGCATCCACCCGAACTTCCAGTTCCGGATTAAAATGGTAAGAACCCTGTCTTGTCAGAATAAACTCTGTCTCGCCAAAATGCTTTTTCAGAAGAGTTCTCAGCCGATACATCAGATTTTTCAGTGCACCCGCCGGATTTTCCGTTTCATCCTCCAGCCACAATGCCTCTGCCAGTTCATCGATCGTGACGGACTGATTTCTGTGAATGAGCAGATATCCTAAAAGATTGGTCAGTTTTGAAGATCGTATGTCATCCTCGTTCAAGGTATGTTCTTCATTTTTGATCTGGAATTTTCCCAAAGTACGAATGGTAAACATGCAGTTTTCCTCCCCTTACGGCATTTATCGCGATTTATACTAACATCTGTTTCAGTCTATAAAAGTCGAAAACTGTACTTTAAACTCCTTGTTACTTCGACATTACAATTTCTCTTTCTTATTTTTTCACTTTCTTTTTGTACACAAGAAATACAATTCCACCGATTACTAAAACTGCGACAATCACACCGATAACCGGAACTGCGGCAGATACCGATTCTGTTTGAAGTTCCTGTGCGGCAAGCGCTGCATCCTCTTTTTCAACTTCGGCAGAAGACGTTTGTTCTGTATCCGGCACATTTGCTAACGGCGTCTCACTCTCCTCAATCTCAACCGTATCGTTTTCCCCGTCTGCTAACGGCGTCTGTTCGTCGTCAATATCAATATTTTCATTGTCGTCTGTCTGTTCTGCCGGATTATTTCCTGCCTCCTCCACCACATTCACATCTGCTTCCACGCGGTTTCCTGCTGCATTTCCCGGAACAATGACCGTCTCCTCAATCTTATTTACAACCGTTTCCGTCCGCGTTGTTCCCGGAATTACCTTTGTCACAGTACTTGTGATCGTATCCACATGCCCTGTGTAGTTGTATTCAAACGTTGCCGTATTCTCTTTTCCTTTTTCGAGTTTTAAGGTTTTACTGCTTTCTGTCGGTGTATAATCTGCCACCTCCACCGGCAGCACTGTGATTGTTTCCTCCGCATTTCCATAAACAATCTTCGGCGCTGCAATCTGCTCCTTAGATTCCCGGTCTATAAAGCTTACCGTGTAGGAAACCGGATCGATCAGACGTTCATAGTCCAAAACATATTCCGTGTTTTTCGAAATGACATTATCAGCAACATTCGAAAAATTCTTTAACCGGTAAACTGCTTCTTTTTCATATTTCAGACAGTTAGAAAACCATGCCGTAAGCTTTGCATCTGTTTCCCAATTTTGCACTACAGATGTAACTTTATCTCCTTTTGCCACTTTTATTTTTATATAGTTTTCTGTCACTTCCGTTCCCTGCGGAAGATTGATTTTATCCAGATCAAAGACCGCAGCATTTCCAGCACGAAACGTTACCGTATAGCATTTTTTCTCTGCTGTTTTCTCAGCAGAAGCCTTGACTGTTGTTACCGGAAGAATCATTGCCATGAATAAAAAAATGGTAAGAAACCCGGTAATCATCTGTTTCATTTTTTTCATGACCTGTGTTCCACCTTTCTTTTTTTCATTGCAATCCCGACAACCACTACGCCAGCGATCAGAACGCCTGTAAATATTGTTACGGTGAGCGTATCTCCTGTTTTGACAGCATGTGCCAGCGGAACGAGCTGTTCTGTGATTGTTTTTGGAATCACTTTATTTACAACTTTCGTGAGAACCGTATCTTTTCCCTGCTCCGTCGCATAATTAGTAACAACAACCGGTGCCCTGTCATCTGCATAATAAGCGCGAAATTCAAACTGCATGGCGCCGGTTGCCTTCGAATAGTCGATTCCATTTGCGCTGTCCATTCCTTCCCCGTCAAGTGTCAGTGTCACATAAACATTCGTCGACTGCCCACAAGCAAGTTCTGTCACATAACGGTACTCATTCAATTCGGTGATTTCCGCCAGTCCCTCTATACTTGCCACATTCCCTGCATATCCCCCGGCACTCGCATCTAACAACAATGTCTTGTTGGTGTCATCACCAATCTCAACCCGAAATTCATAAGCGCCGCCGGAAGATTTTCCTGCCTCCTCCAATGCATCTGTTGTTTTCTGCGACAGGAAAAAAGAAGCCTTATGTGCATTGTTGTTTTCAATTTTGATCACAGCAGTCCGGCTGTCTCCGGGTGCCATTCCTTCGAATGCTTTTACAAGCTCTGCATTGTCTTTTGCATATACAAGCTGATTATCCTTCGTCAGCTGCACAGTCTGAACTTCCGCCGCACTGACCACTGACGATACTCCACAGATCAGAACCAGCAACAGTCCGGTTGCGATGTTTTTTATTTTCATATACTCCAATCTCCTTCAACCGTTATCTTGTTTCTGAAACAGACAGAATGTTCCCTTTTTCATCAAACGTTGGAAATACACCAAGCTCTGCTGCTATTGCATCTTCTGCGTTATTTGCCTGAACTGCTGTAACTTCGTACTCTAATGTATAAGTTGCATCCGCAAATTCATTTCCCATTTCTTTATCAAACTCAATTCCATCCATAAAATTCGATGTCGTCTGATCTGGTGCCAGCGGCTTCGTATAATACAAAATCATTTGTTCCTCATCTGCATATTGGACAAGCCAGTCACTGTTATGTACATAGATACTGTCTGCCTTCTCCGCTTCCACAGGATTTCCGTCTTTTTTATCCCATGAATGGTAAATCACTACTTTCACATACACATCATAGCCATCCGGGATATTGTTTTTTACTGCACGCTGCATTTCGATGTCATCTCCCGGAACGATCGTTACCGGCTCTTTTTTGCTGCCGTCTGCCAGTGCAGCCGGTTCATCTTTGATCACCGTAACTCCGACACTTTTAATCGAAATATTTGCAATTGCTTTTTCACTCTTGGTATTTAAGGCTGCCAGTGTTCCTCCGGCCATCGTTGCAAGAAGCAGCACTGCCGCGATCGCCATAAGCATATATTTTTTCTTCACGCTCCATCTCCTCCGCTTATCCATAGAATTATTTTATGAACCCTTGTGTTATTATATGAATGCACGGTCACACCGTGGTCACATCAATGCCAGGTTTTTTATTTTACAGATGTAGTACAAAGCAATCTCCTATGACAGAGCAATAAAATTGTATTACAAAGAAAAAACCTCCTGAGCAGTCCGGGAAAAATCCCAGCCTGTTCAGGAGGTTTCAATACTCTCTTTTCTATTCTGTTATGTAAATCTATCTCACGTAGATATGAGAAAGGTTTTCTAAAATTTCTCCGGCAACATCCGGTTTGTTCATCGTATAAATGTGCACATGGTTCACACCGTTTGCAATCAGGTCAATGATCTGCTCTGTTGCATATGCGATTCCAGCCTGACGCATTGCAGCCGGGTTATCCCCGAAACGGTCCACGATTGCAAGAAATCTAGGTGGTACCATATTACCGGATAAAGATGTGATACGTTTGATCTGGCTTGCATTGGTTACTGGCATAATACCTGCTACAATCGGAACATCAATCCCTTTTTTCAATGCCTTATACATGAAATTGTATAAAATATTGTTATCAAAAAACATCTGCGTTGTCAGAAATTCGCATCCGGCATCTACTTTTTCTTTCAAATGATCCAGATCCTCAAAAATAGTAGCTGCTTCCGGGTGTCCTTCCGGATAACATGCACCGCCGATACAGAAATCGCCCTGTGCTTTGATGTCTGCGATCAGTTCACTTGCATGCTTGTACTGATCAGGCAGTGGAAAATCTGCGTTTGCAGGAATATCCCCACGCAGCGCAAGAATATTTTCGATATGGGCTGCCTTTAACTCTTCAATGACAGAAGAAACTTTTTCCTTTGTGGAGGATGCACAGGTCAGATGTGCTAATGCCGGGGTATTGTTGTTGCGCACTTCCTCTGCAAGCTTTACCGTATAATCGGATGTTCCTCCGGTTGCACCGTAAGTAACGCTCATATATGCCGGCTTCAACGCTGCCATATCTTTTACAATGTTCTTATAGTTTTCTAACTGCGCGCCCTGTTTCGGTGGGAAAAGTTCGCAGGAAATTGTTACTTCGTCTTTGTTTAATAATTCTGTTAATCTCATTTTTTGTTCCTCTCGCTTGTACTCATTCTATCATGAAACTCTACTTCATGAGCAACATTCGTCGCTCACCGAAATGCACTCATTCTTTAAAAGCTTCTCAGCTTATCACTTCCGTCGTCTATCGTATTCTCAATCTTGCGTATCTCAACAAAATAGGAATAATTATCGTTTACTTTTACCTCGCAGCGGTCTCCAACTTTGTGTCCTAATAATGCCTTGCCAAGCGGTGACTCGTTACTGATCAGATTTTTTAAAGAATTGCCACGAATGGTTGTGACAATCTTATAAGTTTCTTCCTCGTCATCCTCTTCAAAATAAACCGTAACGGTATTGTTCATTCCAACTTCATCGTCTGCGGAATCCGTAGAGATGATCTTCGCCGTCTTGATCATTTTCTCCAGATAGCGGATACGGCTTTCGTTTTGGTTTTTATCTTTTTTTGCAGCGTGATACTCGAAGTTTTCACTGAGATCCCCATGTGCACGCGCCTCTTTTACTGCTTCTAATGCATTTTTTCTGACAACCAGTTTCCGATATTCTATCTCTTCTTCCATTTTCTTAATATCCTGTTCGGTCAACTCGTCATACATGAATCTATCCTCCATTTCCTCTGACTTCGCCGCTTTCTCCGACAACTCAAATGCGTTGTCGCCACCTCATGTGCGGCGTTGTCCCTGCTCATTAATATAGCATATTTTTTTCTTGAAATTCAAGCTTTCAAAGCGGTATTTCCTCAGGGATACACTCAATCTGCTCCCCCTTACGGCACACCGACAGCCAGACATCCGGCTTTATCTCCCATGTTTTTAGGGCATAGTCCTCCACCCACTCCTCCATAGTGGAAAAAGAAGGAAGCGGCATCACAATCCCGGTTCCGACCGCCTTAATGTAGGCTTCTTTTCTCGTCCAGATGCCTGTAAATGCAGAATCACTCCAGCATTGTTCTAAATACCGTTTTTCTTCTTCGGAAAAAAAGCGCCTTGCGACCTTCTGCTTTCCCTCGCGCAGACATTCGACATCTACCCCGACAGGCTTTTCATCAAATGCGGCTGCCACATACCTGCCGGAATGACTGAGATTAAAGTGCACTTTACCATTCTGCCCTTTCGCATCCACAAGCAATGGTTTTCCGTTCTCTCCATATGAAAATGTGACCTGCTCATATAGATTCTCTTTTTCCCCGACATCCGGAACCTGAGTGTATCCATACATTCTTAATCCATATTCTAATAAAAGACCCGCACCGAATGCCCGCAGCCTGTCATCCTCATTCTTACACTGCGTGATCTTTTTCTGCCTGCTGCTGCACAAAAGCTTCCACATCCGAGGATGTTCTAACTCCTCACGCAGCGCTGTAATATCCGCATAAAATATACGCAGTCCGTTGACACTTTCCATTATTTCTGATGCTCCTGCAAAACTTCTTTTTTTCGTCTTGTAGAATCTAAAACATTCTGCACACGTCTTGTGACGATTTCCGGAATAAATGGTTTTACGATATAATCGCTGGCACCCATTTCCATCGTCTGTACCTGCTGCTCCGTCGTATCATCCGCTGTGATGATCACAACCGGAATATTCAAGAGTTTTGGATTCTTCTCTCGGATCTGCATAAAAGTCTGCCCGTTCATGCCAGGCATCATCAGGTCTAGCAGGATCATATCAACTTTGTAATCTTTTTCCTCTAATATCCGAAGCGCTTCCTCGCCGTCGCCTGCCTGCACGATCTGATAGTCTTTCTCGAAAATGCTCTCCAAAGATGCCCTGTTAATTTCCATATCATCTACTACAAGCATCGTTTTATCATTTGCATCCTCTTCCTGTAAGGCAAGTCTGTACTTCGTCAACTCGTCATCCATTTCCTTCTGGCTTGTAATATCATCAATACAGCCAAAAATAATATGTCTGTCGCCAACCTTATTAATATATTTCAGCCGGAGTTTGATCCAGATTTCTCTTCCGGAATCTAAGTTTCGTTTCACTTCGCACTCCGCAGCTTTTCCATTTTCAACCACCCGCGAAAAAGTGTCGAGAAATCCCGCCCGATCCTCCTCTGCAATGGATTGTTCAATCTCCTTCATCACATAATCTGTATCATGATATCCAAACAGATCAAAATAAGCGTCATTCACACGCACCACTTCAAGATTTCCATTGCGGTATTCATAAATAGCCGCAGCCTGCAGCATATTGGAAAAAATCATTTCCATCTGCATGTTTGCAGTCCAGATTACATTCGTGTCATCCGATTTTTTCCTCGTCTCATCATCTTCAAAATACGGCTGTTCATAGAGCAGTTTCTCGTATTCTTCTACCGGCATTGGTTTTGCAAAATAGAATCCCTGCACATATTCACATCCAATGCTCCGCAAAAATGAAACCTGTTCCTTCCGTTCTGCACCTTCCGCTACAACCGGCATATTCAGCCATTTTGCCATACGGACAACCGATGCCAGAATATTCTCGCTCCTGCCGTCATCCGCCGAACCGTCCAGAAACTTCATATCAATTTTTAAAACATCCACTGCAATGTCCTTTAACACGTTCAAAGACGAGTAACCGCTTCCAAAGTCGTCCATCAAAATGGAAAATCCCTTTTTCTGAAGCTGCTCCATCATCTCTTTGATTGCCTTTGGGTTTGCAGTATAGGCACTTTCTGTCAATTCTAACTGAAGCCATTCCGGTGGAATATGGTATTTCTCAGTCAGACCACTGATCACTTCCACGATTCTTGGATTGTAAAGGCTTACTCTGGATATATTGACCGAAACCGGGAATATTTTTCTTCCCTCGTCTCTCCATTTTGCAAGCAGTTTACAGGTTTTCTCCCAAACATACTGATCCAGCTTTAAGATAAATCCATTCCGTTCAAATACCGGTATAAATTCTCCCGGAGAGATCATCTTCCCCTCGGAGGTGATCCAGCGCACTAAGACTTCCGCTCCGGCAATAGAATTTTTCTGAAGTTCATACTTAGGCTGCAAATACAGCACAAATTCCTCGTTTTTCAGCGCATTTTTCATATTGTTGATCACACGCTGTTCCCGAATGATATCTTCGCTCATCTCTTTTGTATAAAAGAAATAATTCTGAATGTAATTTCCCTTGCAGTTCTTAGAGGCAAGATTTGCCTTATCGTACATCTCATTCATGGAAAGCTTCCGGTTTTGAACCAGATAAATTCCAAAAAACGGCGTAATATCAAATTCCAGCGGATATTTTTCCAACTGGTTTGTGAAGTTCTTCACAAAGTCTGTGATCTCTTTTTCATCCTGATAAGAAAAGCATATCGCAAAAATATCTGCCTCGATTCTTCCATAGGCGGCATACCGGAATCCTTCTGACGCTTCCTGCAGATGATGTGCCATATATTTTAATAGATTATCGCCCTCATCCATACCAAAAAAGGAATTGATCAGCTGGAATTTTTCAATATCAATTCTTATAAAAGCAAAATTCTCCGTACCGAAAATATTTAGCATATTCCGCGTGTTATAAAAGAATTTTGATTTATTATAAATGCCTGTGAGCACATCATGCTCCGCACGGTACTTCAATTCATCATCCACTCTTGCCTGACTGCAGTCGATCACGTTTTTTACACGAAAACGAACGATTGTTGGATCATATGGTTTCCGCATAAAATCCCATGCACCATATTCCAGACATTTGCACTCGATCTCATCATTGATTTCTCTCAACATTGCAATCACAGGTATATTCTGATATCTTGCATCCTTGTGAAAAATTTCTAAGAGTTCCAGTCCGCTCATGTCCGGCATGATCAGGTCAAGAATGATCACGGTTACCGCCTGATACTTCTCCTCTAAAACTGCTAATGCAGTCTGTCCATTTTCTGCTTCAAGCACGATATAATTGTCATTTAAAATGTCCCGCAATGCAGTCCTGTTATGTCTTGCATCATCCACAATTAATATTGTATTTTTTCCTGTCATATGCCCTTGTGCCAGTCCTTCTCCATTTGTAGTGGCTTCAGCCACCTGCCAAATTCATTTTATCTTCCGTTCCAAACATATATTTATATGATAACAGACTTATTTTTTCTTTTCAATATGAAGAGACTCCAATTTTGTAAGCCTTTTCATTTAAAAAGCACGATCTAAACACCAACATTAAAAACTCATATAGGAAAGGTATAATTCTTCAAAATTTTTATATTCTGCAAGATTTACTACAGTTGTCATTCGCTGTATTTTGTCCATTTCTTCTCTTGTAATTTTCCCGGCAAGTACCTCTTTTGTTCCGGCAAGCACTGTGTTTCCAACTGCTGTTGTTTTGTTTGCTAATTCTTCCGGGATAAGACCAATGCCTGCTGCTTTTCTGATATCAATTTTTGTTCCAAATCCACCTGCCAGATAACAATGCTCCACGTCTTTATAGGTGATCTTCGCCTCTTTTATCAGAATATCAAGACCGGCGCGGATTGCTGCCTTCGCCATCTGAAGTTCACGCATATCTTTCTGTGTAAATTTTACCTTTTCTGTGATCTCATAACCCGTATCAAAATATGCGTCCGAAAAAGTTCCATTTTCATCGATTATTCCATGTTTCCGAAGTTCATAAGCCAGATCTACCATTCCGGTTCCACAGATTCCAATTGGCTGCATTTTGCTGTTGTTTTCCAGATTATGATTTCTCCAAATACCGTTCTTCTGGTCAATGTTTTTCTGACCTATCATCTCAAGCTGAACTTCCCCGGCTTCATTCATGGAAATATGTGAAATCGCGCCGGAAACGCTCGCCATACCGCAGGAGATATTTCCTCCCTCAAATGCCGGTCCTGCTGATGTGGACGTCACATACATCTGGTTACTGTTTCCAAGCACCATCTCTCCGTTCGTTCCAATATCAAGCAGCAAATGATATCCTTCGGATCTGTGCATATTCATTTTTGCAATGCCAGCCATGATATCAGCCCCTACAAACGCTGAGATCCCAGGCAAAATCACAACTTTTATATCCAATTCTTTCATTCCAAGAAAATCTGCAGCACTGCCTTCCATCCATGAAAGGTCAACTGGCAGAAAAGGCGCCACACCCAGCGTCTCACATGAAAACCCGCGAAGCAGATGACACATCGTTGTGTTTCCAGCGATCACGATCCTTTGTATCTGCTGTTCCGTTATCTTTTCTTTTTGAAGAAGCTCCCGGATCAGTTTCTGAAGATCCTGTCGGATACAGCGCTGCATCTCCCATTTTTTTCCATTGTTGGAAGCGTCC
Organism: uncultured Roseburia sp.; assembly: GCA_900542495.1. Lineage (GTDB taxonomy): Bacteria > Bacillota > Clostridia > Lachnospirales > Lachnospiraceae > Roseburia. The sequence continues at coordinate 88,541 of UQNW01000013.1, forward strand.
ATTCTGGAAAGCACGTCCGCTCCATAAGTTCTCTGGTGATTAACGGATACGGCAGTCTGGCAGTCTGCTTCTGTTTCCAGATTCACAAGCAGTGCCGCCAGAGTCGTTGTTCCGATGTCGATGCAGATTCCATAAATTGCATTTTCTGTTTTTTCTGCCGTTCCTTCTACTGTTTCATTGTCCTGTATGCCACCACTTGATTTCGCTTCTGCCGGCGTTTGCGTGTAAGCTTCTGTAAGTCCTTCTGTGTCCGTTGTCTGCAGCTTCTCCCACTCTGAAAGAACTTCTATCGTTTCCTCCGGCTCAGGAATTTCAACTTCATATATACCAGTTGGATAAGATTGACAGGCAAGACGGTATCCCTCATCCAATTGTTTTTCCGAAAAAACTTCTCTGTCCCGCCTTGTCGGCTCTGTTGCTCCACTTTTGTACCGCACGATGCATTTTCCGCAGGTTCCATTTCCATTGCACGGAGCACTGATGTATTCATTTTTTTCCTGTAACATTTCCAGAAGATTTTTCTGTTGTTCTACCTGAAAAGTTTTTTTCATAGGAATACCTCATTTCAAATAGTTTGTCTGCTACATCCGATATCGCAAATCTAATTTATACGTTCCATCTTTTACTGTAATATAGTAAATTTTTCCTTTTCCACTTTCATCTGAAAGCATCACATAACGTGTACAATCGCTGTCAAATTGTTTGTATTGTAATGATTTTATATCAATCTTATTTTCTTTGTAATATTCAAAATCCGAAGCTAAATTTTCTTCAACATTCTTCGCTGTTGCTTCTTCCTCCGGTCCAAGATAGGAAAGCGAAGCAAGCGTTTCCCAATCACTGTCTTGAATTGCTTTCCATACTTCTTCACAGAAATCATTCAAATTGTCCTTACATATGTATTGATTTCCTGTAAAGGGAAGCACATGGCGACGCAATCCTACTATCTTCACTTTTTTCGGATTTGACTTTCTGTAATAAATATCTCCAATGACATACTTTGCATCCACACCGGAATTCCTCACTTTTGTTTTAAGGGAAACTGGTATATCCAAATCGACATGATACTTCTTCCCATCCACTTTAAAGCTTACATCTACTTTATAATTATTAGAATCTGTCGTGGTTCCATCATCTGACAGATTGTCAGTTCGATAACTTCTGACATACCCAACTTCATAATTTTCTGGTGTCAGCTTTTTATAAAACAAACAGGATAAAAATGCCTGAATCACATATAATGCAATCCAGATAATCACCATACAGATAAGAATATATATAATTCCACCATATTTAGAATGATCCAGAAACTTTTTGCACCGTTTCAACATATTCCTAATTAACCTCTCTAATTCATTTTTTCTCAGTATGCAGAAAACCCGATGATTAAGTATAATCATCGGGTTTTCGCAATAAGTCTGCCTCTTACAAACCTATTTTTTATACACAACCTTCTCCAAAGAATGAGTACTCTTATTTATTGCTGATAGCTGCCTGAGCTGCTGCTAAACGAGCGATTGGTACACGGAATGGTGAGCAGGAAACATAATCTAAACCAATCTTGTGGCAGAATTCTACGGAAGATGGATCTCCACCGTGCTCTCCACAGATACCAACATGAAGTTTTGGATTAACTGGTTTACCAAGCTTAATAGCTGTCTCCATTAATTTACCAACACCGTTCTGGTCAAGTTTTGCAAATGGATCGTTCTCGAAAATCTTGGTATCATAGTAAGCATTTAAGAACTTACCAGCATCGTCACGGGAGAATCCAAATGTCATCTGTGTTAAATCGTTTGTACCGAAGCAGAAGAAATCAGCTTCTGTAGCGATCTCATCAGCAGTAAGAGCTGCTCTTGGGATCTCGATCATTGTACCAACTTCGTACTCTAAGTTAACGCCTGCTGCTGCGATCTCAGCGTCTGCTGTCTCAACAACTACGTTCTTAACGAATTTTAATTCTTTTACTTCACATACAAGTGGAATCATGATTTCTGGTTTTACTGTCCATTCCGGATGATTCTTCTGTACGTTGATAGCTGCACGGATAACAGCTTTTGTCTGCATCTTAGCAATTTCTGGATAAGTAACTGCAAGACGGCATCCTCTGTGTCCCATCATTGGGTTGAACTCATGTAAAGAAGCGATGATGTTCTTGATTGTCTCAACGGATTTACCCTGAGATTTTGCAAGTTTCTCAATATCTGCTTCTTCAGTTGGAACGAACTCATGAAGAGGTGGATCAAGGAAACGGATTGTAACTGGGTTACCTTCCAGTGCTTCATAAAGTGCTTCGAAGTCTCCCTGCTGATATGGAAGGATCTTCTCAAGAGCAGCTTCTCTCTCTTCTACTGTATCAGAACAGATCATCTCACGGAATGCAGCAATTCTGTCTTCTTCGAAGAACATATGCTCTGTACGGCAAAGACCGATACCCTCTGCACCAAGCTCACGAGCTTTCTTAGCATCTGCTGGAGTATCTGCATTTGTACGAACTTTTAATGTTCTGTATTTATCAGCCCATGCCATAACACGACCGAACTCACCAGCGATTGTAGCATCAACTGTCTTGATAGCTCCATCATAGATGTTACCTGTTGTACCATCGATAGAAATGAAGTCTCCTTCATGGAACTCTTTTCCAGCTAATGTGAATTTCTTATTTTCTTCGTCCATAGCGATATCGCCACATCCGGATACACAGCATGTACCCATACCACGTGCAACTACGGCTGCGTGAGATGTCATACCACCACGTACTGTTAAGATACCCTGGGAAGCTTTCATACCAGTGATATCTTCTGGAGAAGTCTCAAGACGTACTAATACGACTTTCTCTCCTCTTGCATTCCATTCCTCAGCATCTTCTGCTGTAAATACAACTTTACCACAAGCAGCTCCTGGAGATGCTCCAAGACCTTTTCCAAGTGGAGTTGCAGCTTTTAATGCAGCAGCATCAAACTGTGGATGTAATAATGTATCTAAGTTACGAGGATCGATCATTAATACTGCTTCTTCCTCTGTCTTATGTCCTTCATCAACAAGGTCGCAAGCGATCTTTAATGCAGCTGGAGCTGTTCTCTTACCGTTACGGCACTGTAACATGTAAAGTTTCTTGTTCTCTACAGTGAACTCCATATCCTGCATATCATGGTAGTGATTCTCAAGAGTCTCACATACTTTTAAGAATTCAGCGTAAGCTTCTGGGAATTCCTGCTCCATCTGTGCGATTGGCATTGGAGTACGAACACCTGCAACTACGTCTTCACCCTGTGCATTGATTAAGAACTCACCCATAAGTTTGTTCTCACCTGTAGCTGGATCACGTGTAAATGCAACACCTGTACCAGACTCGTTATTTAAGTTACCGAATACCATTGGCATTACGTTAACAGCAGTTCCCCAGGAATATGGGATATCGTTGTCACGACGGTAAACGTTTGCACGTGGGTTGTCCCAAGAACGGAATACAGCCTCAATAGCAAGTTTTAACTGCTCTACAGGATCTGAAGGGAAGTCTGTTCCTAACTGGTTCTTGTACTCAGCTTTGAACTGCTCTGCTAACTCTTTTAAGTCTGCTGCTGTGAGGTCGATATCGAATTTAACGCCTCTTTCTTCTTTCATCTTGTCGATAAGCTGTTCGAAATATTTCTTACCAACTTCCATAACTACGTCAGAGAACATCTGAATGAAACGTCTATAGGAATCGTAAACGAAACGCTCGAATGCTGGATCTGGGTTACCAGCGATCATAGCTGCTACTACTTCGTCATTTAAACCAAGGTTTAAGATAGTATCCATCATACCTGGCATAGAAGCTCTTGCACCTGAACGAACAGATACTAATAATGGATTCTTAAGATCGCCGAATTTCTTTCCGTTGATCTCTTCCATTTTCTTAACGC